>NZ_JANFDA010000025.1:0-518 GCF_040493455.1 Winogradskyella sp. 3972H.M.0a.05 | reverse complement strand
AGATACTACAGATCCTGAGTTAACAGTACCTGCAGATGAGACTGTAGAGTGTGATGCAATTCCAGAAATTGGAGAAGCTTCAGCTACAGATAACTGTGATGATGATGTACTTGTTGAATTTATCAAAGAAGAAATCATTACAGAAGGATACAATTGTGAAGATAATTACGCGATTGTAAGAATCTGGAGAGCTACAGATAACTGTGGAAACTTTGTTGTAGAAAGCCAACGTATTGAAGTTCGTGATACTACAGCTCCAGAATTAACAATCCCTGCAGATGAAACTGTAGAGTGTGATTCAGTTCCAGAGGCGGGTATGGCATCAGCTACAGATAACTGTGATGATGATGTTGAAGTTACTTACGATGGTGAGCAAATTGAGCCAGGTGAGTGTGAAGACAGCTATTTCATTATTAGAACTTGGACAGCTACAGATAACTGTGATAACTCAACAACTTTATCTCAAACGATCACTGTTGTAGATACTACAGATCCTGTATTAACTGTACCAGCTGACG
>NZ_JANFDA010000024.1:0-565 GCF_040493455.1 Winogradskyella sp. 3972H.M.0a.05 | reverse complement strand
CGGGCGTGGCCACAAAGGTAAACTCATAAGGACTTGCCGTGTTGTTGTAATCACTGACGATACCAAATTGGTAGTTCTGCGCTGTTAGCGATATGGTCATGACCATGAATAAGGCTTGTAATATTGTTTTCATTGTTTCTGTGTTAAAGGGGTTATTATTTGTTTCGTTAAGATTCTATTATCTCAATATCAATTTCTGTGTTTTTCGTCTGTTATTGTTCTTTAACTCTACTACATACACGCCATCATTGAATGTGCTTACATCGATGCGCTGTACCATCGTTTGTGTCTGCAGTTCTGTATCCAGTACCATGCGTCCTTGGATGTCATATAGCCTAAAATCTGTAGCCTCAGAAAGCAATCCATTGATCACAATCGTGTCTTCTGTATGATTTGCGTAGATGTTCAGGGTATCCAATTCGTTTTCAACTGTGCTCAACGCATCCTCTTCAAACCTCAGGTAAAAACGTCCCGTACCATCTATGTCCTGATTTGGTGTAATGATATACTCTCCTGTGGTCAACAGGGTTATCGTATTGGTCAAAGTATCTTCCAAGTAAACATT
>NZ_JANFDA010000023.1:0-677 GCF_040493455.1 Winogradskyella sp. 3972H.M.0a.05 | reverse complement strand
GAAATCTCTTCGAACTTATTTGTCACGGTCTTTACCAATTGCCCATTCAAGCTGTAGATTTCTATGCTGTCCAACTGATTGATATCCCCTCGTATCGCCACAACATCCCTTGCTGGGTTTGGATATAGACTAAGCTCTAAGATATTTTGAGTAACCTCTCCTATAGTGAGCGAAGAGAAAATAAAACTGTTGTTCACTGGGTCTGTATTCCCATAATAGTCCTGTGTCCCATTACCATCTCCAAGGTCTGCATTGATCACATTGTCCACCACGAAGCCAACACCTGCCAATGCCACGGCAATAGGATCATTGTTCTCCAGTATGGCTATCTCTCCACTGGTCGGCATGTTATCCACTATAAAAGATAATACTGGTATGCCCACGCCTGTTGTATGTACTGTAGTGAGCTCTGAGCTTGGTACGGGAAGCGAGAATATCCACAGGTCCCTGCTCCCATCTCCAATCCCAAAGTTGTTTTGCAATATGCTACCTGTAAGGGCCGTGTTCACTTGCCATCCTGTTCCGAACAGTTCTGTAAAACTATTGGACTGGATGCTATTTCCAGCAGTGATTGCTACTGTAAGCTGCATGTCCGCCATGTTGGGATCGGCATTGTCAAAATCGGGCGTGGCCACAAAGGTAAACTCATAAGGACTTGCCGTGTTGTTGTAATCACT
>NZ_JANFDA010000022.1:0-1374 GCF_040493455.1 Winogradskyella sp. 3972H.M.0a.05 | reverse complement strand
GCCTCCCCGAACTTTGCGGACATGCAGGTTAGCTTTGCCATCACGGCGGGCAACAGCATCGAGGCAGGCAGCTTCACGGCACTATTGGGCACAGGCTGGCAGGTGAACACAGCACTCACCGGGGGCACATTACAGGGCTTTGGCATCGGTGATGGCAGCAGGGACCTCTGGGTCTTCTCGCTTCCAGTACCGACATCGGCACTGAGCACGCCGCACACGGCAGGCGTGGGCATCCCTATCTTTTCCTTCGTGGTGGACAATGCGCCAGACTCGGGACAGATAGAGATCATAGAGAACGATGATCCCTTGGCCACAGGACTGGCGGGCATCGGCTTTGTGGTGGACAACGTGATCAACGTTGACCTTGACAATGGCAACGGCACCCAGAACTACTATGGGAACAACGACCCGGACAACAAGGTGATTGCCTTTGCATCGGCCACGACCTATACCTATAACAACGGCTGGTCGCCATCGGACCCCAACGGTGTGTCCACGGCATCGGACCATATCCTCATTGAGGCAGGCGATGCCACGATAACAGCAAGCACGGACTGCAACATGGTCACGGTACGACCAGGCGCAGGCCTCACGGTCAACAATGGTGTTACCCTGACCACGGCCTCGGGCATGAGCTTGGAGTCCACCTCTACGAGCTACTCCAGCCTGATACAAGATGGCACCATCACGGGAACGATACAGTACCACCGCCATGTGAACACAGCTGCCAATGCTGGCACAAGTACAGGGAACAACGACCTTGTCAGCCCACCGCTCTCGGGAGAGACCTTTGGGGCCTTCAGGGCGAACAACCCGAACATACAATCAGGAACCATAGGCGGCAACCCAGCCTTCCTGTTCGGACCATTCAACAACACCAATGGGAGCTATGACACCTATGACACGACAGATGATGCCAGTGTGCTCAATACAGGGATGGGCTACAGGACTGGCTCGACGGACAACGATACCTTTACCTTCACGGGAACAGCAGAGACAGGAACGGTGAACACACTTATAGATGCCTCCACGGCAAACGACTGGTACCTCATTGGCAACCCATACCCGAGCTACATAAGGGCACAGGACTTCTTGGAAGATGCGATCAACGCAGGACTGTTGGACGAGAACGCCACGGGACTATATGGCTATGATGGCTCTGCATCAGATGGCTGGACGATATACAACCTTGCCACGGTGAACAACACGACACTGATAGCACCAGGACAGGGCTTCTTCGTACAGGCAGAGGCTACAGGGAACATAGCCTTCACGCCAGGCATGCGAAGCACGGGCAATGAAGATGATTTCATAGCAGGCAGATCTGGCAACAACCTAGAGTACCTAAAGCTGGGCATCTCCTCAGATGATGAT
>NZ_JANFDA010000021.1:0-1443 GCF_040493455.1 Winogradskyella sp. 3972H.M.0a.05 | reverse complement strand
CTGATGACTGTGGTAACACAACTACAGCTGACCAAACCATAACAATCGTTGATACGACTGCGCCTACATTTACAGTACCTGCTGATTTTACCATTGAGTGTGATCAGGATGAGACTGATTTAGGTCTTACTGGTGATGTGACTGACGAGGCGGACAACTGTGATACGACTTTGGATGCGACTTACTCTGATAGCGTTGCTGCTGGAGCATGTGCAAATGAGTCTGTAATCACTAGAACTTGGACATTGACTGATGACTGTGGTAACACAACTACAGCTGACCAAACCATAACAATCGTTGATACGACTGCGCCTACATTTACAGTACCTGCTGATTTTACCATTGAGTGTGATCAGGATGAGACTGATTTAGGTCTTACTGGTGATGTGACTGACGAGGCGGACAACTGTGATACGACTTTGGATGCGACTTACTCTGACAGCGTTGCTGCTGGAGCATGTGCAAACGAGTCCGTGATCACTCGTACTTGGACATTGATGGATGACTGTGGTAACACAACCACGGCTGACCAAACCATAACAATCGTTGATACGACTGCGCCTACATTTACGGTACCAGCTGATCTAACAATAGAATGTGATCAGGATGAGACTGATTTAGGTCTTACTGGTGATGTGACTGACGAGGCGGACAACTGTGATACGACTTTGGATGCGACTTACTCTGATAGCGTTGCTGCTGGAGCATGTGCAAACGAGTCTGTGATCACACGTACTTGGACATTGACAGATGACTGTGGTAATACAACAACAGCAGACCAAACCATAACAATCGTTGATACGACTGCACCAACATTTACTGTGCCTGCTGATTTGACTATTGAGTGTGATCAGGATGAGACTGACTTAGGTCTTACTGGTGATGTGACTGACGAGGCGGACAACTGTGATACGACTTTGGATGCGACTTACTCTGACAGCGTTGCTGCTGGAGCATGTGCAAATGAGTCTGTGATCACTAGAACTTGGACATTGACGGACGACTGTGGTAACACAACCACGGCTGACCAAACCATAACAATCGTTGATACAACGGCGCCTACATTTACAGTACCTGCTGATCTTACTATAGAATGTGACCAGGATGAGTTAGACCTTACCTTAACTGGTGATGTAACTGATGAGGCGGACAACTGTGATACGACTTTGGATGCGACTTACTCTGACAGCGTTGCTGCTGGAGCATGTGCAAACGAGTCTGTGATCACACGTACTTGGACATTGACAGATGACTGTGGTAATACAACAACAGCAGACCAAACCATAACAATCGTTGATACGACTGCACCAACATTTACTGTGCCTGCTGATTTGACTATTGAGTGTGATCAGGATGAGACTGACTTAGGTCTTACTGGTGATGTGACTGACGAGGCGGACAACTGTGATACGACTTTGGATGCGACTTACTCTGACAGCGTTG
>NZ_JANFDA010000020.1:0-1960 GCF_040493455.1 Winogradskyella sp. 3972H.M.0a.05 | reverse complement strand
GCAAAGAACCTTCCAATCCTAGGGTCATGCATTCTAAACCTATAGTTTATACTATTCCCTTCACCTTTTATCTCATCGTCTTTTTCCTGTCCCTGGAAGCCGTAACGGTAGCCATCAGTGGCACCGTGACGCCTTGGGATTAGCATCCCAAATGCAGACTTATAATTTTGCACCTTTTAAGGCGATTTCAATGAACGTTTTTGGGTTTTTAAGGTTAGTTATTTGTACCCAATATAAAGCTAAGGTCTTTCTTATAATTGAGATTTGCCACCAACTATTCTGGCCCATTTCCCTTACCTTTTAATTCTTTAAATTCATCAAGCAGTTTATAAAATAAGTCAAAAGCTTGTTCTTCGTCACCTTTACACTTATCAAGCAAATATTTCGAAAAACTTGGTCCTTGAGAAAGCGGTATATTTTTTTGTCCTTGTATCCAAAATCTAAATTCGTTTAAATCTACATCTCCTTCGTTATATATTAAGTTCCAATCATAGAACCCCCATTTACCAAAAACCATGTAGCCCGTTAAATAATCCTCTAATGCACTAACAGATTTAGAAGTTAAAAAATGAGTTCGTTTCCTTATTAATTCTAACGCCTCGTGAATTTTATTAGTATTATAAACTTTCATTATGTCGAAATTACATTATTTAATTATCAATCCATGGTAATGCCCCATTAAATGGAAGTATATCATCAGATGCTATCTTACTATCCTTAAATGCTTCAGCGGCTGATGTTGCATCTCCTTTAAGAGGTTTATAATGTCCACTATTAGTACTTACATCCGTAATTTTACCGTTAACAATTGCTACTTCACCTGCTCCTTTTACAGAATCAGCATTACCTGATAAATGATAATGACCATTACCTAATTGAAGAGCTCCTTCGTTGGTAATAACAAAATCTTTATTGCCTGTAAATGCTTTACCATCTACCATTATCAAGTCATCTTCAATTGTAAAGTTCAAAGTTTTTCCATCGGGTTGAAAATTTTTAGCTTGATCTGGATCAACCGTTATCTTACGCATTTTATCTACAATGCTCTTGTTTAAAAATGAGCAAGGATTACCATTATGCACCAGAACATTTTGCTTAGAGACATAATAGGTATGGTAATCTTTTACAGTAAAATTGTATACTTTATAAAGACCTTTGGTTCTTTCTATTTTATCAATAGTAACAATACTCCCATTGTAAAGTGTAAGCAAGTCACCTTGTTTTAAATTTCTTACTTCAAGCCATTTGCCACCTATAAAGAAAGGATGTTCATTTGTAGCTTCTACAACTTCATCTGCAAAGTAAATTTTATATACTTCTGAATATTCCCTTGTAAATGTATCTGTGACTTCTTTTAAAGCTAAATCTCTTGTTTCATCATCATATGCCCAAACAAAGTCACCAACTTTAATATCCTTTATATCTTTGTAACCATCTTTGGTATAAATCTGAGTACCTGATGTAAAGCAGCCACAAACTTTAAGGTTCTTAATAGCTACTGATCCTTCACTTATTTTCCCAAGCCATCTAGTATGTCTTAATTCACTTAAGCCTATTAAACCTAAATAACGCCAACCGCCAAGTTCTTCACCAGTTACTAAATCTTTATTAGTGAATACTTCTACCAAGCCTTTTAGGTCACCTAATCCAGGTGTAAAATCTGCCATCACTCCAACAGCTTCATCAGGCATTTGCCTAAATCTGTTGAGCATTACTAAGGTCTCTCTATAAACTTTGAGAGACTGCTCATGAGAAGCTCCATTATCTAAAGCCTTTACCTGCTCCTCCATTGCATAGAAAATGTCAAACTTCCAATCCGCCTCTAACCCTTCTAATTCAACTGCAGCAATTGTTGTATTAGAACTAAACTGGTAAGGTGTTAATTCAGGATAGTTCCAAGACAATGGATCTATAGCAAAGAACCTTCCAATCCTAGGGTCATGCATTCTAAACCTATAGT
>NZ_JANFDA010000019.1:0-2174 GCF_040493455.1 Winogradskyella sp. 3972H.M.0a.05 | reverse complement strand
GGGATTAGCATCCCAAATGCAGACTTATATTTTTACACCTTTTAAGGCGATTTCAATGAACGTTTTTAGCCTCTTTAAATGTAGTTAAATCTATTAACTTGATCTTGCATTTTTTGTGTGAAAAAGCAAGACTTTGGTCTTGCTTTTGAAATTAATTATTTTAAGTCTTTTTTTTAGCTCGATTTGTAAAAACCTGTCTTAAATACCTTATCAACTAATTTAATCTATTAATCGGAAAAATATTTGGATGTTTATAAATTATTCAACACCATTATCTCCTAAGCTATCTATATAATTAATTACTTCTCCTAAAGACATTGTTAATACATTTTCATCTAAATAGCACTTATTTAAATAATATAACCAATGAGCTTGTTCAATATCACCTTTTCCTAGGTCATTTCCATTGTTAACTATATTTACAAAAAAAACAAAATGATATAATGATTTTAAATTATTTTTTTTGTTATCACATGAATTAGAATATTCTTCTAACAACTCCCAAAATGTCCCATTAAATTCAAATATCTCGTTAAAATTTTGGTTTAAATATTTGATGTCTTCAGTTGCTTTTAAGTTGTTTAAATATTTAAAATCTTTAACTGTATACAACGCAAAATCATGAAATAGTTTATTGTTTTGAAATTTTTCATAAATGAAATTTCTCTCACTCTTAGTTAGCTTATTGGATAGGACTTCTCTATATCCATCAAAACTTAGCTTAAATACTAAATCTTTTTCACTGTCAAAATTATTGTGAAATTTATGAGTTAAAATAGCTATTATTATGTTATTTGATTCTTCATCTAAAAAAAACGAATTTACGGAATCGCTTTTTTTAGTTATAAAATGAATATTAATAGATGTATTAGACTTTTGCTCAATATTGACATGATTACTTATGTCTAAATTTTTTGAAATAAAAGAAGACATTTCATTCTCTAAAGTTATTTCTTCTTTTGACTCTTTCTCTTTACATCCGTATAATAATAATACTATTATACCTATTTTTATTAGTTTCATTTTTTCTGCCTTTTCGCTTTTTCAAAAATAGATAAGATTATAATATCTATTTCATTTAATTTTTTATTGTTGTTTTGCTTTTTCTAGAGTAGGTAAGTTTTTATACCAATCTTTTACTTTATTTAGAGAATCATTACTTATATTATTTTTTAATAAGAATTCAGATTTACCAGGCAAACTTGTATTATGAGCAGCTCTTATAATTGAATCAAATCTAGTTAACCCCATTATTACTTTATTGCCTGATCCATAATAAAAATTTGCTGGTTCAAAAGTATTTTCTCCCTTTGAGCCATTGATGCCAGCAGTGAACCCAGCACCAAAGGCATTAGCTGTCCACACACCATCACCAGAACCATCAGTTTTTTGTGCTGTGACTTTAGAATATACTCCAATTAAGGAAAAATCAGTTGTAGATATTAAGCCTGATTTATTAGCCCAATCAACAAGAGAGGTAGCTTTTAAAGAGGTATTTATATTTATTGAACCTTTCACACTAGTTGCAAAACCAGCGTCTATGCCAAAACCAGTAGTGTATGATAGTCCTGTACTAACCCTAGTTTCCCAAAATCCAGTTGGAGCGTCCATATTTGAAGAAATTGTAATTTCTCCTAAACTTTGCCCAAATACGTTTACTCCTTCAGTAATTGTCACCTTAAAAAGACCTGAATGAGATGGTCCAATAACATTAGCTTTTGGTTTTGGACTTGGAGTTATATTAGCAATCTTTATTACTATTTCATCCCCTTTATTGGAGTTTAAGTTTCGATATATTGGATTATCTATATCTAACATGTTAGTTCCTCTCCAATTTTCTAAACCACCTGCTCTTGCATAATATGTTGCATTATCTAAAACTACTTTTTTCCAAGTCACAGGTTTTTGAAGAGTATAACCATACTTCTTTTGAGTTTCAGGGTTATTTATATCCAAAGAAATTTGTGAAGGTCCTTGATCTTTTTGTATTGTATAACCAACTAAAACATTATTTTCAACAATAGGTTCTAAGCCCTCAAGCTCAATGGACATTATTGGTGTATTACCACTAAATTGATATGGTGTATACCAAGGATAAGCGTGTACTAGAGGATCCACCGCAAAGAACCTTCCAATCCTAGGGTCATGCATTCTAAACCTATAGTTTATACTAT
>NZ_JANFDA010000018.1:0-3188 GCF_040493455.1 Winogradskyella sp. 3972H.M.0a.05 | reverse complement strand
GGGGTTTTTGATATAGTCGGTTTAGGATGTTCTATTGTTGTCCCGGTCCACCAGCGGTAATGATGAAGTCCGATCTCCTGTTGGTCTGGTGCTGCTGCTCGCTGCAGTTGCCGCCACAGTCCTCCTTGGGGTCGCTCTCGCCCTTGCCCACGCCAGAGATCCTGCCGCTGTCGATCCCCTTGGAGACCACATAGGCCACAGTGGTCTTGGCACGCCTGTCCGAGAGCCTCTCGTTATAGGACGCCGATCCCCTGCTGTCGGTGTGCGATTCCACGCTGATGACCATGTCCGGGTACTTGTTCATCACCTGTACCAGCTTGTCCAGCTCAAAGGCACCCTGTGCCGTGATGTTGGACTTGTCATAGTCGAAGTATATCGGGTTGAGCACCACCTTTTCCTCTTGGATGATCTCTTCTATTGGCGTCAGTGCGATGGGCACCTCGACCTCTTCGTCCTGTGTTCCCGCGACAGATACCCTCCTGCTCTCATAGTCGTTGGCGGTCGCCTCCAGTGCATTGTCCGTATCGCACTCCACGATGAACTCTACACGGCCATCATTGCCCGAGGTCTTGGACACGATCTTGTTGTTCTGTGCATCAAAAAGGGTCACCGTTGCATCTGGAACCGGGTTCCCGGTCTTGTCATCCGTTACCATTGCAACCACCAGCACATCGCACAATGGTTGTAGCTTCTTCACGGCATAGATGTCATCGCTTCCAGAACCGCCCTCTCGGTTGGAGGACACAAACCCTTCCTCTGTTTCCTCGTCGATGGTAAAGGCAAAGTCATCGGCATTGGAGTTCACAGGGATCCCAACGTTTCTCACTGGTGCCATCTTTCCGTCCACTTCCTTGGTATAGAACACGTCCATGCCCCCAAGGCCCAAGTGGCCATTGGAAGAGAAGTACAGCGTTCCGTTGCTGCTGCTGTACGGGAACATCTCCTGTCCCTCAGTATTGATCTTCTGTCCAAGGTTCTCTGGCTCCCCAAGGGTCCCATCGTCGTTTATGGCCGCCTTGTAGATGTCAAAGTTCCCGTAGCCCCCTGGCATGTCAGAGGCAAAGTACAGCGTCTTGCCGTCCGCGCTCACCGAAGGGTTCTTTACCGAATAGTCCTTGCTGTTGATGGCGAAGCCCTCAACGTTGTCCCAGTCATCACCCAGCTTGCTGGCCCTGAACAGGTGCAGCACGCCATAGCGGATGTTGGAGTTTGGGTCCTTCTCGAACATCTTCTCGAAGTAGCTCTCCCTGGAGAAGTACATGGTATTGCCATCTGGTGAGAAGGCCACCAGTCCCTCATGGTACCTGGTATTGATATCGTCGTTCATCAGCTCTGAGGCCTGGTAGGATCCATCCTCGCCCTTGGTCGCTGAGTAGATGTCCAAAAATGGTTGCTCGTTCCAACCGTAGCTTCTGCGGTTGTCGTTCCTGGCCGATGTAAAGTACAGTTTCCCATCTTGCAGGGTCCCCCCAAAATCTGATTGGCTGGAGTTGATGCTCAGTGGTTGGACATTGAACTTCTTGCCCTTTTCCAGAATCTTTGGCAGATAGTCTGGGTTCTTGTTGAAGGCAATGGCACGGATGTCCCCAGGGCGCGCCTTGGCGAACTTGGCCATCCAGGCATTGGACTCTTCAAACTTCCCATTGGACTTGAGCATCTCTGCATACTTGTGCATCGCCTCTGGGTCGTCAGAGGTCTCAAGGAACTTGGCGTACCAACGCTCTGCCTCAACGGTATTGAAAATATTGTAGTACGACTCTGCCAGCTGCCTGTAGACATAGGCATCTGCCTTGCCGTTCTCCACCAGCTTGTTGTAGTCCTTGGCGGCCTCTACGAACTCAAAGCGCGCAAAGTGCTTGTCTGCCTTCTTGGTGTCCTTGTTCTGGGCAGTCAAGCTGAAACCGCTCACAAGGGCTATTAATACGATAGTTGTTATGTTTTTCATGATCTTGTTAGCTTAACTGGTTTAGAAATATCTTGGTGAGCGTGAGACGCGCTTTGGGAAGTTCAGGTCGAACAGTACGAAGAACTCGTGCGAGGACGGTCCTATCTCCCTGATCTCCGAGGTGACCGAGTCATAGGCATAGCCGACCCTGATGTCCGGCGTTACCAGAAAGTTCACCATCCCAGAGAAGGAATCGTCCAATCGGTACGAGGCACCGATCTCGAACTTCTCATAGAAGAGCGCGTTCAGGTTGAGGTCGAACGATGTCGGCGCGTCAAAGGCCGACTTGACCAAAAACGAGGGCTTTAGCTTGGTGTTCTG
The DNA here is from genome assembly GCF_040493455.1 of Winogradskyella sp. 3972H.M.0a.05. Taxonomy (NCBI): domain Bacteria; kingdom Pseudomonadati; phylum Bacteroidota; class Flavobacteriia; order Flavobacteriales; family Flavobacteriaceae; genus Winogradskyella; species Winogradskyella sp. 3972H.M.0a.05. Next base: position 922 of record NZ_JANFDA010000018.1, on the reverse strand, counting down.
CGACAGCTGGAAGACATACCCACCGGTAATGAAATAGTGGCTGGTCTCCGAGCCCAGCTCGAACCCGTTGGCGTCCAGGTGGACGGAGTTCAGGATGTTGGGCACCGATCCCGCCAGGTAGTAGTTGTCCGTATAGTAGAAGAAGCCCGCCCCTATGTTGGGCGTTACCTCGTTGACGTTCTGGGAGAAGAACGGGTCGTTGGGGTCGATGACAAACACGTCTGCCGTCCCGATGTCATGGAAGGTGGCACCTGCCTTGATCCCAAAGGCCAGCCTGTGCTCCCCGCCCAAGCGAAGGGTATAGGAGAAGTCGGCATAGGCGTTGGTCTCAGTGACCGGGCCGATCTGGTCGGTGATCACCGATAGGCCGAGCCCTACCTTTTCCCCGACCGGGAGGTGGCCGAAAAAGGTCCCCGTCCTCGGGGCATCGTCAACACCCACCCATTGGGTGCGGTAGAGCACCCCAAAGGAGAGGTTCTCCCTAGAGCCCGCATAGGCCGGGTTCACGATGTTCATGTTGTACATGTACTGCGTGTACTGAGGGTCCTGTTGACCGTAGGCCTGCAGTGCCAGCAACAGAACGAATATGAATGTTAGTTTTCTCATTGGATTTCTTTTGTGGCGCCCTCCTTGAAAACGGTCGGAGGGCACCTATGGTTGTTTCTGTTAGTTGTTATCTGTTTATGTATACCCAAGCGGTCCTCGTCTTGGCGCCGCCCTCGTAGACCACATTGTAGAAATAGGTCCCCACGGGAAGATCGTTGCCGTTCTTGTCCTGGCCGAACCACTCGTCCGTGTAGTTGTCACGAGAGTAGACCAGAGTACCGTTGCGGTTGTAGATCTCCAGGCGAACAACGTCGAAGTTGCTCAGGTCGAAACGGTCGTTCAGACCATCAACCTCGCCTGGCGAAATACCCTCTGG
>NZ_JANFDA010000017.1:0-3929 GCF_040493455.1 Winogradskyella sp. 3972H.M.0a.05 | reverse complement strand
TGGTAACACAACCACGGCTGACCAAACCATAACAATCGTTGATACGACTGCGCCTGTAATTTCTGTTGAAGCTACTGACATTGTTGTTGAGTGTGACGGTTCAGGAAATAATGGACAAATTCAAGCTTGGTTAGATGCTAACGGTGGTGCTTCTGCTACTGATAATTGTGGTGATGTAACTTGGAGCAATAACTATTCTGGAGCTAATTCAGACTGCTCTGCTCCTGTTGAAGTTATCTTCACAGCAACTGATGCTTGTGGAAATACAAGTACAACAACAGCAACGTATGCTATTCAAGATACAACAGCGCCTACTATAGATGTAGAGGCAGCTGACCTTACTGTTGAATGTGATGGAAGTGGTAATCTTACTGAGCTTAACAATTGGTTAAGTACAAATGGTGGTGGAACTGCTTCTGATGATTGTTCTGCTATTGCTTGGACTCATGATTTTACAGCTTTATCTGATGAATGTGGTTCAACTGGATCAGCTACAGTAATATTTACTGCTACTGATGGATGTGGAAACCAATCTACGACTTCTGCAACATTTACAATAGTTGATACAACCAACCCTACATTTAACGAAGCATTGCCTGGAGATGCAACTGTAGAATGTGATGCAGTACCAACTGCTGAAACATTAACAGCTTCAGATGATTGTAGTGATACTCCTGTTGTTTACAATGAAGTTCGTACTGATGGTTCATGTATTAATGAATACACATTAACAAGAACTTGGACTGCTACAGACGATTGTGGTAATCAAACAACACATACACAAACATTAAGTGTAATAGATACAACTGCACCTACGTTTACTGTGCCTGCTGACTTGACTATTGAGTGTGATCAGGATGTGACTGACCTTACCTTAACTGGTGATGTTACTGACGAAGCGGACAACTGTTCTACTGGTCTTGAGGCTACGTATGCGGATAGTGTTGCAGCTGGATCTTGTCCTAATGAATCAACAATCACTAGAACTTGGACACTAGTAGATGAGTGTGGTAACACAACGACTGCAGATCAAACGATCACAATCGTTGATACAACTGCTCCAACATTTACAGTGCCTGCAGATATTACTATCGAATGTGATCAAGACGAGTTAGACCTTACCTTAACTGGTGATGTAACTGATGAAGCAGATAACTGTGATACAACTTTAGATGCTACATATTCAGATAGCGTAGCTGCTGGATCATGTGCTAATGAATCAACAATAACTCGTACTTGGACATTGACTGATGATTGTGGTAACACAATAACAGCAGACCAAACAATTACAATAGTTGATACGACTGCACCAACATTTACAGTACCAGCTGATTTGACTATAGAGTGTGATCAAGATCCTACTGACCTTACTTTAACTGGTGATGTTACCGATGAAGCAGATAACTGCTCAACAGGTCTTGACGCAACATATGCCGATAGCGTTGCAGCTGGATCATGTACTAATGAATCAGTAATCACTCGTACTTGGACACTAATTGACGAGTGTGGTAATACGACTACTGCAGATCAAACGATTACAATTGTAGATACAACTGCTCCAGTAATAACTTTAGAAGCATTTGATTTAACAGTTGAATGTGACGGTGGTGGTAACACTTCAGATCTTAATGAGTTCCTAAACTCTTTCGGAAGTGCTGAAGCTACTGATAACTGTTCTGATGTTACATGGACTAACGATTTCACCGGATTATCTGATGATTGTGGTCTTACTGGAACTGCTACAGTTACTTTTACAGCTTCAGATGATTGTGGTAACACAACTACAACTTCTGCGACATTTACTATAATAGATACAACTAGTCCAGAATTCAATGAGACATTACCTGCTGATGCAACAGTAGAATGTGATGCTATACCAACAGCTGAAATACTTACAGCTTCAGATGACTGTAGTGATGCTACGGTTACGTTTAACGAAACACAAACTGCTGGTTCATGTGCTAATGAATCAACAATTACAAGAGTTTGGACTGCTACTGACGAATGTGGTAACCAAACAACACATACTCAAGTATTAAACGTAGTTGATACAACTGCACCTACATTTACTGTACCTGCAGACTTGACTATAGAATGTGATGAAGATGCTACAGACTTGACCTTAACTGGTGATGTTACTGATGAAGCAGACAACTGTTCTACTGGCTTGGATGCAACGTATTCAGATAGCGTAGCTGCTGGTTCATGTGCTAACGAATCAACAATTACTAGAACTTGGACTTTAACTGATGATTGTGGTAATACAACAACTATTGATCAAACGATTACTGTTGTAGACACTACTAACCCAGTAATTACTGTTGAAGCAACTGATATTGTTGTTGAGTGTGATGGTTCTGGAAATAACGGACAAATTCAAGCTTGGTTAGATGCTAACGGTGGTGCTTCTGCTACTGATAATTGTGGAGATGTAACTTGGTCTAATAACTACTCTGGTGTTGGTTCAGATTGTTCTACACCTGTTGAAGTTATCTTTACAGCAACTGATGCATGTGGTAACACTGCTACAACAACAGCAACGTATGCGATTCAAGATACAACAGCGCCTACTATAGATGTAGAGGCTTCTGACCTTACTGTTGAATGTGACGGAAATGGTAATCTTACTGAGCTTAATAACTGGTTAAGCACTAATGGTGGTGGAACTGCTTCTGATGATTGTTCTGCAATCACTTGGTCTAACGACTTCTCAGCATTATCTGATGATTGTGGTCTTACAGGAACAGCTACTGTAGTATTTACTGCTACTGATGGATGTGGAAACCAATCTACGACCTCAGCAACATTTACTATAGTAGATACTACTAATCCAACGTTCAACGAGATATTACCTGCTGATGCTACTGTAGAGTGTGATGCAGTGCCAACTGCTGAAACCTTAACGGCTTCAGATGATTGTAGTGATGCTCCAGTTGTATACAACGAAGTAAGAACTGATGGTTCTTGTATTAACGAATATATATTAACGAGAACTTGGACTGCTACTGATGCTTGTGGTAATGAGACTGTTCATACACAAACATTAAGTGTAGTTGATACTACTGCACCAACGTTCACTGTACCTGCAGACTTGACTATTGAGTGTGATCAAGATGCGACTGACCTTACCTTAACTGGTGATGTTACTGACGAAGCTGATAACTGCTCTACTGGTCTAGAGGCTACCCATGCGGATAGTGTTGCAGCTGGTGCTTGTGCTAATGAGTCAACAATCACTCGTACTTGGACACTTGTAGATGAGTGTGGTAACACAACTACTGCAGAGCAAACGATTTCTGTAGTAGATACTACTAATCCAACGTTCAATGAGACATTGCCTGCTGATGCTACTGTAGAATGTGATGCAGTGCCAACTGCTGAAACATTAACAGCTTCAGATAACTGTGGTGATGCAACGGTAACTTTTGAAGAAACACAAACTGATGGCTCTTGTGCCAATGAATATACATTAACAAGAACTTGGACTGCTACTGATGCTTGTGGTAATGAAACTGTTCATACACAAACATTAAGTGTAGTTGATACTACTGCGCCAACGTTCACTGTACCTGCTGATTTGACTATTGAGTGTGATCAAGATGCGACTGACCTTACCTTAACTGGTGATGTTACTGACGAAGCTGATAACTGCTCTACTGGTCTAGAGGCTACCTATGCGGATAGTGTTGCAGCTGGTGCTTGTGCTAATGAGTCAACAATAACTAGAACGTGGACACTTGTAGATGAGTGTGGTAACACAACTACTGCGGAACAAACGATTTCTGTAGTAGATACTACGAACCCAACGTTCAATGAGACATTGCCTGCAGACATTACTGTAGAATGTAATGAAGTTCCTGATGCTGAAACATTGACAGCTTCAGATAACTGTGGTGATGCAACGGTAACTTTTGAAGAAACACAAACTG
>NZ_JANFDA010000016.1:0-4448 GCF_040493455.1 Winogradskyella sp. 3972H.M.0a.05 | reverse complement strand
GATGGTTTTGTCGAGTTCGACCTGAGCCTTCGGGATCTGGAGGTGATTGGCGCCGAGCTTGGCGTTAGCGTGAGCTACCATTTGACGCAGTCGGATGCCGACATGGGCGTTGCGGCGTTGCCAACGCTGTACACGAACGTGACTGCCGGTGCGCAGGTGGTCTATGTGAGGCTGACCAATGATGCCACGGGCTGTTACGACACGGTCGAGCTTCAGCTGATCGTCAACCCATTGCCTTTGGTATCGGCAGTGGCCGACTACGCGCTGTGTGACGACAACAACCCGGGCGACGAGCAGGAGCTCTTCGACCTTGGCACCAAGGACATCGAGGCGATCGGTGGGCAGGCGAACGTCACGGTCACCTACTATGCGACCCTTGCCGATGCGCAGTCGGGCAGCAATGCCCTTGCACCGCTCTATGCGAACACGTCCAACCCAGAGACGATATACTACGTGCTGGCCAATGGCCTTACGGGCTGCAGCTCGATCGGCACCTTTGACCTGGTGGTTAACGAGCTCCCACAGCTGGTTGTTCCTACGCCACTGGAGGTCTGTGACGACAACGTGATCGACGGGCTTACGGAGATCGACCTTACACTGAAGAACACTGAGATCAGCGGCAACAACCCGAGCTACCTGGTGAGCTACTACCTTACCCAGGCCGATGCCGATTCGGGGACCAACCCATTGCCGGCGCTCTATACCAATATCACCAACCCACAGACGGTCTACGTACTGGTGGAGGACATAGCCTCGGGCTGTAGCGATACCACGAGCCTGCTCTTGGACGTGCAACAGGCCCCGGCGGCCAACGTCCCCATGCCACTGTACTACTGTGATCCGGACAATGACGGCTTCGGGCTGTTCAACCTAGAGGACGCCACCCTAGAGGTTACCGGTGGCGCCGCGGGACTTGCGGTGACCTACCACGAGACACAGGCCAATGCCGAGAACGGTGTTGACGCCATAGACACGAGCGTGGACTACAACAATATCGTGGAAGATGCCCAGGTGATCTATGTCCGCGTGGAGAGCGCGACGATCGCGACCAACTGTGCCACTGTTGTGGCGCTCCAGCTGATCGTTGAGCCGACCCCTCAGATCGTTGAGCCGACCCCACTGGAGGAGTGCGATGACATCTCAGCCGATGGCTTTGCGCTGTTCGACCTGACGAGCAAGGACTCGGAGATACTGGGCGGTCTGGACCCATTGCAATATACGGTGACCTATCACCTGACCCCAGGTGACGCCGAGCTTGGCACCAACCCCATAGCCACCCCAGGCGCCTTTACCAATACGGAGAACCCACAGACGATCTATGTCCGCGTGGAGGACACCAGCACTGTTGGCGGCTGTTACAAGACCACGGAACTGATACTTATCGTGAACCCGCTACCGGTACTCACACAACCGGGCCCACTGGAGCTCTGCGACGTGAACAACCCAGGCGATGAACAAGAGGCCTTCACCCTGGAGGACGCCAATGCGGAGATCCTCAACGGACAGACGGGGATCACGCTGACCTATTACGAGACACAATTGGATGCCGACAATGGCACCAACCCTATAGCCTCCCCGTACACCAACACGATGAACGCACAGACGATCTATGTCCGTGCGGTTAACGACGTGACGGGCTGTGTGAACACGATCACGGTGACCCTGAGGGTGAACCCGATCCCATCGCCCGAGCCCGATCCAGATCCGATCGTGGTCTGCGATGACGACAATGACGGTATTGCGGAGTTCAACCTAGAGGAGCGCACCGTGGAGATCATCAATGGGGAGCTGGACGTTGTGATCACCTACCACGAGACCGAGGCCGACGCCAACGACGGGCTCAATGCACTGGGCAGTCCCTATACGAACATCGTGCCGAACACGCAACAGATCTATGTAAGGTCTGAGAACCAGCTCACGGGCTGTTACAGCCTTACCCTGAACACGCTGGAGCTACAGGTGGTCCCATCACCGGAGGTACCGGTGACCCTAGAGGACTATGTGATCTGTGACACGGACGACAATGGCTTTGCGCAGTTCGACCTGACCACGAAGCTAGACGAGATACTAGGCTCGCAGGACCCTGCGGACGTCGTGGTGACCTTCCACCTGACCCAGGGGGACGCGGACAACGGGGCCAACCCCATAGCCACCCCAGGCGCCTATACCAATGCCACCAACCCACAGGTGATCTATGTCAGGGCGGTGAGCGCGATCAATGGCTGCGTGAGCACCGGGGAGTTCATCATCAGGGTGGAGCTGCCTCCAACGGCAGTGCAGCCGACCCCACTGGAGCTCTGTGACGATTTTGACGTGCCGACGATCCCTAACGACGAGGTGACGGTATTCGACCTTACCCTGAAGGACGGTGAGATCACGGGCGGCAATGCCAGCTGGTCGGTGGCCTATTACGAGACCCTGGCCGATGCACAGGCACAGGCCAATGCGATCCCCGATCCGACGATGTACACCAATACCTCGGTTGGCGGCAATGCGGCCAACCCACAGACCCTATATGCGGTGGTGACCGATACCGATACCGGTTGTACGGACATGGTGACCCTTACCATACGCGTGCTGCCGAACCCGACCCCGACAGAGACCGGTTCGATCCCTGACCTGGAGCTTTGCGACGATGTCAACACGGGCGACATGACCGAGGTCTTTGACCTTACCGAGAACGAACTGTTGGTGCTCAATGGCGAGGCGGGCGTCTCGGCGAGCTACTATGAGACCGTGGAGGACGCGATATTGGGCAGCAATGCCATAGCCGACCCGACCAGTTACGACAGTGCCACCGACCCGGACAACCCAGAGCAGACGATCTACATCAGGGTGACCAATGGCGATGACGCGCTGGGCACCAATGGCACGGGCTGCTTCACGGTGGTCTCCTTCACCATCAGGGTGAACCCACTGCCAGCAGTGGTGGCGGTACCGGACTTTGTGCAGTGCGAGCTGAACAACGACGGGGTGATGGAGTTTGACCTTGCGACCAAGGACGCAGAGGTGCTGAACGGCCAGGACCCGTCCCTGTTCACGGTGACCTACCATGAGACACAAGCGGACGCCGATGACCTGATGAACGCCCTGGTGAGCCCATATACCAACACGGGCAACCCACAGACGATCTATGTGGCGATAACCAACAACGACACGGGCTGTTCGATAAGCACCGTGGCCTTTGCCCTATGGGTGCACGAGGACGCACAGGCCAACCCGGACGATGCACCGATAACACTTGAGGCATGCGATGACAACGTGGAGACCGATGGCGACCCGTCCAACGACAGTGTGCAGTTCGACCTTTCACTGGCCGATGCGCAGGTACTGGACGGCCAGGACCCGGCCAACTACATCGTGAGCTACTATGCGAGCCTAGACGACGCGGACAATGGCGTGAACCCATTGCCGACACTATATGAGAACATTACCAACCCGCAGACGGTCTACGTGAGGGTGGACAACGACACCCCAGGGGTGGTCGGTATCGCACTGGACCTCTCCACGGTGGCCACGGGACTGGACTTCAACAGCGATGGCACGGTGGACACCTATGACACGGACGGCGATGGCACCTTTGACCTTGTGGACGTGGACGGCGATGGCCTCTCGGACGCGCTGGACACCAATGCGGACGGCATCATCGACTTTATAGACATCGATGGCGATGGCCAGGGCGACCTGGTGGACCTGGACAACGATGGCCAGGTGGACAACCAGGGGGACAGCTCTGACTGTTACGCACTGGCGGAGATCACCCTGGACGTGAACCCATTGCCGGTGTTCGACCTGGAGGACAGTTATACCCTTTGCGTGGACACCAATGGCACGGAGATCCTGGACCCACTGGTGCTGGACACTGGCCTCTCGGAGGCGCTCTATAGCTTCCAGTGGAGCCTCAACGGTGTTGAGATCGCGGGGGCTACGGGCTCCAGCTATGCCCCGGCACAGGGCGGCACCTATAGTGTCGTGGTGACCGACACGAGCACCTCGACGGTGACCATGTGCTCATGGGAGGACAGCACCGAGGTATCGGAGAGCGCACCGCCGACGATAGAAATCGTGATCCTGTCACAAGCTTTTTCGGATCCGAACGTTATAGAAGCGACGGCGACCGGCATCGGGGAGTACGAGTACAGCCTTGACAACGGCCCATGGCAGGACAGTGGCGTCTTCACGGGGGTGACCCCAGGGGAGCACACGGTGGTGGCCAGGGACAAGAACGGCTGTGGCATCGTGGCGGGCACCATCACGGTACTGGACTATCCGTTGTTCTTTACCCCCAATGGAGATGGGTACAATGACAAATGGATGATCCCGGGACTGGATGCTAACGCAAAAATTTATATATTTGACAGGTACGGAAAACTGTTGAAACAGCTCAACCCCCAGGGGTCTGGCTGGGACGGTACCTACAATGGGGAGTTGATGCCCACCAATGACTA
>NZ_JANFDA010000015.1:0-4625 GCF_040493455.1 Winogradskyella sp. 3972H.M.0a.05 | reverse complement strand
ACATCACAACATCCCCCGCTTTCGAGGGCGCAAATATAAAACCCTTTCATAAACCGCAAAACATTTTTATAACCTTTTTTTGGAGAAAATTGCAAGCGTTTATATATCAACATATTATGACTTTATTTGATTTGTTTTTCTGAACTCTACCTACTCCTTAATATATATTAATAACATGTAAAACCATTATATAGTAATATAGTATTGGAAACATTATTTATACTATTATCTTTGCCACTTATATTTTATACATATATATAATAATGATAAAGATTACTTTACCCGATGGTTCAATTAAGGAGTATTCAAAAGGAATTACTCCAATGGATGTCGCTAAATCTATTAGTGAAGGTTTAGCACGCAATGTTATTTCTGCAAGCTTTAACGATGTAACCATTGAAACCACGACAGAATTAAATACTGATGGTAGTCTTATACTATATACATGGAGGGATAGAAAAGGCAAAGAGAGTTTTTGGCATTCTACATCTCACGTAATGGCACAAGCCTTAGAAGAGTTGTACCCAGGAATTAAATTAACTATAGGTCCAGCAATCCAAGAAAATAAAGGTAATGGGTTTTACTATGATGTAGATTTTGGAGATCAATCTATTTCTGAAAAAGACTTTAAAAGAATAGAAGACCGTATGCTTGAAATTGCTCGTGAAAAGCACGATTTCAAAATGCGTTCTATTTCTAAAGATGATGCGCTAGCACTTTATAAAAGTCAAGGCAATGAATACAAAGTAGAACTTATTGAAAATCTTGAAGATGGTACTATAACATTCTGTGACCACTCCACATTTACTGACTTGTGTCGTGGAGGGCATATTCCAAATACTGGTATCATTAAAGCTGTTAAGTTACTTTCAGTTGCTGGTGCATATTGGCGTGGTGATGAAAATAATACTCAGCTGACGAGAGTTTATGGAATCTCTTTTCCAAAGCAAAAGGAATTAAAAGAATATCTAGACCTTCTAGAAGAAGCAAAAAAGAGAGATCATAGAAAGCTTGGAAAAGAGCTTGAGCTTTTTACGTTTTCTCAAAAAGTTGGACAAGGTTTACCTCTTTGGTTACCTAAAGGTGCGGCATTAAGAGAACGCTTAGAAAATTTCTTGAAGCAAGCACAAAAGAAAGCTGGCTATGAGATGGTGGTTACACCACATATTGGTCAGAAAGAATTGTATGTTACCTCTGGACATTATGCTAAATATGGAGAAGATAGTTTTCAACCTATTAATACTCCTGCAGAAGGTGAAGAGTTCTTATTAAAACCTATGAACTGTCCTCACCACTGTGAAATTTTCAATACTAGACCTTATTCTTACAGAGAATTACCTAAGCGTTTTGCTGAATTTGGTACAGTTTATAGATATGAGCAAAGTGGAGAATTGCATGGCTTAACTAGAGTAAGAGGATTTACTCAAGATGATGCGCATATATTTTGTACTCCAGAGCAACTAGATTCTGAATTTAAAAATGTTATTGATTTAGTACTCTATGTGTTTGGATCATTAGGGTTTGAAAACTTTACAGCTCAAGTTTCTATCAGAGATCCAAAAAAACCAGAAAAGTATATTGGTGATACTAAACATTGGGAACTTGCAGAACAAGCCATAATAAGTGCTGCTACAGATAAAGGGTTAGATTTTGTGATTGAAGAAGGTGAAGCTGCTTTCTATGGACCAAAGCTAGATTTTATGGTGAAAGATGCTCTTGGTCGTCAGTGGCAGTTGGGTACAATTCAAGTGGATTATAATTTACCTGAACGATTTGAACTTACTTATAAGGGTAGTGATAACGAGCTACATACACCTGTTATGATACACCGTGCACCATTTGGAAGCATGGAACGATTCATCGCTATTTTGCTTGAACATACAGGTGGAAATTTCCCGCTTTGGCTTATGCCAGAACAAGTTATGGTATTGTCAATAAGCGAGAAATATGAAAAATACGCTGAAAAAGTTTTAAATTTGTTAGAAAATAACGAAATTCGCGCCCTTATTGACAATAGGAATGAAACGGTTGGGAAGAAAATTCGTGAAGCCGAAATGCAGAAGTTCCCATATATGATTATTGTTGGTGAGCAAGAAGAGAAAGAGCAAAAGATTAATGTAAGAAAGCATGGTGGTGAAGATCTTGGAATGATTTCTGTAGAAGAATTTTCTGAAATTATTTCCACCGAAGTAAGTAAAAGTTTAAAAACATTTAAAGAAGTATAACTAAATTTTATAAGTCATAGCAATACGTAGAAACAGAAGAAACAACAACCGACGCGTTGTAAAAGAGGATCAACACAAAATAAACTCTAAGATTAGAGCTGAAGAGGTAAGACTTGTAGGCGATAATGTAGAAATTGGAATTTATCCTATTAGAAAAGCCTTAGCCATTGCAGATGAACAAGGTCTAGATTTAGTAGAGATTTCTCCAAATGCCAACCCTCCTGTTTGTAAAGTTATGGACTATAAAAAGTTTCTTTACGAACAAAAAAAGCGCGAGAAAGCATTAAAAGCTAAAGCGACTAAGGTTGTTGTCAAAGAAATTAGGTTTGGACCTCAAACTGATGATCACGATTATCAGTTTAAGAAGAAACATGCTGAGAAGTTCTTGAAAGATGGTGCAAAGTTGAAAGCATTTGTATTCTTTAAAGGACGCTCAATTGTATTTAAAGAGCAAGGGCAAATCTTACTGTTAAGATTGGCTCAAGATCTTGAAGAGTTTGGCAAGGTAGAACAAATGCCAAAACTAGAAGGTAAGCGTATGACCATGTTCATCGCTCCAAAAAAAAGTAAATAATAAACTACTGAGTAGTTAAAAGATAATAAGCGAAACGTAATTAAACCTAGGAGAAATGCCTAAGATGAAAACTAAATCGAGTGCTAAGAAACGTTTCAAACTAACTGGCACTGGTAAGATTAAAAGAAAGCACGCTTTTAAGAGTCATATTCTGACTAAAAAATCTAAGAAGCGTAAGCTTGCGTTGACTCATGATACAGTAGTACATAAGTCTGACGAAGATAATGTTAAAACAATGCTTCGTTTGAAGTAATTGATTTTAACCGGTTAAAACAATTTATAAACCCTGGAGTTAGGCAAAAGTATTTAGCAAGTATCGATTATCGATCGCCTACTACAAAAAATTTAAAATTATGCCAAGATCAGTAAATTCAGTTGCAAAGAGAGCCAGAAGAAAAAAGGTAATCAAGCAAGCTAAAGGTTATTGGGGAAGACGTAAAAACGTTTGGACAGTAGCCAAAAATGCGGTTGACAAAGCGATGCAATATTCGTACAGAGATCGCAGAAACAAAAAGAGAACATTTAGAGCGTTATGGATTCAGCGTATTAATGCTGGAGCTAGACAACACGGAATGTCTTATTCAAAGTTTATGGGTAAACTAAAAGCTAACAATATCGAATTGAACCGTAAGGTACTTGCAGATTTAGCAATGAATAACCCAGAAGCTTTTGAAGCAATAGTAAATAAAGTAAAGTAAGGCACTTTAGCCTTAATTAATAACAAGATTTCGCTTATAAAAATCCGGTTCTTTAATAAGAGCCGGATTTTTTTGTTTGTATTAATTATACTACAATCAATTAATGTTCTGATTTTCTATTACTTACGTTTTAAAGTTTAAATAAGCGGTTAAGCGGATTTTTTTCTTCAAGTAACAATTTCACTATACTTTTATTTATTCCCTCACTGTTGACTTAATAGCATTTTATAAAATTAATCCATCCCAAAGACTACTATGGGTATATGCCTATGGTGGTTTTAATATGTTAAACCCCAAAGCATATGAGGAAGAAATGCTATATAACATTGATAATTGGATTAGTAAGTTTTTTAACTACTTTTTCCCAATCAGGTATTTATGAAAGTTATGTCATTGTAAACAGTAATGGCACAGGCAATACCTACTACGATTTACAAGCTACCACCGCAAATATAGACTTCGACGGTCACAATCTTGGGACATTCCAGATGTCCAATCCCAATAGCTTAATACTTAATGGTGCACAAAACAAAACATTCAAGTGTAATACAGACGATATTACAAATGGATTTTTGAACTATAGAATTTATCTCACTTCAGATTTAACACCTCCTGCATTTACAGGATCAGAAATATTCTTTTTAAGTAACGATGGCTCTGCTGGATGTACAGGTACTGACCAAAATCAAACCTGGGAAGCTACAGGGGCTAATATTAATGTGTTAAGTGGATTATGTGCTGGTACTTATTACTTAGAAGTATATACCACAGCGGATTTCTCCTTTACAGCTGGTGGTGGAGGTTCAGGAACACATTTTTCAAACAATGGTACATTAAACTATAAGGCAACTTTTACTGTTCAAGATGACATAGACCCGACTATTAGTTGTCCTTCAAACATGAACAACGTATCGGTCGATAGCGGACAGTGCTATGCAACGGTAAACTACAACATCACCTCTGGTGACAACTGCCCTGGTGCTTCTGTCTCACAGACGGCTGGTATCGCATCGGGTGGTCAGTTCCCTGTCGGGACGACAACAAACACATTTGTCATAACGGATGCTGCTGGTAACACGGCGACATGCTCCTTTGACATCACCGTCATAGATGACGAGGATCCAACCA
>NZ_JANFDA010000014.1:0-5527 GCF_040493455.1 Winogradskyella sp. 3972H.M.0a.05 | reverse complement strand
TCAAATAAAAAACTCATTATATTATTATATACAAAAAGCAAAAAACCCTTACTATATGTGTAGTAAGGGTTTTCAAAAAAGGCGGCGACCTACTCTCCCACGAGTGCAGTACCATCGGCGCAAATGGGCTTAACTTCTCTGTTCGGAATGGTAAGAGGTGAGCCCCATCGCTATAACCACCTTAAGTTTTAAGTTAGGAGCTTAGGGATCAGGCATTGGCTACAAAGACTTTTGCCTTTTCTCTTTTCACTCTTAACTGCGCTACGCGCAAATATTTTAACATATTGAAAAAGTCACATGATTGATTATTGTTCTACTATTAAAAAGCACCGTACAATAAGCCTACGGGTTATTAGTACTACTCGGCTATGACATCGCTGCCTTTACACCTGTAGCCTATCAACGTGGTCATCTCCCACGACCCTTTAAAGAAATCTCATCTTGTGGTGGGTTTCGCGCTTATATGCTTTCAGCGCTTATCCCTTCCCGACGTAGCTACCCTGCGGTGCCGCTGGCGCGACAACAGGTACACTAGAGGTCAGTCCAACTCGGTCCTCTCGTACTAGAGTCAGATCCACTCAAATTTCTAACGCCCACAGTAGATAGAGACCGAACTGTCTCACGACGTTCTGAACCCAGCTCGCGTGCCACTTTAATGGGCGAACAGCCCAACCCTTGGGACCTTCTCCAGCCCCAGGATGTGACGAGCCGACATCGAGGTGCCAAACCCCCCCGTCGATGTGAGCTCTTGGGGGAGATCAGCCTGTTATCCCCGGAGTACCTTTTATCCTTTGAGCGATGGCCCTTCCATGCGGAACCACCGGATCACTATGCTCTACTTTCGTACCTGATCGACCTGTATGTCTCTCAGTCAAGCTCCCTTATGCCATTGCACTCTGCGCACGGTTACCAAGCGTGCTGAGGGAACCTTTAGAAGCCTCCGTTACTCTTTTGGAGGCGACCACCCCAGTCAAACTACCCACCAAGCACTGTCCCTCGTCAGAGGTTAGACTCCAGATAAGCAAAGGGTGGTATTTCAACAATGACTCCACAACGCCTGGCGACGCCACTTCAAAGTCTCCCACCTATCCTACACATTACTTATCCAAAGCCAATACTAAGCTATAGTAAAGGTTCACGGGGTCTTTTCGTCCCACTGCGGGTAAACGGCATCTTCACCGTTACTACAATTTCACCGAGCTCATGGCTGAGACAGTGTCCAGATCGTTACACCATTCGTGCAGGTCGGAACTTACCCGACAAGGAATTTCGCTACCTTAGGACCGTTATAGTTACGGCCGCCGTTTACTGGGGCTTCATTTCAGACCTTCGAGGTAAACCTCTAAGCCCTCCACTTAACCTTCCAGCACCGGGCAGGTGTCAGGCCCTATACGTCATCTTTCGATTTAGCAGAGCCCTGTGTTTTTGATAAACAGTCGCCTGGACCTTTTCACTGCGGCCCATCCGAGGATGGGCGACCCTTCTCCCGAAGTTACGGGTCGATTTTGCCTAGTTCCTTAGCCATGAATCTCTCGAGCACCTTAGAATTCTCATCCCAACTACCTGTGTCGGTTTACGGTACGGGCTGCTTCACTCGCTTTTCTTGGAAGTCGCTTCTCTGGATTATCACCTTGGCCGTAGCCTCAGTGTACTATCGCCGTGTTGCCACTGGCTTCAACGTGCTATTCCGTCAGCACGCACCAAATATACGCCTCCGTCACTTTTATCGTGAGCAGGTACGGGAATATTAACCCGTTGTCCATCCACTACCCCTTTCGGGTTCGCGTTAGGTCCCGACTAACCCTCAGCTGATTAGCATAGCTGAGGAAACCTTAGTCTTTCGGTGTGCGGGTTTCTCGCCCGCATTATCGTTACTTATGCCTACATTTTCTTTTGTAGCTTCTCCAGCATACCTCGCAGTACACCTTCGACGACACTACAATGCTCCCCTACCACAATTTCTTGTCCATAGCTTCGGTAGTATGTTTATGCCCGATTATTATCCATGCCGAACCGCTCGACTAGTGAGCTGTTACGCACTCTTTAAATGAATGGCTGCTTCCAAGCCAACATCCTAGCTGTCTAAGCAGTTCAACCTCGTTTATTCAACTTAACATACATTTGGGGACCTTAGCTGATGGTCTGGGTTCTTTCCCTCTCGGACATGGACCTTAGCACCCATGCCCTCACTGCTGGTCATCATTTTATAGCATTCGGAGTTTGTCAGGAATTGGTAGGCGGTGAAGCCCCCGCATCCAATCAGTAGCTCTACCTCTATAAAACTAAACCAACGCTGCACCTAAATGCATTTCGGGGAGTACGAGCTATTTCCGAGTTTGATTGGCCTTTCACCCCTACCCACAGGTCATCCCAAGACTTTTCAACGTCAACGGGTTCGGGCCTCCACTATGTGTTACCACAGCTTCACCCTGCCCATGGGTAGATCACACGGTTTCGCGTCTACCACTGCTAACTAAAGCGCCCTATTCAGACTCGCTTTCGCTACGGATCCGCACCTGAAGTGCTTAACCTTGCTAACAACGGTAACTCGTAGGCTCATTATGCAAAAGGCACGCCGTCACCTCTCGGCTCCGACCGCTTGTAAGCGTATGGTTTCAGGTTCTATTTCACTCCCTTGTTCAGGGTTCTTTTCACCTTTCCCTCACGGTACTAGTTCACTATCGGTCTCTCAGGAGTATTTAGCCTTAACGGATGGTCCCGCCAAATTCACACAGGGTTACACGTGCCCCGCGCTACTCAGGATACTGCTATCGATAACATCGCTTACGTATACTAGACTATCACTATCTATGGTCTGTCTTTCCAAACAGTTCTACTTCGCTTTGCATCGAATATCGCAGTCCTACAACCCCAGCATTGCCGTAACAACACTGGTTTGGGCTAATCCGCGTTCGCTCGCCACTACTAACGGAATCACTTTTGTTTTCTTCTCCTCCGGGTACTTAGATGTTTCAGTTCTCCGGGTTCGCCTCCTTGATGGATACTATATCTTCAATATAGTGGGTTGCCCCATTCGGATATCCACGGATCATTGGGTATGTGCCCCTCCCCGTAGCTTTTCGCAGCTTATCACGTCCTTCTTCGCCTCTGAGAGCCTAGGCATTCCCCATACGCTCTTATATAGCTTATTGTACTTTTTGTCTTTTTAATGAGTTTACATTACTAAAGAATCCTTTACAGATTCTTAGGTTATAATTGCTCGTTACAATTATTTCAGTTTTATTAAATATTTCTATCTAATTTTCATGTATCTTTTTCAATATGTCAATGAACGTTCATATCGCCAAACATCAATTGGCGACCTTCTGTGGAGAATACCGGAGTCGAACCGGTGACCTCCTGCGTGCAAGGCAGGCGCTCTAGCCAGCTGAGCTAATTCCCCTTGTGCAATGAACAATCTTTCAATGTACAATGAACAATTTCATTATCACTAATTGAAAATTGTTAATCGCCAATTGTCAATTGCCCTGCTTCTAGAATTTCCTTTTCGTAGTCTCAGGCAGACTCGAACTGCCGACCTCTACATTATCAGTGTAGCGCTCTAACCAGCTGAGCTATGAGACTAGGTATCTATATTTTTAAATTGACAGCACAGAGAATAAACTACCCTTTTCCCCCTTATTCTTATAGTCGTCTTTCTCTAGAAAGGAGGTGTTCCAGCCGCACCTTCCGGTACGGCTACCTTGTTACGACTTAGCCCTAGTTACTAATTTTACCCTAGGCCGCTCCTTGCGGTGACGGACTTCAGGCACTCCCAGCTTCCATGGCTTGACGGGCGGTGTGTACAAGGCCCGGGAACGTATTCACCGGATCATGGCTGATATCCGATTACTAGCGATTCCAGCTTCACGGAGTCGAGTTGCAGACTCCGATCCGAACTGAGATAGGCTTTAAGGATTCGCTCCACCTCGCGGTGTGGCTGCCCTCTGTACCTACCATTGTAGCACGTGTGTAGCCCAGGACGTAAGGGCCGTGATGATTTGACGTCATCCCCACCTTCCTCACGGTTTGCACCGGCAGTCTTGTTAGAGTTCCCATCTTTACATGCTGGCAACTAACAACAGGGGTTGCGCTCGTTATAGGACTTAACCTGACACCTCACGGCACGAGCTGACGACAACCATGCAGCACCTTGTAGATGGTCCGAAGAAATAGCTATCTCTAGCTAATGCAATCTACATTTAAGCCCTGGTAAGGTTCCTCGCGTATCATCGAATTAAACCACATGCTCCACCGCTTGTGCGGGCCCCCGTCAATTCCTTTGAGTTTCATTCTTGCGAACGTACTCCCCAGGTGGGTCACTTATCACTTTCGCTTAGCCACTCAGACCGAAGTCCGAACAGCTAGTGACCATCGTTTACGGCGTGGACTACCAGGGTATCTAATCCTGTTCGCTCCCCACGCTTTCGTCCATCAGTGTCAGTACGTTGTTAGTGATCTGCCTTCGCAATCGGTATTCTATGTAATATCTATGCATTTCACCGCTACACTACATATTCTAACCACTTCACAACGACTCAAGACAACCAGTATCAAAGGCAATTCTACAGTTGAGCTGCAGGATTTCACCTCTGACTTAATCATCCACCTACGGACCCTTTAAACCCAATGATTCCGGATAACGCTTGCATCCTCCGTATTACCGCGGCTGCTGGCACGGAGTTAGCCGATGCTTATTCTTACGGTACCGTCAGCCATCTACACGTAGATGGGTTTCTTCCCGTACAAAAGCAGTTTACAACCCATAGGGCAGTCTTCCTGCACGCGGCATGGCTGGATCAGGCTTCCGCCCATTGTCCAATATTCCTCACTGCTGCCTCCCGTAGGAGTCTGGTCCGTGTCTCAGTACCAGTGTGGGGGATCCCCCTCTCAGGGCCCCTACCTATCGTTGCCATGGTGTGCCGTTACCACACCATCTAGCTAATAGGACGCATACTCATCTTGTACCGCCGAAACTTTAATGGAGTCCCGATGCCGGATCTCCATACCATGGGGTATTAATCTTCATTTCTAAAGGCTATCCCCCTGTACAAGGCAGATTGTATACGCGTTACGCACCCGTGCGCCACTCGTCAGCGGAAAAGCAAGCTTTTCCCTGTTACCGTTCGACTTGCATGTGTTAGGCCTGCCGCTAGCGTTCATCCTGAGCCAGGATCAAACTCTTCATTGTTAAATCTTAAATATTATTTAACAACTATAAAAATTGATTTGAAGGTACTCAAAATGGTTTATTCTCTTGTCTGATTCCAACCGTTTCCAATTAAAATCTTACGCTGTCAATTCAATATCTCAATGAACTTTTTTTCTTCTTCCTCCAGAGCGTTCAGCTCCAAAGCGGGTGCAAATATAAAACCCTTTTTTTATTCCCACAATACTTTTTGAAAAATATTTTTTATTTCTTTTTCAAACTCAAACCCACCATGAAAATAACTCCTCGAAACCTCTCCATTAACATCACAACATCCCCCGCTTTCGAGGGCGCAAATATAAAACCCTTTCATAAACC
>NZ_JANFDA010000013.1:0-27594 GCF_040493455.1 Winogradskyella sp. 3972H.M.0a.05 | reverse complement strand
CCTTCGCCCTTAATCTCATCATCTTTTTCCTGTCCCTGGAAGCCGTAACGGTAGCCATCAGTGGCGCCGTGGCGCTTGGGGATTAGCATCCCAAATGGATAGTAGTACAATATCTGAAAGATCAATATATATAAGAACTTTGAGTGTTAACAACAACTCGTTTTTTTACCATAATCGGTAATTTTAGCGTCTTTTTTTAGTGCTTTTTTATGCAAAAAATCACCTTATAAATATAATGAAAATTAAGAGCGGGAAACCCTATTGTTAATATATAGATAAGTCTTGCTCTTTTGTTTTTATTTTAAATTCAAAATAATATATTTGTTTGGTTAAGCCGCAATATAAATTATTGATTATGAAAGATACAAATGCAATAAAAAAAGTAAGGAAAAATCATTTGAAGGCATACTCAATGTCTGAAATTTTAGTTGTGCTTTGTATCATAGGAATTTTGATATACTTAGTGGTTCCAAATCAAACTTCAATTGTTACATCTGCCAAATCTATAGAGGCACAAAACGCCCTAAGCATGATTCACGGGTTAGAAAAGAGTCATTTTTATAGGCACTCGAGATATACTTCGGATTTTGAAGAACTAGGTTTTGAACCTTCACTTACTATTGACAAAGGTGGTAGAGCAGTATATAAGATAGAAATTATTGAAGCTTCTCTCAATGGGTTTAAGGCTGTTGCTACATCTCTTCAAGATTTTGACGGCGATGGTAATTACAATACCTGGACGATTGACCAAGATAGAATGTTGAAAGAGACTGTAAAAGATTAGTGAAGCAAGAAATTCTAGTAGTTGTATTAATCCTAGTACTTATAATAACCTTGTATCAGGATGTTAAGCAGAGGAGTATCCATATTTTATTACCTGTAGCTAGTTTGTTGTGCTGTTTAGGGATTAACTTTTCGAGCACAGATTTAGAATTCAAAGATTTTTTCCAGAATCTACTTTTTATAGCTGTCAATATTTTTGGCCTTATCTTATATTATTCAATAAAGAATAAAACCTTTGTAAATCCTATCGATTCCATGATTGGGCTTGGAGACTTTTTGTTTTTAGTTTCAGTAGCACCTTTATTTAAATTAAAATCGTTTATTTTGTTCTTTATTGCTGGGTTGATTTTCTCTCTTGTTTTACATCTCCTCATCAATATCAAAATAAAATCCAAGACTGTTCCCCTTGCAGGCTATTTATCGGTGTTTTTGATTGTAGATATTATCCTTTCAAAAGTGTCCAACTATAGTATTGTCAATATATAATGCAAACGGGGTTCAAAGATCATATAGAATTAAGTATTAAGATGCAGCAAAGCATCAATTCTAATATTGCAAATCATTATGCAATAATCCCTAAAGTTGTAAACGAAAATAGTTTTGAGTTTTATATAGATGAATCTAGGCAGAACGATATCAACGTTATCGAGCAAGAGCTTAAGCTCTTGTTGAATAAAGAAGTTTCCTTAGACCCTTTAGATTCTAATATTCTAAATAGGACACTCTCTATTTATTACAGAAAGCAAGATTCCAATAAGTCCACTTCTGTAAATTACAGTAATAATTTTTTAGAGAACCTCATTTTTGAAGCCAAGAATATTGGAGCTAGTGATATACATATAGAGATCTTTGATGATGAAGCAAGAGTGAGACTTAGAATTGATGGTAAGCTCATTGAAAAGAATCATATTAAGAAGGAGAATTATTTAGAATTGGTAAATCAAATAAAGATTAAATCCAATTTAGATATTACCGAAAAACGTTTACCTCAAGATGGACGTATTGAATACGACGATTTTGACATTAGAGTTTCAATATTGCCAACCCATCATGGAGAGAAAGTAGTAATGAGGATTCTTGGAAGGGATGCTTCACAACTAGATATAAACGATCTTGGTTTTGATGATGATGGATTGTTAAATTATTTGGAGGCTGTAAAGCAAGCCAATGGTATTGTCTTAATTAGTGGGCCAACAGGTTCTGGAAAAACGACAACACTCTACGCCACATTAAAAACCTTAAATAATATCAATAGGAACATTGTAACTGTTGAAGATCCTATTGAGTATACCTTAAAAGGAATTAATCAGGTACAATTAAAGGAAAATATTGGTTTAACGTTCACTTCAGCGCTTCGCTCTTTTCTAAGACAAGACCCTGATATTATTATGCTTGGAGAGATTAGAGATGCGGAAACAGCTCAAATGGCTATCCGAGCTTCTCTTACGGGACACCTAGTATTATCTACCATACATACTAATTCGGCTACAGGCACCATAGCTAGACTTATAGATATGAATATTCCTAGTTTCTTAATTGCTGAAACTATAAATATCTCAGTAGCACAACGATTGTTGAGGCTATTATGCCCACATTGTAAAACTGAAACTGAATTTGACCCAAAAGATTTGCCAATGTCTTTCGAAGCAAAAGTTTTGCCTAAAAAACAATTCGAGCCAAAAGGATGTGAGCATTGCTACTTTACTGGTTACAAGGGAAGAAGGGCTATATATGAAATTCTGCCTATAAGTTCTGAAGTAGCAAATGCAATCAAAGAAAACACATTAGAAGAACAAGATTTTACTAAAGACCAGAAATTGTCTGATAAAGCTTTTAATCTATTTATTAATGGACTTACTTCCCTGGAAGAAGTTTACCCAATCTTAATTAACTCATAATATATGCAAAAGAAGGTCATAGTTCTGTTTATTTTAAGCTGCTTTTTTAAGCTTGGATATGCGCAATCCAACTTAGAAATATTCCAAAATAAACTTGAAGAACTTTCCCAATCAAAGAAAGAGTTGAACGAGAGCATTAGAATTGATCTTACTGGATTACCTCTATATGATTTTATTACTACTGTTGCTGAAGAATACCAAATAAATGTAAGCGTAGATAGAGACCTCAATGATATAGTAACTAGCAACTTCTTTGATGTAAATGTAAAAGAAGTGTTTATGTTTTTAATAAAAAAGCACAACTTGGATGTAGAAGTCGTTGGTAATATTATGGTTTTCAGGAAGAAAGAAGAAGAGCCAAAAAAGGAGGTTGCTGTTACTCTAAAACCAATTGATATAACGTATAACAATCAAAACAATTTTTTATCTGTAAAACTAAAAAATGACTCTTTACCCAGAGTAGCAGAAGCAATTACGAATGCATCCAATAAAAATGTAATCCTTTCCCCAGATATAAAAGGACAAAAAGTTTCTGCCTATATACTCAACAGACCCTTTGACCAAGTCATGGAAATGTTAGCAAAGTCCAATAGCATGGTGCTTACTAAGGATGAAAATGATAATTACTTTCTTGAAAAGAATAATGCCCCACCAGAAGTAACAACTACAAACAATGCGAGAAATCGTAGAAATAGAAACAATTCCAAAGCGTCTGCAAATGAAGAAGGAAGCTATGAAGTGGGTGTCGATGCTCAAGGCTTTTTGGATATCAAATCATTTGAAGGTGATGCTACTGCATTAATTACTGAAGCAGCAGAAAAGTTGGGCATTAGCTTTTTTATGTATAACACACCAGATGGTATTAATACGACATTGATTGCAAAAGGATTAACTTTTGATGATTTATTGGATCATTTATTTAAAGGCGAAATATATACCTACAAGAAAGTTGATGACCTTTATTTAATAGGAGAACACACAACAGAAGGCTTAAGAAGTACGGAATTGGTTCAATTGGAAAATAGGACGATAGAAACAGTTTTAACATCACTGCCGACAGCACTTACTCAAAATCTTGAAATAAAAGAATTTGTTGAATTAAATGGTTTTGTTGTTTCTGGCTCTAAGATTCAGATTGATGAGTTTAAAGACTTTATTCATCAAATAGACAGAGTTGTTCCCGTAGTGCAAATTGAAGTAATTATAGTCCAGTATCAAAAAGGTTATGAAATTCAAACGGGATTGCAAGCAGGTATAGATAGTCAACAACGCACCACATCTGGTGTATTGTTTCCGACCTCTGATGTCTCCTTAAATTCGACTTCAGTCAATAACTTAATAGACGCTTTTAACGGATTAGGTTTTATAAACTTAGGTAAAGTCACGGAGAATTTTTATCTCAATCTCCAGGCTTTAGAAAACAATTCTATAATAAAGCTCTCTTCAACACCAAAGCTAGTAACGCTAAATGGACATGAAGCCAATTCTACAATTGGCGAGACCAGTTACTATTTTGAGCAAAGCAATCAATTAATTGCAAGAGGAATCAATGATAACATTCTGCAATCTGGAACCTGGAAATCAACGGAAGCAAATCTTAGCATTACCATAAATCCTACGGTTTCTAAAGATGAAAACGTGACTTTGGATATTGCAGTTGAAAGAAGTTCATTCTTGGGAAGAGCTGGTGAAAATGCGCCTCCGGGTAAAGCAACCCAACAATTTCAATCTTTAATAAGAGTAAAGAACAATGAAATGATTCTACTTGGAGGGCTAGATGAATTAGAAAACGAGAATTCAGGAACTGGAACGCCATTCTTTTCTAGAATTCCTATTATAAAATGGTTTTTTAGTAGTAGAAAAAAGAGAAAAGAGAAATCAAAGCTTCACATTTTTATAAAGCCAACCGTAACCTACTAGAAGGTCAATGGAGTTATCCTATAAAGACATACTAAACACCAAATCCAGATTTTACTGTATCGGTATTTATATACATGATTTTGGAGAAAAACTTCAGCTTTTAGAAATCTCTATTAAGAATGACGATGTTAATATAGAAGACCGTTTTGAAACTGAATCTTTGGACGAATTATTAGGTCATGCAAAGAAAGAATATCCTATACTGTTGCATATTAGCGGTTCTGGTATTCTGAGCAAGAGGCTAGATTCCAATACGTCTTATAGAAATGAGATTCTCTTTAATGCAGATGTAGAAGATTTTCATTTTTTTGAATACAAACAAGAAGATGATGTTTATATCTCTGTGATAAGAAAAGAGCTTCTGTCTAGTTATATCGAAAAGATTAATGACAAGGATAAATTCGTTGTAGATGTATCTATTGGTCCATTCGTACTGAAGACCATTAATACCATTTTCCCAGATACAATGGTGGTTAAGACTCCATTTTATGAATTGTCTTTCAAAGGGAATTTAATTGATTCTTTCAATCAACATAGCAACTCTAGTGTTAATACAGTTATAAATGACGAACAATTTAATGAACAAGAGTTACCATTATTTGCATCATTTCTAGAATATAAATTTGACAGCAATCTATTAGATTTTGATACTACGTTTCTCAACAAGAATAAAGAAGAACAAAAGTTTAAGAACTGGTTTAAGTCTCTAGGTGCTGGGATGTTATTCTTTTATTTAGCATCACTTTTTGTGGGACATTTTGTTCTCGATTCGTATACTAAAAAATTGGCAGAGAAAGAGTCTCAATATGCAGTGTCCCAACAGACTCTAGCAACACTTTCTGCAATGCGAGCCGAAAAAGAATTGAAAGAGAAAATCCTGTTTACCAGTGGACTCAATAATACAGATTATGTAGCCAAGTTTGTGCTAGACATCTGCAATTCTATACCTAATGCCATAGAGTTGAATACTCTAGAAGTCTTTCCGCTTATAAGGAAGGCTAGAGATAATGAAAAACTCAATTTAGATATTGATCATATTTTAATTGAAGGAGAATCGGACAATGACACCGATTTCAATATTTGGTTAACGGAATTAAAACATTTGGAATGGATTAAAAAGGTGGAATTGGATTACCACCAAGAATTAAAAAGCGATAATTTATTTAGTTTGAAATTAAGTATCTAGTGTTTAAGCAATTTACATATAAGCAAAAGTTCTTTGGAGTTGTTATAGCTTCTATTTTATTGGGGTTGGCTATATATAAAAAGACTTATAAACACATTTTTGATATAAGAAGCGAATTACGTGTAGAAAACAGCAAGGTTGTAGATGCTAATCTATCTCATAATGAAATGATTTATCTTAAGAATGAGCTTAATTATTTAGACGATATCATTGGAGGTAGTAAAACAAATCCCGAAACGGTTCAGCAAAAAATACTAAACTTTATTACTGGTCCGAGCCACAATGTAAATGTCGTGACATTTCAGAATCCTCATGTATTTGAGGACAATGAGTTTTTTATTCACTCCAACACCTTAGAACTTACTGGAAATTATGAAGATTTACTTAAACTGTTATACAAGCTGGAAAAAGACTTCAAAGATTCTAGAGTTTCTCAAACTAAGTTCTACACAAAAACAAACTATAGAACAAGAACAAAGACATTATATCTAAAAATAATATTTCAAAATTATGAAAAGGCTTAAAAATTGTGCTATTCTTATACTTTCTTGTGTAATATTTACATCTTGTGATGATGTATTTGAAGAAGATATTACAGGAGACATAGTTCAAATAATATCACCTACAAGCGGTCAGGTTATTCAAGGAAATACCGTTGTGTTTTCTTGGCAAGAGTTAGATGGCGCTGATGATTATAGGATTCAGGTTATTAACGATGCCCAACTAAATGTTGTAGACTCTTTAGTAACTAATATTACAAGTATTGATTTTATTCTAGATCCCGGTAATTATAATTGGCGTATTAAAGGCGAAAACTTTGCCTATGAGACACAATACAACTTCCCTGTAAGTTTTTCTGTAGAAGCCTCGGATGATCTTACTAATCAAAGTGTCTCTCTGTTGACACCAACTGAAGGGTTTTATACCAATGACCCAAATATTATTTTCACATGGAATGCTATTTCAACAGCAGAAGATTATACAGTTGAGATTATAAAAAATCTTAATGGCTTGCAAACTGTGTTACAACAACAAGGCATTACCAATGAAAATCTAGCAGTCAATGCTTCTGTTTTTGATGAAGATGCAGAATATATGTGGAAAGTTAAAGCAGTGAATTCTACATCAGAAACACCGTTTTCCGAGCGCTCTTTATTTGTAGATCGAGTTCAACCCAACCAACCTGCACTAAATACTCCTTTAGACAATGAGCTTTTAGATGACGTTACGGTAACGTTCAACTGGGTAAATGGTTTAGATACTGGAAACATTCAATCGGAAATTTCTAATACCATCGAAATTTCCACTGATATCAATTTTTCAACAATTATACATACTGATACCACTACGAACAACACATATCAATACACTTTTGATGCTAGCGGTATTTATTATTGGAGAGTAAAAGCGGTAGATTTGGCCCAGAATGAAAGTGACTTTAGTATATCCAGAACTTTAGAGATTCAGTAGTGCAAAAGCGGTATTTAAATAGTGTATTAATAGTACTCCTCATAATCATTTGGGGCGCATTGATTGTGAAGTTATTTAAAAACAATACTGCAAAAAACGAACTCAATGATTTGCCAGAAGTTGCCATAGATTACCAAGCCAAGGACATAAACAAGAAAAACGATTTCTCTCTAGATATTGAAGTTTTTAATCCTTTTGGGGCATCGTCTAAACGTAATAAAAAGAAAAGCGCCAATACTACTAAATCAAATGGAAATACTAATACCGTAAAAATGAAATCCAACAATACGGTTTCCTGGCCAGCCATTAGGTATTACGGATTTGTAAGAAGTGGTAATAACAACAATAGATTGGTGCTTCTTAAGGTCAATAATCAGTTACATAGAAAAAGAGAACAAGAACGTATAGATGATATTTTAATCACTAAAGCTTATAGCGATTCCATCATACTTATACTAAACAAAGAAAAGAAAACCATACCTAGACAACATGACTAAACTAAAACACTTACCTATACTAAACTTCATTTTACTTCTAGCAATAGTCGTATTTATAATGTTTAAGCTTTTGGGTGATACTAATAAAGAACACATTGTTTTTGTAGATAACATTAAACTCTACAATGAGTTCAATATGACAAAAGAAATTAACGCTACTGAACAGCAAAAAATCAATACTCAAAAAAAAGCATTAGAAGATCTTTACAAAAGTCTTAGGAGTATTGAAGACAAAGAAAGTACAGAAGCACAAAAGCTGCGATCTCAGATAGAAACCCTTAATGAATCCATGCAACGCTTACAGGCTAATTATAGTACAAACCTCCGAAATCAAATATGGAAACGACTGAATAGCTATATTAAAGAATATGGCGAAGACGAAGGCTTGGAGATTATTTTGGGAACCAGTGGAGAAGGTACCATTATGTATGCCAAAGAAGCTAAAGACATCACCAATACTGTAATTAACTATGTCAATCATCGATTTGAAGGAAAAAAACGCAATTAATTTCTTTATTTCGTTAATTTTGAATCACTTATACTTATGTTATGACAAAAAAACTACTCTTATTTGCCGTTCTATTTAACCTAGTTCTAAGTGCCAATGCACAAGTTGAACAAGTCGTCTATAGTTATCCTGAAGTAGACTTTATATTTATGGACGGGACTACACTATATTACTCCAATTCAGACGAAGAAATTAGATATATAGACATTACACAAGAAGATCCTACAAGCATTTTATTCAATTCCACGTTAGATGGTCCTGCTGGTTTTGAAAAAAAGGATGGGTTTTTGTACGTAGCAGAGTTCTTTTTTGGCAGGATCATGAAATTTGATTTGAGTGAAACCAACCCTTCACCCATTTTTGTTACTAGTGCTGGCTCTTCACCGAACAATCTAAAGTTTGTAGGCGATAAATTATATTATACTGATAATAATGGAGATCAAGTTTTGAGCTATGATTTGAGTGATGAAATTAATCCAGTTCAAGATTTGGGGTATGTGAATAACTGCGTAGGTATAGATTATAAGGATGGCTATCTTTATGTTTCAACGGGTAATCAGGGTGGTATACAAAGGTTAGATTTATCAGATACCAATGCAGAATGGGAAGAAATTATCTCTGGACTAGGTTGGATTTTAGGGATAGAGTTTTTAGGAGATGAGCTGTATATAGCAAGTGTATCTGGCGATAGTGTAATTAAAGTTGATATTACTGCAAATCCATTGGTTGCAGTGGAAGTTGTTGGAGGGTTGGATAATCCGAACGATATCGCTTTCGATGGTGACATTATGTATATCGCAGAAGATAATTTTATTTCTAGAGTAGATTTATCAACATTAAGTATTGGTGAATTCAATCCAATCAATCCAATATCAATTGTTCCAAATCCAGCTCAAGATGTGATATCCATTTCTAATGTCAGAGAAAATACAGATTATGAAATTTTTGACATTAGAGGACGAAGTCTCAAAAAAGGGCAAGTTTTCCCTAACTCTAATTCAGTTGATGTTTCTACCCTTTCAAAAGGACATTATATCATTAGCCTGAACAATGGATTTGTAACTAAAAAGCTTATTAAAAATTGACCATTTTTAAAACTAAAAAATTTGAATGTTATGTTAAGATTAAATAGTAAAATAATTTAACGAAAATTCTTGCAAGGCATCATTTTTTTTATACCTTAGCCTATAATTGCTAATTTCCCCTTTTGATTTTTTAATTCTGAACTTTTAGTTTATGACCAAGAATGCTTTGCATTTACTTTTTGGGGTGGTTTTGTTGTTTTCTTTTTCATGCAAAAAAGATATAACTGATTATAAATCAGAGGATTACAAATTTTATAATTTTCAGCAGCAAGGCTGGAAATCCAAGCGTATCACCCAAAGTATTGGCCAGCTAAACTACTCAGCCACAGAAGTTCCAATACAGTATTACATCTTAAAAAGCCTCAATAATGTCCCAGAACAGGTCGATTCTCTGGCGTCAGTAAATTCACATGAACGAATTGTTGAAATCGAGTTTCAGCACGAGGAAAAATCAGATTTGCTACAGGAAGAATTCACTAGTAAGAATTACGAAGAATCTGTAAAGTATATGTCTTTTGAAATTACAGAAGATTTTTCTGTGGTGACATCATCAAATGACACCATAAAATGCTCTGGAGTACATTTTGAGCGCAATTTTAAAGTAGCACCTTTTAAACGATTGTTACTTTATTTTAACGATATCAATCCAAACGATAATATAAAATTAATCTACCATGACCAACTCTTTGGGAATGGGGTTATTAAATTCGACTTTCAAGAAACACCATTAAAATTATAATATCAACCAATTATGATTCACAGTATCAGAACCAGTAAGTTTTCAAAGATTATTGCAAGTTATTTGGCACTTCAATTGATCGTAACCACTGTACAACCTTCAAACTTGTTTGCATTAACAGGTGGGCCATCCCAACCAGAGTTCAATGCGTTTACACCTATTGGTACCTCGGACATGGTAAACCTATCTTCGGGGGATTTCAATTATAACATCCCAATTATGGACGTAGGTGGTTATCCATTGAACTTGTCCTATGATTCAGGAATCACCATGGATCAAGAAGCATCATGGGTAGGACTGGGCTGGAACCTCAATGTTGGTCAAATCAACCGACAAGTGAGGGGAATCCCCGATGATTTCAATGGTGATGAGATAACTTACGAGAACAATCTTAAGGACAATAGAACTGTGGGTGCCAACGTAATGTTCCACCCAGCAATCTTTGGTGTAGATATTCCAGTGAATATTGGAACAGGACTTGGTGTTAACTACAACAATTACACAGGATGGTCTTATAGTGGTTCTACAGGTGTAAGTTTTAACATGTCAGATAATGTAACTGTGGGCATGAATTTAAGTAACTCTAGCGACAGTGGTGTAACGCTTTCTCCTAGCTTAAGTTTGAATACTAACAAGTTTGGTAAAAATCTTTATAGGCTTGGAGCGAATATTGGAACATCATTCAACTCCAGAGAAGGATTAACCTCTTTGAGTGTTACACCTTCCCTATCTAGAGGCTGGAACAATAAAGGCGGAATTGTAGGAAATAGAGCTGTATCACTTAGGCAAGGTGGAACAGCTACAAAGTCATTTATGCCAACCACCTATACACCAATAAAAAGAAATGCATTAATCAATAAAACACTATCGGGTAATGGTGCATTAGGATTTGAAGTTTTTGGAGCGGAAGCACAATTGGAATTATATGTATATGCCTCTGAGCAATCTTTAAAAAATAAGGTTGATGTAGAAAAAGCTTTTGGATACAACTTTACCGATAATGCCACTAAGAATGATATTCTTGACTTTAATAGAGAAAATGATCGTGTTATTACCAAACATGTTAATGTGCTTCCTGTAACTAACTATACCTACGATTTATACTCAATTAATGGACAAGGTATTTCAGGAATGTATCAACCTCATAGAAGTCAGGTAGGATATGTACACGATAAATATGTCAAAGATAACAGTCATGATGGGTTTTTAGGTATTGAAATAGGTGGAGGAAATCTAATTCATAATTCAATTGAATTTAGATATTCACCTTCAAATTCTTCTACCGGATTGTGGTCTGATGGGAATAATGCCAGACAAAATTTTATTCAGGAAACCAACAATTCCGAAGACTATGAAAAGGTATTTTATAAGTCTATTGGTGAGCTCAATGTGGATAATGAAATTAATCTTCTGGAAAACGCTCTTGGTGGTGAAGAACCAATTGAAATTGCATTAGAAGGAAATGATCTCAGTAAAAAGACAACTGCAAATAGATATTTAAAAGGCACTGATGAGGCAATGTCCGTTGTACAGTTTGCACCTGCAAATGCACCTGCATCATCTAGTAAAATCAATCGCAAGGAACGTTTAGTGAGAAATACTAGCATACAGACAATCACTAGGGATCAAGTTGATGAATATTATGGTGACGATTATAGTAATTATATCCCAGAAAATCGTCCTTCAATACACCCTGCTGCCAAAGGGCATCACAATTTTGAAACTCGTATCCTACAACCAGATGGGAGTACCTATGTGTTTGGCCAACCTGCTTATAATACAACCAAGCAAGAAGTTACATTTAATGCCACAGGGAATAACTCAGCAGGGGCAGACGCTAGTCAAGAACTAGTTAGTTACGATGGTAGTGATAATACATCAAGCAATAACAAAGGAAGGGATAACTACTTTAACAAAGTAAGCACACCTGGCTATGCGCATAGTTATTTATTATCTCAGGTGTTATCATCAGATTATGAAGACCTTACAGGTAACGGCCCAACAGATGATGACTTAGGAAGCTATACAAAGTTTCATTATAATAATTATGGTACCGATACGAACCCTTATAAATGGAGAGTACCATTCGAAGCCAATACTGCAACTTCTAATAAAGGATTGAACTCGCTTCAACAAGATGATATGGGTAACTATATCTATGGGGAAAAAGAACTCTTTTATGTCAATAAAATTGAAACTAAAACGCATGTTGCCATTTTTGACCTCAATGTGCGTAATGATGGTTATGGCGTTAATGGAGAAAATGGAGGTTTGTCTACAAGCTCTAAAATGTATCAGATCAATACCATCTCATTGTACAGCAAACCAGAATATGTAAAACTAGAGCAAGGTGATACAAGTATTACACCTATAAAGGTTGCGCATTTTGAGTATGATTACTCATTATGCGAAGGGGTTCCAAATAATAACAACGCAGCCGCCGATGATGATAATGAAATAGAGAATCAGGGCGGAAAACTTACCTTGAAAAAAGTATACTTTACATACCGTGGCTCTAATATGGGGAAATATACTCCTTATGTGTTTAATTATGATGGTTTAAATCCAAATTACCATATCAAGGGATACAATCTTTGGGGTAATTATAAAGACCCTTCTGGATCTGGGTTTAACTCTAGCGATGAACCAACAACAGCAGAGTTTCCTTATGTAGACCAAAGCAATCGACAAGCCGAAGATGAGAATGCTGCGGCTTGGACCATGACCTCAATTAATTTGCCTTCTGGTGGTAAACTGGAAATGACTTATGAGGCTGATGACTATGCTTTTGTACAAGACAAAGGTGCAATGCAAATGTTCAAAGTAAGAGGTGTTGGAGTTTCTGAAAATATAACTTCTGGAATGAATAATGCCAATAAAGATTTACTATATGATTCTGGACAAGACAAAAGATATCTTTATGTAGAATTGCCAAATGAATCTACTCAATCTCCACCATCAGTTGCAGAATTTGAAGAGAACTATCTATCTGAAATTAAAAACAGTCATATCTTTTTTAAGTTCTTGCTCAATATGGATTCATCAAAAAGCTATGCTTACGATTTTGTTTCAGGATATTTTAATATAGATCACAACCCAGCAACAAGACCATTTAATGTAGCAGTGCATAATGGAAAAGTATATGCCGCAATTCCAATCGGTTTAGTAAAAAAGAACAAAAGTGGTTATGATGAGAATGGAGAAAACCCAATAACAAAAGCTGGATGGTATTTTGGAAGACAACATCTAAATAGAATAGTCTATGGACAAAATGAGGTGAATGGGAGTTTTAATATTATGCAATTGGCACAAACCATAGGCAATCAAATAGGAAATGCATTTTCTGTTTTTCAAGGGCCTCATAACCAGTTAAAGCAAGATAGAGTAGCCCAAAAATTTAGCACTACAAAATCCTGGATACGATTACAGAATCCAAACGAATCCAAGATTGGTGGTGGTCTAAGAGTATCCAAGATTGAGATGTTTGATGAATGGGATAAAATGACTGGTAATGAAAACACCAACAGTGACTTATATAAAATGTCTTATGGACAGGAATATAATTATACCAACTTGGATGGCACCTCTTCTGGTGTTGCCGCTTTTGAACCTCAAGGTAGTAAAGAAAACCCTTTTGTAGAACCATTCTATGATGATGAAGATAGTGACAGGATACTTGCGCCAAGGGATCAAAACTATATCGAAAAACCTTTTGGAATGTCTTTTTTCCCAGCGCCAAAAGTAACCTATAGTAGAGTTGCTGTTCAAAACCTTAACAGAGGAACTTACAACAATGGTTCAATTGTATTAGAAATAGGAAACAATGGGACTGGTCGAGTCATCAACGAATTTTATACCTCAAGGGATTTCCCAACAATAGCCAAGCATACAACACTTGGAGATCCTAATGAACTTTTGTTTCCACCAGAAGAGATTTCATTGATTACTTCATTATTCGGATTAAATTTTGTGACTAAGAAACGTCTTTCAATGTCACAAGGCTTTACGGTTATCACAAATGACATGGATGGCAAACAGAAGAGTCAGCAAGTCTATACGGAATCTGCTCTGCCTCAAGATGCTCCAATCTCAAAAGTAGAGTACCACTATAATGTTGATGAAAACGGACAATTGTATAACAAGGTTCCTGTCATTGATCATGAAGGTAAAGTCACTGAAAGTACAGTAGGTTTAGATTTTAATGTCATTAATGATTTTAGAAGAGCATCTAGTAGTCTAGAGACTTATGGAGTAGATTTAAACACAGCACTAGTGCTTTATCCAGCTCCTCCTCCAGTTTTTATAATTCCTGTATGGACGACGACTCCAATACCACAATTAGCATTTCACGATACTGATTTGAGGACTGTAACTACTACAAAGGTTATTCATAAAACAGGATTTTTAGTAGAGAAAAAAGCTTTTGATCTTGGTGCAGAAGTCACAACAAAGAACTTAGCATGGGATGCACAGACAGGTCAAGTACTTCTGACAGAAACTCAAAATGAATACTTAGATAAGTATTATAATTTCAGCTATCCTGCGTATTGGCATTATAAAGGAATGTCAGCAGCATCAAATAATCTAGGTATTGAATTAGACCTTAGTTCAGCTACAAATAATATTTACAATTATACCAATGCAACTAACTTCTTATACGAAGGTGATGAAGTATATAATTCCACATTTGGTAAAGGCTGGATTACAAACCTGAACGGGAATAATTTCTCCATAATTGATGAAAACGGGTTATATGTAACCGATTCTGGAAAGATTAAAATTATTCGCTCTGGGTACAGGAATCTTCAAAGTGCAAGCATGGCAAGTGTTACCATGATGCAAAACCCAATAGACCAAAACAATGATGGTGTTTATAGTAACATTACCGAGACTACATTCGATGCTGCACAATGGGATGATAAATACATCATCAATGCTTCCGCTGTAAAGTATCATGAAGAATGGCCTTATCCATGTGATTGTGAATTGCCTGAGATTGCATACGAGCCGACAGGAGAGATAATCTATCAGCATGAAGGCACAGAAGCATTTAACCCATATCTATATAATGTTAAAGGTGACTGGAGAGCCGAAGAATCCTTTGCATATCTTACTGGAAGATACAATGATGATGATTATGATAACACTAGTCAAGGATATAATCCTCGCCAAGCAGGGTTCTTTAAGACCTACACACCTTATTATAGATTAGACAATCAGAACAATTGGATTATTGACGAAAATAATTGGACATCAGCTTCCGAAGTTACCTTATATAGCCCTTATGGTGTTGAATTAGAAAACAAAGATGCTCTAGATAGATATTCTTCAGCGCAATACGGATACAATTATAATTTCCCAGTGGCAGTAGCATCGAATAGTCAATACAGAGAAATTGGTTTTGATAGCTTTGAAGAAGAGCGACCAAAAAACTGTAATTCTGGACACTTTTTCTACCCTGTAGTCAATGGTGTGTCAAGTATAGAAACTACAGAAGCACATACAGGAAATCAAAGTTTAAGGATGGAGGCAGGTAGTGCTCAAGGTTTAGAAATTTCTGATGTTCTCATAAAAACAATCAATGCCAATTGTGTCACTGAAGAAGTTAATGTGTTGTTTATGGATTTGGTGAACAAATTATTTGCAATGAACCATAGTGGTAGCATTCCAGCTACTCAGTGCTTTACAATACCAGAACTAGATGATCTAGCCAATTATATTCAATTGCCAGATCCAAATGGAGCAACTACTCCTCAGATATGTAATTTTCAGGCAAGTTCTGGCGGTGGTAATATCACAAATATGGCATTTTCATTTACAGCAAATAATTTGCAACCTACTGTAGATATGCCTTATGAAACCAGTGAATTTGACGGTTTTTATGATGTCGCTTTCACTTTGGCTCCTAATGGTTCACAAGGGCATCCAAAAGTAGTGGCAGTAAGTCATAATCTTGGAAATGATGTTAATGACTTTGTAGAAGGTGATGTAGTTACGTATAGCCTGCCAAATGGTAACAACTATGACATCACTGCTAGAGGTGCATACTATAGATATATCGATTTCCTTGGCGATGAAAGTTGTAACAACTGTACTTCATTTAGTCCTTTGATGGGAGAAAAATACGTAGTTTCCGCTTGGGTAAAAGAAGATATTACTGTTAATGGTAGCACTCCAGAAGACCTCTTAGAAGCCCAACCTTTATCTTATGATAATCAAGCTGTTGAAGTCAGGTTTAGGGACATTAACTATCAGTTGGTTGGTTCTGAATTTGTGTTCCAACCCAAAGGTGAAATCATTGACGGATGGCAACGTATTTTTGGCGAGTTTTCTATACCTCAAAATGGAAGTATTGCTTTTATACATGTAACATTGGCAAATGCCAATCAAAGTTCAGGTAATGATTCTTTCTTTGATGATCTCAGAATCCATCCGTATAACGGTAGTATGAAATCCTTTGTCTACGATAATGAAAACTACCGCTTATTGAGTGAATTAGATGAAAACAATTATGCGACCTTCTATGAGTATGATAACGAGGGTGGATTGGTGCGAGTCAAAAAAGAGACAGAGCGTGGTATTATGACTATTCAAGAAACTAGATCTGGTAACGCAATTACAAGCAATTAATCATGAGGTACGTATTAATTATACTATTGACCATAATAGGTCATACTGTCAAGGCTCAAAGTTTTAGCGAGATACTTAACAAGGTAATGGAAAATTATAATGCTGTGGAGGCCTATAGCGTTGATGCCACTTATACCATGTATGTAGATAATGTTTCTATGCAAGAAAAGGATAAGCAAACCAGCAAACTAATAAAACAAGGAGACAATTATTATTTCAAAATGGCAAATTCTGAAATTATCATGACAAAGTCCTTTTATTTAAAAATAAGTCATTCAGAAAGAATGCTATTATATTCCAAAGTAGATGTCATAGACAATTCGGTTTTTGAAAGTCAAATTCCTTTTCTACAGATTCTAGATAAGTTTGAGAACAAGGAAGTAAAAGACAAAGGCAGTTATTGGGAATGCAGTATTTCTAAAAGTAATGAATTAAAGCTCCCATACGACAAGATTATTTTTCAAGTCTCTAAGAAGAATCATCACATTAAA
The DNA here is from genome assembly GCF_040493455.1 of Winogradskyella sp. 3972H.M.0a.05. Lineage (NCBI taxonomy): Bacteria > Pseudomonadati > Bacteroidota > Flavobacteriia > Flavobacteriales > Flavobacteriaceae > Winogradskyella > Winogradskyella sp. 3972H.M.0a.05. The sequence continues at coordinate 10,387 of NZ_JANFDA010000013.1, read as the reverse complement.
AAACAAATTTATTATTTCAACACATCTGTTGAAAAGAAATTTATACCCAATAGCTCAAACACAAAAAAAGAACGATTAGAGATTGTCATAAATGGTTTGGATAAGAAGCCAATAATAGATGAGAATCTCTTTAATCTGAATAAATATTTAGACATTAATGATACGTCAATAACGTCATCAGAATATACCAAAAATTATAAAATCCTAGTTCAATAAATAAAGCCATCAAACCCACCAACATGAAAAAATTTGTAACACATTGTATCGCAGTTTTTTGCTTAATAGTCGGTAATCTCAGTGCTCAGACAGATGTCGCCATTGCTTCGCTAGAGCCATCTGAATTAGAGGTTAACAATGATCTTTTAATCGAAGACCCTAATTTCTTTTTCCCAAATAGTGTTGTGGAAAATCCAGCAGTTGAGATCTCTGTAGGCATTTTGGATGATATTGTCATTGATCCGTCTATGTGGTTTTCGTATTACATTGAATTGAAGGTAGAAATTATTGACATGACCGATAATAGTGTAAGTTCTTCTTTTGCGGAAACCTTTACTATAGAATATAGTCCTTTTGGTAATGTTGGGAACTTTAATGATTTAGATCTTAAACGAATTGATGGTGCACAAAGTTTAAGAGTTACAATACAAACGATTAAAGTTACCGACAAATCTACAAATCAAGTCATTGGATCAGATAATCCGGGTAATGTGTATTTAGAGCTTAAATATTCTGGAAATAGGTACAAACGATTAACTACTGTATTGCCTACACTTAGTCATCAATTCTTTGACTATGATGACAACGGCGAAATAAGCTCTAATGAGCTTAATGCTAGTGAGGTAGAAATTAGTTGGAATACAGTTACTGGTGCTGAGTATTATGATTTAGAATGGACTTGGATTGATAACTATTCTGAAACTGATATAACCACTCCACTACCAGCCACAGCCATACTACTTAGTCTTAATGACTTTAAAAAGAATAGTACGAGAATACGCACCTCAAACACTAGCTATAGATTACCCTTGATCTATGCTAATGGGTATTTAGTATATCGCGTGAGAGCAATAGGATTTAGAGCTGATGAACCTAACACAAATGGAAATTTTGAAAATACATCCAAATTGTTTTATGGTGAATGGACATCTGATTCCAATACTTCAATTACTGTATCTGACTGGAATGATTTTCTTACAACACATTCTCATGAACAAGGGAAAAATTGGCAATTTCAAGCATCTTATGCGGAAGATGGGAAAAAGAAAGAAGTTGTAAGTTATTTTGATGGAACTCTAAGAAATAGACAAACTGTAACCAAAATAAAAACTGATGGAACAGCCATTGTTGGAGAAGTTATTTATGATAATCAAGGAAGGCCAGCAGTAGAAGTATTACCAGCACCTGCTAAAAGAGCAAACCTAGGGTTCCACCCTGATTTCAATCTCAATTTAAATGGTGATGTGTATACGCATTTAGATTTTGATTGGTCAAATCCTAACGCCGACAATTGTGAAGACGCACTCACTACCAACGGTATGTTAAATACAGAAGGAGCCAGCCTTTATTATTCTCCAAATCTCGATTTAAAAACAGATACGAGAGATTACTTTATCCCAAATGCAGAAGAATACCCGTTCTCGCAAATTCAATATACCAATGACAATACAGGTCGTATAAAGCGCAAATCAGGTGTTGGAAAAACACATCAGTTAGGGAGCTCTCATGAGATGAAGTATCATTATGGAACGCCTAACCAATCAGAACTAAACCGATTATTTGGCTATAAAGTAGGGTATAATAAGTTCTATAAAAAGAATACAGTTATAGATCCTAACGGTCAGATAAGTGTGAGCTACATTGACCCACAAGGTAGAACCATAGCAACGGCATTGGCAGGAAATACCCCAGTTAGTTTAGATGCTCTACCAGAACACGATAATGGAACACATACCGATTTTAATGTCGATTTATTGAGCAAATTGAATAGTACGGATCCTGATACTAATGCCGATAAAAATTATCGATTCTCTTCTGGAGCTTTTGGAGCTTTTGAAGATGGTTTGCAATTTTCAGGAACTCAAATGGCATTAACAAATAATGATAGATTCAAGCTTAATTATTCTGCAGTAATTGATAGCAAGCTATTTTGTGATGTGAACTATCCTTTTGTGTATGATTTATCGATAAGCCTATTGGATGACTGTGGAGAACAGGTCTCTACTGACCAAGATAATCAAGGTTTTGTATCTGTATTTAATCAACAACTAGGAACATTCGACCCAGGAGGAACAAATCCTACAAATCCTGTTAACATTACCTTTGAAACGTCCCAAGGCGCCTTAAAGCAAGGCGAATATGAGATTAGTAAATCCATAACAATTAACCAAGAAGCCTTTGAAGCATACTTAGCTGATTATATGGCTAGTGCTTGTATTCTACCAGAAGAATACTTTACCCTCAATCTCGTAGATAACAATTGTTTGTTAAGTCTTGAAGACTGTGCTACGTTTGAGCAAACTTATGCTAATGCTGATGCATATGTAGCAGCAAGAATAGCAGAAATCCAAGCAGATATCAGTGGCTATCAACCTCCATATAATGTGTTGACACAAGAACAAATAGATGCTTACACTGCTGCTTTGATAGCAATTTACAATGCTAGAATAGCTACTTGTGATGGTTTGGAAGAATTATCTGAAGAAGGAGAAGCAGGCGAATTCGAATTCGCTCCAAATTGTATTATTGCTAGCTTAAGACTTTTACAAGATTTTAGACCAGGAGAGCAATATGCCATCTTTGCTGATGATGAGGGAGCTAATATCAATGAACGTTTTAGTATCTATAATACTGGTGATGGCTCTAATAATTCGTTTTTACCAAATAGTGCAAATCTAGACTTACCACTTTGGAGGCATCCTGTAAGTATTGATGGAGGACCTGATGAATATCTCAATGATGAAGGCAATCAAGCTTTTGTAGAAGTAACACCGCAGACTGATGAAAATGGGAATTATATCGAAGAAGAGGGAACAAACCTCGTAAGCTTATTACCTGCTATCCATACAGACTTCTTACCACCAAATAGCAATGAATATATTGACCAAAACGGGCAGCCTATTGTTAATGAAGATGGATATGTTTTGGTAAGACCAAACCATTTGAGACATGCAGAGGATTTTAGAGATGAATGGAAATTAAGTTGGGCACAATCATTATTATTTTATCACCCAGAGGTGGGCTATACAGCATTTTTTAATGAAATTTGTACAACTCAGGCAAAGACAGATTTAACGTATACTAACGCGCCTATAAACTTAAGCTCTACAGCTTTTGATGAATACCTAAAAACCTTATACTACGAAGTAGCTCCAGGCGATACTGAAAATACACCAATAGCAGGTAATTCTCAGTTACTAGATCTATATGATGACCCATTACTGCTATTAGATTTAGACCCTTATTTTGATGAAACTGTCAATTACAATGGTGTTGGTGGCAATGGCATCAATAGTATTGTCAATGGTACGGTAAAAATAGATAATGATTATGATGTAAACAGTCAGGATCAAAGTTTTTCATTAAATGGTGAAACATATACTATTCTGAATGAGTTAGATGCCAGAAGAGCCTTGATGACTTATGCATTGAAGCACGATCTCGACGGTACAGGAGAACCTATGTGGAAAGGTGCTTTCAGAATGTTAATGTGTGGTGATCCTACGTTATTTGACTGTGACCCGATGATACCAAGTAGTTTAAATGGAGTGGCCGCAGCTTTAAATAATGACCCAGATCAATTACAAGAGTTTTGGGTAAACTATAGATCTATTTATCTCAGTACAAAAGACAAGATTATATACATCATGTCGAGCATTTTTGCTAACCAAAATGGATTTTATAATGGATGTATCGAGGACCTAAGTAATAACCCCCTAAGTATAATTGTTGATGCTTACCCTTCCGAATTTCACACCGCATTTTCGTTTTATTACAACGTGAATAATTCTGATAACACGAACTATGAAGGAATCTGTGAGAACAATGTTACAGATGGAGAATATGTTGTTAAAAGTAGACGATTCTTACCTTATGATATATTATCTGAAAATATGGAAGAAGGAGATGCAGATGGTATGGAAAATGACACGGATTATTTAACGTGGTTGCAAACAGGGAACTGTCCAAATGTTTTGGACATGACATTATTACTTAATGGATTCTTTACCGAAGGAGGCACTTCTATTCCAATGACGGTAAACAATGCCTATACTAATACACAATACCTCACTCCAGATCTCTATGAAGCCTTAGGAGGCGAAATTATAATAGATAACGCTAATGAGCCTTTAACAGCACCATCTACAGATGTTTTAAAAATATACTCTGGAATAGATGCCAGCAATGATTTAAACATTTATGTAGGGGATGCTAATGATTTAGATACTAATGTCAATAATGGTGATACTTGTAGTATTATTTTAGAAGACCAAGTAGGTTATAGTTGGAATAATTACGGAGGCGGTGCAGGGCAATGGTATATTGCTGAAGCAAAAGATTTGATTTTTACGGGTACAGATGCAAATAATCAACAAACATTCTCATTCTTAGCTATTGTTGTTGAGGACGGGAACACACTTGATACCTATGAAGTGGTATTTACAGGATATTCTTGCGCCAACATAGGTAATTGTGGAACAGATGGTAGCCAAGCTGGTAATGATGATTATGATCATTTTGATCCTAATATTGGTTTAAACTACCCAAATCCTTATGAGTGTGAAAACCAAGAGCTTTTTGAAGAAAGTCTCAAGGATTTATTAAACGAACTTCATGATAATAATGCGCTTTTCTCTACAACTCCTGTTAGTATAAATAATTATGTATCCTACTCAGGTGGGTTCTTACCTGAGTTTTTCCAAGATCCAGACATCTTAACGTCTATGACCTATTTTTATACTACTAATAATCAAGATATAGCTTATATCCAAAAAGATGGCATTACTATTTTAGGTATTGGTTTAGGAGTAAATTCATCTACAGGATTTACAGAAATACAAAGTGTCTCTGTAAACCCACTCTTTGAATTAGATGGCAATGAAGTTATAATAACTTATTTGCAAAGTAACGGAACTACATTTACCATTAATACAACTTTTTCCGCTGTTGCTCCCATAAACATTTCTGGAACTAAGATAATTGACTTTAGTTGTTGTCCTCCATTATCAAGTCCATCAAATACGAGTACTAGTTACGCAAATAGCAAGGATTGTATTGATTGTATACCAGTTCCTGTACCTACAGTAAGTTGTGATGTAGCATGGATTGAGTTTCAAAATACTTTAGGACAAGATTCAAACAATGATCAAGTAAGTGACTTAGTCCCTGGATTTGATTTACCAGAGTGGTTAGATAAAGACGCATTTTGTGATTTAGGATATAAGTATAGTCTGAATCACTATTTAGATTATGTTACCGAATTTGGATTGGATGTTGATGGTGTTGACAATCCAAACTTTATATCATTCTTCTCTTTTAGCACACATGCTTTAGGTGCTGGACATCCAAATACACCAACTGCTATTGATGCTTATTCAACTTACATTACCACTAATGGGCAAAATGATGATACACTCAACTGGTTAGAGTATATCTATGATGAGTACTTGCCAAGTAATACAGATGTTTGTCCTACTGCAACAATTGCAGTAAATACACCAGAGGTAGAGGTTACTGATGACTGTGAGGAGTTTATTACTAATATTCAAGAAACCTATGGCAATGACCTCTATGAGCAATATTTGGAAGAACAAAGGCAATGGTTTACAAACACCTATATCAATGCTGCAATGGATAAACTGGTTGAGACCTTCGACCTTACCTATGACGATAAAGAATACCAGTATACACTATATTATTATGATCAGGCGGGTAACTTAATGCAAACCGTATCTCCTGAAGGTGTAGATCGACTTGAAAATGCAGATAATGCTGCCATAAATACAGCTAGAGAAACAGGAAACATAGTTTCAGCACCTGCTCCAAGCCATGATCTAAGAACACGATATAAGTACAATTCTTTGAACCAATTGGTATATCAAAATACTCCAGATGGAGGTGAAACTCGATTTGCTTATGATGATCTCGGTCGTATTGTGATGTCACAGAATGCTAAGCAGATAAAACCTGTTGCTGGTTTTTTTGAAGAAGTTACACAAGTCCCAACATTTATTAATCAGGTAAATGTTAGTGTTAGTGGTAATGTAATTACTAAGAATGCAGGAGGTAGTGGATCTTGGAATGCAGGGACATCTTCACAAGAGTTGATATATGAGGATGGTTACGTTGAGTGGGAGTTATCAGGCGCCTATGAAACCAATAGGAGTGTTATGCTAGGCTTAACCTATCAAGATAGTAACCAAAACCATAGCGACATTGATTACAGAATGTATCATAGATCTGATGGAGACCTTTGGATTTGGGGATTAGGTCAAACCAATTTAGGCCCTTGGAATGTAGGTGATAAAATAAAAATTGAAAGGATAAACGGGGAGATGAAATTTTATGTTAACGGAGTCAATGTTAAAACTATTTCAGCTTTATTTCCTGAATCTCCTTTGCGTTTTGACAGTTCAATCTTAGAAGAAAATAAATCAATTTATAATGTAAGAATTGTTAATACCAGTAGACAATTAGAGAGTTTTAGTTATACCTCTTATGATGAATTAGGTAGAATCAAAGAAGCTGGTCAGGTTAAGTTACCATATGATTTTTATGATATAAATGATGAAGGGCGCTTAGTAAGTCATTTCGATCCAAATATTGAAATCGATGAAGTAAACGAACTAAGCTTTCCAAATAACCTTTCTGAAAACAGAGATGAAGTGACAGTGACACTTTATGATAGAGAGTTCAGTCAGGATGTTAGTGCACTGTTTGAAGACTATAATGCTTATAACAATAGGAATCGTGTTACCTCGGTATTATATTACTCTAATTATCCAGTAGCGGAAAAATACTATGATAATGCCTTGTTCTATAGCTATGACATACACGGTAATGTCAAAGAATTGATTACAGACATTAATGATTCGAGATTAGTACTACTCAATCAGAATATCAAGAAGACCCAATATGAATATGATTTGATAAGTGGTAATGTAAATACTGTAACATATCAAAAAGGAGAAAAAGATCAATTTATCCATAAATATTCATATGATGCAGATAACAGAATTCTAGATGTTCAGACTTCAACAGATGGTATCATTTGGGAGAATGAAGCTGAATATGATTATTATAAGCATGGACCATTGGCTAGAGTACTTGTAGGAGACAAAAAAGTGCAAGGAATGGATTACGCGTATACGATTCAGGGATGGTTAAAAGGAGTTAATGCTGAAAAAATAAATGCTGAAGATGATATAGGTAATGATGGTCATTTTGGTCTCAATAATAAAGTGGCTAAAGATGCCTATGGGTATACGCTTAGGTACTATGATGGAGATTATAAATCTAATTATGATAGTAGACTGCTTAATCTAAATCAATATGTCTCCGAAATACCTAATAAAAATCTTTATAATGGTAATATAAAGCAGATGACTACCGCTCTAAGAGCGCTTAAAGAAGAAAAATTAGATATTCTATCAAATAGCTATGAATATGACCAGCTCAACAGAATAAAGGCGAGTAACAATGTTATGTTTATTGAATCCAATACCACCACAGTTGTTGGAAGCCCTGGAGGCTATGACACAAGTTATCGTTATGACAAAAACGGAAACCTTTTAGAACTCAATAGAGATGCACTGGGTACGCAAATGGACCAGTTGAATTATGTGTACTATACAGACGATAATGGTAATCGTACTAACCGTCTAAACTTTGCAGCAGACTCTCAAACTAACTACGGTCTCTTCGATACAGACATAGATGAACAATTGTTTGAGAATTATAAGTATGACGAAATAGGTCAGTTAATTTCTGACGACTCTGAAAATTTACATGAGATTCTATGGATGGTTAGTGGTAAGGTAAAACGCATCAAAACTGATGACGGTTTCATTGAGTTTACTTATGACGGTTTAGGGAACAGATTATCAAAAACTGTTCCAGGTAAATCAGCAAGCACTACGACTTACTACCTTAGAGATGCGCAAGGCAACCCTTTAGCTGTTAATAACCTTACGGATACACCACCTTCAAAATCAGATGGATCTTTGGCATACTCGTTAAAGGAGCATAATATTTATGGAAGTAGTCGATTGGGTATGCAGCAATACATCAAATATAAGCTTGCATCTGCTAATTATAGTAATGAAGATCTAAATCGTACGGCTGGTGATCCTATAGAGCCAAGCAGCCCAAATAATGGTGACTATTGCGAAAACTGTGCTTATAGCTTTTTGTCTACAGATGGGTTTGCAGGCAGTTTTACGGACAATGATTTGGATATAAGCTTCACGAATGGCGATAGCTACACTTTAGATACCAAAGTAACAATGAATTCGTCTGTGGTGCTTAGACGCAATATTTATCAATTAGCGGACAATAGTCTTGGCTCAACAAGTACAGTACGAGTAGGCGTCATTAAAGAAGTAGATGATAATGATCCAACGCTTTATAAGTATCATCCTCAACTTACATTTACAGAATATGTGTCAAACGGAGGAAATTTTAATGTTACTCAAACCAAGTTTAAGTTATCAAATACCAATTCAGTTGCACAAAATTATGATACACAAGAGATATTCTATAACGTAAGTGTTGTTGGTAATAACGACTTCCAAGTTACACTTATTCACAATGGTGTTACCTACGCATCAACAGCAGGGGAGTTAGTAACTGAAGTCAACACCTATACAAGTAGTTCAGGGCTGTTAGCGGCTTCTTATGTGTCTAATAACGATTTCGACATGTGTAACCTAGCTTATGACATCAATGGTACGCAAAGAGATTTCCAATTCGATTTTGTGGGCCAAAATCCTGTATCTGGAAGTGTTGAGCTAACACTCCCCAACCTAGATTCCTCTCGTTGGATTGAAGGTGCTTGTGGACCAGATAACGATCTCGATAATGATACAGTATTGAATGAGGAAGAAAACTGGGATCCAAACGGAGATGGTGATTACTCAGATGCTCAAGATACAGATAATGATGGTACGCCAGATTATTTAGATCCCGATGATGATGGAGATGGTGTTGATACAATTGATGAGAATGTAGATGGTATAGGAACACCACTCAATGATGATACAGATGGAGACGATATACCAAACTATTTAGATGACGACGATGATGGGGATGGGATATTAACTAAAAATGAAGATCTGGATGGCGATGGAGATCCAAGAAATGATGACTTTGATGAGGATGAGATACCAAACTATCTAGATGATGACGATGATGATGATACAGTTCTTACAATAGATGAGTACAATAACAATGAAGATTTCGATAATGACGGAAGCCCTAACTATTTAGATATAGATGACGATGACGATAATGTCCTTACATCTTTCGAAAACACATTTGATGACGATCCAGATGATGGTGAAGATGTGTACTTACTAGATACAGATGGTGATGGAAGTCCTAACCATTTAGATATCGACGATGATAATGATGGTTACATTACAAAAGAAGAAGACGACGATGGCGATGGAGATCCAACTAATGAAGATGAAGATGTCGACGGTCATCCAGACTTCCTAGATGCTCAAGACAATGATCCTACTGTACCAGGAATGATTAATGTCTATAAATACGAACGTCTGGTAGGAGATAAACGTTACGAAATGACCAATCACCTAGGTAATGTACTTACAGTGGTTACCGATCGTAAATTACCGGCTTCGAATACTGGTAAGATTTGGTTTGGAAGCGATTCTTTTAAATCCAAATGGAACGAATATAACAAAGCTTCAATAAACCTGAATGATGACAACTCGTTAGATGTTAGTTACTTTGATAAAGACTCTGGAGCATATGCTGAATACGACCTTACTACAGGAGCGATTATGTCTATTCAAATAGATATAGACCGGGAGTTAGTGACAGCGAATCTTATTTTTGAGATTCACGACCCTCAAGGTCAAGTCGTATATAGTCAATTTGTTAACGACTCTGGCACAATAGGTACTATATTACCTATCAATAATAGTGGACTCCATAAATTTATTGTCCGTGTTGACAATAGCTTTACACAAGTAGAGAGCTTTGTACTTAGCAATTTGAGTATCGCTGAGATTTCGAGCGTAGCTTCTACATCCAATGAAGTAGACTTATTTGGTACCTTTGTACCAGACGTAGTTGCATTTAATGACTACTATCCATTTGGGATGCTAATCCCAAGGCGTCACGGTGCCACTGATGGCTACCGTTACGG
>NZ_JANFDA010000012.1:0-38358 GCF_040493455.1 Winogradskyella sp. 3972H.M.0a.05 | reverse complement strand
TGTTGCCCGCCGTGATGGCAAAGCTAACCTGCATGTCCGCAAAGTTCGGGGAGGCATTGGTGAAGTCTGGCGTCGCCACGAAGGTCATCTCATAGGTGTCGCCAGTGTTGTTGTAGTCGCTCACAACACTGAACTCATAGGTCTGTGCCGTTAGGGTCATGGCCGTTGCCATCAATACTATTTGTAATATGCGTTTCATTGTGTTTTATTAAAAGGGTTGTCGTTTATATTTATTCTTCTATTAGTATTACAACAAAAGCATCCTCGACGCAATGAGCCTCGCGGACAACTCTTCCGAAATGTTGTAAAATGGATTTACTTTCGAAATAATGCTTTTCGCATTTTTTCTATTTCTTAAAAAGAACGGGGTACCTTTCATTGTAAAGGGGTTAAATACATTAACAGGTGCAAGTTAAAGTGAAGTACTTCACGAAGAAATAAGCGCAAACACGTAATATGTAGGTACTAACACGTATATAAAAGCCTTCACTGTAAATCATGAAGGCTTTTTAAATCAACCATTTACTACACTTAATAGTTGTTTTCCTTTTTCTATTACTCTTTAACTAATTTGATTGTTTTGCTTTTTCCAGAATCGCTATATAGTTTCACAATATATACTGCTGAAGGTAATTGGCTGATATCTATTCTGCCTGATACGTTATCGATTTGTAATACGCGTCGGCCTTCAATAGTAAAGATTTCAACTTCATCAATACTAATATTTGTTGCTTTTACCATTACCTCATCTCTAGCTGGGTTGGGATACAGCGTTATATCTGATGTATCTTCTGTAATTTCTTCTATTGATAATGACTGAAATATAAATTCATTGTTATTAGGATCTGTACTTCCGTAATAATTCTGCGTTCCGTTTCCATCATCTAGATCGACGTTAATCACATTATCTACCACAAAACCTATTCCAGCGAGAGCTACTGCTATAGGATCATCGTTTTCCAAGATAGCTATTGAGCCTGAATCCGGATCGTTATCAACTACAAAGGAGAGTAATGGAATCTCCTGCCCTGTTGAATGAGGTGTTGTTAATGCCGATGTTGGTACAGGCAATGAGAAAATCCATAAATCTCTACTTCCATCTCCAGCGCCAAAACCTTGAAGTGTACTTCCTGTTAGTCCGGTATTAACTTGCCAATTGGTTCCAATAATTTCCGTAAAACTATTGACCTGCATAGTGTTTCCTGTGGAAATGGACACCGTAAGTTGAATATCAGCAAAATTAGGTGCTGCATTATCAAAATCTGGTGTAGCCACAAAAGTGAATTCGTATGGATTGCCTGTATTGTTATAATCGCTTACAATACCAAATTGATAGTTCTGAGACATGAGTGAGAAACTCAATGTCATTAATATAATCTGTAATAATCGTTTCATAACTAAGGGGTTTATTGTTTGTTTTTCTGAGTCACTTCGGCATCGAAAGCCATTCTAGATGTAGATACTGCTGTTGGCAACTGCTCCAAGATGTTATAACCATAAAAAGTTTGAGGTAAAATGATTTGTATTGGATGACCCAAAATATTGTCCCTCAATCTAACATTATCATTATTTTCTCCTATGATGTTAGCGCCTCCTGAAAGGTTTATATCTTGATCGGTATATCCTACAACAGTAAAGCCATAGAAAAGTTGAGGCAAACTTTGATTCACAGGATGATTTAATATGGCATCCCTTATGCTATTGTTATCATTGTTATTACCAATTATATTCACTTTACCATCGCTATTGCTATCACCAGCCCACATTCCTAGCATATCCGTTGGCATACCATAAGTGGCCTGAGCATTTGTGCCATAGGTAATAATGTCATTGGCATCTGTAAAATCAACCAAGCTTGAATTATTATTAATTGGCACAGGTACAGCCGTCATGATTCCAAGATGATTGCGATGCTTAATCGCTACATAATAATCATCTCTTAATACTGCAGGTGTGAAGACAGATTGCCCATCAATACCCACTATAAAACCATGGCGATTTAGAAGTGCTGATTGTCCATGTATAACCTTTGTATTATCGTCTTTATCCCTAAACTCGACCCAGATCCAATCTACAATAGCTTCGTCGGGTTCTGTTATTGCTGTAAATACCGATTCATCAGTTGTTATCTTATCTGGATATGGACTCTCTGTTGGAATAATATTAGCAACTCTGAGGTCATCACGCATTAAGTCTTCTTCACCATCTTCCTCACTTCTGTTAAGTGCCGCTCCTTGTAAATACACACGAGCACGTAAGGTCTGTGGTACATATTCTATAGCTCCAATATCATAAGCACCTCCTTGATTTCTAGGGTTTCCTATTTGATCGTTAAGCTCAATATCATTATCGACGACCCTTAGCTCTCCGTTATAGGTAGCTAAACTATTATTAAAATAGGTAGACATATAAAACAAATAACGTTCTCCGGCTACAAGGTCAAAGAATTGACTACCACCACCATCGTCATAATAGGAGCCATCATTATTCCTATTGGTATGCCCTACATACTCAGGCCTATCCGAAAAGAAACCACTATCTACTACAAGACCGCTATTCCATAAATATATGGAGAGACCTTCCCTAGGATTGTCCGGATCTGCATCATTGCCTAAGTATTCTGTAGTTCCGCTAAAGGTAAACTCATAACGTGCTGTTGCAGGTGCCGTAAAGGCATACAGGTCGCAGTAATTAGGGTCGCTCCCAAATAGTGTATCTTCTATGGAGTCAATGGTTGTTGCACCATTAAAGTCCAAAACCTTATATGAGTCTAAAGATGTTCCATTGTTATACGCTGGACTGTTGTCGTAGAACAAATGGCTCAAGGTATTACCACCATTATCCGTTAACGGTGCTAATAATGGGTCATCTACACCAATGAAATTATTATTGGCCCCATTAGTTATTGACGTTCCTGTTCCTATAAGGTTATAACTACTTCCTGGCTCTAAATCATGGAAAGCTATATCAGCCGGAGCACCTTCAGCATTATTTCCTGAAATAATGGAATTATGTACTGTCCAAGTCGTGGAATTAAGTGTCCCTTGATGACTTATGGCTGCTGAATCACCAGCTGTTTCGGTTTCATTATTAGTTATTGTACTATTCATAATAAGCATCGTTGTGGTACGTCCAGAATTGGTACGTGTTTCAATCGCTGAACCTCCAATTGGTGCTGTATTTCCGCTTATGGTAGAGTTGTTTATAATCAAGGTCTGACTTGAAGATGAGTTTGAAGCCCAAACTTTAAGCGCTTCAGCTCCACTATTGTTATAGACTGCAGAATTATTGATATTTAATGTTCCTGCTTCACTTTCTATGGCTGCACCATAACTCGCGCTATTATCTCTGAGTGTAACGCCTTCTAAGTTTATAGTTCCTGTCCATGAAGAGATAGCACCTCCATTATCTGAAGTACAGGATCCAATTGTTACGTTGTTCAGAGTTGTTGTGTTCGTTCCTAATAACAGAATACCTCCACCATAGGTATTATATGGACCTTGAATAGTTGCTGAATTACCATTGATAATGGTTAAGTCGCTTATGCTTAAATTGAGATGCGCAAATCCATTATAGAATACTCTCGAAGCATTATTTCCATCAATAGTCAATAAATCCTGACCTGGTCCTTTAATAATTAATGAGCCTCCAAATCCACCTGCTGCACCAACTTCCATTTGTCCATAAAGTATAGGAGACGATGTATTGTTTGGATCTTGATATTCTGGTGCTCTTACCGTAATGGTTTGAGGGGAATCAAATAATGACGAAAATTCTATAACATCAGTTCCTGGATCGTTATTGGCTGCTATAAATGCTTCTCTCAACGAACAATCGCCATCACAAACGCCATCATTTGTATCTTCTGTTTTAGTCACTACATAACTACCTACAGCCTGTAACTCAATTGCACCAATATCATCAGTACCCAAGATGTCTCTGGCATTGCCTAGCTGATCGGTAGGAAGATTTGTAAAACCAGCATTCAATGCCGGGCTATTCCCGTAAGGCAAATGACTCAATGTGTTTCCGCCATTATCGGCTAGTGGTGCTAATAAGGGATCGTTGACATTAAAAATATTGCTGATGGCATTTATTTGGGTTGCGCCTGTACCGATAAGATTATTCCCGCTATCTGGAACGAAACTATCGTTACCAATATCTGAAGGTGAGCCATTGGCTAGGTTTCCTGAAATAATAGAATTATCAATGGTTCCATCGACACTAATTCCAGCAGAAAACGTAATGGCTGCACCAGCTTCTCCATCACTATCTGAAGTATTATTGGTAATCGTATTACTGTTCATATTGAGTACTTGTGAATATCCTCCAGTAGTAATAAATTCAATTGCTGAGGCACCATTTGGTGAGGTATTTCCGCTAATGGTTGTATTTTCCATTTTAAAATCAACATTAGCAATACTTGCATGCATGCGTATTGGTGCACTTCCGGAATTGCCATAGATTGCAGAATTCTTGATCTCGAAAATCCGTCCTTCCTCTTCAATAGCTGAACCATAACCAGTAGAAGTATTGTTTCTAAGAGTCACACCATCCAAATACATATTACCACCGTAAGATGAGACTGCTCCTCCTCTTAAAGCATCGCAGTTTTCTATGGTAACATTAATCAATCGACAATAACTGCCTGGGTCTCCTCCTAGCTTCATAATACCTCCTCCCCATTGCGGGTATGGCTGACTATCATTTGCAGTACCAGGTTGGTCTGGCTTTCCATTGGCTATAGTCAAATTATTAATCTCAACATCGATATGACCAAATCCAGCATAGAATACTCTAGATTGTAAATTACCATCAATGGTTAATAGGTTTTGACCCGGACCATTAATAATATAATCCCCACCATGTCCTCCAGATGGTGGACCGATTTCTATTTGTCCTAGTTCTAGAGTAATCGTTCTTGGCGTGTCGAAATATGGAGACGCAAAATTGATGATATTGTCTCCATTGGCTTGGTAAGCAGCTTTTAATGCTTCTCTTAATGAGCAGTCCGCAGCATCACAAACACCATCATCGGTGTCATCTGCTTTGGTTACTGTAAATGTCTGGGCTTGCAATTGAAAGGCTGATAAAATAATTATCACACAAGCCAGTTTCAATCGTGTACAAAAAGAAGAAAGTGGTTTTCTAAAAACCACTCCTCGCAAATAATGAGTTTGCATGTCGGGGTGTATTAAAAAGTTAATGGGTGCAAGTTAGAATGGGAAGATATACCTTGAAATACGAGAGTCCACGTACTTTATAAGCGTAAGCACGTATAGAGAGATAGTTTTAAATAAGAATAAGAAAAATTTAGAAGTCTATGATAACATCTTTGTGCTTTAATGCCCAGTTAATAACTGCATTTGTACCGCCTTCAATTTCAAGCTTGTTGACTATATTGCTGCGATGCTTTTCAACAGTACGTACAGAAACTCCAAGATTATCTGACAATTCGGTATTGGTCATTCCCTGAACGATAAGTTTCAAGATGGTGACTTCAGAAGGTGTGAGAAGTTTTAATCGCTTTAATTCTTCTGAAGCATTTTCAATGGCGAGATTATCGAAAGAATTACTAAAATAAATTTCATCATCGAGTACTGCTTCTATACAGCGTTCTATTTCAAAAAAACTATCTTCTTTCAGTAAATAGCCATTGAGTTGTAATGTTTTGGCTTTGGTGATATAATCTATTTCTTTATGATAAGATAAGATGATAAACTTAGTTGAAGTACCTTTTTCTTTTGCCATTTTTACGACTTCAAACCCTGTGAGCAATGGCATGTCTATATCCAAAAGCGCTATTGTTGGTTTCAACTTCAAAACGAGTTCTAAAGCTTGCATACCATTATTCGCTTGCCCAACGACATTATAATTATTTACGGACAGTTCATCATACAGTCCTTTGAGGAGCATTGGATGGTCGTCTGCTAGTATTAATGATATGTCTTCTTTCTTTATCATCTTATAATGGTGTAATAAGTTGCATTGTTGTGCCTTTATTTTTATCACTATCTATAAGCAACTTTGATTTAATTATTTTGGCACGTTCTAAAAGTGTTTTCATCCCCAAACTAGAAACTGTGTGTCGTTTTTCGTTAAACTCAAATCCAACACCATTGTCTTTTATTATGGTCTCAATCACATCTCCTTTTCTAGAAATAGTTACTGATACTGATTTAGCATTAGCATGTTTTACAGTATTATTGAGAACTTCCTGAATAATCCTATACAAGTGCAAAGACTCTTGCTTAGATAAGGCATCATCAATATTGTCAATCTCTGTTGTGAAAAATAAGTTTGTGTTAGCATCTACTTCGTTGATCATAGATTCTATACTGGCAGTAACACCTAACTTTTCAAAAGTAGCGGGATAGAGTCCTCTGGAAATTCCTCTGAGCTCATCTAAGGTGTTGTTAGCCAAATTATCAATATCGGTATCCTTGTAAGACTTAACCTTTTTGGCAAGAAGCATCAACTTTTGCCCTACGCTATCGTGTAAATCTCTTGCTACTTGAGTACGCTGGTCTTCTTGGGTCTTAATCAATTCTTGTGAAAATAATTCCTGGTTGTGTTTTTCTTTTCTTGAAAAGTTTCTGGAGCGTATTAGATAAATAATTGTAAAGCCAAGCACTAATCCAAGTCCTCCAAATAGCATCCATTGTTTCTTAATTGTATTATCTCTATCCAGAACTGTAATTTCAGATTCTTGAGCTGCTATCTTGAAATCGCGTTTCTCAGTTTCGTATAAGGTTTGGTAATAGGACAATCCCAGTGCTTTTTTCACACTATTAATAGAGTCTCTTCGGGTGACAAAATCTACATAATGATTATGCGATTTTTCCATGTCTCCTATAGCTCTATATATCTTGGACAATCGCTCATCCATATGATAAATACCCCAATTGTTGCCGGTCTGCTTATGCTTATTTAGTACCCACTGTCCTTCAACAAGTGCTTTGTCATATGCTTTTGTTGCGATATAATAATCTGCTAGTGCTGTTCTATAGTTACTTTCATAGGGTATTTGCTCTTGTTTAGCAAAGGTGCTTTGGATCTTATCAAAAAACACTTTTGCCTTATCCATACTATCTGTAACAGCATATGCATCTAATAAGGTATAGGTTATTATTGGCTCAAGAGAAAAATTATAATCTGGCTCCGTAACATATTTGTAAGCCTCTTTTAGATAAGCGATTCTATCCTTTTGATTATTTTGTAAATGTGCTTCTAATGAGGCATTAAATAAATTTGGTACAAGGGATTGAAGATTGTGTTGATGACGGGCGATATTTATAATCTCATCGCGTTCTTTTTTCGCTTCCTCAGTGAATCCGATTTTAGTATATAACGTAGCCAGTTCATTTCTTGACCAAAGTAAGTTAGTTGTATCTTTTGCTCTCTGAAAGTATTCTGAAGTTTCCAATAAGAGCTTTGAAGCAATTACATAATTTCCAATAGTTGAATAGGATCCAGCTTTGTATGATCGTGCCAGAGCATAGGATATAGAATCATTTGCTCTAAGAGAAAACTGCTCTGCTTTATCGTATACCTCTATTGATTTTTGAGTTTCTCCTGAAAAATAATAGCTATCCGCTGCATTGGTGTATAGTCTTCCCAAGAGATTATAATCATTGCTATCAATCTTTCTACTCTCAAAATCGTTAAAGATACCTACGGCTTCCTTTGCTTTATTGACTCTGTTAGCATAGTAATAAATAAGGCTAGACGTATGGCGCATTGCCATATTTATAGAATCTAGTTGATAGGCATGGTCTATTGTTGCTTTTACTATAGAATCGTAATTGTACTTGGATTTATATACAACCAACCACGCTAAACTATCCATCAGCTCTAGCTTTTCAGCTTTTTCTGAAGATTCAATCTTCTGTTTTAAATCACTTACAGATTGGTCCAAAGAAGTATCTTGGCTATATGCATTTGCATAAGCAATTAGCAGCAATAGGGATACGAAAATTTGGCGCATTTGATTAATATAGCTAAAGGGGTAAGTAGTGTAAAGTTATAAATATGATTTAAAATCATTGGTGTTTTTTTATAAAAAAACTGTCAGGAGATTATAAATCTTGTCGATATAATAATTTTAAAACACACTACTAACTTGTGGTTGCTGGGCTGCCAACAGCTATTAATCAACTTGTTTATTGACAGCCCACAACACTTTTGCCATACCTTCTAATTGATCGTATAATTTGTCCTAACGACTTCACTCAATCTAAAATAACCCAGCACTTCTTCATCTGGATTATTGAGATTAATGCAATTACCCTTTAATTGTACAGGTGTGGTCTGAAAAGGTCCTCCTCCATCACTTTCAGACTGATCTATCAAGATACTTATGAAATTGTAATAGCTCTCAGAAATACCATAAATACTTATATCTACAGTTGCTTCAGCCACCAAATCCTCATTGTCAAACTCTATGAAATTCTCATTACCATCCGTAAATTGATCACTTAGCGCTGATAATGTAAGTAATGTATTTACTGATGAATTAAACTCACCTAAATAATAATTATCAATATTGGCTGGGTCGTCGAAAAATACTTTAAGTTGAATTTCTTCCTCATCTCCATCACCTTCTAAGGTTTGTTCTATATCATTAATTTCAGTGACAGACATCAAGGTTTCAGTCGCGGTATATGTCTGTCCATTGTATTCAATCTCTAAGGTGTAAGATTGGTCAATTTCTGGTTCAAAATTGGTTGTGACATAATCACCATTATTTTGGTCTTCAAAAATAAACTGCAATCCATCATCATCTCTAGTAACTACTACCGAAGCTCCTGTAATTGGAACATCTGGATTAGCATCAAAGAATGCTGTAGACTCACTTAATTTTATGGTTTGTGTTTGCCCCGAAGTGCCTTTTTCCCAATTAATGGACGCCTCAACCACTAATCTGGAGCCTCCATTCGGGACATCCACATCCACCGTGTCTGTACACGAATTAAATAAACCAATCATTATTAAAACCGAGACTAAATGTTTATATGTTGTACGCATTTTTTTAAAATTTAAAGTTGTAAGATATTGACGGAATAATGCCAAATATGGCAGTACGAGTGGCTTCGTTTATACCTGTATCTGTATTTTGTCCAAACGTAATTGACGCAGCATTTCTACGATTGTAAAGGTTGTAGATACTAAATACCCATTCGCCTTGCCATTTCCTATTATTATTTTTTCTAGGGGTTAACGTTGCAGATATGTCTAATCTATGATATGCGGGTAATCGGTCTGCATTTCTTTCAGAATAAGTAGCTATAGACAATCCATTATACTGAAACTGTCCATTTGGATATGTAACTGGCCGCCCAGTCTGAAAAGCAAAGTTCGTCCCAAAACGCCATTTATCATTGAACTTATAACTCCCTGTGAATGACACATCATGCGTTCTATCGAAAGGTGTGTTGTACCATTCGCCATTGTTTATTCCTAAGCCCCCAGCTGCCCCTCCAGGTGTACGTTGTTCTGACTTTGAAAGCGTATAAGCCAACCAACCTGTGAACTTACCTTTATTTTTGCGCAAGAGTAACTCCAGTCCATAGGCTCTCGATTCTCCAATTAGAATTTCTGTTTCTATGGTGTTTTGTGCTATAAGATCTGCTCCATCAATATAATCTACGCGATTATCTATGGTCTTGTAATATGCTTCGGCTTCTATAGAAAACATGTTATCCTTAAAGTTCCTGAAGTATCCAATTGCATACTGATCTGCTATTTGAGGCTTAAGAAATTTTCCACTTGGTGCCCAAACATCCAAAGGTGTTGCAGAGGTCGTATTGGAAATTAAGTGTAGATACTGCGCTATTCGATTGTAGCTAGCCTTAAACGACGATTTCTCATTGAGTTGATATGACAATGCAAAACGTGGCTCAAAATTCCCAAAGTTCTCGATGCTTTCACCACTACCATATTCCGTTTCGCCAATTGGATCTGCTCGTTCATAAATATCTAATTGAGAATTATACACTACTGGCAAACCATTGGCATAGTTATTCAATGTTTGTTTTCCTAATCTATTAAAATAGCTGTAACGCAACCCATATTGAGCTGTAAGCTTGTCTGAAATTTTATGCTCTAAACCTGCATATATACCAGCCTCTAAAGCAAACTTATCATCCAATTTCATTGGATTGATCCCAGAACTTTCGTTTAACGGATTTAATTGTCCTGGATTAAAGTTGTAGTAAATCCCACTGACTCCAAAATCGAACTTTAATTTATCATTTAAATAATACCCAAGATCATATTTAAGATTGTAATTATTAATATCTGATTTCCAGTCGATCCCTTCAGAATTAATCTCTAAATTATAATTGTATCTGCTGTAAATTAGTGATAGGTTAGAAAACAGTTTGTCATTAAAAATATGATTCCATCTTAGGTTTCCAGAAAGATTTCCATAGGAATTGGTGAAGAAATTAGAGAGTTTAAAATTATCATTCCCAAAATATCCAGATAGGTATAATTTGTTTTTATCATCGATCTGATAATTGGTCTTCAGATTAAGATCGTAAAATCCAGCACGATTGTTATTGTTTGCTAGAGCCAAAAATATATTGGCATAGGAAGCACGTCCTGCCAATAGAAAAGATCCCTTATCCTTGAAGGTCGGTCCTTCAACTGTAAGTCTACTGGACACAGCACCAATACCTCCAGAAAGTTTAAAGTTTTTACTATTACCATCTTTTTGACGGATGTCTAGTACTGATGACGCACGACCTCCAAATCGTGCTGGAATACCGCCTTTATAGAGTTTAATGTCTTTAATAGCATCTGTATTGAACACCGAGAAGAACCCAAATAAGTGCGATGCGTTATAAATAATCGCTTCATCGAGTAATACTAGATTTTGATCTTCTGCACCACCACGAACATTAAACCCAGATGCTCCCTCACCAGCATTGGTAACTCCTGGTAGCATTTGTATAGATTTTATCACATCGACTTCACCCAAGACGGCAGGCATTTGCTTAATGGTCTGACTCGACAATTTTGCCACACTCATTTGTGGTGTCCGCAGATTTACTTTTTTAGATTCTTCAGCAGTAATTACTACTTCCTCCAGTTGGTCTGCATCTTCAATAAGCTCTGAATTGAACTTGAAATTTTTATCCAGTACAATGTCTTTTTCAATGGTAGTGTATCCCAAATATGAAATCACTAAAGTATAATTGCCTTTGGGAGCGGTTAACGAATAGAAGCCATATTCGTTAGTTGTGGTCCCAATAGTTGTTCCTTTTAGTAAAATTGTGGCACCTAAAAGGGTTTCGCCATTTGCTTGATCTTTTAGTGTACCGCTTATGGTATACTTTTCTTGTGCAAAGCCCAACCAGGATATAGCTAGGGCTACAAAAATCAATGTTTTGTTCATAGATTCGATATTGTTTTTTTTGATTTGATTCGCCAAATATAACGACGCATATATCTCCGAAGTGTAGAGTATTATTGGCTTAGGTGCAGAATACCTTTTTTAGGTGCGAAATGATTTTGGTTTAACGTTTTGTTGGGAAAGAATTACAAGTAGGAGGATGTTTTTAATATTTTGAAAGTTGTGCTTTCACATCCTTAAGATAGGTTTTAGACACAGGAATTCTTAAAGCTTCCGCTTCGTCTAAAATTACATTGGGTTTCTGATTAATGGTTTTCAATTCTAATACATTAAACAAGTTTATAGCAAAAGAGCGATGGCATTTATAAATACCCGGAATGTCTTGGAGTTCATCCAATAATTTTGAAAATCTAGTTCTTATGCATTGTTCCATTAATATATCATTACGCTTGTACTTAATTGATACGTATTGGTTTTTGGATTCAATGGCATAGAGATTATTTAATGGAATGGTTAATTTGCATTCGCCTTTTTCATCTAAAATCTTTATTAACTCT
Organism: Winogradskyella sp. 3972H.M.0a.05; assembly: GCF_040493455.1. Taxonomy (NCBI): domain Bacteria; kingdom Pseudomonadati; phylum Bacteroidota; class Flavobacteriia; order Flavobacteriales; family Flavobacteriaceae; genus Winogradskyella; species Winogradskyella sp. 3972H.M.0a.05. The sequence continues at coordinate 26,442 of NZ_JANFDA010000012.1, read as the reverse complement.
TCATTACCAGACACCATTTTATAATGTGTTGTCACGACATCCAAATCGGTTTTGAGCTGCTGCTTATCGTTGTGCAATTGTTTTAAATACACATACATACATGTTCCTAATACAGGATATAAAAGCACAAACACTAAAGCAAAATAGGTCATTACAACATCGAATACCAATTCATCTAGTATTGCTTCAACACTATTAAGTTCATCGTTATCGAAAGTAATTTCTACAATAAGACTTAAGAAAACGACTAAGGCAATATCTATTAAAAACCACTTTAAAAAATATCTTAAGTCGTTCTTAGTATTTGGAAAGCGTTCTCGCAACACAAACTGACTTACACACAAGACAATAAAAACGACAGTACTAATAAAACCTATGAGCGCAAAAAGCTGAACAAAGGTATGCTCTCCACTTTCTATTTCAGCACTTAAACCAAAGGGTTGATAAACCAATGCGAATATCATAAAGAATACGCTACAGCTTATGACATATAACCACTTTTCTTGTTTAGCTTGGAAATGATGAAATGGGAGTTCTAGTAATTGACGAAATTTCATTGGTTGTTCAGTTTGCTACTTAGCAAACTTTGTTTTGCTAGTTTTAGTATTTAAACTAGACAAAATATTTACCTCTAATCTTTTGTAAACAAAAAGTCATCTGACTTATTTGTTTCAAATAGATATTGGCAGTACTCAATTAAATCTCCTGTGGTTTTAGAAATATCGTAGATCTTATTGCCATTCTTTGATTTCACTTTGGTAAAATGTGGTGTGATAAGCCCTAGAAACTCTTCAATAGAAACGCTAGAGACATATTGCAAATGATGCGCAATGAATTCAATGTATAAAAACTTCATACTTTGCAAATAGGATTGCATCCCTTTTAATGCAAAATATTCTGCTCCTTCAATATCAATGACAGCTCCTGTTGGGGCAGGAAGGTTTGCAGCTTTAATATGATCGTCAATAGTGACCATATCTACTTCGACTACGTTTGGAGAATCGTAAGTATACAGCTTGAATTCCTTTACTGGTCTTATTTTACTGGCACCACTATTTATAGTATTCTGATAGAAGCTTATTTTTTTCGCTTCATCTCCTACTGCTAAATTGAATAAGTTGACGTTTGAAAGTTTATTTAAATCTTTATTTATTTCTAGATATTGATATGTCGTTGGATTTGCTTCATACCCAACGACATGTTTTGCCTTCTTTGCTAATGGGATGAGTGTTGTCCCTACATGTGTTCCTATTACATAAATAGAATCTTCCTCACTAACTAGCTCTAATAAATTTTCTACTTCTTCAATACCCCAATTTCCTTTAAATCCTAAATGCTTTCCAATGATAACATCTTCCAAAGACATGGAAATCAAACCATTTTTAGAATCATAGATAATCCCAACAGCATGAGGCCCTAAAATTCTTTTTCTGATTTGTGACCTAAAGTACTTTTTATAAAATTTTAATGGTTTCATTAGACGCTTTTCTATTTTAATTAAGAGGCATTAAGCTGTTGTGTAAAATTAAAATATTACTTGATAAATCCGAGAAAAAAGAAAAGGTCTATAATCTTAAACATAAAAAACCTCCTTATCATTACAATAAGGAGGATAATATAGCTGTTGTTTACCCCTTTAACTATGCAACAGCAATATGAGCAATTATTTTTGGTTTTTCATCAATTATTGTTTCACTAGCCTCATGGTTTTGTCTCCCATGTTATTTCCATAAACCTTCAAGATGTAGACGGCAGATTCCAATTCTGTTATGGTGATCTTTTCAAATTGTGACTCAATAGTCTTTACTAGTTGTCCATTAATAGCATAGATTTCTATAGTATGTATTCGACTAATATCACCTCTGACCTCAACCACATCCTTTGCAGGGTTAGGATAAAGGTCAAGTTCTAGACTGCTGTCTGTAATCTCTTCTACTGAAAGGGAAGAAAAAATAAAGCTATTGTTTACTGGATCTGTCTGCGCATAGTAATCCTGTGTACCATTACCATCTCCAAGATCGGCATTGATCACATTATCTACCACAAAACCAACTCCAGCCAAGGATAAAGCTATAGGGTCACTGTTTTCTAATATTGCTATCTCTCCACTAGTTGGCATGTTATCAACTACAAAAGATAGTATCGGTATGCCTGCGTTTGTAGTATGGGGCGTGGTCAATTCTGAGGTTGGAACAGGAAGCGAAAATATCCATAAGTCCTTACTTCCATCTCCTACTCCAAAGCCCTGTAGCGTAGCTCCTGTAAGCGCTGTATTGACCTGCCACCCTGTACCAAACAGCTCCGTAAAACTACTTGGTTGGATGCTATTCCCTGCGGTTATCGCCACAGTGAGCTGCATGTCTGCCATATTGGGATTAGCGTTATCAAAATTTGGTGTCGCTACAAAAGTGAATTCATAAGGGTTCGCTGTGTTGTTGTAATCACTAACGATACCAAATTGATACTGTTGAGCCGTTAGCGATAAGGTCATTAAAATTAATACGGTCTGTAGTATTGTTTTCATTGTTTTTATATTAAAGGGTTGTGTCACTAGTTGTTCTTTTTTCTGTTTCGTTCGGTCATTTCGATATCAAATGCTTTACGTGCCTCTGGCACTATTGCTGGCAATTGTTCTAGGATATTGTAACCATAGAACTGTAAAAACGAATTGATTGGGTGATTTAAAATATCATCTCTAAGGACATTAGCATCGTTGTTCACACCGATGATGTTAGCACCTCCTGAGAGGTTCACATCTTCATTAGTGTAGCCAGATACCGTAAAGCCATAGAACTGGATGATCAGGTTAATAGGGTCGTCTAATATCTTATCTCTTAACGTATTCGTATCGTTTGGTGCACCAATAATATTCACCTTACCATCACCATTGGCATCTCCTGCCCACATCCCCTGTATACCAGTTGGCATACCAAAAGTTGTTTGAGCATTGGTTCCATAAGTTGCTACACTACCATCAGCAAAATTTACTAGTGTAGCAGTACTACTAAGTGCTATAGGGCTATTACTCATAATCCCTAGATGGTTACGGTGCTTAATCACTACGTAATAATCTCCTGAAGAAACAGATTCAAAAATCACGGCTGTTGAGCCATCAACATCCACAACGTCACCATCACGTTGTAATAAAGCTGAACGCCCGGCGATGATATTTGTAGCATTATCTGCAGTATCATTACCATCACGTAACTCTACCCATACCCAATCCACAATGTTGTTATTCGGTTCTACTCCTGAAAATGCATTTGCATCGGCTGTTAGATCTCCATAAGGACTAGCAATTGGCAATAAATTTGCCACACGTAAATCGTCACGCATCCAACTGGTTTGCCCTGCATTAGGGTTTAAAGCAGCTCCTTGTAAATAGATTTTTGGTCTTATAATCACCTCTTGAATGGTAGAAGGATTTATCGCTCCAAACGTACCACTCAACGTAGGGGTTGTATCAAAAAGGGAGGCATCAACTGTAGCACCTGTATTATCGTAAATATTAGAACTACTAGTAGATATTTGGAAAAAGTCTCCTATACTACCTTCTCTAAAGATCGCACCAGGAATACTTCCTATGCTTGGCAAATTGACACCACCAAAATCGGTGCCATAGGTGACGCTTATTGGGCAACATGCACCGCCATCACCAACACCAATAGCATCATATATTATTGTGCCAAACGTTGACAAGTCTTCTGCAACACCATCATTATCTGTATCAATATCAGTGACATCTACTGTTCCACTAAAAGAATTTACTAATACCGCTGTATGGGCTGGGTTTGTCAAGTTAGGAACTGATACCGTTAGTATACCATCTGCATTAAAGTCACCTGAAATGTCTATGACATCTGTCACTACACCTCTACCGTTTCTACTATTATCCCCATCGATAATTACAAAGACACCGCTAAAGGATTCATCTGCCGGCCCTTTAAACTCTACAGTTTGAGGTACATTAGCATCTATGGTAATAGGCTGGTACTCACTGATTAAAACTGGAACTATATTACTCAGATCTGGCGTCAATGACACGTCATTTCCGTCTCCCCCGACATAACTAATAAAGCCATTATAATTGCCAAAGGATATGGACGCTCCTTCTGGTAAACCATTAAATGTCCCAGATACTGGATCTGCTCCATCATTATTTATAATGATTATTTCGCCTGCGAGTTGTGCCAAAAATCCATCTGTAGGCTCTAAATTGGCATCATCAAGAGTAATGGTTCCGTTTATGGTCAAGGAATCAAAATCAGATCCTGGACCAACTTGATCTCCAACGATTCGAGGTGCAAACGTAGCTCCTGTATTCATTAACAGATCATCAAATGTATACTCAAACCCAGTGATTCCTTTTCCTGGTCGAATTGTAGCATCATTTGAAATGGTTGCAAGCGCTCCTATTACGAATGGCAGCCCCGTCAATAAGGTATTATTTCCTGAGAAATTGGCAGCATCCAAAATATTGATTTGGACATCTCCTGCACTTATATTTCCTGTGCCATTAAGCGTTCCGAAGGTAAAACTTCTACCTGGACCACCTACAGGAAAATCTGTAGAGTCACTGTTTAAATTCGTAGTGGTTCCTGCAGCGCCGTTATAGGTTACTCTTCCATTAAAATCATTGGTAGTACCATTGAAGTTTATGGTTCCTGCATTATGATTGAATCTCGCAGTACCTGTACCATTATTGATATCCATATCGGCGTTGAAGTTACTCTCGCCTGCACCATTTTTGGTAATGATGGTAAAATTAGGCTCCAGATCAAATTGAGGTGCTGTCAAAGTAAACTCATCTACGATAATATCTGCTAAGAATGTATCCGTTGCATTGGTAAACGAAAGGTTGGTAAATGCACTTTGATCGGCATTAAATGGATTCTGTGCAGAGATTGCCCCAACCGTATTGGCTTGGTCTAATACAGCTGTTCCTGAACCATTACCTCTTAGGATTAAAAAGCCTTTATTAATGATACCACTTTGTTGAAAGATACCATCGTTACTTGCTATAAATAAATTGGTATTGGTATCGATGATACTCACATTACCGTCTAAAGTTATCGTACCAGGTGAAGCTATTAAGAAGTTTTGAAGTGGATCAGTTGCTGAGATTGTAACCTCATTAAATGTAATATTGGCTCCTGCAGAAAATGTTATTCTACTGGCATCTATATTGATGGCACCACCAAACGAGTGATTTCCTTCACCATCGTTTATCGCGATTTGCCCGGAAGCCTCTAATGTTGAAACTCCTGTCACTGCTATGGCACTTCCAGCATCTGTAATCTCAGTAAATCCTACAATATTTAAGTCTCCGGTATTGATGGCGTCCAACTCCATGGTTGCAGTATTGTCACCTTCAATATTAATAGCAGTTGCTGAAGACGTTGCAATGGCAACTGCATTGGTTCCACCATTTGTATTGATTAGCATTCCTCCTGTGAACAGCGATATGTCTACTGTCACTGTAGTATCATCTACCAGTACTGGCCCTCCAGTAACTTCTACTGGCGCCGTTAAATTGGTAATGGTTAAGGTAGTTCCATCATCAGATAGCGTGAAATCATCGTCAGAAACCCCGCCATTCACATCTTCTATAGTCAAAATATCACCAGCGATGCTCACTAAGGTTTCGTCTATAGTCACAGAAACTGTAAACGTGCATAAGCTTTCGTTACCGCAAGCATCTGTTATTGAAAAGGTATTGGTAGTCACTCCTTGTGGGAATGTTTCACCAGACGCAATTCCTTCTGTTTGTATTATGGTTACATCACCACAATTATCTGTAGCTTCAGGAAAATCATAGGTAATCGTTGGGTCTGGATCACCGGCTTCTATTTCAAATACAATGTCTTCTGGACAAGACGTCACCACAGGTGCAGTAGTATCAGTAACCGTAATCGTTTGCACACAAGTACTTACATTACCATCGGCGTCAGTGGCCGTCCAGGTACGTTCTGTAGTTCCTGTATAACCACAGGCACCAGATATCGTTACATCATTATAGGTTATGGTTGGTGTGCCTTGAGTATCAGTAGCTGTAGCCATACCTGTTGTAGTAGGATTTGTAGGATCTGTGGTATTAGGGTTCAAAGCTATAATAGTAACTTGCCAAGATACTAGGTTACCTGTATCAGCTCCTGTTTGATCTCGAAGACTTAAAGTCCAATCACCATTAAAGGAGTTCCCGTTAGTAATGATGCTATTTATAAGCTGTTCAAAGGCATCAACGCCTTCCATAGCTGTGTATTCACATTTATTATCTGCTTGACAAGCCGATTGTGAAGCGCCAATTTCATTTCCGATATCTTCAGCTGGTGTTGAACCAGAATCGGTAAACGTAATTGGGAAGTCGGCATTTAAATCAGAGTTTTCTACAAGTGATTCTGCAAATAAAACCACAGTTTCTCCACCTGGTGCAGTAAGCTCCATAGCTAAATCTCCAGTCCAAGTATGATTTATGGCTGTTTGTACTTTGATATCTACGATCTGAAAATGAGAATCTAACCCAGATACATTCGCTATACTTGTAATGCCTGTATCATCATTATCTGGAATATCGATCGGTGTGTCTGAACTTACACCTAAACCTATGACTGTTCCACACTCCAAAGTAACATCTGAAGGACAACTAATTACAGGTGCCAAAGTACGTTCTCGTGTTAGAGTAACGTCATTTCCATCACCTCCCACATAACTGATAGTAAATTCTTCTGTACTTCCTGGTAATGTTACCTGAGCACCTTCTGCAAAACCGTTAAAGGTACCTACAACTGGGTCTGCCCCATCGTTGTTGATTAAGGTAATCACACCAATGCTTGCATCATCAATACTAAAATCTCCTGTAGGCGCAAAGTCGGCATCAGTTAAAGTGACTGTACCTACTACATTTAATTGATCAAACGCGCTGTCGGTATCTATATATGGTGCAAATATTCCTTCATCAAATTCGACACTCTGTATGGTTAATATTGATGGGGTTGTGCCATTGCCAGGAGCAATAGTACCATCTAGCTCTACTGTTGTTGAAGTACCTGTAATTGTTCCAGCACCTGACAAAACACCATTGAACCGATCAATTAATAGCTCGTCTAAAACTTCAATATTAATACCACTAGAACCAATATTTACAGGGGCTTGTATCGCTAAGGTTCCAAATTCCAATGAAAGATCTAAGTCATTAAAAGTCGTATTACCATCCAAGAATCGCGTCCTTGTTCCAGAAGCGCCTTGATAATTTAATTTTTCAACTGTAATTGTACTCCCAAAAAACTCTACAGAACCAGCATTATGTTCAATACTAGCTACAGAACTAGCTGTTGAATTGGTAATATTAATTGTACTTGTATCTGTACCTATGGTTAATGTTCCCGCTCCATTCTTAACAATATTCGTATACTCCGTGAGATTCATAGTTGGTGCAAAAAGACTTGCATCGCCAATATTCAATAGACCGATCTCCATATCATCGATATCATTAAATACTATAAGTTCCATCGTACGTCCGATTTCTACTTGGATCATGTCAATATCATTATTACCAAGAAATATTGCTACTGTACCTCCGTCATCTCTCCCATCAAGAAACAAATGATCAGTAACGACGATACCAGATGATTGATTGACACTTCCTTCTCCTCTTAGATATAAATCAGAATCTCCAGCAGTGATTATATCTCCTGTTAAGGTTAAATCTCCAGAACCTACATAAATTTCGTTCCTTCTGATATCATCCGTATCTGTCGTAATAATAGTCCCAAGCTCTATAGATTGAGAAGATGTAAGGAAAAAGTTAGATGCGTTTATATTTACCAATCCACCAAATACGTGTGGTGCTGTAGCTCCAAAACTCAAATCTGTAATCTCTGCAGTTTGGATATTTGTTGTACCCGTTATTGTAATTGGATATCCTGGTGATGAATCAATTAAAGAATCTATTCCAGTTAAGTCCATGCTTTGTGCCGTTAACGCTCTTCGAATTCTAAGGTCCAAGGCTATACTCTCTGAAACCTTAAAAGCTCCTGAAAGTGTAATGGCTCCATTTTGATTAAACGTATTAATATTTTTAATGTCAAAATCGCCATTAATACTGATATCAGAATCTATAGTGATCCTATTATTTCCGTTTCCGCCAATAAATTCGATACCATTTATAATATTGGACATTGGAACCGTAACTGTAGTTGGGTCTGTTTTTATGACACCACTTCCAGAAACCGTTGGCACTACTAGATCACTAATCGTTAGTGTTGTACCATCGCTTGATAAAGTAATTTGATCGTCCGAATCATTTTCGATGTCCGTAATTGTCAGTTTTCCACTATCAAGTTCAACCAATGTTTCGAATGGATTTTCCACTACGGTGACATCAAAAGAACATGTAGCAATATTTCCAAAGGCATCTGTAACCTCAAACGTATTGGTTGTTGTTCCTAATGGAAAAACACTTCCTGAAGGGAGTCCTGTGGCAGGTAAAAGCGTAGTAGGTGCACCTGTGAGTTGTAGAATATATGGGCGTCGCACCGTAAAATTAGAACTGACCCAAATACCAGAACCAGTTATTAAGGCATAATCTCGATTTCCTGATTGGTTAGGTTGACTTGGTGCCCAGTTATCATAGCTTATACTTGTATTTCCATCATGCCAAACAAAGGTACCTTCTGTGCTTGCATCATTGTATCCTATTAAGACACTTTCATCACCATGAATATCATTGACTGCATTCCTTATAAAATTGTTATGATCTTCATCTATTATAGTGGCCACATGCCCTCCTAGGGATTCTGCTGCCGCAAAGGCTAGGTCAGCTCTCTCATAACTGTTAGATACATAATAGAATTTATCATCTCGAGTTCCTATATACGTATAATCATCAAAATCTCCTATTGGAGAGCAATCCGAATAGGTTGGTGAATCATAGGTGACAATTGCTGGCACTCCTGGATCTGTGTTGAATATAATATCATCGGGACAGGTTAGCGTAGGGTCTTCACCATCTGTAATAGTAATCGTAGTAGAACAAAATGCATTTTGCCCTGATGTATCCTGAACTGCAAGAGTTATACTTTGAGTCCCAATGTCATCACAATCGAACGTATTTTGACTTATACTCTGGATTATTAAACTTTCCCCGTCTGATGCGCCACTCCCTGCAGTCATCTGGCCAAATGTGACATTAACCGTACCATCAGGGCCTAAAGCAAATGTTCTATCTTCTCGACACATTACATACGGCGCTGGATTTTTAAACGCAACCTGAAAACGCAAATCAACCGGTTGTGACGGCGTGCTAACGGTTTGTGCTTGGATCCACGTAGCAGAGCCAGTACGCTCTACCCAGTACAGATCGCCATCGGCAAATCTGTCAATGCCTAAGCTAAATGACATCAAGGCATCCTGATCAAATATTAAAGCGAACGCATAGGTCTGTCCAGCAGAGAGGTTGACATTGCCTGGAATTGGAATATCGATACGCTCTCCTTCAAAATCTGGCGGTCCACCAGCTGCTGTAAACGTGTGAGTAAAGCTGGTTAGAATATTGGAGGCTCCTACTGCAGGGTTAGAACCTTCCATTAAAAAGACAGTCGCCGTTTCATTGGAGCCTGTTTGGTACCAAACACTAATATGATCAATCGCGCCATTACAATCTGTAACAAATGGTTGAAACCAGGCAAAGTGATCTCCAGCTGGCGGATCTCCATCTGCGATGTTTTGACTAATATCGTTAGGTGTTCCGCAGGTTTGCGCTACTGTTTGGAAAACACATAGCAAACCTAGGACGAACATTAAAGGGGTTGTTGCTTTCATGATTAAATATTTTTAAAATCATGTGCAAGTTATGCTCGTCTATACGCTGGTGAAATAAGTGACGGCTCGTAAAAACTAAGTAGTGCTACGTAGTATTGCATAATGCTACTTAGCTTATTACTGGGATAATATGATAGTCCTATTAACCAAAGCCCAATTAGTTAGTGTATTATTCTCTTTTTTAAGCCCAAGTTTTTCTATGATATTACTGCGATGTTTTTCAATAGTTCTGATGGACAATGATAATGTTTCTGCAATTTCCTGATTAGAGACTTCCTTTGCTATAAACTTCAATATTTTAATTTCTGAAAGTGTTAGTAAGCTAAGTCGTTTTAACTCTTCACTCGCCATATTTAGGGGTTGATCTTCTATGGATTTACTGAAATATACATTCCCTTTTAAGACTTCATTTATGCAACGTTCTATTTCAAAAAATGTATCTTCTTTTAACAAATAGCCATCAATTTGAAAGGTTTTAGCCTGAACTATATAGTAGGATTCTTTGTGGAAAGACAAAATTATGAACTTGGTTTTGGAGCCTTTTTCCCTTGCCATTTTAATGACCTCAAAACCCGTAAGTATTGGCATGTCAATATCCAATAGGGCTATCTTGGGTTGTAGTTTCAAAATAAGCTCCAGAGCTTGAATTCCATTGTTGGCCTGACCGAGAATATTATAACCGTTGGTTATTAGCTCATCATTTAGACCTTTGAGCAACATTGGATGGTCATCTGCGGTAATAATCGTAATGTCTTTCTTCACCATAATTAAATTGGTATATTGAGTGTAACCACAGTTCCTTTATTTACTTTGCTATCTAAATTTAATTGCGCACCTATTATTTTGGCGCGCTCGAGTAGGGTTTTCAACCCTAAGCTCATACTCTTGTACTTCGACTCAAAATCGAACCCTTTACCATTATCGCTCACCATAATATTAATCGCATCCTTCATTTTATCTACCTCCATTTTCACAGCTTTGGCTTCGGAGTGTTTCACAACATTGCTCAAGGTTTCTTGAATGATTCTATAAACGTGCAGTTCGGATTCCTTTGATAAGATATTATCTATGTTTTCTATCTCGTCGGTAAAAAACAGTTCTGTATTGGCATTGATGTTATAGACCAATGCATTTATAGATTCTGTTAACCCTAAGCGTTCTAAATTAGAAGGGTGTAATCCTCTTGAAATACTTCGCACTTCATCTAAAGTAGAACTCGCTAGTTGTTCGGCGTTTTCACTACCCAAACTTTTAGTGGTTTTGCTCAATAGCATCAATTTTTGTCCTACACTGTCGTGCAATTCCCTAGCAATTCTAGAACGTTCTTCTTCCTGTCCTGTAATTAAATCTTGAGAAAATTTTTCTTGTAAAGCCTGTTGTTTTTTGGCGAAGGCTCTCGAGCGGAATAAATAAATAGTTATAAATAGTGTTATTAAACCCAGGCAAGCTAAAAGCATCCGCTGCAAATTCACCTTGTTTTCAGCATTTAGGATAGTAATCTCGGACTGTTGGGATTCAATTTTAGCATCACGTTTTTCAGTTTCATATAAGGTTTGGTAGTAAGACAACACCCTCGTTTTTTCAACACTTTCTATAGAATCCTTAATTTTGGTAAAAACCTTGAAATGTTTTAAGGCTTGCGGTTCGTCTTTCTTAGCTTCATAGATATTATACAACAATTTGTGTACTTCCATGATATTTTCATAATCTAAAGTTCCTTGGCGCATCTCTAAAAGCTCTTTGGCTCTGACCTCTGCCTTGAGTAAATCTCCTTCTGCTAAAAAAAGTTCAGTCTCCGTTTTAAGGTTAATCAACTTAAGACTATTACTTTCTGGTTTCTTATCAAATAGATCCTTCAATTTATGAACATATACTCGGGCTTTATCCAAACTATCAGTTGCGATATAGTTTAGCGCCAATCCTTGAAGGGTATTAATTGTGAAAAAATTAAGCTCTGGATGGTCCTCGATGACAGCCAACTTTCGTTTATTACACTGAATACTTTTTGCATATTCTCCTTGAAGTGCATAATCATAAGCCATGTTCTCCAGATTGGCCAGATAAGCGCCATAGTCTTCCAACTCAAGAGATAATGATTCAATGGCAAAGTATTCCTTTTCGGCTTCATCATAAAACCTATTTTGACTGTAGAGTATGGATAGACCTATCCTTATCTTGAGAATATTTAGGCCATCATCCCTTCTTGTAAATATCGAAAGTGCTTTTTGGTATTCTTGGGAAGCGGTAGCAAATTCACCCATAGTGGACAACACATAAGCCTTATACCCTTTGATTCTTGCATACTTGGTAGAGTCCTTTGCCTTAAGCAAAAGTCCTTCGGCCTTTTCGTAATAATGAATGGACTCTTTTTTAAAACCTAACTCAATATAGCTTTCGGCGCCTTCACTATATAAAACTGCTAATGATTGCGAATCGGTGACATCCCAATTCTTTTCTAAGGTAGACTCAAACAGTTTTAGACCTTCTTCAGGATTTCTTCTTGTATAAACCAAGAAGGAAATTAGCTCGCCTGTTTTCTTAGCGGCCATATTATAATCCTGTTCCTTAACAGCTAAGTCAATGGTAACTTTAGCGATGGAATCGTAATTATATTCTGGTTTTTCTCTTACCAGATTTGTTAAACTGTCTAAAAGCTTGAGTTTTTCAACGCCTGTGGACTTTTCGATTTCGTTTTTTAAATCACTTATCCTATTTGTAAGATCACTTTGAGACCATACAAATGTTGTACATATAAGCAATAAAAGTCTGGCTATGGTTTTCATACTAAAGGGGTTTGGCACAGTACTTACTCAAAAGTACTCGCCTTATCAAAATTTTAAAATAAGTGGTAGTACGTATTATATATGTACTAGTACTTAGAGTAGCAATCAATTACTCAATATGAGTAGTAATACTATAGGATTTAGAGAATCAGGAATGTTAACCTCACAATTTTATCATGAATCAAGAATGATTAAATTAAATATAAAAATCCTCCCTATTTTTCAATAGAGAGGATAAAACATTACTGTAGGCTACACATTGTTTCAGTGCCTATGACTAGTATATTATGCTATTAATCAATGTTTCACTAGTTTCAATGTTTTGCTTCTTATTTCATCTCCATATATTTTCAATATATAAACTGAGGTTTCCAGTTCTGATATGGAGATCTTATCAAATTCTGATTCAACAGTCTTTACCAATTGCCCATTAATGGTATAGATTTCTATACTATGTATTCGACTAATATCACCTCTAACACCAAACATATCCTTTGCAGGATTGGGGTAAAGGTTAACTTCTAGAGTGTTGTCTAAAATTTCTCCTACTGAAAGCGAAGAAAAGATAAAGCTATTGTTTGTTGGATCTGTCTGTCCATAATAATCCTGAGTACCATTGCCATCTCCAAGATCAGCATTGATCACATTATCTACCACAAAGCCTATACCTGCCAAACCTGTCGCTATCGGGTCATTGTTCTCCAATATGGCTATCTCTCCACTGGTTGGCATGTTGTCCACTACAAAAGAAAGCATTGGTATCCCAACACCTGTGCTATGTGGCGTGGTCAATGCTGAAGTAGGCACTGGTAACGAAAACACCCAGATATCCCTGCTCCCATCACCTATGCCAAAGCCCTGGAGCGTAGTTCCCGTAAGGGCTGTGTTTACCTGCCAATCTGTTCCAAATAATTCCGTGAAGCTATTGGTCTGGATAGTGTTCCCTGTGCTTATTGCCACTGTCAATTGAATATCTGCCATGTTGGGGTTGGCATTATCAAAATCTGGCGTGGCAACAAAGGTGAAGTCATAGCTATCTCCTGTGCCACTGTAATCGCTAACGATTCCAAAATCATAGCTCTGGGCTGTTAACGATAAGGTCATTATCATTGATATGGATTGTAATATTCTTTTCATTGTTAAAGGGGGTTTGTTGTTAGTTGTCTTGTTTGTTTTTTTCTGTCATCTCTATGTCAAAGACCATGCGTGATGATGATACCACTGCTGGCAATTGTTCTAAGATATTATAACCATAGAATTGTAAAATGATATTAATGGGATGGTTCAAAATATTGTCCCTTAGTACATTGGCGTCATTGTTCGCACCAATAATATTTGCACCTCCATTGAGGTTCACATCTTCATTGGTGTAGCCCGATACTGTAAAACCATAAAATTGAATGATTTGGTTAATGGGATCATTGAGTATTGTATCCCTTAAGGTATTGGTGTCGTTCGGTGCACCAATGATGTTTACCTTACCATCACCATTGGTATCTCCTGCCCAAAGTGCCATATCTCCAGAGTCTAAAACAGCCTGTGCATTACTTCCAAAAGTATTAAAAGCTGAATCTTTAAAATCTATGATCGTGACACTACCATCATTGAGTTGTATTGGTGATGCACTCATAGCTCCCAAATGATTTCTATGCTCAAGCGCTATATAGTATGTGTTCTTGGGAATATTCATAATAACATTTGATATACCATCTACATCTACTACATCGCCATCTCGCTGTAGTAGTGCGGATCTGCCTTGAATCTGTTTTTGGTTATCATCATTAGACCGAATAGAAACCCACACCCAATCAACAATAGCATTATTACCAGTAACACTAAAGACTGAAGCATTACAGGTAGCACCATCTGCATACGGGCTTGTAGTTGGAATATAACTTGCTGCACGCAAATCATCATTCATTAAACCTATGGAAGTTGGATTAAGCATTGCACCTTGTAGAAACATTTCTGGATGTATTCGCAATTTGAATTCTGGAGCAATAAAGCCTTCGGAAATTGACACAGATCCAACATTGACTTCTCTTACAGCAACTTCACCAATGGTATACAGTACTTCTATATTCCCTGCTGAGGCTGAAGCTCCTCCACTATCTATATTGAACTTCTCAATAGTTTGCCCATTCAAGCTTAATAAGCAGCAATAAAAAAATGATACTAGGAATTGTGTTCTCATGCTATTGTGTTTTAATTCTTTAAAATTTTGAACACTGCCTTTTCGTTTCCAGAATACATGTGCATAACGTATGATCCTGCACTTTCATTAGTCAATTCAAAAGAAAACTCAGAAGTATTTGGCTGCACCAGTTTTTGCTTAATCAGCTGACCAGAAACAGTATAAAGATTCACCTTAAGAACTCTGCTACTAGGGTGTTTCAGCTTTATGTTCAACCTATCGATAAAAGGATTGGGATAGATAGAAGTTTCAATAGCATCTTCAAAATTAACACTCAACGTTTCTGCTATAGACCAAAATTTTAAAATACGAAGAGTGCCTTCCCATGCTCCATCCATATCATCCCAAGTTTCAAAGATCAATTCTATTTCATTGTCATCACCATCAAAAGTCCGCAGCTGACGAAAGTCGTTTTCCCATTGCATCATACTATTACTCCACTCCTGACCAAGGAATTCGGTTAAATTATTAGATGTATAGGTAAATAAGGTTCTATTATTGTTTACCCAAGTATCCGTGACGTAGAGCTGATCAATAATTTCTTCTACTAGGTCGTCAGCGTTATACGAATACAAAAACTGTCGGAATGGATTTGCCCACATACCAGCTCCGATATTCCAGCCACTCACCTCTTCTCTTATCAATGTGCCATCAGTGTCATAGAAGTAATCTTTACGTTCTTCATTCTCCCAATCGTTTAGTATATCTCTCCATTGTTCTAATATTTCATAATTTAGGATACTACTAGTAAAATCATAAGTACGTCGCTCTTTATTCCGTAACAACATGCTCACAAAATCATATTCGGTTAATAGATCCTGTGTGCGATTACCCAACATATCGTACTGATAGGTGTTTTCATTAAATACCAGCCATACAGGATTAGTATAAATTGCATATGCTAATTTTTCTACTAAATCATCTGCATTATAGGTATATGTTAATTGTTCTGAATTCTGCCAATTGCTACCATCCCAATTTTGACGTATACGCTCTTCAATATCATTGTTTGAATTATATGTTTTATTGAATTGGTAAAAGTTTTCCCAATCACCACCATTGAGGACAAGCCTTAGAAGGTTGGTTTCTTTATTGCCTCCGTTACCATAGGTATATAATTCTCGGGTATTGTGATCCCATTGCATGGTCACTTGATCCCAAGCAAATTGATGAATAGAATCTAGTTTAAACACAGTCTGCGCACCTGCACTCATTGAAAGCACAAATACTAATGTGATAAAAATTGTTGTAAAGGTTTTCATGATGCTATTTCTTTTCAAGTTGAGTTATTCTTTGATTGAGCCTTTCAATAGTAGTTTGTTGTTCCTGGATAGCTTTGATAAGTACAGGTATCAACTCGCTATAAGACAAGGTTAGAAGGTCATGCTCTTTTACATAATCTGTAACTTCTGGAAATACTTGTTCTACTTCTTGTGATATCAATCCAATAGTACGCTCGTTGCCACTTTGTGCTTTCATGCGGTAACTAACAGGGTTTAGTTGCATGACTTTATCAAGAGTGCCTTGTTCCAAACTTTGAATATCACTCTTCACCCTACGATCAGACACAGAATTATAAACGCCACTTGTACCATCAAAACCACCTCTAAACGCTCCGTTACGATAAAGTACTAATCCACCGCCACTAGAAGAGTACAACTGCCAGGAATTGGCATTGCCGGTATTGTATATACTCAAGGCATTAGAAACATTACCGGGTGTTGGTGCGCTACTGCCATGTGCTATCTCCAACAAACTTGAAGGTGTATGCCTTCCTATACCTATATTACCATTTTTTAAGATTGTTAAGGCATTATCTCTGCTCGCACCACTAGTACCATTACCCACCTCAAAAAGTGGGTCGGTATCGACCCAAGTAGTACCATTTCCACCTCCTATATTATACCTGCCTATAGCAGTTGTATAAATGGCACCTGCATTAGTACCGAGCCCCATTGCAATAGAAGATGTTCCTATAGCATTGGTTGTATTACCCATTGCTGTAGAGGAAATACCACTTGCAACAGTATTCAAACCCATTGCTGTGGACCAAGAAGCTGAGGCTTCCGTACCCTCTCCCATTGAAGTAGAACTTTCACCACTTGCCTCTGTAGAACGTCCCATAGCAATAGAAGCACGATTTGAAGCTATCGTATTCTCACCTAAAGCAGTAGAATTAAAACCTGTAGCTTCAGTGCGATCACCCAATGCAGTAGAACCCACACCTGAAGCTAAAGTATTTAGTCCCATAGAAGTAGATCCAATACTTGAAGCTTCTGTACCTAGGCCCATTGCAGTTGAGTAATTGCCCGTCGCTCCAGTAGTAGTACTTGGATTAATTTGAGCACTAAGATCCATTGCATTTAAACCAATATCTCCATAGTTATTTGGATCTTGATTCTTTAACCGCCAACCAAATCCATTGCCTTCATCTAAAGTTTCCAATCCTGTTGAAGTATCAACATTGGCTTCTAGATACTCTTTGGTAACCAATGCCTTATCATCAGTAATTTCGCCGATATCAAAACTTGGGGCTGTAATGGTACCATTTTTAAGTACGATTAATGCATTGCTTCTATTATCAAATGTAGGACCGTTTCCAATAACAAAAAGCCGATCTATTTCATTCCATTGAGTGGCACCATTAGTTCCTGGAGCATAATTTTCGTTATAAGATCCCACAACGACTTCACTCAGAGAACGTGCTATAGTATTTTGCCCAAACGCAAAAGACAAATCACCTTGAGCAGACGCTATATTTCCCATGGCAAACGAGTAATTCCCTTCTGCACTACTTCGGTTTCCAACTGCCATAGCATAATCGCCAGTTGCACCATTTGTAGTTGATGGCAAAGTCCAATTACTAAAATCGATAGCATTCAATCCGATGTCACCCAAGTTATCTGGATTGCGCCCAATAAGTCGCCATCCTATGCCATTGCCTTCGTTTAAAGCCTCTAAGCCAGTGGAGATACTACTGTTGGTATCCACATATTCTTTAGTTACTAAGGTTTTATCATCCGTAATTTCACCTATATCAAGGCTTGGGGCAATAACAGTCCCATTTTTGAGAATTGTCAAAGCATTACTTCTATTGCTACCATCCGACCCATTCCCGATTTCAAAAAGCGGATCTGTCTCTATCCATGATATTGGATCTCCTCCCCCAATATTATAGCGTCCTATACTGAATGAATTATAAGCATTGGCCAAAGTTCGTAAACCAAAGACAGTTGCTATTTCACCTGTGGCCTCAGTTGCAGTTCCAAAAGCTGTGGTATAAGCCCCTGAAGCAAAATTATTGCTATTGGCGGCAAAACTATTGTATCCTACATTGGCATCGTCCCATCGATCTGAGAAAAAGCCTCCAGTTAAAAAACCAGCTCTAAACGCTGCTTTATCTGGAAGCCACATTAGCTTTGTTCCCGATCCTGACAAGCTGTTGCCAAATAGTACGCTTTTCCCAAAACCTACATGAAAATCGGATGATGGGTCAGCACCAATACCTACCCTTCCATTACCTTTCATCATGATGACATTCCCATATCGTGAATTGTATACATTAAACCTATCATCTTCAACGTCTGGCTGCGTCAATCCTGCCAATGTCCAATAGGAACTGCCATTAGTAGTTTTATAATTCAAACGTGCATAATCATCTTCTGCTTCACTCAGGGTGAGTTGTGGTGTTGCAACACCACTATTGCTTTCTATTTCTAATTGTCCATCTGGTTGATCGCTCAATCCAATTGCAACGGGATCACTTGAATTATAGATGTGCGTTGGTGCTTTATCCCAGTTGTTATCCGCTGAAGACAATGCATAAGGCACTGCCATAAATTGAGTGGTTCCTAGATCTACAAGACCACTTCCGCTATCTATTTGCACATTCAAATAATGGTCATCTGAAGCCCAATTAATATCCCCATACGTTCCGCTTACAGGCGTACCTAAACCGATGTTTAGCACCACAATACCATTGGCATCTGTTGTTGGCGCATGCGTTTCTGTATACACATTGGTTTGGGCAAGACCTTGTAAAATGCCAATTTGAACAGTGATGGTTTGATTAGAAATGACATTTCCTAAATTATCCTTTACAATCGCCTTATAATTAATACTATTCGTTTGACTGTAACTAATAATGGAAAGGAACAATGTTAATGCAATTACTATTTTTCTCATGACAGTTATTCTTTTTTAAAGTGAATTCGTTTTATAATTTTATTTCGCTGAATTATGCGTAGCTCATACTGCCCTTTATTCAACTCATTAATATTGAGATAAATAGTAGAGTTATTCTGTTTAGCAAGATGAGCTTCATAAAACTTCCGCTTCATATGGATCAAGTAATTTGTAATTGATCAATAACAAAGCTAGATTGATCAAGCTGGGCGAGATAAAAGAAATGTATCAAATACTATGAAGAATGTATCAGGTGATGGATAAATAGGAGGTAATTGCTAGTTTTTCGTTTTTTGAGCATATGCTTTTGGTGTGCAACCATACACCTCTTTAAAACACTTGGAGAAATAGGATGGATCATTAAACCCAACGGCGTAAGCAATCTCCGAGACATTGATATTCTTTTTTTGGAGTAATGTTGTGGCTAATATCAATCGTTGCGAACGTATAAATTCTGTTCCTGTTAACCCTGTCAATGCTTTGAGTTTTCTGTAAAATTGCATACGACTCATACCAATGGCTTCCCCAAATTTTTCTGTATTGAAATCTGGATTGGTTAGTTGAGCATCTAACACACGTTCTATTTTTTCTAAAAACAGCTGATCCACATCAGTAATGGCAATATCTTTTGGCTTCAATATTACTTCTTGGCTATAACGTTGACGCAACACCTCTCTAGCGTGAATTAGATTTTTGACTTTTTGATCGAGCAACTTAATTTTAAATGGTTTGGTAATGTAATCATCGGCTCCTGTTTCTAACCCTTTGAATTGATCTTCTTCCTCAGCTTTAGCAGTTAAGAGAATTATTGGAATATGTGATGTACGTTCATCTTGCTTTAATGTTTTGCACAATTCTAAACCATCTGTTTCTGGCATCATAATATCGGAAATAATGATATCAGGAATTTGCTCAATGGCCTTATCAATACCATCTTTCCCATCCAATGCTTCAATGATTTGATAATGATCCTGAAAAGATGTCTTAATGAATGCTCTGAGATCGCTATTATCCTCAACGACTAGTAAAAGTGGAATTTCTGAATCTACGTTGACGGCTTCAAAATCCATGGCATAGTTTTCTTCGACTTCGGTTGAAATTGAAGTATTTTCATCGAGATGTACGTCATCAACAAGTTCTATGTCTTTATAATGATTCTTAGAAACTGGAAGTGATGCGGTAAATGCAATTTTATTGGACGTTACATTTTCAACCTTTATACTACCATGCGAAAGCGTTAACAACTCTTTTACTAAAGAGAGGCCAATACCAACACCTTGTACATTTTCATCGGCTTGATAAAACCTATCGAATAGGCGTTCTATCTCCTTTTTGGTTAGCGGGATTCCTGCATTGGTCACTGTAATCTTCAATTGATCGTTAATGACTTGAGCTTTAAAACTTACTTCTCCTTGTTCGGGTGAATATTTAAAAGCATTTGAAAGCAAATTGATAACTACTTTTTCCACTACATCCTTATCAAACCAAGCTTCATCTATATCTTCAACTGTATTAGTGTATGTTATTTCCTTATTGGCTGCCAAGTGTTCAAAAGACGAAGCAATAGACTTCAGCAATTGAGTGATGTTACCTCTTTTCACCCTTAATTTCAGATGTCCTGATTCTAATTTTGAAAGATCTAGCAGCTGATTTACTAGATTCAATAAGCGACTAGAATTACGCTTCATCATCAAAAGTTCATTGCGCTCATTAGTACTTATAGTATCGTCTTCTAAACGTTTCTCTACTGGACCAGAAATCAAAGTTAATGGTGTACGAAATTCGTGAGATATATTGGCAAAAAACTGAGACTTGAATCGATCTAATTCTCTCAACTTATCATTTGCTTTCTTCCTGGTATGAAATAAGAAATAAAACAATGCGCCCAATACTGTGGTTAGCAACAAGCCTGCAACTAATAAATTACGTTGATTGACTTTTTGTTGCTCTGCTAACTGATTCTGTGATTTGAGCAAGGCAATTTCTTGTTCTTTTTTTTCGGTTTCATATTTTGTTTCAGCATCTCGAGAAAGCTTTCTATTCGCTTTTCTAACAAGCCTCATTTTTAATCGGTAAGCTTCTTTAAAATAATTGGCAGAGGCTTCATAGTTTTTCAAATCAAGATTACAATAGCCCAGTTCTCTTACCAAACGCTGATATAAGTCTGTTTCCCTATCTTCTGGTGTAAGGGTTTTATAAATGTCGAGTGCTTTCTGATTGGTCTTTAGGGCACTTTCACAATCTCCTAAATACGCACCTTGAAAAATACCGTAGTAGGTTATGGCTTCTGGCCATCTTCGTTTATCCTTAATACGTTTAGAATATTCAATATTCTTCAAAAACGCCTCTTCAGCTTTTTCTAGACTGTCCGTAGCCTTATAGTAGGATGTCGCGATAAGATAGAGTCTGGCTGCATGTTTAGGAATATCTTCTTTAGTATAATATGCTAGCCCTAAATCAATATATTTTTTGGCTTCTTCAACATTTCCTACCAAACCACTTGCATCGCATAAATACACATAGGTTATATGAATTAATTCGTCAGAATTTAAGGTTTTTGCTTGCGCTAGTGCTTCATGTAAAAGATCGTAAGCACGCTTAGAACTTTCTTTTGTAAATACCATACGAGAAATTTCTGAACGTCGAATGAGTGCTTTTACTGTTGACGAACTAAAATAATTATGCTGTTGCGAAATAGAGTCGACCTTAAGGCAAAGTTTAAGGGCAGCATTCTTATTATCGCTACGATTTAAAACATCCGCTTGCGTGTAGTATATATCTATGAGTCGCCTCCAATCCTTAGTTTTTAGTGCTGCGCTCTTGGCTATTTCGTAAAAAGGGATAGAATCATTATTATCACTTTGATATTCAGAAACAATAGCTATAATAGCTGATTCTATAGTCAAGGAGTCTACATTCTGTAACTGAAATTTTTCAAATGCCTTTTTGCTGTAATGATAAGCACTATCATACGCTTCAGCTTTAAGGAATTCATCAGACATGGTCAGATATTGTCTGCTCAATTGGTCATTTTCATTCTGACTTACACCATTGAGAGCACAGAAAAGCAATGTGAATAATAGTAATCGTTTCATGTAGCATCAATACTACATAAATATACAGAATTGATATAAAAATATTAGCCCAATTACTATAACTTTTGTAACGTGCAGTGTTACATTTATCTTATAATCAAGTCACTACTTCGAGTTTGATGAACTTTATTAATCTTTAATAACTTTCACGATTTTGGATTGCTTGTCTATTGTAATCTTACAAAAATACAGCCCTTCAGGCAGGCTAGACATATCTATTCTTTCTATTCCAGTCCCATTGTCATGTTGTAAACTCAAGACTTGCTGTCCTAAGGCATTATGCATAATGACCTGATCTATACGCTTTACCGAATCAAAGTTTAATACATTGTTTACAGGGTTAGGATAGTAATTAAAATTGTTGAAAGCGGTTTCGTCTAGACCTAGAGTTTCATTGTAAACCGATACTGAAAATGGTGCCCTATAGGTTGAGAAAAGATCATTAACAATAACAAAATAATTCTCCCCTGGTGTTAAGCCAGTTAAATCCAATTTTGAAAAACTAAAATCTCCACTATTTTGATCTGAACCAATAAATGAGAAACTTGTACATGTGCCAGATAATACTGCAATTGAAGTATTTGCCGCTATAAGGCCTGTTGCATCTGGTCCAGTTTCAATAGTGACATTTCCATCTGATGGTGCAGTAAAATTAAACCAGAGCCCATTAACATCGGTCCAAAGAAAAGAACTATCAACATTTTGGTCTTCAAAAGTAGCGCCTACTGTTAAGGGTGTTGCATTTTCGCATACCATATTTGTTGGTACAGGTGGATTATATGCAGAGATTGCAAATGGCACTACAAAATTCCCAAAAACTCTTACGTAAACAGTTTCACCAGGTGTTCCTTCAATAATGATAGACGAAAAATCGTGTAAGCTATAATTGGATATCCCACAGCTTGGCAATTGCATTAAATTGTCACAAGCCGTTCCTTGCCAAGCATCCATTCCTGAAACAAAATTTGTATTACCTGTTAAGACATCTGGACCTGTTTCAACTACCAAATGTCCTTCTGGTGGTATTGTTGTTTGCACCCATATCTCATTGCTTACTATTAAGGCGCTACCATCATTACATCCACCTCCATCTTGGGTTGCATTGAGAGTTGTAAAATCCACTGGATTATCCTCAAAAGAAGTCCCAACTGTTAATGTCGTAGCCGTTTCGCAGGTATCATTGAGTGGTGGCCCAATGGCTGACGGATTTGATATCCCGTAGAGATTCATAATAGCATCAAAGGTAGGAATCTGTTCTATAGTATCAGGAAAAGGATCATTTAGCTCGGGCAAATCACATACTCCTGAGGTATTAAAATAAGTTCTAGTATTACCTGCTAAATTACTTCCTCCTATAGCAAAAAAATGTGTATCTAAATCACCTGCGGCTGCCTGTACTGAATAATACACAATCTGATCTGTGCTCACCGTAATTGGATCTATTGGGATATTAATTAAGGTTCCATTATCAGAAGAATTACAGGTATAATTACCGCTTCCGATTATGGACAAAAAATTTAAACTAATAGTTACATATGGAAGATTATTGGGAAGAATTAGATAAAATTCGCTACGCGGTATTGTCCCTATAAAATAGGTAAGCATGAGATCATCCGTTGCGGATGCTTGTGCAAACTCAAGATTGGTGATCATAAATTCACCTGAATCTATTTCACTATCATCAACATAATTTTGTAAATCATAAAATCTATAAAACGCATTTTCATGATAGGTATTGGTAGCCAATTCGGCGCAGGCACGCCCATCTTGGATTAAATCTGGATCGCTTGACTCGGACAATCTAATCAGTGGTATATTGGGTTGTGCCTGAATTTTTGTAAGTCCAAAAGTTGCCATAACTAACAACACAGAAAAAAACTTCAAGTAATTTACATTCATAACTATTAGGTTTAAGGTTCACAATAGTAAATGTAAATAGAAAGCGTGCGGATTCTGTTTGTTTTATCTCTACACAATATCTACAAGATCAAAAAAATGCATCTCATGAAGATGTGTGTCTTACTTTGAAAATTAGACAGATTTTAGAAAATCATTAAGGTTAGTGTCTTTATCAAGGTTCATTTTTTTCCTCAATCGATAACGCTTCATATCGACACTTTTTGGTTCTATGTTTAATATTGTAGCTATTTCCTTTGAAGAAAAGTCGATTCTTAAGAGTGACGCCAAACGGATCTCGTCTTTGGTAAGCTCAGGGAATTTTGTGGCCATGCTTCTTAGAAAAGAATCTTGTTCTTTATCCAATTTCATTTTAAAAAGTTCTTTGTCTTGCTCAAAGGATTGTGTTTCTCTTAGCTTAACATCTATTAAATCTAATTTTTCATTACCTAGGTTAGAGCCTTCACTTTTTAAAGATCGTATGGTTTCTCTTAATTTTTCTATGAAATCAATTCTGTGGAGAATGTTTAATGCAAAACTATTTAACTCTTTAGATTTCACTTCTACTTCCAAAGCCATACGTTCTTTTTCTAGCGTAACATTTTTGAGCTTAGTTTCAGAAATTTCTTTTTGATTTTGATTAAGAATAAGCTTCTGTCGCTGATTTTTCCATATAAACAAACTGAGTAGTGCAATTAAAACGATTCCAATACCCAAACTCCAAATCGTTATGGATTTTAGTTCCTGCTTTTTCTCCAATAGTTGTAGTTCATTCTCCTTTAAAGCTATTTCGCCTTGGTGTCTTAATTTTTCCTGTGCCAGTTCATGCTTTTTTTCGACCTCTGCAACACTCCTTATATTGTCTTCATTGAGCAGAGAGTCTTTTAGTACAGTATGCTTTTTCCATACTTCCAAGGCCTCTTTATGGTTGCGTTGAGATTCATAAATTAAAGCTAGTTTTTCATAGGCATCTCGAAGTACTGCCAAATCATTTGATGCTTTAGCGGAAGCAATAGCTTGCTTTGTATAATCAATGGCTTTATTGATGTCACCTTCATTATAATAACACCAACCTAGTTTATGCAATGCTGAAGTGATGAAATAGTTTCTTTTGATTTCTTTAGCCATTTCATAGCCTTTTAGAAGACGCTCTTTAGCCTTTCTAAACTCATTCATCTCTAATAATACATTACCAGAATTGAGAAGTGTTAAGGCTAATCCGAACTTAAATGTTTCTGCTTCACTATACGCAAGGCCTTTCTCATAGTATTGTAATGCTTTTTCATAGTCGTTTTTAGCTTCATAAACGCTACCAATACTGCTCAAAATCCTTACGGATACTTTTTTGTTTTTTTGAAGTTCGCTCATTCTTAAAGCGTCTTCAAAATACAAGAGCGCGTTATCATAATCATTTTGCCTTTTATAAAGCACGCCAATCGAATTTAATGCTGTCGACACTCCCGATGTATCTTTGAGCTGTAAACGCAAATCTTTAGATTCAAGTAAGTGTTCCAAGCCACTATCAAAATCACCAAACTTAATTAGGTTAGAACCTAAATTGAACAATCCCCTCGCTACGCCCAATGTGTCCTTAATTTTTCGCTTTATCTCTACGGCATTTCTATACAACGAAATTGCCTCTGCATAATTACCTTGTGCATTATTGCAACTTCCTAGATTATTGAGACTCATCGATAAATACTTCATGTGATCATTAGATGTCGCTACATCTTTTAATCTTGTATACATTAGTTTCGCAGAGTCTAATTGATGATTTCTATAATGAATATTACCCTGTAATGCCAGAGCCTTCATTTCGCAAACTGGACAGGATGCGGAAAGGTTTTCTATTTCTAAGGAAGTCTTAAGTAGCTGAATAGCCATTTGAGTATCTGTGCCTACACGCTCTTTAGCTTGTTTAAATAAAGCATTAAACTTAGTAGTGTCTGCTATTTTCTGGGAGTTGGCTTGTGATGACACACTAACGGCGTTTAAAAAGAAAACAGCTATTAAAAACAGAGTATAAAAAAATTTCATTACTGCTTAGGGTTTGATTGAAAATGCCAACTTTATTTATAATTAATTCGCTCCCTACTTATTATTGTTCTGAATTTCAGCTAAAAAACTCAAGAGCGTGTCTAAGCTAATTTAAGCTAAATTTTCGATTTTATTTTCCTTAAACATTAATGTAAGAATTAAACTTATTCCAAAATAAAACCTCCTTATCTTTACAATAAGGAGGCTTAACATTGTCGTCGGTTAATTATTTCACCCCTTTAACTTCCAACGACTATGTATCTAGTGTTATAGTGGTGTTATTTTATGACTTATTGTTTCACTAGTCTGAATGTTCTGTCTCCTGTTTTGTTTCCATACACCTTCAAGATATATACAGCAACTTCCAATTCTTCAATAGAAATCTCTTCGAACTTATTTGTCACGGTCTTTACCAATTGCCCATTCAAGCTGT
>NZ_JANFDA010000011.1:0-39834 GCF_040493455.1 Winogradskyella sp. 3972H.M.0a.05 | reverse complement strand
CCCGAACTCAGAGCAAAGAACAGAATTTAAAGCCCATTTTGCCCTAAAACGATAATGGTGCTGAACACATAAAAACAAAAAGTCCTTCAATAGTGAAGGACTTTTTGTTTGGTAAAATATATACTTTATTAGATATTGAATGCTACAGATAATGTAACATCAGTATTGTTGATATCCAATGTAGCTGCATCTGTAAGTCCTACATTGTATAATCGTTCATTTATTTCCCTTTGAGAGTTTTCAACTGCTAAGTCTAATTTGAAATCTCCAAAATTATAACCTAAACCAAAAGAGTAACCAGTTAAATCTCCATAAAAATTTTCATCTTCATATGGGCTTTCATCTAAACGATATCCTCCTCTAAAACTCAATTGCTTGTAACGATATTCACCACCAACCCTATATGAAGAAGCTACTTTTAAATTGTCACTTATGATATTGTTTTGGGCCGCAAAAAAGGTGTCCGAAGTAGGTCTGAATTCAGTATTGCCAAAATCCTTTCTTGAATAATCAAAACTGATAAGGCCTTGGTCTCCAAAAACTAGAGCAAGACTTCCAGTAATTTTACTAGGAGTTTTCAACCTATACTCTGGGAAAATGCTTATAATATTTGGATTGATAATTTCTGTGATTATAGAACCACCATCATCTCTAGTAGTTGCTAAGAATTGTGCTGTCTCTTCTGTGATTCTATACCATGTTGGTGAGTTGTAAGTAAATCCAAGACGTATCACATCATTAAGTTTGGTAATTGCACCTAACTGGAATGATATACCGGTACCTGTTGTAAATAAACTGTTTTCGAACCTAACGTCTGTTACTATTGAACCAGTATTATTATTCGTTTCATCCAATAGGGTAGCACGTTCATAATTAATGAAATGGGTATTGATATTTACTCCTAAGTATAAGTTTTCACCATATTGTGTAGAAGCATTAAAACTAAATTTTCCGTTATAACCAGTAGCTATGTAGCTATATCGTTGGTTAAATTCACCATCGGCAATGTTGGATGTATAAGATGTATTGTCATCTGTATCTGCATCTGGTTCCAAAATATAAGACTCAAATCCAAGGAAAGCTTGCTGATTAGCAAAGCCAAAAACGGCACCAATATCTGCATAGGCTTCAGTAATACTTTCACCAGGGAATGCTGAGATTTCATCTAATCTTAAACCTTGAGCTTGTTCTAAAAAGTAATTACCTATTGAATTACCAGTTTCAGTATTAGGGTTAAAATTTATTCCTGAAGCCACCCAATCATTATCATAGTTTGCTGTTTTATCATAGGCAATACTTAAAGCAAACTTTCTCCATTTAGAACTTTCGTCATAGTTTTTGAAAACAAAGGCTCCTCCAGCTTGGTTGATATCAAGCTTAGAATCGTTTGATGATGTTAGCCCATTAAAAAAGCGTACATCATTACTAGTATTTAAGCTTGAAAGTGATAAAGAGGCATGGCTAGAATTGAATACAGCTGAACCTGCAGGATTAATACTTACGGCAGACATATCTCCACCAAGAGCTCCAAATGCTCCCGACATTGCCCTAAATCTTGCTGTTCCTTGCACATCATCTGTTGCATATCTTACGGCATCTGTGATGTCTTGAGCTTTTAAATTTGGCATAGCAAGTGCCACTATGAACAGTATAGCTAACTTTTTCATATTATTTTTTTCTTAGATTGTTTAAAGTGAAATGATTACCTTCTTCTACCTCCTCCTCTTGAGCCAGAACTTCTAACAGAAGATCTTGAGCCTCCTCTACTAAAAGAGGATGAACTTCTTGTAGATCTAGATGAATTAAAACTTCTTCTAGGTCTAGATGATGAGTTCACTCTAGGTCTAGTTGAAGAACTTCTAGGTCTTGAAATTGAGGAATTTCTAGGGCGTGAAATTGTCCTAGGTCTGGTAATAGATGAATTATTATTTCTTCGAACTCTAGGTCTGGTAATAGATGAATTATTTCCTCTTACTGTAGAGTTTCTTCTTACAGTGGAATTTCTTCTAATTGAACTATTGTTTCTAGCGAAGGATCTGTTACTTCTATTATATATATTACCTCTGCGTCCATAGTTGTAAGCTAAACCTCTACGGCCAAAGTTTCTGTAACCGTTTCTATAGTAGATACCATTACCATACCATGGAACACCATAGCCATAACCGTAGAATGGTGGGCACCAGAACGGGTCATAGAAACCTCCCCAGCCCCAGCCGCCGAAGCCGCCACCAAGCCAAAATGGGTCATAAAAACCTCCCCAACCATAGTTCCAAAATGCTCTGTTATTCCAGAATACTCTATTATAACCCCATCCGAATCTATTCCATCTCCAAGGGTTATTCCACCACCATACATTATTGAAGCCAGCATTGATGTTTACAATTATTTCAGAATCATTTGCAGAACCCCATCCAGCATGGCCAGTATTATATTCTAGGATTTCAGTAGAATCTTGACTTTCTACTCTACCTTCATAAGAATCTATATCAGTGAAAATTTCGCTTTCTTCAACTATTTCATCATATTCTCTAGATTTTTCAGCGAAGTAGTTTTTGTAGTATGAGTTTTCGTTAGTGGTTGTAGTAGCGTTAGAAGTTTCTTCTACAGGAACTTCTTGTGTTGTTCTAGAATCAGAACTATATATACCATCATTGTCATAACCAGCATACTGGTATGAACCACAAGAAGCAAGCATGAAAAATGCGCTTGTTGCAACAAAAAATGGCAATTTCGATTTCAAGTAACTTTTAAATTGCATATCTCTTTCAGATTTATTGTTGAACATAACAAAAATAGTTAGTTTTGCTGAACTAATTTTTTATTTAACATAGTCACAATTTTTGTGCCAAAATACTGATAATGGGGAAGAATCTTACAAGTAGAGCTGAGGATTATTCAAAATGGTATAACGAATTGGTCGTAAAGGCTGATTTAGCTGAGAATTCGGCGGTTAGGGGTTGTATGGTAATTAAGCCCTACGGTTATGCAATTTGGGAGAAAATGCAAGCAGAATTAGACCGAATGTTTAAAGAAACTGGTCATCAAAACGCATATTTTCCTCTTTTTGTGCCCAAAAGTCTATTTGAAGCAGAGGAAAAAAACGCTGAAGGTTTTGCCAAAGAATGTGCGGTTGTTACACATTATAGATTACAGAATGATCCAGATAATCAAGGTAAGCTAAGGGTAGATCCTGAAGCGAGGTTGGAAGAGGAGCTTGTTGTAAGACCTACAAGTGAGGCTATAATCTGGAATACTTATAAGAATTGGATACAGAGTTATAGAGACTTGCCAATTCTCATCAATCAATGGGCTAATGTTGTACGTTGGGAGATGCGTACACGATTGTTTTTGAGAACAGCTGAGTTTTTATGGCAAGAAGGTCATACTGCTCATGCTACAGAAGCTGAAGCTATTGAAGAAACAAAATTAATGAATAGGGTATACGCTGAGTTTGTCGAAAACTTCATGGCGATCCCTGTTATTAAAGGTGTTAAAACAGAAAGTGAACGTTTTGCTGGCGCAGTTGACACACATTGTATTGAAGCTTTAATGCAAGATGGTAAGGCATTGCAAGCTGGTACATCTCACTTTTTAGGACAAAATTTTGCTAAAGCTTTTGATGTGAAGTTCACCAATAATGAAGGAAAACTAGATCATGTTTGGGCAACATCATGGGGAGTTTCGACAAGGCTAATGGGAGCACTTATTATGACGCATAGCGATGATAATGGATTAGTGCTACCACCAAATTTAGCACCAAATCATGTTGTTATTGTTCCTATATACAAAAGTGATGAGCAACTCAATGCTATTACTGAGGTTGCTGAAAACTTAATGAGTCAATTGAGAGCTGTAGGCGTGTCTGTGAAGTTTGATAACAGAACTACCCATAGACCAGGAGCTAAGTTTGCTCAACATGAGCTACAGGGTGTTCCATTAAGAATAGCAATTGGACCAAAGGATTTAGAGAATGGTACCGTAGAATTAGCACGAAGAGATACATTAAGTAAAGAGATTGTTGGATTAGATGGACTTAGTGACAGAATTAAATCTCTTTTAACTGAGATTCAAGAAAACTTATTTAATAAGGCATTAGAATATAGAAATAGTCATATTACTGAAGTAAATTCTTTTGATGAGTTTAAAGAAGTCTTAGAAGTTAAGGGAGGATTTATTTCAGCGCATTGGGATGGTACAGCTGAGACTGAGCAAAGAATCAAGGAATTGACAAAAGCGACCATTCGTTGCATTCCTTATGATTCTGTAGAGGAGGCTGGGCAGTGTATTTTAACTGGAGAACCATCCTCTCAGAGGGTACTTTTTGCTAAGGCCTATTAAAAAAAATCAAAAAAAATTAGTTTGTGGTTGCAACATTTAAAAATAGTTGTATTTTTGCATCCGCAATCTAAGGTTGCTAGTTCATTATAAATGATGAAATTTTAAATGGCCCGTTCGTCTATCGGCTAGGACGCCAGGTTTTCATCCTGGTAAGAGGGGTTCGATTCCCCTACGGGCTACAATTTTTTAATAAGAAAGAAAAGAATGGCAAATCATAAGTCAGCTTTAAAAAGAATCAGAAGTAACGAAAAGAAACGTTTACTTAACCGTTATCAACATAAAACTACACGTAATGCAATTAAGAAGTTACGTGAGACAACTAGTGCAAAGGATGCTCAAAAGCTTTTCCCTTCAGTAGTAGCTATGATTGATAAGTTAGCTAAGAAAAATGTAATTCATGCAAATAAAGCAGCCAATTTAAAATCTGGTTTAGCTAAGCATATAGCCTCACTATAAGATAGGTTTGAATTAAAATATTTAAAGCCTCTCAATTGAGAGGCTTTTTTCATGGTATAAAAATAAAACCCTTTAGATTTTCTAAAGGGTTTTTACATTTTTTATTTGTGATAGATATTATCCATTCATTGAAATAAGGAATTCTTCGTTATTACGAGTTTGCTTGAAACGATCATTAACAAACTCCATCGCCTCTACAGGATTCATATCTGCTAAGTACTTTCTCATAATCCACATACGTTGAATCGTATTGTCATCTAATAATAGATCATCTCTACGTGTACTAGATGATACAAGATCTATAGCAGGGAAGATACGTCTGTTAGAAATTCTTCTATCCAGTTGTAGCTCCATGTTACCTGTACCTTTAAACTCTTCAAAAATAACTTCATCCATTTTTGAGCCTGTTTCTGTAAGTGCAGTAGCTATAATGGTTAAAGATCCTCCATTTTCTATATTACGTGCGGCTCCAAAGAAACGTTTTGGCCTATGCAGTGCATTTGCATCTACACCACCACTTAATATCTTACCTGAAGCTGGTTGTACAGTATTGTAAGCTCTTGCCAAACGTGTAATGGAATCTAGTAGGATTACTACATCATGTCCACATTCTACTAGACGCTTTGCTTTTTCTAAAACGATATTGGCAATCTTTACATGCTCATGAGCTTCTTTATCGAAAGTCGAAGCAATAACTTCTCCACGAACATTACGCTGCATGTCTGTAACTTCCTCTGGACGCTCATCTATTAATAAGATCATTTGGTATACCTCTGGATGGTTAGCTGCAATAGCATTGGCAACATCTTTTAGAAGCATTGTTTTACCAGTTTTTGGTTGCGAAACAATCATACCACGTTGTCCTTTTCCGATAGGAGAGAACAAATCCATAATTCTAGTAGAAATAGTACTCTGCTTTTCTGCAATATCAAATTTCTCTTTTGGGAATAACGGTGTTAGGTGTTCAAAAGAAACTCTGTCTCTAACCACTTCTGGTTTTAATCCGTTAATCTTACTTACTTTGATAAGCGGGAAGTATTTTTCACCTTCTTTTGGAGGACGAACATGCCCAAGAACAGTATCTCCAGTTTTTAACCCAAATAATCTAATTTGAGACTGAGATACATAAATGTCATCAGGTGAAGATAGATAGTTGTAGTCCGAAGACCTTAAGAAACCATAACCATCTTGCATAATGTCTAAGACACCTTCACTTTCTATAATAGCATCGAACTCATAATCTGGCTCTCTATAGCGATTTCGGTTGTCTTTGTTACCATTGTTCTGGTGGTTTTTTCCACCATCCTTTTGACGGTTTTTATTATCGTTGTTCTGTTTTTTATTTTGTTGGTTACGATTATTAGAATCGTTAGAGTGTTGGTGTTCTCTCTTAGGTTGTTCAGCCTTTTTGTCTTGCTGATTGTTGTTAGTTTTCTGCTCCTTCTTGTCTGAGAACTCAATAGCTTGTTGTTGCTCTTGTTTTGGTTGTTGCTGTTTTTGCTGCTTTTGGTTTTGTTGTGGTCTTTGAATTCGTTCTCTTTTTCTTTTTTGAGAGGCTTGACCATTATTATTAGGAGCGGCAGGTGGTTTATTTTCAACCTTTACTGAATCTGGATTTGCAGCAACATGATCTAGTATTTGATAGACTAAGTCTAGTTTTTTTAGACTTCTATACTTTGGAATACTAAGCTGTTTTGCGATTTCCTGTAACTCAGGTAGCTTTTTTTCTTTTAATTCTGAAATTTCAAACATTGATATATGAATATAATATTGTAATGCAATATGAAAATTGATTGTTCCTAAACTTTCCTAAATGAAAAATAAGTGGGAAAAACCGATTATAAAATCTGAAGATTTAACAACACTATAACGTATTACGACAGTGATTGTTACTGCAATAATACAATTTTATTTTAAAAAACTGTACATGTTTTAAGAAATAACTCTTAATTTTGTCGCTCGTTTTTACAATCATAGATGTTACAGCGTATACAAACAGTTTATTTATTACTAGCAGCAGGTATTTCGGCAGGACTAATTTTTGTATTCCACCTATGGACTACAACAGAAGAGGTTGCCTTTTTTGCTAAAGATAATTATACTTATTTAGGTATGTTTATTGGGTCTGCTTTACTATCTTTGATTTCGATTTTTAGTTACAAGAATAGGAAATCTCAGTTTGTTCTGGGACGACTAAATATAATATTGAACTTTATTTTACTAGGAGTATTCGTTTATCAATCTCTAAATTTATCTGGAGAGACTAACGTTTCTGAGAAAGGTATTGGGATTCTTCTTCCTATTTTTTCTATCGTGTTTTTGGTTTTAGCCAATAAAGCCATTAAAAAGGATGAAGATCTTGTAAAATCAGTTGA
This sequence comes from Winogradskyella sp. 3972H.M.0a.05, assembly GCF_040493455.1. Taxonomy (NCBI): domain Bacteria; kingdom Pseudomonadati; phylum Bacteroidota; class Flavobacteriia; order Flavobacteriales; family Flavobacteriaceae; genus Winogradskyella; species Winogradskyella sp. 3972H.M.0a.05. The sequence continues at coordinate 32,665 of NZ_JANFDA010000011.1, read as the reverse complement.
TCGATTACGATGAACCTAACATCTTAGTAGTATTAGTGCGTAAAACCCAAAGCGAAAGCTTTGGGTTTTATTTTTTTATTTGATTATGTCTGTTACTGTTTTACAAACCTGAGAATTGTTTGTTTACTTAGGGCTTCAACTTTTACAATATAAATTCCACTGGCGAGATTTGTCACATCAATAGTAGTGTCGATAGATGTTAATGCTTTTTGACCATTTACTGAGTAAAATGAAATACTTTCAATAATATTAGGTTCAATGTTTTTCAAAAATATTACTGATTTACTCGGATTGGGATATAACTGAATTTGCTCTTGTGAAAAGTCAGAGATTGATAAACCAGATTGATTTTCAAAAGCGCCTATATCCATAGTATTTACTATTTGCTTAGTATCTCCATCGGTGTGCATAACATATTCGTTCAATATATCATGGTCTGGAAGGTGAATAGCAGGAATTGCACTGCCTGCATCAACTAATGGAGAAGTGTCTGTTAAATTGAAATCTTGGTTCCCAAAATCTACAAACAAAGGGTCAGAACCATTTAGATTGTTACCTTGATCATTTACGGTACCTGATCCACTATGATTATCTACCCAATTTGTTTTAATCCAATTGTACTGCAAATTCAGAGTGCCATCACCATTAATCATTGCCAAAGAGTTTCCGCTATTGGTGCAGTAAATTACATTATTGAATGCATTTATGGTTTCGTCTACAGTAGAGAGCCGAGCTATAGTAGTATTGGAATTTCTCGTAGAAATGACTGTGTTATTATAGAAATAAAGATTTCCCTTTCTATATCTTGAAGTCGTTCCATTATCGCCCCCATAATGCACTATTTGAGAATTTCCTGCTCCGTCTGGCTCAATGAGAATGTTTCCATAAGCATAGGTGGTTAAGTAGGAAGGATCATTATACAAAGCTGACGCTCCAGATTCTACAAGATCTAACTGACGGTTACCACTTTCAATCCAATTATATCTCACTACCAATCCTGCAGACCTGTCTTTAAGGTTATTACCTAAAGCACCAGATCTCAAAGGTCCAAATCTATTATACTCATAGATAATTCCTAAAGCTTCTGTATAGGTGTTGTGCTCAAAAATGCTACCAACTATACCATTGTCATAGATGTAGTTTTTGGCAATAAGAATATTTTTTGTCTGTCCACCATTAGCGCCAATGAAAATACCATTTCCAGAGTCGTGAATGATACAATCTCTGATAATGATATGCTCTCCTTTTTCAATATATATGGAGGCAGCATTACTGGAATAGGTATCAGTTGAACCGTTATCTGTGGTGAAATTATAGGCTGGTCTTGCAGATCTTAATTCTAAATTTTCAATAGTAATATAACTGGGCAAGCCATCTGCGGGAATGCTGGAACCTCCAATTTTGATAAGTCCTCTAACTTCATTCCAATAATTTAAATAGGTTGGTGTTACCGCACCATTACCATCAATTATTGGTTTTTGTCCGCTTGGACCACTAACACCAATAATTTCAATTCTATTTTGTGCTGTGCCTTGGGCATTGATGACCCATTTTTCGTAATAGGGTGTACTTTTCCAATGAATAAAAATTCTATCACCTGGTTGTAAAGCATCCCATGGAGCATCAGCAATATTTGCTAGTGGTTGTCCAGGGCCAACGTGATAGTCTGTGGCGTAAATTTTGGTGTAAGGGAGGAGGGAACATAAGAGAATAAATAGAAATAGTCTCATAATATTCAGATTTGGGGTTATGTAAGTAAAGTAACATGGGTTCGTAGGTATGTCACTTTAACAGTTTAAATATAGTGAATTTGAGATAATTAAGGGGTTTATAACGTGAAAGGGTATTACTTTTTGAACTCAATCACCTCTAAATTATCAATCTTATCCTTATCTATAGTGAATCGCAACATGGTTCTTACTTTATGAAAACCATGTTTTCCTACAGCGCCTGGGTTCATGTGCAGGAGATTGAGGCTTTTATCTGGCATTACTTTCAAAATATGAGAATGTCCTGTGATGAATAATTTAGGAGGGTCTTGCTTTAATGCGTCTCGTACTCTGCCGTTATACTTAGGGGGATAGCCACCAATATGTGTTATCCATACATCGACACCTTCGCACATAAAGCGATTATGTTCAGGAAATTCTACTTTGGCTTTAGCATTGTCGATGTTACCATAAACTGCACGCAAGGGTTTTAAAGCTTTGATCTTATCAGTGACTTCGAGGTCTCCAATATCTCCAGCATGCCATACTTCGTCTGCTTCTTTTACATATTCTAAAATGCGATCATCAATGTAGCTATGCGTGTCTGAAAGTAAGAGAATCTTTGTCATTATAATTTTCCCGCGAAAGTGGAAATCTTTTAAAATATAATTAAATCTTTAAGCTTTGTTAATGGGATTCCTGTCTTTGAAGGAATGCGTTATCTTTGTGCCTTAATTGTTTCAAAAGTACTATTTCCTTGCGATATTTTATTGAGTTAAGTTATAATGGAAAAGCATATCATGGCTGGCAGAATCAACCGAATGCTATTTCAGTTCAGGAAGTTATTGAAAATGCATTGTCTACGTTGTTAAGTTCAAGCATTTCCATAGTTGGTGCAGGACGTACAGATGCTGGTGTACATGCGAAACAGATGTTCGCACATTTTGATACGGATTCTGAAATAGATGAAAAGCAACTTGCATATAAACTCAATTCGTTTTTGCCTAAAGATGTAGCAATACATGAAATTTTTGGGGTTAAAGATGATGCACATGCACGCTTTGATGCTACATCGAGAGCATATATTTATGAACTTAGTACAGCTAAAAATCCCTTTACAACTGAGACTGCTTACTTAGTAACGCTGCCTTTGGATGTTGAAGCGATGAACAAAGCTTGCGAAAAACTATTGGGGCATAAGGATTTTCAATGTTTTTCTAAGAGTAATACAGATGTAAAAACGTATTATTGTACTATAGAATCGGCAGTCTGGTCAGAAACGGATTCGGGCTTAAAATTTGAAATCAAAGCTGATCGGTTTTTGAGGAATATGGTACGCGCAATCGTTGGTACTTTATTGAATATTGGTTTAGGAAAGCTGACGATAGACGATTTAGATACAATAATAGCATCCAAGAATAGGAGTGAGGCAGGATATTCTGTGCCTGCTCATGGTTTATATTTAACTGAAGTTAAATATCCAAAATCTATAAGATTATAATATGGCAGAAAAAAAGGCAAGTGTATTTGATGTGGAGCTTTTTAAGCGTTTGTTGACGTTTATAAAGCCTTATCGTGCTGTGTTTTTTGGATCCTTATTCTTGGTCATCGGACTTGCGGTTTTTGGTGCCTTAAGACCAAAGGTGTTGCAGGTAGCAATTGATGAAAATATAAAGCAACAAGAGGCTCAAGGTTTTCTATTTTATATACTGTTGATGATTGGATTGCTTACTATGGAAGTAATCTTTCAGTTCTTATTTATCTATGCAGCTAACTGGCTTGGACAATCGGTTGTAAGAGATATTCGTGTAAAGCTTTTTAAGCGAATGTTGGGTTTCAAGATGAAGTATTATAATGATTCTTCAGTTGGAATCCTGATTACTAGAGCAGTAACCGATATGGAGCGTATCGCAGATATTTTTGGACAAGGTTTGTTCATGATTTTTAGTGATATTTTGAAGATGTTAGTTGTTGGAGCAATAATGCTAAGTATGAATGTGAAGTTGAGTCTTATTGTCTTCACGACATTACCAATCATCATATTTGCAACGAAGATTTTTCAAAAGTACATGAAGAAAGCTTTTGAAGATGTGAGAACTGAAGTCGCTAAATTGAATTCTTTTGTTCAGGAACGTGTTACAGGAATGAAGATTCTTCAGATTTTTACCAGAGAAGAGACTGAATATAAGAACTTCAAAGCAATCAACGAACGCCATAAACAAGGCTGGTTAAAAACGGTTTGGTATAACTCAATTTTCTTTCCAATTGCAGAACTTCTCTCATCATTAACTTTAGGAGTCGTAATCTATATTGGAGGATTAGATGTAGTTGCTTCTGGTGTAGCTACGGAAGGACAATTATTTGCTTTTGTGATGATGATCCCAATGATGTTTAGACCGCTAAACCAGATTGCCAATAAGTTCAATACATTACAAATGGGAATGGTTGCTGCTGATAGAGTATTCAAAGTATTAGATACATCGTCTCAAATAGATGATAATGGTACTGAGGTTGTGCAGCATCTTAGAGGCGATATTGCGTTCAAGGATGTAAGATTCTCTTATGTTGAAGGTGAAGAGGTTCTTAAGGGTATTAATTTTAATGTGAAAGCAGGTGAAACGGTTGCTATTGTTGGAGCCACTGGAGCAGGAAAATCTACTATTATTAATTTATTGAGTCGTTTTTATGATATTGATTCAGGTGAAATATGTATCGATGGTAAACCAATAAAAGCGATGACCTTAGAATCATTGCGTTCTAAGATAGCTGTTGTGCTTCAGGATGTCTTCTTGTTTGCCGATACAATAATGAACAATATTACTTTAAATGATGAAGCCATTACCGAAGAAAAAGTCATTGAAGCTGCTAAGGAAATAGGGATTCATAATTTCATTACAAGTCTTCCGGAAGGATTTCATTACAATGTCAAAGAACGTGGTGTGATGCTGTCTTCAGGCCAACGACAATTAATTTCTTTCCTTAGGGCTTATGTCACCAATCCAAGTATTTTGGTACTAGATGAAGCGACTTCATCTGTAGATTCTTATTCTGAGCAATTGATTCAGAAAGCAACGGATAAAATTACCAAAGGAAGAACTTCAATTATTATAGCGCATCGTTTGGCCACTATTCAGAAGGCTGATAAGATTATCGTTATGGATGCTGGTAAAATTGTAGAGCAAGGCACTCATGACGAACTGCTTAGAAAGGAAGATGGTTACTACAGAAATCTTTACGAAGTTCAGTTTATGAAAGCTGATGTAGCTTAAAAAGAGCTAACCACCAGATTTTGCCGCTTTTTGCGCTTCGATAAGTTGTTGCATGTCACCATTGAGAATCATGGTAAGAACCATAATAAGGGTGAAAATTATAAATACCACAGCCAAAACTACAAAGAAGATAAGCGTTCTCAAGATGATTTGTCCTGTGTTGAGTTGGTATAGTCGTTTTAGACAATAGGCAAAGTAGAAAAATTGAATTGGTAGAATAAGCATTCCTAAAGCTGCAAAAGAAATTAAGTTGAAAGGAATGACTATAGCTGTTATCAATGCGATGCATATAGAAAACTGGGCTTGAGCATATAAAAATATGACAAGCAATTCTGTATAATTGAAAGTTTTAACCCTAAAGAAAACAATTTTAGCCATCAAAGCATATAAAGGAATATATAGCATCATTACCAGAGATTGGTAATCATTCATGAACTTGTATGTTTTGTCAAACATGGCTTGTTGCCGTAAACCAACTTCAGTAGTCGTATCATACAATGTTAAGTCGGTTTGAAACTTTTGGATAATTAATATCTGGAGCCCAGAAAGTGTTATGGCTAAAGCAAAATAACTTATCACATTAACATAGCGCTTTCTAATACCATTAATATAACCACCAATAACTGCTTCGGGTTTTTTAAAAAGATCTACAAATGTCCTAAGAAGTTTATTGTCGTAATTGAAAAAAGTCTCACTTACGTGTTCAAATAGGTTTTTCAGGGTCAATCGATTTCTAATTACTTTTGCACCACATTTATTGCAATAGTCACTATGATCAGATAATTGAAAGCTACAGTTTTTGCAAGTCATATTATGCATTAGAATTAAGGAGTGTTAACACTACGATTACAGAACCAAACAACAAGGTAAACCATATTGAATATATAATACCTACAAGTACCATATTTGCAAATGTCATCCAAAATGAAGATGCAAATACACGCTTAAAGATATAAAAGTAATAAACCATCGAAATTACCATAATGAATCCATAGAATACCATAAAGTTTAGTTTGAAAATCGATGAAAGCAAAATGATTATAAACATGGATATCAAGAGCTGTGCAGAGTAGTACATGTTTATTACAATATGCTCAGTAAAATTATATCTCTTATTTGAGGTTATATGATAAGCAAGCCATGTAGAAATAGCGCCAACAGGTACAGAGAAAATATAAATGAGGTTCTGATAGTTTTTTATAAAATTCATGCTGTCCATATAAGACTGAATGATTGCTTTGGATTTGGGATCGTTTGTGTTTTTTAAAAAGTCATCCATAAAAGACATGTCTGCCTCTATTGCATTATCCAAAAGCATATTGGTAAGGAAAAGCTGAATTCCAGCAAGCGTCAATGAGATAGCAAAATACTGAACAACACCAACATGTTTTTTGCGAGTACCATCAATATATTCATTAATTACGGTTTCTGGCTTCGTAAATAAGTCTCTAAATGTTTTTAAGAATCTATTGTCATAGCTCAAAAATTCTTCACTCAAAGACTTAGACAAATGTTTTAGAGTTAGCCTGTTTTTAATGATTTTAGCACCGCATTCCGCACAGTAGCGTTGATTGGTATTAATAGATGTTTTGCAGTTTTTACATTGCATTAGCCAAGATCATTTTTAATCTTCTCGATAAGCTCTGTAGTGTCTTTATAAATTTCGAACTCACCATTTTTGATGTAAGATGTTTGTCCAGTTTCCTCACTGACTGCAATAGCCAATGCATCCGTTTTTTCAGTAATTCCTATAGCAGCTCTATGTCTTAATCCAAAACGTTGTGGAATGACTTTCTCATTATTTACAGGAAGAATTACTCTTGTGGCTTTTACGATGTTGTTGTCAATGATAATAGCGCCATCGTGTAATGGGCTATTTTTAAAGAAGATACTTTCTATAATAGGTTGAGAGACATTCATATTGGTTTCGTCTCCTGTACCAATCAAAAAATCGAGATTATTATTTCGTTCCAATACAATCAATGCTCCAGTGTTTGTCGCTCCCATTTTGGTGCAGGCAGAGATAATGGCTTCAACATCGGTTTCAACTTCAACGACTTTGCTAAGAAAGCTAAAGCGTTTAAAAAACCCACCTCTATTACCAATATTGGTCGAACCAATCATTAACAGAAACTTTCTTATTTCTGGTTGAAATACGACGATTAAAGCAATGATACCTACCTTAATAAAACCATCAAAAATATTATGAAGCATTTGCATCTCGAGCAATGCAGTGACTCTCCAAACTAAGTAGATGATGATAATCCCAATGAAGATATTTACAGCAACAGTTCCTTTAACGAGCTTGTACACATAGTACATAAGAATAGCGACGAGGAATACATCGATGAAGTCGATAACTCTTAAATCCCAAAGTTGAAATGTATCCAAAAGTGTTACTGTTTGTGCTAATTTAACAAATTAAGTTAAAAGATGATTTCGTATTTATCTATTATTAAATCATCAGTATTAAAATTGTTTATTTTGGATTTAATTTCAATGTAATCTTGAAAAGATAGTGACTCTTTAAAGAATAAGTGAAGCATGTTTTCAGACAACTCAATATTTTTTAATTCGTTAAGAAAATTATTAATATCAGTTTCAATTACCGAATTGCTGTAAGTAATGTTAATCTTATTTTTATTAAAAACTAACAAGTAATTATGTTGAATACTGTTATCAACTGCTCTTCCTTTAAAATTATAGCTTACATCAGTAAACTCCAAAAACCCTAAATTCCCAATACCAGTATCGTTACAAGTAAAGTAGTTCTTTGCATCTTCATTTTTGTGCATGGAGTCTTTATTTCTTTTGTCCTGTAAATATTGAAGATGTGGTACAACTTGTTTCAAGCTTAAACGCTTATCCACATTGACTAGCCAATTGGTGGTGCTAATCATGTTTTTTCTATTGAACAATGTTGAATCTGGTTGCGTTTCATCATAAAAAATATAAATAGGCGATACATCCAAAACTTCATGAATATTAGATGTTTCAACTTCTGGTAATTGTACCGTACGTTCATTACCACAAGAACACAATATGATAAAAAAGAGGATTAAGAATCTAGTCATTTTGTTTGAGTAGGTCGTTCAAAGTTATACATTCCATAGCTTCCTTTACATCATGAACCCTAAGAATTGAAGCGCCTTTTTGCAAGGCAAGCATGTTTAAGGCGGTTGTACCATTGAGTGCATGCTGTGCAGTTGTGTCCAAAGCTTTGTAAATCATAGATTTCCTAGATACACCAACAAGAATAGGCAATTCAAAAGTATCGAACAATTCAAGTTGGTTGAGTAGTTCATAGTTTTGCTCTAAGGTTTTTGCAAACCCAAACCCTGGATCACAAATGGTATCTACAATGCCAAGTGCTTTGGTTTTTTCGAGTCGCTCAGAAAAGTAAAATAAGATGTCTTTCAACAGGTTATCATAATCAGACAAGCTTTGCATGGTCTGTGGAGTACCTCTCATGTGCATCATAATGTAAGGCACTTTTAGCGTAGCTATGGTTTGTAGCATGTGTTCGTCTAAATGACCAGCAGAAATATCGTTAATAATTGCAGCACCTTTTTCAATAGCAATTTTAGCCACATTACTCCTAAAGGTATCAATCGATAATAATGCATCAGGATAATGCTCTAGAATAAGTTCAATCACAGGGATCAATCGACGTAACTCCTCATCTTCCGAGACAAAATCCGCTCCAGGACGCGAACTATATGCACCTATATCAATAAAAGTTGCACCATCATTAAGCATAGTTTCAACCTGATTGAGAATTGCGTCTTTGTTAGTATAGTTTCCACCGTCGTAAAACGAATCTGGAGTAACATTGAGAATACCCATAACTTTGGGAGAAGAGAGGTCAATGAGCTGCCCTTTACAATTGATGGTCATATAGTTGATAAACTTTAAACTTTAAACTTTGAACATTAAACTATTTAAGCGAAATTTACGCAAATTTAAAGGATTTTAGATGCAAGATACTTCAAAGCAGTACGATGCTGTTATAAAGATATGTAGAGACTTATTCGTCAAAAAAATGAAAGATTATGGAAGTGCATGGCGAATACTAAGATTACCATCATTAACCGACCAAATTTTTATTAAAGCGCAGCGCATAAGAAGCTTACAACAAAATAGTGTACGTAAGGTAGACGAAGGAGAGGTGAGCGAGTTTATTGGCATTATCAACTATTGTATAATGGCGTTAATACAATTGAAGAAAGGCGTTGTGGAGCAACCAGATTTAGAATTGGATGCTGCTATTGCGTTATACGATGAAGAGGTTAATACGACCAAACAATTAATGGAGGATAAAAACCATGATTATGGAGAAGCTTGGAGAGATATGCGTGTAAGTTCTTTAACGGATTTAATCCTTCAAAAGTTATTGAGAGTAAAGCAGATAGAAGATAATGCAGGCAAAACATTAGTAAGTGAAGGCATCGATGCTAATTATCAAGATATGATCAATTATGCCATATTCGCAATGATACATTTAAACGAAGATCAATGAAATATATAGTTAACCTTTGTAGAATTTTAGTTGGTGTTTTATTTATCATTTCTGGGTTTATAAAACTCAATGATCCATTAGGATTTTCATATAAACTTCAAGAATATTTTGGTGCAGACGTACTCAATCTGCCTTTCTTAGAACCATACGCTTTAGGAATTTCAGTATTTGTAGTAGTGTTTGAAGTGGTTTTAGGTGTGTTCCTTCTTATAGGTTATAAACCAAAATTCACTGTCTGGAGCTTGTTAGGGATGATTGTCTTTTTCACATTCTTAACCTTTTACTCAGCTTATTTCGATAAAGTTAAGGACTGTGGTTGCTTTGGAGATGCACTGAAGCTAACACCATGGGAAAGCTTTACAAAGGATGTTATTCTCCTTGTATTGATCTTGATTATTTTCCTTGGAATAAAACATATTAAACCAATATTTGGAAAGTTAGGACTTACAATTACAGCACTTCTAAGTTTTGTAGCCTGCCTTTGGTTTGGGTATCATGTTCTAATGCATCTACCATCAATAGATTTTAGAGCATATAAAATCGGGAATAATATTCAAGAAGGAATGAGTACTCCAGAAGATGCAGCAAAGCCTGTTTTAGAGTATACATGGATCTTTAATGTGAATGGTGAAGAACAAAAAATCACAACAAATGGTAGTTATCCAAATGTTGAAGGTGGTGAATATGTTGGTTTAGATGGAGACCCGAAAGTTATTGACGAAGGATATATTCCGCCAATTCAAGATTTTTCTATTGAATCTTTAGAAGAAGACTTAACGCAAGAATTCTTAGAAAAGGAGAACTTAATTATTGTTGCAATGTATGCCATAGATAAAGCCGAAGAAGAAGGCCTTTTGAAGCTAAAGAACTTTACGGATAATGCCATTAGAAATGGGTACAATGTTATTGGATTAACATCATCAGGAGAAGATGCAAAGGCATATCTGAAAGATACTTACGATCTAAATTTCGATTCCTATCTGTGTGATGAGAAAGCTATTAAAACTGTCGTAAGATCCAATCCAGGGATTGTAATGCTCAATAAGGGAACAGTTACAGATAAGTCGCATTGGAACGATATTGAAGACATAGAATTGACCGAGTTGCCGAATGCAATACCAAAGTTGAATTTTGAGTTAAAGCGTCAATTGGATAGTGTTTTGGTTGAAGACCAAAGATATAGAGCAAATTCTACTATGGAAACCTGGGGCAAACAAATGGCAATAGATAGTACCAATGCACTACTAATCAAAGACATTATAGAAGCGCACGGCTATCCTGGGAAATCCTTAGTAGGAGAACCGACAAATACTGCAGCTTGGTATGTAATCCAACATTCTAATATGATTGAAGATTATTTGCCTGCTATCAAGGATGCCGCTAAGTCTGGAGAATTACCAAAGCGCTTGGCAGCAATGATGGAGGATAGGCACTTAATGTATAAAGGAGAACCACAGATTTATGGTACTCAAGGGAGTTCTTATGGCTATAATTCAGATAATCCGCTTAGTCTAATTTGGCCAATTGCGGATTTTGAAAATGTAAACAAAAGAAGACAAGAAGTTGGTTTCGATACGACTATAGAAGAATATAGTAAGCAGCTTTACGGCGATGATTTTGAGTTCAAAAACTATACAATAGAAGAAGTAAACAAGATTAAAGAATCTTTTAAACAATAGACTTTCTGGTAGGTTATGTGCTAAATAAACTATTCTATGCGCTACTCACATTATTTGGAGTAGTAACCGTCATTTTCTTTCTATTCAATATACTTCCTGGTGATCCAGCGCAAATGATGTTGGGTCAAAATGAAGATAGCGAGCAATTGGCAATTATAAAAGCAAAGTATGGCTTCGATAAACCGATAGGCACTCAGTATTTATATTACCTCAATGACCTCTCACCGATTTCATTTCACTCTAAATCTGAAAATGACTATACCTATTTAGACAAAGAAAAATATTCAGCTACACCTTTATTTTCGATAGGAAACACCACCACTGCATTAAAGCTTCCTTACCTAAGAGAATCGTTTACTAAACAAGGTAAGAAAGTGTCTCAAGTTATAGGAGAGACATTGCCAAACACGTTTGTACTTGCGATTTCAGCCATTACCATTGCTATAATTATCGGGTTAATATTAGGAGTGATTTCAGCCTTAAAAAAGGATTCATGGATAGATAGAATGATACAGGTGTTGAGTACTTTGGGCATGAGCGTACCATCTTTTTTTAGTGCCATTTTATTTGCATGGTTTTTTGGTTTTTTGCTTCATAAGTATACCAATTTAGAAATGACAGGTAGCCTATACGAGCTTGACGATTTTGGAGAAAAGATTCATGTTAAATGGAAAAACCTCATACTTCCAGCATTGGTTTTAGGTATTAGACCCTTAGCTGTAATTATTCAGTTAATGCGTAATTCATTGTTAGAAGTCTTAAGTCAGGATTATATCCGAACAGCTAGAGCTAAAGGATTAAGTGAGTTTCAAGTTGTAAAAAATCATGCAGTAAAAAATGCGCTCAATCCTGTCATCACTGCTATTTCTGGATGGTTTGCATCTATGCTCGCAGGAGCAGTATTTGTAGAATATGTTTTTGGGTGGAACGGTCTTGGAAAAGAAATCGTGAATGCGCTGAATACACTTGATCTTCCAATAATCATGGGTTCAGTATTAGTTATTGCAAGTTTATTTGTAATGATAAATATTTTAGTCGACTTAATATATGCTTGGCTAGATCCGAAAGTCAAGATACAATAGTCTAAAGCATGGCATATATGAAAAAGATTGCATTCTTATCACTAATTATAGTATTCTTCGTTAGTTGTGGCGAACCGCCATTACAATTCTCTGAAGAAGCTTTAAGTGAAGAACTTACTACTTTAAATGGAGAGTCACTGACTTTATCGGATGTATTAGACCAATACAAAGGAAAGACTGTGCTAATTGATGTTTGGGCATCCTGGTGCGGTGACTGTATTCAGGGTATGCCAAAAGTCAAAGAGTTACAAGCAGAATTTACTGATGTAGATTTTGTGTTCTTATCTGTTGACCGAAATGATACAGCTTGGAAACGCGGTATACAACGTTACAATGTGGTTGGAAACCATTACTTTTTGCCAAAAGGACAGAAGGGAGCATTTGGTAAGTTTTTAAACTCTAATTGGATTCCCAGATATATGGTTATTGCCGAAGATGGTAGCATCAAACTCTATAAAGCCAAAAAAGCTACTGATGAACGCATTGTAGAAGCTCTCAAATAGTTATTTTTGTTTTTTTAAAATGAATAATAACTTCATCTAGAAGACTTCTAATATGAGAGCAAAAATTGTTGCAGGAAACTGGAAAATGAATAATGACCTGTCTCAAACCGAGGCATTGATTTCCGATTTAAGAACTCAAAATAAAACATCGAACGCTGAGGTAATGATTGCTCCAGCATTTACAAACCTATGGCATGCATCTGAAGCATTACGTTCTACTGATATCGAAGTAGTGGCTCAGAATATGCATTTTGCAGATAATGGAGCCTATACAGGTGAAGTTAGTGCTGACATGCTAAAAAGTGTTGGGATACAAACTGTTATTCTAGGCCATAGCGAACGCAGAGCATATTTTAATGAGTCTGACGAAAGTCTAGCAAAGAAAGTTGATCAGGCTTTGAAACACAGTATGCGTATCATTTTTTGTTTTGGAGAAGAACTCAACGATAGAAAGTCCGGAAACCAAGAACAAGTTGTAGAAAGCCAAATCAAGAATGCATTATTCCATTTAGAAGAAAGTTCCTGGAGCGACATAGTACTAGCTTACGAACCTGTTTGGGCTATTGGTACAGGAGAAACTGCAACGCCAGAACAGGCACAAGAGATGCACGCATTTATACGCAAAACCCTAAAAGAAAAATATGGTGAAGCTGTGGCAGAAAGCACTACAATACTTTATGGTGGTAGCGTGAAGCCAAACAATGCTAAAGAAATTTTTTCAAAGCCAGATGTCGATGGCGGATTAATTGGAGGAGCTTCTTTAAAAGCAGAAGATTTCTTTCAGATAGTAAATGCGTTTTAGATAGATGGGAAAACCTTTTCTTAAAAGGCTATTAAGGCAGCTTGGTATCATAAAATTCTCTGATTACCTGAGATATTATGTTATGAAGCTCATCAATCTAAAAGATAACAAAGCTTTTAAGAAAGAGTTTCCTAATGTGCCAATTCCTCCAGATTACACCTTGTATGAAGCACATTACCTTAATTATCGAGGCTACTATAATGATGGACTTACCAATGCCAAGATTTTAAAAACTCAGTTTGAAGCGCATACTGATTTCAAAGAAAAAAAAGTTCTGGATTGGGGTTGTGGCCCAGCTAGGATTATAAGGCACTTCTCTGAATTGTGCCCAGATGCTGACTTTTACGGTACAGACTACAATAAATCTACCATAGCTTGGAATAGGGCAAACATTAAAAATGTTACGTTCGAATCAAACGAGGTAAACCCACCTACAGTTTTTGAAGATAATTTCTTCAATGCAGTATATAGTTTATCAGTCCTTACACACCTATCAAAAGCGAACCATTACAGTTGGATAGAAGAGTTATGGCGTATTACCAAGCATAATGCTATTTTGATAATTTCTACACATGGAGAAGCTTTCAAAGAGAAGCTAATACCAAGCGATAAAGCTACTTTCGAAAACAATGATCTTGTAGTGCAAGCCAATACATTAGAGGGACACAGAACTTATGCTGCCTATCATCCGCCAAAATTTATGCTCGACTTATTTTTAAACAAGTTTGAAGTCCTCGAGCACTTACCTGGTAAGGTAGAAACTTGGGGAATTTCTCAAGATAAGTGGATTTTGAAGTGCATTAAATAACCCGTTTTTTCAAGATTTTTTTAGAGTATACTACTTAAGGGAATTCCCTGATTTTTTGTAAACCAAGGAATGCCCTGACGTAATTTTTTTGTGTTGAATATACCTTGCTTTCCGATAAAAGTGTAATCAATAATTAAGGAATTATGAAAAAATCAACTCTAATTTTTGTTGTACTATTTAGTATATGCAAAACAATTAAAGCACAAACTGTTCATATAGTGGACAATAACCAAGGTTCAGGGGCACAGTATACCTCAGTGCAAGCTGCAATCAATGCGGCAGACCCCAATGATATTATTTATATACAACCATCTCCAAACAACTATGGCGATTTGCAAATGACTAAGCCCTTAAAGATTTATGGTATTGCTCATAATCCTGAACTCAATGCTGGTCAAAATGCACGTGTTAATAACATCTTGTTTAGATATGCAGATGCATCAGGATCCAGAATTTCAGGGCTACGTATTGCTGGCGTTTATCTAGATAATACAACCTATAACAATCATGGTGTTGTCATTACTAACAATCGCATCGTAAATATTAACGGAAATAGTAGCACAGGGAGAGCAAACGATGCAGTTATTTCTGGAAATTTCTTCTATCACGACTCCTCGAGAGCAATAGACAATTATAATTCGCAAAACTGGATCATTTCCAATAATACATTTACCAGACAAAGTACATATTGGGGATATGATCTTTTTTATAGATTAAACAATACTACCTTATTAAACAATAATATTATATTGTCGCGTCAAAATGGAGATGGGAATCAATCCATACAGCTCTTTAATGCATGTTCTGGGACTCAAATCACAAACAATATTTTCATATTCACAGGTAATAGTGTGGTTAATATGAATCTTGGGAGTAATAGCGCCTTAAATTTTCAAAATAATCTGACTTATAGCTATAACTCAACATTTGATAGTCTTTCAGGGGCCAATAACTTAGATAATACAGATCCTCAGTTTGTTGCTTTTAACCCAAGTTTCTCTCTAAATAGCCCTAATCAAGACTTTCACATACAAGGCGGATCAGCTGCTGAAGATGCAGGTACAGATGGTAACGATTTAGGAGTGTTTAATGGTGTCTACCCATTTAGTTTAAGAGGTTACCCAACAGACTTACCATACTTAGAAGATTTTGTGATATACAATAACATCATATCAGCTGGCACACCTTTAAGTATCAATATTAAGGCGAATGCCAACATAAATAACTAATTCAAAAATCTAAAAAGATGAAGCGACTATTAATCATAATATGTGGTTGGTTATGCTATACTTTTGGTTACTCCCAAATTGCTTCAGCCGAGTATTTTATAGATTCAGACCCAGGAGTAGGAAACGGAACAGCATTAGTAGTTTCTGGTAATGAGATTGATCAGAATTTCAACATACCAACTGTAGGTCTAGATGAAGGCATTCATAAATTGTATATAAGAATTATTGATGTTGATGGTAACTGGAGTTTGTACGACAAGAATGTGTTTTACATAAGCCCAGCCAACGAAAATTCATCATCAATAGCTTCAGCCGAGTACTTTGTAGATACCGATCCAGGAGTAGGAGGAGGAACAGCGTTGACGATTTCGGGTAATATAGCAGATGAGAATTTCAATATACCAACTGTTGGATTAGATGAAGGTGTTCATAAGCTATATGTAAGATTGATTAATGACGATGGCAGTTGGAGTTTGTATGATAAGAATGTGTTTTATGTAAGTCCAAATAATGAAAACAACGCACAGATAGTTTCAGCAGAATATTTTATTGATACAGACCCAGGAGTAGGGGGCGGAACAGCGTTGACGATTTCGGGAGATGAGGTAGAAGAAGGTTTTAATATACCAACATTGGGCTTGGATGAAGGCGTTCATAAACTATATGTAAGATTGATTAATGACGATGGCAGTTGGAGTTTGTACGACAAAAATGTGTTTTATGTAAGTCCAGATAATACTAACACAGCACAGATAGTTTCAGCAGAATATTTTATGGATACAGACCCAGGAGTGGGAGGCGGAACAGCGTTGACGATTTCGGGTGATGAGGTAGAAGAAGGTTTTAATATACCAACAGCAGGTTTGGACGAAGGCGTTCATAAACTGTATGTAAGATTGATTAATGATGATGGTAGTTGGAGTCTGTACGATAAGAATGTGTTCTATATAAGTCCTAGTAATACTAATACTGCTTTGATTACAGCAGCAGAGTATTTTTTTGATATTGACCCAGGAATTGGAAATGCCGAGCCAATTGATTTGTCCGATACAGTAAGCTTGGATATGGATTTTGATGTTCAGGTACCTGATGATTTAATGGAAGGTGACCATGTGTTGTATATCCGCGTGCAGAATACTGATGGAACTTGGAGTATCTACGCTAGGTCAGAAATGCTGACTACACTATCCATACCAGAAATTATCATTACGAATTTCAAACTGTACCCAAACCCTGTTAGAGATGTTTTATATTTTGAAACTAACAATCAACCGATAACAGATTTAAAGATTATTGATCTTAATGGTAGAGTTATTTATGATAGTGTTCCTCAAAACTTTCAAGTGGATGTAAGCACTTTGAATTCTGGAACCTACCTCCTTCAGCTAAAAACTGATACTGGAAGTGTTTCAAAGAAAATCATTAAGCTGTAATAATAATTCAATTCTAAGGATGTATCTATAAGTGTTTCAATGTACTACAAATTAAAAATCGTTAAATTTAATAGTCTAAAAACTAAGTTTTGAAGCTGAGGTTAACATGTCTATGTCTGTGTATTGCTGTTAGTAGTTTTTCACAAGACCGTCAAACAATAATTGATAGTTTAAAAGTTGTTGCAAAAACAACAAATAACGACTCTATCAAAGCAGCTACTTATGGAAGGTTAGCCTGGTTGACGATAAATACAGATATCAAAAGCGCCAGAGCTTTGGTAGATACATCCTTTAGTCTCTATAAGGGTATTAATAACGATAAAGGTATAGCGGTAAGTTATTATAGATATGGCGTCATAGATCGTGTTTCGGGGAATTTTAGTTCCGCATTGGAGTCTATGGATAAATATTTGTCCTATGTAGAGTCTACAGCAGATACCATCAATATCGCTAATGGACTGTTTCAAAAAGGAGTGATTTATAGCCTTCAAGGTAATTACGAAAACTCTTTGAAACAATATCATAGAACCTATGATATATATGAAGCTCTTGGTGATTCAACAGCAATGGGTTTTACGCTCAATAGTATGGGTATTGTCTATAAAAACCTGAAAAAGTATCCTGAAGCTATTGAAAGTTATCAGAAGGCGGTAGCCATTCACGAGCAGAAACATGACTTGAACAATCTTGCCAATGTCTACAATAGTATTGGATCTGTGTATGCAGAACAACATAAAAATGATTTAGCACTTGAATACTATAATAGAACTTTAGCTATAGATAAGGATATAGAGAATAATTGGGGAACGGCAAAAGTAAGTAAGAATATTGCGCTCATACACATTGAAGAACAACAGTATAATGAAGCATTACAGTTTCTCAATAATGCCTTAACCATACAGGAGAAGCATGATTTTTCAGGAGAAAAAGCTGAAACATTAATGCAATTGGGTACAGTGTATATGGCATTAGGAGATTACCGTAAGAGTGAGTCCTATATGAAGCAAGCTTTCGACTACAAAGTGCCTTCAAAAAAAGTATATCAGGATTTGCATTTACAATCGTATAAATTGTATGACGCATTGGGAGATGCTAATAAAGCATTATTTCACCATAAAAAATACACCGTCTATAAGGATAGTATTTTTAATGAAAACAATATCAAGAATATCAATGCTCTTGAGTTTCAATATGAAACAGAAAAGAAAGATAAGGCAATTTTACAGCAGCAATTACAAATTGAACAAAACGAGAATGCTTTACAGAAGAAAAAAACACAATACAATTATATGACAGCAATCGCTGCTTTTTTCCTTTTGAGTGCTCTATTGACCTGGCTGATATACCGACAACGACAAAAGCGAAAAAACCAAGAGATATTAACCCTCAAACGAGAACACCAAATAAAGACTTTGGAGACCTTAATTGAAGGTGAAGAAAAAGAGCGTTTACGTATTGCAAAAGAGCTACACGATGGCGTCAATGGCGATCTTTCAGCTATTAAATTTAAGCTGATATCTCTACAAGAGATGAATAATAGAGTGATTAATGAGGCTGTAGAGATGATTGATAAATCTTGTCAGCAAGTACGTGCCATTTCACATAATCTTATACCACCATCATTAGAAAGTTTTAGTTTGATTGAAGCTACTGAGATGTTTTGCCAAAACATGGATAATAGCTACGATATCAAAATAGATTTTCATTTTATTGGAGATAGTATTACCTTAAAAAAGAAAGAAGAGGTAAATATTTTTAGAATAGTTCAAGAGCTCGTTACCAACAGTATTAAGCATTCAGAAGCTTCAGAAATAAATGTGCAAATAAGTCATAGAGACCATAGTATATTTATTATAGTAGAAGATGATGGAAAAGGATTTGATGTAGAAAAAAGTGAGTCCAGAGGTATTGGGTTAAAGAACATACAATCTAGAGCAGAGTTTTTGAATGCTGAGCTAGATGTTATCTCTAATGACAAAGGCACATCATTTACGATAGAAATTGATACACAAAAACTAGAATGACGACTAGGATAGCTATAACAGATGATCATCAGATGGTTTTGAAAGGATTGGAAACAATGCTTTCGGATACCAAAGAGATTAAAATTGTAGCTACATATAATAATGCTCAAACCACAATCAACGGGTTCGAAAATGAAGTTCCAGATGTATTACTCCTAGATATTAATCTGCCAGATATAAATGGAATTGAGCTTAGCAAAACATTGCTGAAAAAGTACCCTCAGCTCAAGATTATAGCCTTAACCAATTTTGAAGATATCTCTTTTGCCAAGCGAATGCTAAAGCAAGGCGTCCATGGTTATTTGCTTAAAAACACAGACAAAATAGAACTCATAGAAGCATTGAAAACAGTGCTTTCAGGAGAGTTGTATTTACAAAAGGATATTCAAAGAAAATTGCTGAGTCAAACTAATAAAACAGCTTCACATTCAGGTTTAATCACAAAACTTACACGACGAGAACATGAGGTGTTAGTTGCTATTTCAGAAGAACTTACGACTCAGGAGATTTCTGAAAAACTATTCATAAGCCCAAAAACTGTAGAGACGCATCGCATGAATATAATGAGTAAACTAGGCGCAAAGAATAGCGTAGGGATTATTAAAATTGCTATAGAAAGAGAATTGTTATAGCAATAGCGTAACTTTGCTTCTGAATTATTCAATTGATGCAAAACACAATCTATATCGCTTATTATTTTAACGTACAACCACTGCAGCCAGCTACCGAAATATTGACTGCTGAGCTAGGCTATGCTGGTTTTGAAAGTTTTGTTGAAACCCAAGAAGGCGTTACAGCATATATTCAAAAGGACGAGTGGCATCAAGATATTTTGGAAGATATTCAAATTTTGAATTCGGAAGAATTCAAGATTACGTTTTCTTTTGAAGAGATTGAACAAACCAATTGGAATGCAGAGTGGGAGAAGAGCTTTCAGCCTATAGTTGTAGATGATTTGTGTACTGTTCGTGCGCCTTTTCATGAAACGCCCAATACCAAATACGATATTATCATAGAGCCAAAAATGAGTTTTGGAACAGGACATCATGAAACAACTCATATGATGATTCAGCATATCCTGAAAAATGATTTTGAAGGTAAATCGGTTTTAGATATGGGTTGTGGTACAGGAGTTTTAGCAATATTAGCCGAGAAGCGAGGTGCGGAAACATTGGATGCTATTGATATTGACAACTGGTGTTATATTAACAGCCTTGAAAATGCTGAGCGGAATCATTGTAGTAAGATCAATGTTTTTGAAGGCGATGCAAGTCTATTGAATGATCGAAGCTACGATATTATCATTGCCAACATCAATAGAAACATTTTAATTCAGGATTTGCCTAAATACATTTCATGTTTGACAGCGGATGGGCTATTATTTTTGAGTGGATTCTACAAAGATGATATACCAATGATTGAAGCAGAATGTAATAATCGTGGACTAAAACTCGTTGAAACTTTAGAAAAAAACCATTGGGTTGCCCTAAAATTTATAAATTAGTACTAGAATAATAGTTATGAGTACTCAAGAAAAAGTTCAAGAAGAAGTATCGGTTTTAGAGGATGTTCTAAAACAGAATGAGATTGTACTTTATAATGATGACGTGAATACCTTCGATCATGTCATCGAAACCCTTATCTATGCTTGCGACCATACTCCAGAGCAAGCCGAGCAATGTTCAATAATTGTGCATTACAAAGGAAAATGTACTGTAAAAACAGGTGCTTACGAAGACCTTAAACCAAGATGTTCTATGTTGCTAGATGCTGGTTTGAGCGCGGAGATCGTTTAATTATTTAACCTTCCAACGGCACAACTCACAAAAGACTTAGCCTTTTTACCCAAAGTATTTACGTCACCTTCAATAGGATATCCTAGTTTAGATAGTAAAGCTGAAGCATTTTCTATATCGCTTTCATTTTGATAAGAAAACGACACACTATCTGTATCGTTATCGACTGTAACAGCATCAATACCTTCTAGTTGATTCAATCGGGTAATGATAGTGTTAGCACAACCACCACATTTAAGATTCTGTATGTTGAGTGTTGATTGCATAATTAAGAATTTGGACAAACAAAATCTGTTGTCGCTAAATCTGTTTTTTTGATGGCTCCAAATCCGCCAGCAACATCAATAAGATTGTTAAACCCTCTTGCTTTCAATATCGAAGCCGCAATTACGGAACGATAACCACCAGCACAATGGATATAATACGTCTTGCTTCTATCAACTTCATCCATTTGTTGGTTGATGTAGTCTAAAGCAAAGTGCTGAGCATTTTCAAGATGCATGGCATTATATTCTCCGTCTTTCCTAACATCTAATATATCTATGTCATCAGCTTTACAACAAGCTGCAAACTCTTCAGCAGAAATAGATTTTAGAGTGTCTATCTCTCTTCCTGAAGCTTTCCAGGCATCCAAGCCACCTTCTAGGTAACCAAGTGTATTATCATAGCCCACGCGAGAGAGACGAGTTACAGCTTCCTCGGATTTGCCTTCTGGTACTACCAATAAAATGGGTTGCTTTATATCTGTAATTAAAGCACCAACCCAAGGTGCAAACTGACCATTGAGACCAATGAAAATAGAATTAGGAATATGTCCTTTAATGTATTCCGATTGAGGTCTCACGTCTAGAACCAAAGCAGACTCATGATTTGCTAAGGCTTCAAAATCTTCAGCACTTAATGGATTATTTCCTTTTTTTAGAATATCATCAAAAGCATCATAACCCATTTTGTTCATCATCGCATTCTTTGCAAAATACTGAGGAGGAGGTGCAATGCCATCCAAAACTTCTTTTACAAACTCTTCTTTGGTCATATCTGATCGTAAGGCATAATTGGTTTTCTTTTGATTACCAAGTGTGTCTACGGTGTCTTTACTCAGGTTCTTTCCACATGCTGAACCAGCACCATGAGCAGGATATACAATTACATCATCCGCTAAAGGCATTATTTTGGTTCTTAAAGAGTCATACATCATACCTGCTAAATCTTCTTTAGTCAAATCTGATTTTATAGCAAGGTCTGGACGACCAACATCGCCAAGAAACAGCGTATCACCAGAGAATATAGCATGATCCTTACCATTTTCGTCAATTAATAAATAGGTCGAGGATTCTAAAGTGTGACCAGGGGTATGCAATACTTTGATAGTTACCTTTCCGATCTTGAATTCCTCGTTATCCGTTGCAGAATGAATATTGTAATCTGTAGTTGCTCCTGGTCCAAAAACTATTGTTGCTCCAGATTTGGCAGCTAAATCCACATGGCCAGACACAAAATCGGCATGAAAATGAGTTTCAAAAACATACTTTATTTTAGCATTTTCAGCATTTGCTTTATCAATATATTGCTGGGTTTCTCTGAGTGGATCAATAATAGCAACTTCACCTTCAGACTCAATATAATAAGCACCTTGTGCTAAACATCCTGTATATAATTGTTCAATCTTCATGATCTTATTTTTTAGTAATTACAAAGGTACAAAACCTTAGTATTCCAATTATGATATTTGTCATATTAGCTAAACAGCTCTTTGTATAGAATATAAAAAGCCATTATAAGTGTAAACCATCCAAATCCCTTCTTTAGTTTTTTACCAGGAATAAATTTTGAAAGGTATACACCAAGTAAAATTCCAACTATAGAAATAGACGTAAATAGTAGTAAAAAATTCCAATCGATGGTTAATAATTGGATGTCTCCGAGAAATCCAATAAGTGATTTCACGGTAACGATTAAGAGTGAAGTTCCTACAGCTTTTTTCATAGGAAGCTTTGCAAGTAAGACCAATGCAGGAATAATAAGGAAACCACCACCAGCACCAACTAAGCCAGTTAGTACACCTACAACGGCACCTTCAATAGCAATTAGCGGATAATTATAATCTATAGATTGGTTAGGGTCTTCATTGACATTCGATTTACTGAATATCATAGATAGACTGGCAAGGAGCATTATAATTGCAAAAAGTACCATAATGAATATATTCTTGGTAACCATAAAATTGCTCACCGAGAATAATTCTTCAGGTATAGCAGGTACAATCCATCGTCTTGTAGCATATACAGCAATGAATGATGGAATCGCAAAAATTACCGCAGTTTTGACATCGACCATTCTCTTTCTAAGGTTTTGTAATGAGCCAAAAAGAGATGTAGTGCCAACTACAAATAATGAATAAGCAGTAGCTACTACTGGATTCAATCCTAAAAAATATACAAGAATAGGTACAGTTAGTATTGAGCCGCCACCACCAATAAGACCAAGTACCAAGCCAACGATTAAAGCTCCGAAATAACCAAGCAATTCAGTGCTTTCCATTAATGAGGTAATTTATCTTTTAGAACACCATAAATATATGTGCCAAGCAATGCAGAAGCAATAACTATAATAACAGAGAAAGCTCCAGTACCAACTAGGATATACATTGGACCAGGACAGGCTCCAGATAGTGCCCAACCTAAACCAAATAAAGAGCCACCAATAAGATATCGTATTAGCCCTTTATCTTTCTTTGGGACTGACATTACATTTCCTTGAATATTATTTATTTTGAATTGCTTAGCGATGAGCAATAAAATCACTCCAGTACCTACAGCAGTTCCTATAATACCATACATGTGAAAGGACTCGAAACGAAACATCTCATAGATACGATACCATGAAACGGCTTCAGACTTTACTAATACAATCCCAAAAAATACACCGACGAGTAAAAATTTTAAATACTTCATACTAAAAAATTAAAGGGAATAATAGATAAATCATGGCCAAGCCACCTAAGAAAAACCCAATCACAGCGATTAAAGAAGGCATCTGTAAGCTACTCAAACCAGTAATAGCATGACCAGAAGTGCAACCACCAGCGTAACGGGTTCCAAAGCCAACGAGAAAACCACCTAAGATAAGTATTAAAATACCTTTTATGCTCAATACGCTGTCCCAGCTATAAATCTCATCTGGGAGTAATGATTTTCCAGCATTTTCGAATCCAAGATTTTGTAATCGTTCCACAGTGATCGGATTTAAATCTATGTTAGTTGGATTGGATAAATAATGGTGCGCAATAAACCCGCCGATAATGGCGCCGAGAACCACAGTAAGATTCCAACGCTGTGCTTTCCAATCGAAATCAAAGAACTTTACATTTTTTCCTGCACCTCCAATAGCACACATAGTTCTGAGGTTGGACGACATGCCAAATGTCTTACCAAAGTAAATGAGTACAAACATTACTAAGGCGATTAAAGGACCACAGACATACCATGGCCAGGGTTGTAAAATATATTCCATAGGATGGGTTTGAAGACCACCAAAAATACGGAATTACAATTTTGAAATAAATAGTTTGGTAGTTTTTTGATAAATGTCCTATATTTGCACCCACTTTTAAACGGCCTCGTGGCGCAACTGAATAGCGCATCTGATTACGGCTCAGAAGGTTACAGGTTTGAATCCTGTCGAGGTCACGAATAAATAGTTCAATAAGAAAAAACGCCAAGCTTGCTTGAGCGTTTTTTTGTTTGGGCTATTTTCAAAGCGGAGCTTTGTGAGGATCATAGAATAATCCTGTCGAGGTCACGAATAAATCAACAAAAAGTTGAAATAAAGCAAGTTCAAAATAAAGAGCTTGCTTTTTTATTTACCGAGAATTAATATAACATATCTAGCTTTTTTTCTCCTTCTTCTTTTTATTTCTTTCTTCTTTTCGTTTTGCTTTACGCAAAGCACGTTCTTTCTTTAAGCTGTCTTTTTCTAAAGAATCACGTTTTTTAAAGATACGCTGGAAAAAGTTTTCAGGCTTTTTATTGTAAGTCGAATCTTTGGTATAATAAGTACTATCCTTTGTAATGTGATTTATCCAAAGCTTACTTTTTAAATTATTTTTAAAAGTACCTGATTCTATTAGTTTTCCATTAGTGTCAAATGACGCATAATCACCGTGCAATAATCCACCTTTCCAGTTGAGGATAGTTTTTAATCTACCATTTTCAAACCAACTTTTCCACGTGCCATGCTTTAAACCCATATCAAACCCTCCTTGTTCGGCTAATTGGTTGGATCTGTAATATTTGCTGTAGGTGTCATGCAGTACTTGGCCGCCAACGCTTCCGTAAGAGTTGTTGATCTTACCAGATTTAAACCAAAAGTATTCTCGAGAATTCTTCTCAGCATTAACGTCTTCTAGGTATACAGAGCATTCAATTTTAAAACCATCTTGATATATTATTTTCTTCTGTGTATTGAAGCCAAAAAAAATAGAAAAAATAATAATGAAATATGTTGAATGCTTTACCATAAGTATTACTTTTATTACATAAACAGATATGAACCAAAGATAATTATATCTGGGAATAATTTATTTAATATTTACTTTAATTGAGGCGTGAATTTTTAAAAGCATCTTCATTAACAAATACAATTTTTATTTGTTTGATTATTTCAGTATTATGCGGATGCCTAGTATTAATTTCATATTACTATTCTGTTCTTAATCAAAGCATTGAATTGCAAGAAACCCTTATTCTTAAAAATAGAAATGCAGTAGATTACTTTGCTTCAAATTTTGAGAAGTATAATATAACTGACGAAATTGCATATGCCCCATTTGAAGAAGGAATTATTTCTACTTTAAATAGAAAATCATGGGGTTTTTATGATATACTAACATCCAAAACAGTTTTTAAGAAAGATACAGTATTTAAAACAGCACTTGTTGGTGAGAAGCAAAACCTAATAAATAAAAATGCACTTTTTGTAACAGATTATGATAAACCATTAAAACTCTCAGGAAGGGTAACTATAAATGGTAATATTAAAGTGCCAATAGGTAGAGTAGAGGAAGCTTATGTCAATAATCAAACAGAAAATAAAATACTAGTAACAGGAACTCAATTACCTTCAGTAGATGAGATTCCTAGACTAAATAGAGATATAAATATAGACTTCAATAAGTGTGTTTCATATTCTTACTCAGATGTTATTGAGGATAAGGAATTAATTAATTCTTTCAAAAACGAGACAAAGCTTATAGAAGTGACTGGATCTGTTATGTTAAATGATATTACCCTAAAAGGAAATATTATTTTTAAAAGTAATAGTGAAATCATTATCGGGAACAATACTATTATAGAGGATATTTTATTAATAGCTCCCAAAGTTGTTATTTCCAGTGGCTTTCTAGGAAACATGCAAATAATAGCTGATAAGAATGTAGTCATAGAAGAAGAGTCTGTTTTAAAATATCCTTCAAGTATTTATTTGAAGAATGATATTGATTCAGTTTCTGTTACCATGAAAAAAAACTCTAAACTTTTAGGAGGTATCGTAATTAATGGGAATACTTATAAAGGTTCTTTAAAAAGAAGTTTAATTATTGCTGAAGAAGCAAAAGTTATCGGAGATATCTATTGCTTTGGCAGAGTGCAATTAGAAGGCACTGTCTATGGCTCTGTAGTAACTGACCGCTTTTTTTTATCAACCAAAACAGCTGAGTATGAAAATATATTATCTAATGCGGAAATTAATTTAGATAGTTTGCCCAAAAATTTTATTGGGCTTCCTCTATTTATTTCTCAACCTGAAGACAATAATACATATGAGATTGTTAAAGAATTTTAGAGTTAAAGCTTCTTCATTGGTAGAGTCTATTATTGCCATAGTTATTATTTCCGTTTGTGTGATGATAGCATTTATGGTATATGTGCAAGTGATGCAAAATTCTCATCCTATCCCTTATTACGAAGCTAAGCATAAGATTCAAAAAATCATTCAAGAAGATATGAAAGCGAATGACTTTGAGAATAACACATATAAGCATACGAATTACACAATTGATAAATCAGTTTTTATTAATAGAGAAGACAAAATTGTTGAATTGAAGTTTAAGATTACTTCAGGAGAAAAAATATATATAATAAACACATTAGTGCCTTATGATAGGAGTGAAAATTAAAGCATTTACCATCTTAGAGGTATTGATAAGCTTAGTGGTAATGGGCATTATTATTGGATTAACGTATACTTTGTTCAATATAATGGAAAAACAGCTAATAACTTACAGGAATGATAATGATGTGATACTGCAATACAATCTGCTAAATACAACTTTACAGCGCGATATTTACTATGCTAACTATTATGAAAAGGAAGAAAGTACTCTTGTGTTATTTAATTATAGTGAAGAAAAAATATCTTATTCTTTTTTGAATGATAAAGTGCTAAGAGCTAAACAAAGTATTGTTGACACCTTTAGAGTGCATGTTATAAGCCATAAATTTGAAATATTTAATGAAAAACAAAATATTTCTAAACTGGATATGAAGATAAAGCTGCTTAATGAAGATGTAGAGATTAACTATTTCTTGAAGAACGATTTGGCAGAAACGATCAATCAAAAGTTTGTGTATGAAGATTAGTGCTAATACTGTTGCTACCAAGCAAAAGGCTTCTAACGCTAAAGTAAAGACCAAGAAAGAAATCAGTTTTTCTAATGTCTCTTTCAAGAAATTCTCCGACAAGCAGAAAGAGGAGTTTTATAGGGAGTTTTCAACACTGATAAAATCCGGTATTGACTTTAACCAAGCACTTCAAATATTGACGGACCAGCAAAAGTCGAAATTTGTAAAATCAATATTAAATCAAGTTAATGATGATGTTGTAAAAGGTAAGCCTTTATATGAAGCTTTGCAACAATACAAGCAGTTTTCACCTTATGAGTATTATAGTATTAAAATAGGAGAGGAGACCAAACGACTTCCAGAAATTTTTGATCAATTACAGCAATTTTATCAACGCAAAATAAAAATGAAACGCCAGGTAGTTTCTGTGTTGGCATATCCGATTTTTGTCATTTTCATTACGTTTGGTGTATTGTATTTTATGCTCAACTTTGTGATACCTATGTTTACAACGGTATTCCAGCAATTTGGTAAGGATTTGCCTGGTATTACCAAGTTTGTGATTAAGGTGTCTAATCATTTCAATACTGCGACATTGGTTTTGCTAGGTATAGTAGCATTAGCCTTTGTAGTACATAATAGATTAAAAACCAATGACGCCTACCTAAGGATTAGAGCTAATGTTTTACTTAGAACACCTTTCTTTGGGGGGCTTATCAAAAAAATATATTTGGCTAGATTTTGCCAATCAATGGGACTATTATTGTCTACTAAGACACCTTTGATAACGTCTTTAGAGCTTACCGAAAAGATGATATCATTTTACCCACTTAAAAGTGCCATACAGCAAACAAAACTCGATATCCTTAAAGGGGATACCTTAGCAGAAAGCCTTAAGAAGCATCCGTTTTTTACACCAAAAATCCTTACTATGACAGCCATTGGAGAGCAGATTAATGAGCTAGATAAGATGTACAACGATTTGGCTACTCAGTACAATGATGAGATAGAGCACAGCACTAAGGTTATTGGAACCATATTGGAGCCATTGATGATTGTTATTATAGGAGGTATCGTTGGCTTTATCATGATTGCAATGTACTCGCCAATATTTAATCTAAGTAAGATTTTGGAGAATTAACACTAATAGGTTTCCAACTGTTGGTGTACCTTGTCTATTTCTTTATCCATATAAGCTTGTGCATAGTGTACATATCTGTTGAAGGAACTACTTGAGTGGCTATGCCCACTAATCTTCCTTACCAAATGTTCTGGCATACCAAGGATCAATAACGTAGTAATTGCAGTACGACGCATCATATGAGAGCTCATCTTGTCACAAAATCGCAGCTGTTTGTTCTGTAACTGTTTGGCCTTGCCCAATCGTTCCCTACTCATGCGAATTGGTTCAGTAAAACCAGCCAGCTCTCCCAGATGTTTTAAATTCCTGTTGAATATGAACAAGCTCAGTGGTTTGAATAAAGGAACCTTAGAGGCTCTAGACCTATATTGCAAATAGATATCTACGGCATACTTTGGCAGTTTTATGTAGCTGTATGCTTTGGTCTTCTGAGATTTTAACCTTAAGTAATACTCTTCGTTTTGTTTTTCGAAGTTCTTATTGGTAAGCTTGAAGATGTCTGAATAGCGTAAGCCAGTAGAACAACCAAATACGAATACATCTTTAACTCGCTTCATAGCAGGGGAGAGTTTACTGTTGAAGTCTTCATCGTGGATTAAGAACTTTAACTGCTCTGGAGACAGCACCAAAATATCTACATCTTCTTTTCTTACATAGAACAGCCTGTGATAGTCACCTGTGTTGAGGTCTTTGTCATACTTTAGGTAGTTGAAGAAGGTGCGCAGTTGTTTTATGTTGGCACCAACATAGTTGTCATAGCAACCTTTTTTGTAGAGGTATTCTGTGAACTTCTTATAGAATTTCTTCCAATAGTTTTTTTCGGAAAGGCGCTCTCGTTTATTGAGCTTGGCATAGTCGCATAGTCTAAGATCAAAGCCTGTTACCAATACAAAACCTTCAAGGTTGTTGAGGGTGTGCTTGTAGTTTTTTATGGTGCCAGCTGCAATCTTCTCACCGTTTTTCTTTAATCGCTTCCCTGTTTGGCTTTCTCTTATGAATGTATAGTACAGGGGTAGAAGTGGTACTGGCTTTTTCATGTGACTTTACTGATTTTTGGTTGTAACCAGTAAAGCTAAGATTTCTCTCATGATATTTATTACAATTCCTATGTTATTCTCATGGTTATTTTAATCAAGAATAAATCATTACCATTCTAAATCACCTTTTTTCCCTCCTTCATCTATATAGAAGCCCTTTGATTTAATCACTGGAATAAAGTTCCCATTCTCATCTTTTGCATATAGAGTTCCTTTTTTGATTAGTTCAATTAACTTGTCATAATTTTCCAAATCCCTATATATAGGACTTCTAAACTCAAATATTAATGTTTGATTTTTTTTTATATATACAAAATCAGGAGCTACTTTTTTTCCTAACCTTAAAGTGTCATCATTTAAAATAAACTGAAAACTATCATAACTATTAACAACTTTATGCTCTTTAGATACACTATTTTTAAATCTTAAAATTGTGGAGACTTCGGCCTCAGCAAAAGGAGCTGAAACATACTTATAGTTCCATATTTTCAAAGAGTCTAAATAATAAATGTTTTCTTCTTCTATATAATATCCTTTTTTTGCTTTGTTTTCGCATGAAATAATAATTAAAACCAAAAGAAAACTAATTTTTATCTTTAAGCCTCGAGTAATAATTTTCATTTGTATAAGTTCTATCATAATTATCTAATTTCTCTTCATATTTTTTATGCAGCCTTTCTTTAATGTCATCATTACCATCTATTGAGTTTATGTATATAGAAATCCACATTGCTGTTGTATTCCTATAGTTTTCGGTTGTTTTAGAAAAATAAGGGTTTTCTATTTCTGCATCATAAGCCTGTAGGTGATTGATAACACCTTTTAAACTACCCATTCCAGTACCTAAATATCTATATAAACCTCCTGAGTATTTTCTTACATGATTAACTCGATGATTCTCTTCATGAGTAATTGAAGTATATATATTAGCCGAAGTATTAAGAAGAGGGTCTACACTAAGATATGATTCAATTGTTGTAGATCCATCTTCGTTCGGAGTAGATATATATCTGGTTACCAAACTTGCATAAATTTGGGGTTTAGCGCCAAGTCGGACACCACCATCTAACTCTTTCTGTATGAATTGTCCATTCTTCGGTTGTACATTCATAACTCCCCCTCCATATTTTGAAGAAGGAATAATTTTTTGACCTTCTGGTAGTATTTTTTCACCATAATGATTTAAAATATTAGAAATAGGTTTACTACTTTTAAAGTGATATTGAGTAAGATTATCAGATTGTCGCCTTAACATTTTAGTAAGCTTTTCTTCATTAGCATCTTCAACATCTCTAAGTGCATAAAAAGCATCAGCAATCTTATTTACATTATTAATAATTCTTACTTCATCACCTGTTGCTGTTGAAAATAAGTAATTCCCTTTTGCATCAAAAAAGTCATCATCACCTCTTGGGTCAATCCTTGTAATAGGATTATTAGACATAGAAATATAAGGACTTTGGTCAGCTTTAAATACAGGGTCTAAACTCAACCATCTTCCAATTCTAGAATCGTGAAATCTAAAATGAGTTGTATAACTATTACCTTCACCCTTAATCTCATAGTCTTTTTCTTGTCCCTGGAAGCCGTAACCGTAGCCATCAGTGGCGCCGTGACGCTTGGGGATTAGCATCCTAAATGCAGACTTATAATTTTACACCTTTTTTTTGGCGATTTCAATGAACGTTTTTGGCTCTTTTGAGGCTGTTTAAATATATTTATAAATTCATTTCTAAGCTTAAAAAGCTACCTAGTCAGATAGCTTTTTATCATTTTTGGAATTATATGAATTGCTTCTAAAATAATTTAACTTAAATCGTCATCTAAATCTATAGCATCAAAAAACAAATCATCAGCACTTCTCTTTGTGTCTTTCCATTTTGAGTTATTCATAAGATATATTATTTCCGAGTTTTTATATCCTAATTTATCTAAAATTTTGATTGTAATAGAGTAAGATAATTCTTGTTCATTTTTTTGCATTTCATCATACAAAAAATCAACAATATCAGTCACTGCAATATTCTCAAACTTCATCTTTTTTGCTATGAGAAAATATTTTAATACTCTTTCTTGCATACTAGCATATTAATCATTTAAAGGAATATTTTTAACCTGTTCTTCTCCAAAACCAATGAAATTACCTGCATCATCATATAATTGCCTTTTATATTTAAGACTTAATGTTTCAAACCCTTCTGATTTAGCTTGGGCTTTAATCTTTCCAAGTACTTCAAAGGGTAGTTTACCTAAGCTATTTTTAGCCTCAGCTCCAAGAATATCTCCATCCTTATGCTTATAAAACCCAATATTATCCAAAGTTAATGTTTTTCCATCTGAACTGATATTAAATTTAGCGTCAAAAATCACTCCAGAATCATCAGAAAGCTTAATAGTACCATCAAAACTATTCCCTAAAGTACTTAGATTGAGTGTATTTCCATCATCAAGTTTTGTTGAAATTTCCGTTAATTCATCTACAGAAGACTTAAACAGCTTTTTAATTACTCCTCCAGAAATAAAAGGTACAAATGCTCCAACTCCAGCTAAAGAATAATCTAATATATCTGCTTCTTCGCCATCTATGGTTCTACCATCTACCAAGACAGAAACATCTTCTGCATCAGTATATGGCCCTATTTTTTTAAAGAATGAGGTAAAATAAATCTTTCCTTTATAATGAGGACCAAGAGGTCCCTTTTCAGTGCTTCCATAGAGCCTCTCAGCAAGTTTCTCATAATGCCCAATTAAAATTATTGCCCGGTTATGAGTTTCAACCAGAACATCCTTCAAAGTAACTGTTTCAATTCCTTTAGCTGTATTTATTAAAGATGATCTTTGTTCAGGATCAAACAACCAGGCTTCTTCTAAACCTTCAATTTCTACTGCTGCTATAACTTTATTTCCACTAAAACTATAAGGAGTATAGTGAGGATATTTGTACATTAACGGATCTATAGCAAAGAACCTTCCAATCCTAGGGTCATGCATTCTAAACCTATAGTTTATACTAT
>NZ_JANFDA010000010.1:0-74194 GCF_040493455.1 Winogradskyella sp. 3972H.M.0a.05 | reverse complement strand
ACATCACAACATCCCCCGCTTTCGAGGGCGCAAATATAAAACCCTTTCATAAACCACAAAACATTTTTATAACCTTTTTTTGGAGAATATTACTACTATATATATAAGGTGTTAATTATGCGATGGTTACTGCGTATTCTCTACAGGAAAAAGTTCCATACCAGACCAAAGCGGATCGCAAAATCCCGGTATGGATAATTTGGTGATGTATAATAATTGTAGCCCGTCCAGGCTGAATTGAAGTGTTCTAGCTTAAAATATATTCTGGTCTGCCTCACTTTGGCGTTGACAAAAAAGTCTAATCTAGGAAATCCTCCTAGCTTGGTTTGATTCTGAGTATAGAATTCTGCCAGTAAAGGATTGTACGCATCCATGTAATATTCTGTGAAATAATTTAAGGTTACTCCTGTTTGTAAAAACATTGCTTTCTTAAATAAATGATTGGAATAGTACAGGGTATTTCTTGTAATGATATCTGGAGTATTTAAAACTTCTTCTCCGTCGATTACTTTTTGATATAATATTGTATTGTCTAAAGCAAACTTCCCAACGGTGAATTCTTTATTAATTTTCACTCTAAAATAATTGATCTTATCACCATATTGTTGAGGCTTAATATTTGTATTGTCTATCGTAAAGTCTTGATTAGAAAAATAGGTGTGATTATTTATAGTGGTATAATCTAATTCCACGCTTCCAAACTTTTTTGAATCGGCTAAAAAAGAAAGCTTACTTGTCAATACATTATCGAACATATTGCTGTTGTCCCAATTATAATTTAAGTAATCACTTTGATAAAGTAACTTATTATATGTTGGCAAGCTTGAATTAATATCTAAACCTACTTGAAATCTATTATCTTCATTTAATATATAAGCAAGGCTGGATTCGAAATTATATCCATCAAAGTCTCCTGAAATATTTATGGCTCCGTTAGCAGATAGGCTCAGTTTATTGAATTTGTTATTATAAGAACCCAAGAAGGTAATATTATCGCCTTTTAGTCTATTGGTGATTATATTATTATTGAGTATAATTAACTTATCATAACCATAATTAAAATTGTTGTAGTTAACACCTGCTGTTATGGTTCCTAAATCTAAATTTGAATACTCTAAGTGTAAACTGGTATTAAAATCTTCTAGAGTTACTCTGTCGTTTATTACATTACTGAAGGCTGAACCAAAAAAACTTTCAACTGCAGCGGTTTGGTCGTACTGATAAAATTTGTCTTCTAGTGATGTTATATTCCTAATGCTTAATCTAGAATTGGATAATGAATCTTTCTTTCTTTTTATATCGTATACATGATTAATATAAAATCGTTTGCCTTCGAGAATGTTTTCGGCATTCTGAAAATTAGGGTCGAAAACTGAACGATCTAGGAATTCTTCATTACCGCTTTCAAAATTAATAATGTCCTCATCAGTTAAACCTCCATTTTCTTGATTCAATAAGTCTTGCGTTACCATGTGTGTATTGAGACGATACTTATTATTTTTTGTAGTAAAATTTGAGGTAAACCTAAAATTACCAGTGCTTGTTAATATATTCTGATATTTCCCTAGCGATCGCAATCCTTTGTATGCTATAGAGAAGTTCAGGTTCTTTGAAGTGTTTACAGTAAAGAATGCGTCTAGTACTTGCCCTTGCTCAAAGGCTGTTTTGAAGAATAGTTCTGTTAAGGGTGTAGCAACACGGTAATAATTAATGTCTTCAACTTCCATATAATTAAAATGCCTTGCCCTTGCTCCAAACAATGGCATTGAGCCATTATGATTAAAATTATGGCTTAATGTATTATAGGTTTGCCCTATATTGGAAAACTGAATGTGATTAAAATTATCTTTTCTTAAGTAATTGAACTTATACTCCTTCTTTATAGTTAGAGAGGTATCTAATACTATGGTATCGCCTTTGGGCTTAAAAATTGTATAATCAGTAATCTTCGCCTTTAGATTTTTCTTGACATTAGACTTTCCTCTTCTATTAGTCAGATTGCTTATAGTATCGTTTGGTGAAGGCTTCTGCTTTACTTTCTTCAATTGTTGTGAAAACGTGCTAGACGAAATTAAAACAGTAATAAAAAAGAATATTAACCTATTCCAGGAAAGGCATTTACTCATTAACATAAAGATTTCAACTTTTTAAGCAAACATAACAAATAAAACTTCCAAGTAAGAAAACTTCATCTGAATTTATAAATTATTTAAGCTATTTGCTGCTTATAAAAAACAAAGCCTGTATTTAAAAATAAATACAGGCTTTAGATTTATTAGAATAATTAACCTACAGTGCAGTCAATGTAAATGATGACACGTATGGTCCTCCACACGATCCAAATGGATCTTCAGTGTACACCACAGTAATGAATGTATCATTACAGATATCCCAAGGTGAGCTATCTGCAACAGCAGCTCCTGTGAATGTGTATGGAATACCTCCACCACAAGACAAGCTTGGATCTACATCGCCTAAGATAACCACGTTATCTGTAGTAAATTCTATTGTTACTGTTTCAATCTCAGCATTAAATGCTGGTAACGCAGCAGAAGAGAAAATTCTTCTGTTTGGATTTGTTGGATCAACAGCCAAAGTAACTGTACCAGCTGCAAAGTTCTCAGTACCATTACCTGGACCGATCGTAGCAGCTACATCTGCAATAGCATAGTCTCCTACAAAGAAGTCTGCTCCAACTACTGCTGGGTTAGAACAAGGAATAGTAACTCTATGAGTTGTAATACTATTCTCGTCTACTCCAACACGAACACCATTATCAACGCTTGTTATTGTAATATCAAATGATGTTACAAAATCTCTACCTGCATCCATGTTCATCAAAGGAATGTCTATAGAAACATTTCTAGTGTTATCTGCTGGGTCAGCAAAAGCAGTACCGCTAGATGCAGATACGAACTGTGTGAAGTCTCCTTCAGCAGCAGATATGGTATAACTGATGTTTAATCCGTTTTCGTAAATAGGAACTCTAACATCTAATGGTATACTAACACTTGGAGATGTTTGTCCAGTTGTTGTTGCTGGCCCAAAAAACTCTACCCATCCACTTGTTGGATCTGAGTTGAAATTCTCATTGGTCTGGTCACAACTATAAGTAACTACGATAAGTAGAAGTGAAATTATTTTTATAATATTTTTCATAATATTAGCTTAATTAAAAATTTATTATTCTACGCAAAAGTTCTGTGACTCATCTGCTCCAAACGTACCTCCAGAAATTAAAACATTTCCGTCTAGGGTGATCTCATAGGATCCGTCTCCATATCCACAGCAAATTCCGTCTCCGAAAGAATCGAAAATTGTGAATGTATAACATCCATCTGGTAAGCATAGGTCTTCAGTAAGAGTTGTCTCACCAGCATACATATCTCCAGAAGCTACAACGCTTCCTCCTGAGTTAGTAATCTCCCAAGATGTTTCTTGTGGATAAGTATCAAATATTATGTTCAATACTAGGTCTGGGCACACAAACTCTTTTACATAGTTTATCGTTGTGGTTTCAAAACCAATTACAGCTGTTCCTTCTGGAATATCTAGCCTAAGGACTAAGACATTGGTAACGAAGTCTTCAAGATTCTCAAAGTTCCCGAAAGTAACTTCTAAACTTCCTTCGTAAGAATCTGCTGGTATACTTGCTGTCCCTACCGAATAATCAGCACTGGTTCCTGATGATGCTTCTTCATCTACAGACACATTAAATGTTCTTGCAGCCGATGATACGCTAGTCACTCTAATAGGAACTGTAACTGAGATTCCAGCTTCTGGTACAGTTACTGATACTGGCCCAACAGAATTGAATCCTAATCCTTGTTGTCCGTTTACAGAATCGAATACTACTTCTTCGAATTCTCCACATGCTGTAATGAACAAACATGCGGTTAACATTATTAATATTTTTTTCATTTCAATTAATTTTATTAGTTATAACCTGGTGTTTGTTCGATGTTTGCATTTCCATCAAGCTCAGCTGCAGGGATAGGTAATGTAAACCTATGGTCATTAGCTGGTAATACACAGTTAGATGTACCACTTGTTCCTCCACAATCTAATAGTGCTTCTGAACGTACAAATCCTAAACCTGTAATATCGCGAGTACGTTTTACATCAATAAAACGGTGTCCTTCGAATGCCAGCTCTAGACGTCTTTCAAAAAGAATGTCTGTAATTGCATCTGCTAAACTGTTATATACCGGAGCGGTTCCTGTAGTTCCTGTTCTCGCATCTCTGATGGATTGAACCATATTTGCAGCTCCTCCTAAATCCCCTGTTCTTGCTCTTGCTTCTGCATTGATCAATACCATTTCTGAGGATCTAAATACTTTAATATCGTTTAAGTATCTGTTTCCTCCAGATCCTGGATATTTGTTAACTCTCTCTTGAGTGTCTGCAACGAAGTTTGCATCAAGATTGGTCCAGATAGTTACTGTTCTAATATCTCCTGCTGGTATGATACTTACCAATTCATTCGATACTTCAATAAAAGAACCTCCTGAGTTTGTAAACATCCAGCTTCCTCCTGCTAAAGGATCTCCTTGTACTCTATCTGCCTTGAAGATTACCTCTGTATTGTCTGTATCGTCAAACATAGCAACATATTGTGCTTGATTTGCCAATGGATAGTTGGCCATTAACTGTGACGATAATGTCATCGCAGTTGAGTTATCACCTTCATAAAGTGCTAATCTAGCTCTTACTGCAGTGATAAAGTCTCTGGTGATTCTTGTAACATCTGATTGTGCTGGATCGATAAATCCTTCGGCAGTAGTTAAATCTGCTTTAATACCGGTAACTACTTCTCCTACTGTATTACGCGGTAATTGCTCAAGAACTACTACGAAGTCTACATAAGGTACAGAAGCTGTACCAGCACTATAATCCGTTGAGTAATGTGCCATTAAATCTAAATGTGCAATCGCTCTCAATGCATAACATTCTCCTAGTATACTGTTATAAGTAGCTTGCTCATCTGCATTTTGAGGAGTGATTCCTTCTGCAGCAGCTAAAACTCTATTGATACTGTTGATAAGCGCATAGTTACCTAACCAAACTTGGTTAGCTCTAAATGTATTGGCTGTAATTACCCAATTGTGTTCGTTAATACGCTGTCCACCATTATCTTCTCCTACTTTGGTATCATCACTTACGATAGAACCAAAATCAAAGTTCTGCTCTGGCGCATAGTTAGAAAAGACAGCGTTCATTCCAAGAACTAAGTCCTCTACAGTCTCAAATGCTGTTTCTTCTGGAATGGTATTCTGTGGCAAAATATCTGTGGCATCATTACACGAGTAACTGATCACCAATAATATGAATCCAAAAAGTCTGAATTTTATGTTTTTCATGATTTTTTTTTTAAAAGTTTATATCAACACCTACTGTATAGGTTCTTGGAGTTGGGAACTCAAAGAATGTCGAGTTAATATTAGATTCTGGATCAAAACCTCTCCACTTAGTGAAGGTCAGTAAGTTTTGTCCTTGTGCATATATTCTTATACCAGTGAAAATGTTGGTCTTCTCTAGAACATCTCTATCAACTGTATAAGATAATGTTACGTTTCTTAATCTTAAGAACGATGCATCCTCTATATATCTGTCTGTTAATAATAAACGTGTAGATCCAAAGCCTGGAGCAGGAATATCTGTCATATCACCTGGCTGGGTCCATTCCCTTAAGATAGAAGTGGCTTGGTTAGAAATCGTTACTAACGTAGGATCCTCAACTACTGCTAAACTACCGTTGTAACGATATTGCTCAGCTGCATAAGAGAATAGTGCATTTAATGCAAAACCTCCGTAAGATACATTAGTACCAAAACCTCCTACATATCTAGGATCTTGAGTCTTGTCTAAAATCACTCTGTTATCAGCAGTGTAAGTTTCTGTAATGTTTCCATCCAGGTCCAAGTATAATGGAGAACCGTTTGCTGGGTTAACACCTGCCCAACGCACTGCATAGAAAGAACCAAATGGATCTCCTTCTGAAAGTGCTGTACGAGTAGTCTCAATTAATCCGTCTCCAACTAGCTTGGTAATCTCATTCTTGTTATAAGCGATATTACCATTTACAGACCATTGGAAATCTCTTGGATCATTGTTTCTGATGATGTCATAGTTTACAGATAATTCAATCCCTTTATTGACCATCTCACCAACATTGGCGTTGATTGAGTTAAATCCAGAGATTGTAGAAATTGGCTGGTTAAGGAATAAGTCCTCAGTAGTTTTGTGGTATACATCTAAACTACCGCTGATTCTTCTATCCCAGATTGAGTAGTCCAATCCGATGTTGGCTTGTACTACAGTTTCCCACTTAAGGTCTGGGTTGTTCACCTGAGTTACCCAGTATCCCGTTGTACCTTGGTAACCTTGAGTAGAACCGTTTGTGTTTCCACCTGCAGCTGTACCTACTAAACTAAATGATCCGAAACGTGCTGCTGCTCTATCGTTACCAGTAGTACCGTAACTAGCTCTCAGCTTTAAATCATTGAAGAATGTATTTCCTTCCATGAATTTCTCATTGTGGATGTTCCACTTAGCAGAAACTGACCAGAATGTACCCCACTTGTTCGTTTTAGAGAATCTTGAAGAAGCATCTCGTCTAATAGAAGCTTGTAAACCATATTTGTTATCGTAATCGTACTTAACTACACCAAAGTAAGAGAATAAGCCTCCATCTGTTAGTGTTGCAGTTACTGTAGGAATATAGTTGTATAGTGGAGCAGTTGCTGGTCCTTCAGTAGTATTACCAGAAGTGAAACCTGCTGATACAAATGGCAACTTAGGATCTAGACCAAAAGCTTCGAATCCATATGAAGAAATATGCTCCTTAAAATATTCTGTAAATACCGAAACATCTAAACTATGCTTCTCATTGAATATATTACTATAGGATATACTAGAGTTAACATTGAATGTAGCATCTCTAAACGATGTATTCGCTTGAGATCCGAAGATTAATGCTGCAGTTGGGTTGTTGGTATCATTGTTGATACCTCTCAAACTCGTAGGGTCAATTCTTTGGACTCTATTCGTTTGCTCGTAATCCATACCTACAGAACCTCCAACTCTAATATTCTTGAAAATTTCTAAACTTGCAGCGATATTACCAACAATCTTTAATTCGTCAGTATTATCCGTGTTTAATATAGATTGGTTTAATGCTACAATTGGCGAGTTAGCAAAACCTGTTGTTCCGTCTCCAAAGATGTCTAATGATCCATCTGGGTTAAACGGATTTAAAGCAGGATTACCAATGTAAGCATTAATGAATGGGTTATCTAACTGTCCTGATCCAGGGTTAGATGATTGATCATTCTTACTGTAACCTAAAGTAAGGTTTGTATTGAAGTTGAACTTATCGTTGGACGATGTAGTGCTTGTATTGTTTCTGAACGTGAAACGTTTCAAGTTACTTCGTCTTGTGATACCTTCTTGCTCAAAGTACGATACAGATGAGAA
The DNA here is from genome assembly GCF_040493455.1 of Winogradskyella sp. 3972H.M.0a.05. Lineage (NCBI taxonomy): Bacteria > Pseudomonadati > Bacteroidota > Flavobacteriia > Flavobacteriales > Flavobacteriaceae > Winogradskyella > Winogradskyella sp. 3972H.M.0a.05. The sequence goes on along the minus strand of NZ_JANFDA010000010.1, from coordinate 66,718 downwards.
CGTTGTAGTACGCTCTGTACCTGTACTGATGTTGACTTCATGAGAATTTGTATCTCCTTGTCTGAAGAACAACTCTTCCCAGTCCGTGTTGGTTTGAGCTGCAATAGCCGAGATTTCGGCATCAGAAAGTGAGTTAAGACCTCTACTTCTTTGGTAAGTTAAGTATTGTTGTGCATTCATTAAGTCAAAACCTGGGTCTATCCTATCGGACACACCGTAAAGGCTTCTATACTGAATGTTCACACCACTACCTTTTTTACCTTTCTTGGTGGTTACGATAATTACACCACCTGCTGCTCTGTTTCCGTAAAGTGCAGAAGCTGAAGCATCCTTAAGTACCGATACGTTTTCAATATCGTTGGAGTTCAAACTTCTAAAGTTATCCTCATTTACCGGAACACCATCAATTACAAATAAAGGCTCAATATTACCTTGTACAGAGTTTCTACCTCTAAGGATTATTGTACCACTTGCACCTGGTTGTCCAGAACTTGTTTGGATATTTAAACCTGCCGCCTGACCTTGTAGAACCTGGTCTAGGGAAGCATTTGGTACCTGCTCAATACTTTCAGATTTGACAACAGAAATTGCTGATGTTACATTAGAGGCTTTTTCAGTACCATAAGCTACAACCACAACTTCATCCAGAGACTCTGCATCTTCTTGCATTGTAAGGTTTATAGTATTGTTAGCTCCAACTGTAATCTCAACAGTTTTCATACCAACAAAGGAGAATACTAAAATTTCGCCTTCACTAGCATTGATTGAATAAATCCCATCAAAATCTGTTTGAGCTCCTCTTGAAGTATTCTTAACAATTACGTTCACACCAGGCAATGGAAGTCCATCCGCCTCTGAAGTAACTGTTCCTGATACTGTTTTCTCTTGCGCAAAGGAAAACTGCATCATAAACGCCATACACAGCGTTAATAACCATGTTAACTTTAATTTCATAAAAACAATTATTTGAGTTAGTCTAGCGCAAACATCTTAATAATATCTTAATTATACAAGTATTTTTCATAAAAAAATGTTAAGAAAAACAGCTAGAAATCTAAGGATTTCGAAATTTTAACTTTTCAATTATTATATTCATAATCTGGTGTTTTATGACCTTAAAAATTATAATTCTATTTTTACCTTAAAATTTCAGTAAGCCTACAAGTGTTATTAAAATCTTTTTCAAATTATCTCTTAGAATGTGGTCTTGACGAAGCTGGCAGAGGTTGTTTGGCTGGACCTGTTACAGCCGCAGCTGTAATTTTGCCCACTGGCTTCAATAATGATATCCTTAATGATTCTAAGCAACTCTCTGAAAAAAAGAGGGACGTTTTAAAACCTATCATAGAACAAGATGCTATAGCTTTTGCTGTAGAGCATGTCTGGCAAGAGGAGATAGACGAGATTAATATTCTCAATGCTTCAATCTTGGCTATGCATAAAGCAGTGGATGCTTTACAAACAATCCCAGAGCATTTAATTGTTGATGGGAATAAATTCAAACCTTATAAAGAGATACCTCACCAAACCATCGTGAAAGGCGATAGTAAGTACCTCAGTATCGCTGCTGCTTCTGTACTGGCAAAAACCTACCGAGATGAATACATGAATATAATCCATGAAGAATATCCTATGTATAACTGGAAACAAAACAAAGGCTATCCTACCAAAGAACATAGAGAAGCTATTAAAGCTCATGGTACAACAAGGTACCACAGAAAATCGTTTAGATTATTGCCAGAACAATTACAATTAGACTTATAAGATTTTATATTTGCAAAAACCCTCAAATATGAAAAAAACGTGGCTTGCACTTTTCATTAGCAGTTTACTCTTTAGCTGTGTCAATGATTTTTCTAACAAACCAAGTTTATACAAACATCTGCCAGAGGACGCCTCACTGACTTTGAAACTAAACAATCTGGAGACCTTCATAAATAGTACTGAGAATAATTCAGTTTTAAATACGCTAGAGCGCTATACTTCTATTTCTAAACTAGACACTTTAATTGATCCTATAAAAAATTTAAACCCAGAGACCGAAGCGATAATTTCATTTCAAGGTAACTCCTATATATTGGCTTCAAAATATTCTGATGACTTATTCAAAATAGATTCTCTAAAAAATGTTGTTTCTGAAAGCTTCTCTAGCCCTTCGGGAACCATCACAAAAACCTCTATTGAAAATGCGACTATATATAATGGTATAAAAGACAGTATATTTTTGGCTTCGAATAATCTTGAAACTCTTAAAGCTGCTCTAGATAAAAGTGAGTCAAACCTTGAGCTTGAAAAACTTTTTAATACTACAGACCAAACCAAAATAGCCTCAACGGTAATTAATACTAAATCGATACAGCCAAAATTTTCAAATTATGCATTTTTAAATCAATCTGATTTTACCAACCAGATCGTGCTCGATTTAGATATTAGTGATAATGAGTTTTCGTTTTCTGGAATTACACAGGCAAACGATTCAACAAGTTCGCTTATTAATAGTTTCAAAAACACTATTCCGCAAGAGAATTCTATCACACAAATAAGTCCAAGGGATGCTTATAGTGTTTTGAGCATAACGTACAACGACTATAGCACTTTCAAAATTAATCTTAGCCGATATAATAAAAAGGTTACAGATTCTATTAATCAGCATTTCGATTATTCTAGTGAGATAGGAGTGATTGCGCGAGCTGGTGATGAAGCTATCGTTATCAAATCTATTGATCCTGAACTTACCGAGGAACATTTTGAAAATTCAGAATTTGTTGAAGGGTTCAGAGATGTCGTCATTAACAGATTTGAATCTCCCGAAATAATCTCGGAAGCATTTTCTCCTTTTATTAATAAGGATGACGCATCTTATTTTATGAGATTAGATACATTCTTTATTTTTTCGGACAATGTAGATTTTTTGAAATCTATAATTACAGATTACTTAAATAATAATACCATCCAAAATTCTGAAGTCTATCAAAATATTAGTGAACAACTCAATGATGAAAGCTCCATCTTGGTATTGATGAATGACATCAGTTTGAATGCTGTGTTTGATGATAATTTTTCAGAAGAAAAAAACCTCAACTTAAGCCAATACAAACTGTCTGCTGTACAATATATTTACGATAATAACTTTGCCCATGTCAATGGCATCGTTAAAGCACACAAAAGACGCCGCCAATCAAAATCGGTTACTGAAGAATACAATATTAGCCTCGATGCCGATATGCTTATGGCTCCGCAAACAGTGAAGAATCATATTACCAGACAAAAAGATATTGTTGCGCAAGATGTAAACAATGTACTATATCTTATTTCCAATAAGGGAACAGTACTTTGGAAAAAACAACTTCATGGACCTGTGCTTGGTAAGATAGAACAAATAGACACTTACAAAAACGGCAGGTTGCAGTTGGCTTTTGCAACACCAAAACGAGTCTATGTCTTAGACAGAAATGGTAAAGATGTTAACGCTTTTCCGCTTAAGTTCAATGATGAGATTACACAACCATTATCTGTTTTTGATTATGATAAGAAAAAAGAGTACAGACTCTTAGTTACTCAAGGCAGATCTCTATTGATGTATGATAAAAATGGTAAATCTGTAAGTGGATTTACTTTCAACAGAGCTAACAATACCATATCTACACAGCCTAAACATTTTAGAATAGGCACTAAAGATTATATTGTTTTTGCTGAAGGACAAAAGCTGCAAATTCTTAATAGAGTTGGTAAAACTAGAATTGATGTAAAGCCAAGTTTTAATTTCTCTGGAAATTCAATATTCAACTACAAAAATTCTTTCACTACAACCACAGAAGAAGGTACTTTGTTACAAATCGATACTAAAGGTAAGACTAACATTTCTAGCCTTAACTTGAGTAAAGATCATTTCTTGACTACAACGAGTAAAACGCTAGTTTCATTGGACGATAATAAATTGACGATAAGATCAAAAAGTATTGAACTAGATTTTGGCGATTATGCTGATCCTCAAATCTTTTATATCAATGACAAGATTTATGTCACAACTACAGATTTACAAACCAAGAAAGTTTATCTTTTTGATAGTCAAACAAAACCTATTGATAACTTCCCTGTCTATGGAAATTCTGCTATAGCATTAGACAATATCGACAAGGACAGAAACTTAGAGTTTGTAGTAAAAGGCGATGATAATGCTGTGGTTATTTATGAGATTACGCAATAGCCTCAATCGTTTATTCAGAAGAGATTAAATACTCACCATACAAAAAGGGCAACAATTTATACAACGTCCTTTTTTGAATAAAAAACTATCCTTACCTTTAAAGGTGCTATTAATCAATCAGTTAAAATGAAAACGTTAGCTACCTTTAAAAAATCGCTGCCCCTTTTATTAGCCTTTTTTATAGTCGCTCCTACACTAGATGCTCAGACCAAAAAAATAAAACGCCCAAAAAGCAGAGTTGGTGTAAGTAGCGTCGATACTTTTGTGCAGGAGTCTTTTGATTTATATGACAAAGTGTACAAATATGATGGCTATGCTGAAGCTGGAACTCCGTTAGACGATGATGACATAGATGTCCTAGAAGAAGCTTTAGATGAAATGACAGCATTAAGTGATTCCGCTCCAGAAATCCTTTCTGATATTGATGGTCTTAGTGTTTTAAAGCAGGCTAAAGCAACATTACAGTTGAATAAAGCAAAGAAAGCTCTAAAGTATAGTATTAAAACCGCTAAGGAGCTTTTACTCAACCAACGAGAACGCAAAGAAAAAGAAGAGGAAGAAAACTCTGGTACCACGACTTCCGATAAGGGCAATGGTAGTTCCTCGGAAGGAGAAAGTAACGATACAGCAGAAAGTCCAGAAGAGCCTTCTAATATTTCGGATAACCTTGACGTCTTAAGTAAATTTGATTTTGTCCCTGGAGATAAGATTTTGTATTATGATGATTTCTCACAAGATTTCATCGGTGATTTTCCAAGCAAGTGGAACACAAATGGTACTGGCGAAGTTGTTCAGTTCAATCAAGTTGCTGGTAAATGGTTTCAGTTAAAAGCGGGTTACGGAATTGTGTATCTCCCTTTGATAGAAAACCCGCTACCAGAAGAGTATACTATAGAATTTGATCTTTTAGTAAATGGCATAGACAACAAAACCTCATCTACAGCCATGCTAAATGTAACCTTAGATGATAATAATGGTTTTAAAGATGGAATGGCTTATGCTTTTGTAGGTTTACCCCTAGGACAATACGGTGCTTTTAATATTCGTGTTACAAATAGAAACCAAGGACCAAACCAAATAAACTCTGCTTTAAAAACTGATATTCGAAAAGCCATTTTAAACAAACCACACATTTCTATAGCTGTAAATAAAAAACGATTTAGGTTATGGATCAATGAAAAGAAGTATGTAGATATTCCGCAATTTATTTATGCTCCTGAAGCTATAAAGTATCTGAAATTTAATCTCAAAGGCTTAGCAGATGGAAAAGAGAAGGTATTTATCACCAACCTTAAAATTGCTGAAGGCGGACTAGATTTAAGACGCAAACTCATGTCCGAAGGACGTATATCTACCAATGGTATTCTGTTCGATTCTGGCTCGGATAAAATCTTACCGCAATCGTATGGTATCATTCGCCAAATTTCTCAGGTATTGATGCAAGATAATAGCATGAAGCTAAATATTATTGGACATACAGATTCTGATGGTTCTGATGATGCTAACATGAAACTTTCTAAAGCTAGAGCTGAAGCAGTAAAGCAAGCTTTGATTAAGGTCTATGGTATTTCTGGAGATCGACTACAAACGGAAGGCAAAGGTGAAACGCAACCTGTTGGAGACAATAGCACAAGTGATGGTAAAGCACAAAACAGACGTGTGGAGTTTGTGAAAGTCTAGATTTTAATAAGCTTATTACTCTTTGTGAAAATCTGATTGAGATTTCTAATCGATAATAGAAATGTAAAGAAGATAATCAGTGCATTCCTTTCAAAGCGAATGTTGGTGTCATAAAGCACTTCTCCTCCCAATTCTATTCTAAATGGATCTTCATTTGTGTTATCTTTACCAAGATATAATACGATTTCTTTCCCGTAATTTCGCGAATTCAATAATTCTGGCCAATAGTCTTTATAGATATCTGATATCAAATATTCATGATGCTTTCTATCCGAAATTCGTATGACGACACGTTCTCTAATAAAATTATTGAAAATCATTTTTTTAGGTCTTTCGAATTCATATTCTTCAACACATGAATACGATAGCAAACCCGCTTCTTCTCTGAAGTTTTCCTTATCTAAATAGAAGTCTGGAAGAATAGAATATCCTACAATAAAAAGGAGAATAACATTAAGGATGTATAAAATTGTATTCTTCAATTTTACTTCTGCTTTAGCAAATCCGCCTCAAACAATTCAGCAAAATGTTTCAGAAGTTTTTCTTTAACCTCAGCCTCATCAACAGTTTTGACGCCAAGTTCTACATTGAGTGAGGTCACTGCTTTTCCTCTAATACCACACGGAATAATATTATCAAAATAACCTAAATCTGCATTGATGTTTAGTGCAAAACCATGCATGGTTACCCAACGGCTGGCACGCACTCCCATAGCACAAATCTTGCGTGCAAAAGGTGTTCCAACATCTAACCAAACTCCTGTTTCGCCATCACTTCGTTCTGCTTTAAGTCCGTACTCAGCAAGTGTCTTAATAATCACTTCCTCGAGTAGTCGGAGGTATTTATGAATATCTGTGAAAAAATTATCGAGGTCAAGGATAGGATAACCTACAATCTGTCCTGGACCATGATAGGTGATATCTCCACCTCTATTGATTTTATAAAAGGTTGCGCCTTTTTCGACAAGTTGCTGTTCATTGAGCAATAGATTGGATAAGTCACCGCTCTTGCCGAGAGTATAGACATGAGGATGCTCTACAAACAAGAAGTGATTACTGGTTTCTAAACCAGCATCTTCTCGCCTATTCTTAATCTTAGTATCAAGAATTGCTTTGAACAGCAATTCCTGATAGTCCCATGTCTCTTTGTAATCTTTAAAGCCGAGGTCCTCGACTTGTATTGTTTTATTCATCTACAAACTCCACATTCACATCTAAGCGTTTTGGATCTTTTAAGTAATCTATCCAATTCGCTTTATAAGTTAAGGTTTTTCCGTCATCAGACACCTTAGCATCTTTGACAGAATGCGATTTTATTTTCTTCGGAAACGTAAGCTCCACCGTATAGTAAGCACTTTCAAAATACTTCATTAATTCCTTGTCCTGAAGCTCATCTTCATTAAACACCACGTCTTCCATGGTTTGTCCTTCAGGAAGTTCAAAGTATGTATTCCTTGTAAATGCATTACCATCATAAGTATACTTCAAATCACTAGATTCATTACCAAAAAACATACCCAACATTGGGTTATCTTTCAGCTGATCCATATCACTATTTCTTTCGTTTAGCGTTTGCGCTTTTCTCAATTTATCCTGAATGTCTTTAAGGTCATTCATAGACTTAAAGTTCATTCCTATTCCTATTTCCATTTCTCCTTTATCTTCATCCATATACATTCTCATGTACATATCTTTCAAAGATTCCATCATAAGGCGTTTATCTTCTGGCAAGGCAGCAATGCTATCTTTATTTTCTTCCATAATGTCTCTAAACACCATCGTGGTGTCCATCTTTTCTCCACCTTCTTTCTTCTCTCCCGAATCACCAGACTTACCTCCTCCCATAGATTCTGCAAACATTGTAATTGCGTCGCCCATGTCGTAAGTCGTTAAATACTCTCCCGAGCCATTTTCGTTGATAATTATAGATTCAGTAACATTACAGCTGAATGCAGTCAATATAACTGCAAAAAGTAAAAGCATTTTTTTCATATCTGTGGTTTAAATAAATTAGTCATTTAAAACACAAATATACGCTTTTATCGTTCAGGATTATTAAGAATAACTAAAGCAGCTATAACACCAGGAACCCAGCCACATAGCCACAGTAAGAAGACAATAAAAATAGAACCACAGCCCTTGTCCAAAACGGCTAATGGTGGAAAAAATATAGAAAGTAAAACTCTCCAAAAACTCATAATCAGATTGGTTTAAAGATTGATGTAACTATAGGACGTTGGTTTATTGGTTTTGTTACAGTAAATAAAACGTTTCAGGTTTTGATAAATTATATTAGCTTAGTTGCATGATTAGAAGTCTTTCGATCATATTGTTTTTTTGCGTCAACATTAGCTTTGCCCAATACTCCTTTTCTGGCTATATGGATGGAGACCGATGGCACAATACAGCTTATTTGTCTATCATTGATGACTACAGAAAATTTTCTGGGGTTCATTCTGAACAGATTATAGCTAAAGCTGTAGCAGATAGTTTAGGCTTCTTTCATTTTGAAGGCAATGCACTAGAAGACACACAACGCATGTATCGCATTCATGTGGATAATTGCCCTGAAGACGAACAAGATTCCAATCATTTTGATGGACATTGTGAAGATAGCAAGGAAATTATTTTCATTGCTAAAAACACCGACACCATTCACTTTCCATTGACATTTGACAAGCAAATGTTTTGTGATGTTGAGTCCAATAATGTAAAGGCTCTTGCTATTGCTAAAGTAGATTCTTTGAAAGAAGAAATGCGCTTTGCCTATGCCGAAATACGTAGTGAAGCAAATCGCAGGCTCAATAATAAAACCTGGTTTAAAAAGCTTCAGGATTTTGGTGAAGAACTCGAAGAACCTTTGGCCGAACTTTATATTTATTCATTTCTTTCTGATCGCAGTAGTGATTTTCATGATTATTACCTCGAAGACCTAGCGGCAAACAGTTATTACAATAACCTTCAAGATAGGTTAGCTTCATATTACGCAAACACGTCTTACTCTAAGCAATATGATGCCGAATTGGCTTCGGATCAGTTTCTAATTTCAAAAGATTCGAATGAATCTACATTCAACTGGAATTATGTCATCTATGCGCTCTTAATAATATCCATTCTGGCTAATTTGTTTATGATTTTCAAAAGCAAACAAAAACGCTCGCAAGCCACTTCAAACTTAAAATCAAAACTCACCAAACAAGAGCAAAATGTATTGGATTTAATTTTGGATAACAAGACCAATAAAGAGATAGCTGAAACCATGTTTGTGAGTGTAAGCACTGTAAAAACACACACCAATAACATTTACAGGAAACTAAACGTACAATCAAGAGACGAAGCTAAAGTATTGTTTAACAATTAGTTAAAAAATTCAACCCAGGTACTAGTACCGATTTCCAACCCTATTTACTGTACTTTTTTGACGAATTAATGTGATGTTTGTTTTCGAATTAATCATTAAAAACATTTAGATTATGAAACGAACAGTAAACACTTTTTTTGCAGTATTATTTGTAAGTGTAATGGGCTTTGTGCAAGCTCAAGATTTAGCTATGGCGGAAAAAATAGCCATCATTGATTTTGAAACCGAAGTTGTAGACTATGGGACTATCGAGCAAGGTTCGGATGGTATGCGAATTTTCGTCTTTACAAATACAGGTGATGCTCCATTAATTATTACAGATGTAAAGACAAGCTGTGGTTGTACTGTACCAAATTATTCTAAAGAGCCTATTCTTCCAGGACAAGTAGGTCAATTAGAGATTAAGTACAATACCAAAAAACTTGGTGCTTTTACCAAAACTGTTACAGTCTTATCTAATGCTAAAGAGGCGAAGAAAGTTCTAAAAATCAAAGGAACAGTAGTCGCAGCAAATTAGACATAAGTTTTAGTTAGTTATTAACCTCTAGGGATTAATGATAATCCTTAGGGGTTCTTTGTTTTATTGTTACCGTAAATAATGTAATTTTGCAGTCTGAATTTTTAGAGAAAAAGAGCATGCAACTTTCAGAACAAGAATTAGTAAGACGCGAAAAACTTAGTAAACTAAGAGAATTAGGCATTAACCCTTATCCTGCAGATTTATTTCCTGTAGATCATACTACCAAACAGGTTAAAGAAAACTTTGAAGAAGGAAAGAAGGTTATCATTGCTGGTCGTCTTATGAGAAAGAAGGTGCAAGGAAAAGCCTCTTTTACCGAATTACAAGATAGCGAAGGCCGTATTCAGGTATATTTTAATAGAGATGAAATTTGCCCAGACGAGGACAAATCAAAATACAATGATCTTTTCAAGAAACTCATCGACCTAGGTGATTTTATTGGTGTTGAAGGTGAGTTGTTTACCACTCAAGTAGGTGAACAAACTGTAATGGTTAAAGATTTTAAATTACTTAGTAAGGCTTTAAAACCATTACCACTACCAAAACAAGATGCAGAGGGTAACACATATGATGAGTTTAACGATCCTGAAATGCGTTACAGACAACGCTATGCGGATTTGGCTGTAAATCCTCATGTTAAGGAAGTCTTTGTAAAACGTACTAAGCTCTTTAATGCGATGCGTCAGTTTTTTAACGATGCTGGTTATTTTGAAGTAGAAACACCAATTCTACAGCCAATTCCTGGTGGAGCGGCTGCACGTCCATTCATAACACATCATAATAGCTTAGATATTCCATTATACATGAGAATTGCCAATGAGCTATATCTGAAAAGATTGATTGTAGGAGGTTTTGATGGTGTCTATGAGTTTTCCAAGAACTTCCGAAACGAAGGTATGGACAGAACCCATAATCCTGAGTTTACTGCAATGGAAATCTATGTAGCTTACAAGGATTATAACTGGATGATGGATTTCTGTGAGCAGCTATTAGAGTATTGTGCCATGGCAGTTAATGGCACCACTAAAGCTACGTTTGGTGAGCATGAAGTTGACTTTAAAGCACCTTATGCTCGTGTAACTATGGCGGATTCTATTAAGCATTTTACTGGATTTGATATTACAGGAAAGTCTGAAGATGAGTTGAGAGCAGCAGCTATAGAGATGGGCATTGAAGTTGATGATTCTATGGGTAAAGGAAAGCTTATCGATGAGATATTTGGTGAAAAATGCGAAGGCAATTACATTCAACCTACATTCATTACAGATTACCCAAAAGAAATGAGTCCTTTGTGCAAGGAACATAGAGACAATCCTGAACTTACTGAGCGTTTTGAGCTTATGGTTTGTGGAAAAGAAATTGCTAATGCTTATTCTGAGTTGAATGACCCGATAGATCAACGTGAGCGTTTCGAAGCGCAAGTAAAACTTGCTGATCGTGGTGATGACGAAGCCATGTTTATTGATCAGGATTTCTTGAGAGCTTTAGAATATGGTATGCCTCCAACATCTGGAATGGGGATAGGCATGGATCGTTTAATCATGTTCCTTACTAATAATCAATCTATTCAAGAAGTATTGTTCTTCCCACAGATGAAGCCAGAGAAGAAAGCTGTAGCAATGACAGATGAAGAAAAGGCTGTATTCAATATCTTAAAGTCAAACTCTCCAATAGACCTCAACGAGTTAAAATCTCAGTCTGGTTTATCTAACAAAAAGTGGGATAAGACCATAAAAGGCTTGACAAAAAACAGTTTGGCCAAGGTCAACAAGACTGAAGAAGGATTATTTGTAGAAATGGTATAGAATTATAATATGCTCAAATACCAACAGATAAAACTAACTTACGTTGTTCCTGTTTATTTAGAGCGCAATCTAGATGTTTTCCATTCGCTTTTGGATGTTTACGGTGCTTATAAACCTGAAGTTTTAAGGCATATACATTTTATCTTTATCAATGACTGTTCTCCAATAAAAATCTCAATACCAGAAGATTGTAAGTTAAATTACACCTTAGCTGAAATCACTACGGATATTAAATGGAATCAGGGTGGTGCTAGAAATTTGGGTGTTCATTTGGCTAGATCTCAAAAGCTTGTAGTTACCGATTTAGATCATGTTTTTCCTGAAGCGGTCTTTAAATTTCTTATAGAATCTAAAGTCCCGGAAAATATTTTCAAGTTCAAAAGAGAACGTGACAATGCAGAGAACAAACCACACTTCAACACGTTCTTCTTAAGTAAAAGCACATATTTCAAAAGCTTGGGAGTTGACGAGGAGTTTTGCGGACATTATGGTTATGAAGATGCTTTCTTTGTGATATTTCAGCAACGCTTGGGCACTAAAGTTTTGACTTATAAGAACAAAACTATTTTTAGTCATGAGCACAAACTATCTGATAAGGCACATCATAAACTTTCGAGAGATTTAAAACCTAAAAAACAACTATATAAAGCTAAGCGTGCTATTCTATTAGATAAAAATAGAGACCCATTTGATGCTCACAGTCGTCTATTCTTGAATTTTGACTGGCATATCGAAAACGAGCAAATTAAGTTGTAATTAAATCGATATACTGAAAACTAAATTTTCCTGAATTAAAACTTCAATTAAAGCCTTCAGGTTATCTGTTGGTATAGAATCTCTGTAGATATCGTTTTGTACGAGATTGGTAAAACACTGTCGTTCGTTGTCTTCCTTAAACTCTAAGAATAGTTCTCTATCTTTAGATTTTATTACAAAACCTTCCGCTTTAGATTCAACGAAATACGCTGGATTAAAAATTAGCTTCTCCCTTCCTTTACTCATTATACCACTTTTTTGAATTAATTTATAAACAGCTTCTAAGGCTCTATTTACAGTTATCGAAGTTAGGCAATTTCGATGCTCACAATTTATAGCAATATTATATTTACAGGTTAGATTGCATTGCCCTGGTTTTCCCCAAATTACTTCACGTTGTTTAGATAGTGCAGACCATGATCCAGGACCAGTCAACCCGTGAAAAGATACAAATGGAATATTAAAAACTCCTGCAAAATGCGTAATCCCTGAATCATTACCTATATGGAATAAGGATCCTTTTAGGCGTTCTTCAACTATATCAAGATTTCCTGTTTCTATCGTTACTCTTTCAAGGTTTTCAAAATGTGAAGATTCTGGGTCTTTTGGACCAAGAATAACAACACATGATAAATTCGAGAACTTTTTTAGAATAATCTCAATCAGTTCTACATATCGCTCCGTAGGCCACCATTTTGGTTTGAAACCAGCTCCAGGGTGTACTGTAAAATATGGCGCATCTGTATTTACCTTAGCCTTAAAGTATGGATATTCTTCATAACTAGTATCCGCATCTTGATGTAATGTCCCGATAAGATCTATGTAATGCTTTAGAGCATGTTGTTTCAACTTATTGTGAGTTGCATAGTCTACAACACCATCATTATTAAAGCGCCTACTTTTGGGATAGTTCCCAAGATTTATTTCTTTATCAAACTGTGATTTATCAATCTGATCTAAATCAGAAATATCTATATAATTAAACCCTTGGACATTTCTCTCAAACACCTTTATCAGACCTTTTGGCAATGCCATGGTAACTTGTTCTGATACCTCTTTTAATTTATTTAGCGCAGGAATTGCTATAAACTGATCTCCAAGACCTCCATAGCTTTTATAAATCAGTACATGTTTAAACCTATTCGCTTTTGGTCTTCCAGTTTTTATTGCCTCAACTACTTTCTCCCAAAAGAAACCAGGTGAATTCCTCATTTCCTCTCTGCCTTTATCAATATCATCTGGATAAAAATCGTATGAAAAAGTCCCTACTCTATCGTTAGATATCATTGTATTACCAGACAAAAAGGCCTCCGCTGCTACTCTACCTGAAGCTTCAGGCATATTTGGTTTAAAAAAGAAATACTCGGATTTAGACAATTCTTCTAGAGCAATCTCATTCGGCACCTTATCCGTTATGGTAATATTATCAGACAAAGTTCTACGAACTCTGTTTTGACCAAATACTTTAAAGTTTAGTTCTGGATGCGCCTTAGCATAGTCTATCAACTGATGACCTCCCTTTATAAAGTTTAAATGCCCTAGAAAAATAACTTCATTCTTATTTTTATCAGGATTGTTTTTTATGGATTCAACATTTATTGGAGGTGGTAACACTATTTTGTTTGAAACCGCTTCACCATAAAGCTTCTTATGATAATCGAAATGCATAGGTGATTGAAACACATTAAGAATAGCATTTGCGAATAAATTCCTGTAATTATGGAAACGATTTGTATCACAACAATTCTTAACTCTTGAAGCTACTAAGCAGTATAACGTTCTCTTAGCGCATAGCCCATAATCGTGTTCCCACTTTACATACGGAAGGTTTTTAGAGATAATGTAATCAATGAGCTCAAACTCATAATTGCAACGAACTAAATTGTTCAGGATAATGACGTCACAATCATTTATGAGAGATTTGGTAGCTTCAAAATCCAGTAAATCATCATATATCACTTCATAGCCTAGTGCAATGCCTTTGTCAATAATCTTCTTATTAGACAGCTCTGCACCACCAATAAAGTTCATTTCTACATCGTGTAAAAATGCAACCTTCATAAAAGAGAAAATTTAGGTAAGTAATCTAATTTTAGTAACCGTCATCGTAGTAACCATCATCATAATATCCATCATCGTAGTAACCATCGTCATAATAACCGTCATCATAGTAACCGTCGTCATAATATCCATCATCGTAGTAACCATCATCATAATATCCATCTGTAAACCCATCATTATTAGAATCATCGGAATCTGTAGAGCAAGAGTTTAAACTAATACCTGTAAGAGCTATAGTAGATGTAGCCAGTAATACTTTACCACCGCTTTTTAAGAAATTTCTTCTGTTCATAGTTACTAATTAGATTTAATGCTAGCACTAATATAGTATTTTTCTTTCATCAACATATTTTTTTTTCACTTTTCCCATGAAAACCTGTGATTTTATCGATTTATGAACTCATATTAGTATGATTTTATTATTTTAGGGCGCTATTGATCAGAAAAAAACCAAATCGATGAAAAAGCTTGGCTTATTTTTATGCATGATGGCATTGATTCTATCTTCTTGTTCTGAAGATGATGATGTCATAACTCCACAATGTACTATACCTTTTAACTTATCAGAAACAGACATCACTTCAAATGCTGCCACATTGCAATGGGATGACTCTAATGACACAGGGTCTTTTAGTATTGAATATGGTGTATCTGGATTTGCTCAAGGTACAGGAACTATTGTAAATAGCTCCGAGGCTATGCTAGCATTATCTGGTTTGACTGCGAATACGACTTACGACTACTATGTGCAAACTACTTGTGATGCTACGAGTATTAGTTTGTGGTCAGATGTTAAAAGCTTTACAACGTTACCAAATCCTGTTATACCTCAGCTTCTGACTAACCTATCAGAATTGAATTTATTTAACGGAGATCTTGCTGACTTGACCCCAAGCATTTATGCTTTTGAATACAAACTAAGCACACCGTTGTTTTCTGATTATGCACACAAGCAACGCATCATGGCGTTACCAATTGGCACAACATTAGAATATGAAGATGATGGGTTACCTATTTTCCCAGAAGGTACATTGATAGCCAAAACATTCTTTTATAACAATGACGAGAGAGACCTATCTCTAGGAAGACAAATTATAGAAACCCGAGTTCTTATATTGAGAGATGGGAATTGGGAAACCGGTGACTACAAATGGAATGCTGAACAGACAGATGCTGTTTTAGATTTTGATGGCAGCACAGTACCAATCACTTGGATCGATGCTGATGGCGACACCAATAACATCTCTTATGAAATTCCTTCTAATACAGATTGTTTCACATGTCATCAAACTTTTGATGCTGTAACACCTATTGGTCCAAAACTAAGAACTTTGAATTTTGATATCGATGGTGTTAATCAATTACAAGACTTTATTGATGCCAATTATATTTCTGGTTTAGCGTCTTCTGAAACTGTATCTTCTTTACCAAACTGGGAAGATGATTCGTTTACTTTAGAGGAAAGAGCTAGAGCTTATTTCGATATACAATGTGCGCATTGCCACATTGATGGAGGCTTCTGTCAATTCCAATCACCACTTCGATTGTCTTACGAAACAGCTTTTAACGATTCGTTTATCTTTCAACAGCGTTTTAGCATAGAGTTCAGAGTAAGCAATTATGAAGAAGGGTTGAGTATGCCTTTTATTGGTACTACAATTTTACACGATGAAGGTGTAGAATTAATGCTAGAGTACATAGATTCTTTAGAATAGAAAGACGTTAAAGTAATATTAAAGTCATTTGGTTCTTCTTTAAGTTGCTGTGATTATACTTAATTTCACGGTCTAACTTTTGAAACCGACAATTTTGAAGACTACTAGTATTAAGCTACTTTTCGTGGCTTGCGCTTTTTTGGCATTCTCATGTTCTACAGCTAAAAAAGCCAACAAAAACAAAACTGCTGCAGCTACAGCAGCTAAAAAACCCGCTAAAAAACCAGGCAAGAATGACATTCAGTCTTATAGCAAAGTAATTACTAAAAACGCTAAAACGGACAAAGGGTTATTTGATGTCCATAAAATAGACGATAAGTATTACTACGAAATCCCAGATACACTTTTTGACCGTGAGATGCTTATGGTAACTCGTATAGCTAAGACTGCGAATGGTATCGGTTTTGGTGGCGGAAAGCAAAACACTCAGGTATTACGCTGGCAGAAAAAAGATAAAAAAGTAATACTAAGAGTTGTATCTCATCAAGTTTATGCAGCAGATTCTTTACCAGTTCACGAAGCTGTTGTAAACTCTAATTTTGAACCTGTTTTATTTACATTCCCAATTAAAGCATTCAGCAAAGATTCAATGAATACAGTTATTGAAGCTTCGCCTTTGTTCAATAAAGATGTAAAAGCACTTGGTTTACCACAATTTAGAAGAACTCAATATAGAGTTACAAGACTAGATGGTGAAAAGTCATTCATCGAGACTGTAAAGAGTTATCCTCAAAATATTGAGGCACGCCATGTAAAAACATACAATGCTGGGCGTCCGCCTTCAAATTCGAGTACAGGAACAATCTCTATTGAAATCAATAACTCAATGGTTCTACTTCCAAAAGAACCTATGAAACGTCGTTATTTCGACGAACGTGTTGGTTGGTTTGCCAGAGGTCAAGTCGATTATGGACAAGAAGATCAGCGTAGTAAAACCTTAACTTATCTAGATCGTTGGAGATTAGAAGTTAAAGATGAAGACATTGAAAAGTTCAAACGTGGAGAGCTTGTTGAACCAAAGAAACAAATTGTATACTATATAGATAGAGCTACACCTGAAAAATGGCGTAAATATATAAAGCAAGGTATTGAAGATTGGCAAGTTGCTTTTGAAGCTGCAGGTTTCAAAAATGCTATTATTGCTAAAGATCCACCTTCTGTTGAAGAAGATCCAGAATGGAGTCCGGAAGACGTACGTTATTCAGTGGTTCGCTACTTAGCATCTCCAATCCCGAATGCTAATGGCCCTCACGTTTCAGATCCAAGATCTGGTGAAATCTTAGAAAGTGATATCAACTGGTATCACAATGTTATGTCTCTATTAAGAGGTTGGTTCTTTGTGCAGACTGCGGCTATAAATCCAGAAGCCAGAAGTCCTGAGTTTAAGGACGAAGTTATGGGACGCTTAATTCGTTTTGTGTCTGCTCACGAAGTTGGCCATACTCTTGGGTTACCTCATAATATGGGAAGTAGTTGTGCTTATCCTGTAGAAAAACTGAGAGACGCAGCCTTTACTAAAGAATATGGTACAGCACCATCAATTATGGATTATGCACGTTTTAACTATGTTGCCCAACCTGGAGATGAAGGTGTTGCTTTAATGCCAAATATTGGTATCTATGACAAACATTCTATCCGTTGGGGATATAGACCTATATTAGAAGCAGCTACTGCTGAAGATGAAAAGCCTATACTTAACAAATGGATCACAGATCATGCAGATGATCCAATGTACAGATTCGGACATCAACAAGCTGGTGACGTTGTTGATCCTAGCTCACAAACTGAAGACCTTGGTGATGATGCTATCTTAGCTAGTGATTATGGTATTAAAAACCTAAAGCGTATTGTACCAAACTTAATTGAATGGACTACAGAAGCTGGTGAAGATTATGACGATCTTGGAGATATGTATGGTCATGTTGTGTCTCAATTCAATCGTTACATGGGACACGTTTCAAACAACATTGGTGGTGTTTATGAGCATTATAAAACAGCTGACCAGGAAGGTGCTGTGTATACACACGTTCCTAAAGAACATCAAAAGAATTGTTTAGAGTTTGTTATCGACAACCTTTTTGAAACTCCAGATTGGTTGATCGATGAAAACATCTTCAACCGTATCCAATTTGCAGGATCAGTTGAGCGTGTACGTAGTACTCAGGCAAGAACTCTGAATAATATTCTTAGCCTTAGTAAAATGGCTCGTATGATTGAAAATGAAACCATGAATGGCAATGATGCTTACAAGCTACTAGACATGATGCGTGATCTTAGAAATGGCGTATGGACTGAATTACGTTCTGGAAGAACTATAGATACTTACAGACGTAACTTACAACGTGCGCACATAGATCGTTTGGCTTACTTAATGACAGCTCCAAACCAATCTGGCAGAAGCCCTAGTCCTTATGTAAAAAGAACCGCGTTGAACACTAGCCAGTCTGATGTAAGAGCTGTGGTTAGAGCAGAACTAAACACGCTTCAGAGAAATGCTAGAGCAGCTATTGGAAGAACAAGTGATCAGATGAGTAAAGTGCATTTGAGAGATATTGTAGAACGTATCGACGCTATTCTTAATCCTAATGGATAAAAATAGATTCTCATAAATGATTAAAAAGGCTTCAAGAAAACTTGAAGCCTTTTTTGTTTACTTTTGGTTTCCATGAGAGACCTCAACGAGAAAGCATTATACTTTTGTCATACCCACCCAAATCTATTCTTGCAAAAACACTGTGCAGGGTGTGGAAGAGGCATGTGTCATACATGCATTCATCATGACGAAAGATTGTGCCCAAGTTGTAATAAAGAATTATATAGATCGAGTTCCCATTACGAAAACAAGAATAGAGTCATCAGAGCTTTAGGTTTTGCTGTTATTGTCTCCTTGGCTGTCCCAGCATATTATCTGTATTATCAGTATTCAATGGATAATAATGAATTTGCAGCAAATTACTTTCTCGTGTTTTTAATTGGATTTTCTTTGGCTGGCATGCACTATATGATGCAAGACACAACATTTATTCAAGATATAAGAAGTATTCCTTTCATCGGATTCAAACTCGGGATAATAGTGCTAATATTACTCATAGTTTCAGGTGTCCCGATATTTTTCTTATTGTATAAAATCGCAATACTAGTAAAACATCATTGGTTTAATAAATCTTCTAAACCTTCGCGATAAATTTCAAAATCAACAAGATTATTATGCTCACCGCCTTCAATAGTAATAAAATTGATATCCTTACTCGAAGCATCCTTTAGTTTTTTACCTGAATTGTATGGCACTACATAATCTTCTGTACCATGAAAAATAGTTATAGGGCAATCTACTTCTTCGAGATATTTATAGGTAGGGATTTTATACTTTAAAAGTGCTTTTACTGGAAATATTGGAAATCTATATTTAGCCACATCAGCAATACTGTAATATGGTGTCTCCAAGATTAACTGACTACACGCATTCTTGGACGCTAGATGTGAAGCGACTCCTGTACCCAATGACCTTCCAAAAATGATAATATCTTCTACGTTAAACAGATTTGCCGCATAATCATAACACAATTGTGCGTCTTCGTACAATGCCTTTTCACTTAGCTTTCCTGTGCTTTTACCATAGGTGCGATAATCCATTACCAAGACATCATAATTAAAGTCTACGAATTGCTCGGTGATTTTTCCCCATCTTGAGAGATCTCCTGCATTTCCATGAAAATAAATAATAATACCCTTTGGGTTTTCAGCTTTAAAATGAATTGCATTGATAACGGCTCCATCTGTAGTATTAAAGTTCAGTTCTTCGAAACTATGATCGAATTCGAACTGATACTGCTGCTCTAAAACCGTTGGTCTAAAGAGTATAGTTTCCTGTATGAAATATAGTGCTGCTCCAAACATAACATAAATTGCGACTAATGAAAGAATTACCTTTTTAAGCCTGTTTTTTGGTTTTCTTTGAGGTGTGAATGACATTAATACTAGTCGTTGAAAGGTCTATTTCCTTATGTTTAGAATTCAAAATATCGTCCAACATCTTATGGTACGATTCAAAATTGTTAAGGTCTTTGTGCCCTCCACCAATGACAGTGTGGAGTTTGGTTAGTTTTGGGTTTATCTGAGATAGTTTTACACTGGTCTTATAAGGAATCAACTTATCATGTGTTCCATGAATAATATGAATTGGACATTGCACATATCGCAACCATTTGTATGTCGGCAAAGGATATTTTATCAACACAGATAATGGCATAAATGGCATATATCTCGCAGTAACTTTAGTGAGACTATAATAAGGTGCATCTAGGATTAACAACTTCGGCTGATTGATCGAAGCTAATTTAGCTGCAAAACCAGATCCCAAAGAACGACCATACACAATAATACGATCTTCGGTGGTTTGCTCTTTTAGTTTGTTATATACCTCTTGAAGGTCTCGCTTAATTGCTTTTTGAGAACGTCTACCTGTACTCTTACCAAATCCTCTATAATCGACCATAACTACATTATAGCCATGCCTTGTAAAATCTACCGCAAATTTCCCCCAACCTTTAATACTTTTTGAATTCCCTTTGAGATATAAAACCACGCCTTTACTTTCTCCTTTTGGGAAGAAACGTAATCCATTGATTATGGCACCATCTCTGGTTTCTAAGTTATACTCTTTTGTTTGCTGATTATCATAGTTGAACTGAAAATCCTTCGGAAGTTTTTCCGGCTTGAACAACATATAATCCTGCAAGTAATACAAGGCTACACTAATAGCAATGTATATTCCGAGAATTAATAGTAATGTGGATAACCAGTAAGGCATAATTTAGAAATGATTTTACAAGATAATTAAATTTACTTATATGGGAATAGCACGAAGTTCATTAGAATCGTGATGAAAAACATTATATAAAAAGCTCTATCCTTAATTCTCTGATTCGTTTTCTCTTGATAAAATCCGTGATAAATAATAAAGAAAATTGCTCCTAAAAGAATTAAAAATGGTATAGTAATTACTATTATTAAACTCCCTCCAAAACCAGCAACTGGAAGAATTTCTAACAGCACAAATGTTAAAAACCCTGAAAGCAGAAGTAGTATACATCTTAGCATATCTGATTTCATATTAAAAATACTTTAAAAAGATATCCGCAAAGGGATCTTGATTTATAACTAAATAATAAAAGAAAGCCCCCAACCATCCATGAAACAACCCAAGCACATATAAGTTCTGTTTTTTAAGATAAATCCATGTATAGAAGAGTGCTAACACAAACGTCCCAGCCATTAACCATACCGAAGGAAAATGAACAACCGAAAAGAGAACTGCAGTTAGGATTAAGATCAAGGGTTTTGATACATTGAAAGCTCTAAGATTTCCTGCAACTAAAGCGATAATTAAAAACTGCTGTATTGTTCCCCAAATAGGATAGCTTATGAGTATTGGCAAAATATGCCAAGTGGTATTAATGCTACCTCTAGCTAAACCTACAATAACAAAGATTACAAGAGATACGATTGCAAAAGGCAATACTAGTTTAAGTACCGAATTGAAATTGTCTGTTCTAAATCCCCAGGCTTTGAGTACTTCTGGATTTCTTCTACTGGTCCAGATTATATAGCCTCCCCAAAACAATATGGCTGCTATAACGAAAGGTAATCGCCAGTTGAGATAATCCATGAATAAGAACTTACCCAAAGCTGTAAGTGTCACAGCAATTAGCTCGAAAGTTCTTAAAGTCTTCGTTTGAGATGTCATATCGATTGTTTTTTTAAAACCTCACAGGCACTAACCAGACCTGTGAGGTTTCAGGTTAACCCAATCATCAAACAAAATAAATCGTGGTAGGGCTGTATTTTGATTTATTTCTTAAGAAATGATTAGTCCGATGATTTTTCTTTTGCAGTTTTATCGATATAAGCAACATCTCTAGTATTCTTTTGCACTGCAATTGCTGCAAAAAGACTTAATGTAAACGACATCCCATAGAATCCTTTTTCACTGAGTAGTAAGTCTGCATTCCAAAGTCCGATGACTAATAATACTATAGCCGCAATGGTTGTAAACCAACTGATACCATAATACATTTCTGTAACTTGTATATCCTCTAGCTTGTCTCTCACTGCCTTCTGAACAGAGATTACAGAAAAGAGTCCAAATAAGAGAATGGTAAAATAGTATCCTTTTTCATTGAGTTCCATATCAGAGTTCCATAATCCAACACAATAAGATATCATACCAATAAACAATGCAGTCCATGAGGCTCCAATAAATGCTGGTGTTGGTTTCTGATCAAAACCATTTTTTTCTTTCTTTTTAGCTTTTACGTTTTGGTCTTCTTTCAAAGACACTGTTGTTTGATAATTCATAACATTTGCTTTAATGATTATGACACAAAGGTTAGCCTTAACGAAAAAACATTCATATCAAATTTTAACAAAAACTGACGATATATTTTAGCTCACATAAAGATTTTATACTATTTTTAAAGTATTAATAGAATAAATAGTGATGATTAAATGACGAGTTTAAATGATATAATCAAGGCTCTTTCTGTTGACGAGCAACAGCGTTTCATTACTTATTTAGAGAAAAAGAACAAGCGACACGATTCCAAAAACATTCAGCTTTTTAAGCTTTTAGCTAAGCAAGAACAGCCCTCTGAAGTCATATATAAGAGTCTCTATAAAAGCGGAAATAAAAACGCCTATCATGCTTTGCGAAAACGGCTCTTATCGAGTCTCATCGACTTTATTGCTAACATCAACTTAGAGGAAGAGAATTCTACTGATATGCATATCATAAAGTACATCTTAGCCTCTAGAACATTTTTAATGCACAAACAATATGGTACAGCTTATAAACTTCTAGATAAGGCTGAAAAGTTATCGTTAGAGCATCAACTCTTTCCACTTCTCAATGAAATTTACCATACAAAGATTCAGTATGCCTATACATTACCAGAATTAGATCTTGATGATTTAGTTTCTAAATTCAACATTAACCAAAAACATCTTTACACCGAGGAACAACTCAATATTGTCTATGCTAAAATCCGCAGAACCCTAGCCAGGATTAAGTATAAAGGAGAGGTCATTAACTTCCAGAAGTTACTAAACAAAACTTTGGAAGAGCATCAAATAAGCATGCACGATTCCATGTCCTTTAAATCCTTGTACCAATTAATGACTATAGCGAGTATATCTGCGCTAATCTCTAAGGACTATCTAGAAATTGAACCTTTTGTCATCAATACGTACCAATCGCTTATTGACCATAAACAAAAAAGTAAGCAATTGTATTATCACCTTCATGTCTTGTACATGATTTCAAATACTTTATTCAGAAATAAAAAATTTGAAACATCTTTAGAGTATTTAAACTTGATGAAACAAGAAATGGTTCAAAATCGAAAAAAATATTTTAATCATTTCAAGCTTAAGTACGATCTTTTATTTGCTTTGAATTTAAACTATTCCAATCAACAACAAGACGCAATCTCTTATCTTGAAGCAGTAATTTCAAAAAAACATCAAGATTTAGAAGCACTTTTGGATATTCACTTGAGCCTAATCACATTTTATTTTCAAAACAATCAATACAAAGAGGCTTATAAATTATTTTCCAAGTTTTACCATACCGATAAATGGTATATTGAAAAAGCAGGTAAAGAGTGGACCATTAAGAAAAGCCTTATTGAAATACTATTACATCTTGAATTAGGTAACATTGATCTTTTTGAATCTCGCTTAAGAAGCTTTAGGAGGTCTTACAGTACATATCTAAAAAGTATTGGTCAAAAACGAGTACTCACGTATCTCAATTTAATAGAAATCTATTATCGAAATCCTGAATCGGTTACATCTGAAGCTTTTATTGAGAAGGTTGAACTTTCTTTTGACTGGATAGAAGCCAAACGCGAAGACATTTTTGTAATGAGCTTCTATGCTTGGTTAAAAAGTAAAATGGAGAAAAGGCATCTATACGATACTACTTTGCACTTGGTACAGCAGCACAGATTGTTAAACTAATTATAAAAACACATCTGCTTTTAAACCATTTGGAGGTAGGATTGTCTTAAACCCAAACATAATTAATCTTATTCCCCAAAAGGAATTACTTAAAACATCATTCAAATGAAAAAATTAATCATTATTGCTATAGCTTTTGTATCACTACAAGCCATAGCTCAAGACCGTCAAAAAGGAAGCAGAGAGGTAAGAAAGGAACGTATTCAAGATTTGACTCCAGAAGAACTCGCTCAATTAAAAACTAAGAAAATGACACTTCATCTAGATCTTGATGAAAGACAACAAAACAAAATCTATGATTTGGTTTTAGAGCAAGTTAAAGTTCGTAAGGCCAAGTTAGAATCGAGAAAGGGTGAAGATAAAAAAGAGCTAACAAAAGAAGAGCGCCTAGAACTTGCTAACGAAAAGCTAGATGCTCAAATCGCTTTCAAAAAGCAAATGAAATCCGTATTATCTGACGAGCAATACGAAAAATTTGAAAAAAGTTTTTCTAGAACTAACAAACGTAAAATGAAGAGTTCTAGGAAAAAACAAAAGCATTAATAACGTTAATCTTTAAAAAGTGTTTGTTTATCGATGAACACTTTTTTTATATTATAATTTTAAAAAAATCCTTACTTTAGACGTTCCAATTATTCTTTTAAACTAAAAATCATGAAAAAAATACTAGCGCTATGTGTTTTTGTACTAGGGTTGGCTTTTACCACTCAAGTATCTGCACAAACTACTGAAATTGAAAAAAAGGCACACATAAAAACTGAGGAGCTGAGAAGAACGGTTAAATTTAATGATGAGCAAAAGGCTCAGGTATATGAAGTTCTTCAGAAATATTATAATTACCTAAACAGACCAAACGCAAACGAAAGTGATTTTGAGATGAGAAAACAAAAAATCACTGCTTTTGTAGATGAGAAACTCAAAGCTGTTCTAAACGAAGATCAATTTGCAAAATTCAAGCAAGTAAAATTATAAAAGAAAAGCGGTTTAAAAACCGCTTTTTTTATTTACAATGACTTTGCCACCTTCCTTACTGCTTCAATCGTAAAGTCTAAATCCTCATACGTAAGCGCATCACAAAGAAACCAGGTTTCAAAAGCACTTGGTGCTATATACACACCCTCTTTTAACATGCCGTGAAAGAATGCTTTAAACGTATCGTTATTTCCAGTAGCTGCTGTTTCAAAATCTTCAATTTTCTTTTCTGAAAAATGCACCGAAATCATTGAACCAAGTCTATTAATGGTATGAGTAATGCCTTGAGTATTTAACACCTCAGAAATTCCTTCGTGGAGATATGCCGTCTTCTCCTCTAATCGTTTAAACACACCAGCATCTTCATTTAATGTATTCAGCATGGCGTACCCAGCAGCCATAGCTAACGGGTTCCCACTCAGAGTTCCAGCTTGATATACTGGACCTAATGGCGCCAAATGACTCATAATGTCATTATTTGCGGCAAAAGCACCTACTGGCAAACCGCCTCCTATAACTTTTCCGAAGCATACAATATCTGCCTTCACATTAAACAATTCTTGCGCGCCTCCTTTTGCTAAACGAAAGCCTGTCATCACTTCATCGAAAATCAACAAAATATTATTCGCGTCACATAACACTCGTAGCTCTTGTAGAAAATTATCTTTTGGCGGAATACAACCCATATTCCCTGCCACTGGCTCGAGAATGATGCATGCAATTTCTCCTTTATTAGCCTCAATCAGTGCTTCCACGTTGTTAATGTCATTATACCTTGCCAATAAGGTATCTTTAGCTGTGCCTTGCGTAACTCCAGGGCTGTTAGGAGTTCCAAATGTAACTGCTCCACTCCCAGCCTGAATTAAAAACGCATCACTATGACCATGGTAGCAGCCAGCAAACTTTATAATCTTATCTTTCTTGGTATAACCTCTAGCCAAACGCACTGCACTCATACAAGCCTCAGTACCCGAATTGACAAAACGAATCTTATCAATGTTTGGCACCATAGAAACTGCCAGTTTAGCTATGTGAGTTTCTAACTCAGTTGGCATTCCGAATGAAGTTCCTGCCTTTGCCTTATCAACTACTGCATCTACAACAGGCTCAAAAGCATGTCCTAATATCATAGGACCCCAAGAATTAATATAGTCTATAAAACGGTTTTCATCTTCATCGTAAACATAAGCGCCTTTTGCACTTTTGGCAAAAATTGGAGTTCCGCCTACAGCCTTAAATGCTCTTACTGGAGAATTGACACCTCCAGGAATGTATTGCTCTGCTTCTTTGAACAAAGCACTGCTTCTCTTATAAATCATCTATTTTTTAATTATTAGAACTTGACCTAAAGCAATGGCAGTTCCAGAAAGATTATTGAGTTGTTGTATGGATTCTATAGTGACACCATATCGTTTCGAAATTGAATACAAAGTATCTCCTTTAATGACTTTGTGCGACACCTCAGTTGGAATTTCTTCTGAAGGAATCTCAGACTTTCCGAGAACCGCTTCATCATATTTGTACAGTTCGTATCGTTCTATAAGGCTTATTAGTTTTTGAGGATATTTTCTATCCGTAGCATAACCAGCTGCTCTTAGTCCTTTAGCCCAAGCCTTGTAATCATTTTTTTTTAGTTTGAATAAGTTTGAATAACGCTTACGAGACGTCAAAAACTTAGAGTGATCTTCGTATGAAGTCTTTGGATCCTTGTATTTCCTAAAACATTCTTGCCGCTTGTCATCATCATGATAAATCTTTTTCCCTTTCCAACCATGACATTTAATCCCAAAATGATTATTAGCCTCTCTTGCCAAACGTCCTCTTCCAGAACCAGATTCCAAAATACCTTGTGCTAAAGTAATACTAGCAGGAATCTTATACCTTCTCATTTCTTCTTGAGCAATGTCGCTAAAGCGTTCAATATATTCTGTAGTAGAATTTGCAGGTTTAACAACTTTTGGCGTCTCCGTTTTAGTCTCAATGACTTTTGGTTCTTCCTTTGTTGTTTTAGTAGTTTGTTCAACTTTAGTATCCTTCTTTTTTGTAACAATACCTTTTTTGGATTTGCAACTTACAACTAGCAATCCAAAACAAACTATGGTAATAATTAGTTTTATTTTATTCATTGATCAATGGTAATCCTTTCTGTTGTAAAACAATATTCATGCCTTTTATGCCTTGCAATCCTCCTGTATGTATCACAAGAATCTTAGATGTTTTAGGGAAATAACCACGCTTCATAAGGTCAAAAATCCCATACATCATTTTCCCAGTATAAATGGGATCAAGCATAATCTTATACTCAGTCCTAAATTCATTAATGAACGAAACTAATTCAGAATTTATTTTGGCATAACCTCCAAAATGATAATCCATTATTAATTCCCAATTGGACTTCACTGCAAATTTACTGATATCTTCACTTAAAAAACTACCTTTTAACGCAGGAAAACCCAGAATTTTTTGGTGTGGTTTAGAACTATTAATAATTCCCGAAATGGTGCCTCCTGTGCCTACTGCACAACAGATAAAATCGAATTGGTCATCGTCTTCAGCAAGTATTTCTTCGCAACCTTTTACTGCGAGATTATTAGTTCCACCTTCAGGGATAAGATAAAAATTTCCAAATTCCTCTTCTAGAGCATTAATAAAAATAGCCTCAGACTTTAATCTATAGTCACTTCGTGATACAAACTTTAAGGTCATGCCACATGCTTTTGCAAAAGAAAGTGTAGGGTTTTTAGCTATTTTATTTTGAAGTTCTTCTCCCCTCACAACACCAATTGTTCTGAACCCAAATTCATTTCCTGCCGCAGCTACAGCGGCAATATGATTTGAAAAAGCACCTCCAAATGTTAATAATGAATTATCACCTTTTTTTGAAGCTTCTTCGAGATTGTATTTCAGCTTTCGATATTTATTTCCTGAAATGTGTGGATGAATTAAATCTTCACGCTTTATAAAAAGCTTATTATCAATCAATTGATTATGCACATCTTTACTTATCAACATTTGAACGAAAAATATTAACTTTTTAACGTTTTTACCACCATATTCATAACATTTTATTAACTTGAAGAATAATGACCCCTACTCTAATCATTTTCAACTACTTATGTAGTATTAATATTACAGTATTAATGCTTAAAGAGTTGGAATATGATAAAAAAATTACCCCGCCATTCTAAGGCATATTATCGTAATAATGTTATCCAAAAGATGTTTCTTTTGGTTCTCCTTTGCTTATCTGTTCATTCCCTTAACGCTCAAATCGATTCTGAAGATTTTGAAGGTGGATGGGGAATCTGGAATGATGGTGGTGGTGACTGTAGAAGAGCCAATAATCTGGAACCAAACTTAAACTTTGCGATAGAGCTTCGAGACAATTCTGGAGCAGCGTCATCAATGACTACAGATAATATTAACCTTACGGGTTACTCTGATGTAACTATCTCATTCAATTACCATGGAGCAAGCATGGAGAATAATGAGGACTTCTTCGTAAGGTTTTCAAACAATGGAGGCACAAACTGGACTACGATTGGCACTTATGTTGTCAACGTAGATTTTACAAATGGCGTTGATGATAGTGCCTCAATCAATATTGATACAGCTACCTACAATTTTACCGCTAACTCTCAATTTAGAATTCAATGCGATGCTAGTGGTAATGGAGATTTAATATATATCGATGATGTTGTTTTAACAGGTACTCCAATTGCTGGACCTGCAAATGACGATTGTGCTAATGCTATTACCTTGCCTGTTAATAACTCTTGTGTTTTCTCTACTTATACTAACCAAGGCGCTACAGATAGTGGAGTTGCTGACCCTGGTTGTGCGAACTATTCTGGTGGTGATGTTTGGTTTACAGTTACAGTTCCTGCAACTGGACAAGTAGATATAGATACGGATGATTCTGGTGTAATAACCGACAGTGGTATGGCTGTATATTCTGGCACCTGTGGAGCACTAACATTGATTGAATGTGACGATGATGGCAGCCCTACTGGGTTTTTGATGTCTTACATTTCGGTTACTGGAAGAACACCCGGAGAGACTTTGTATATACGAGTTTGGGAATATGGCAACGATAATAATGGCACATTCGATATCTGTGTTTCTACGCCTCCAGCCTGTACTGCTCCAGATGCACCTACCAATTTAGTTTTTGGCACACCTGGCAGCAATACTATAGATGGCAGTTTTACAGCTTCTGCTCCTGCCGCTGCTGATAATTATTTGGTCTTAGTAAGCACTTCAAATGTACAACCAACCGTAACCGATGGGACTACTTATAACATTGGCGATACGTTTGGAGCTTATACTGTCGTTGACAATGACGCTAATACAACATTTACAGCAACGGGATTGAACGCCAGCACGCAATATTATTTCTACATCTTTGGATTTAATGATAATGGTTGTGCAGGTGGTCCAACCTATAGCACCACATCACTTAACGGAACTGAAACAACTGATGTTCCAACTATATGTATACCAAACTCAACTGTTACATCCAATTATATAGACGATTTTGCAACCTTAAATGGTACGACAAACATCACCAATAATAACACTGGGTTCTCCGCTGGAGGATATGGCGATTTCACTGCTCAAAGTGTTACTCAAGTAGCAGGTTCTAGCATAGATATTACTGCAAACCTTACTTATGGATTTGGTGGTATGGGAGTTGGTGCTTGGGTAGATTGGAATAATGATTTAGACTTTAATGATCCAGGCGAAACGATCTATCTCTCTAATGCTTACATTACTACTGTAAACTTCAATTATATTATTCCAGGAGCTACTCCTGCTGGATCTTACAGACTTAGAATCTTAGCTGATTATTGGGAAACTACGGTTGACCCTTGTTCATTTGATCCCTTTGGTCCTTCAGGTGAAGCAGAAGATTACACATTAGTGGTAACACCTCTAACATGTACAGATGATCCTATTAATGTCAGTGCGACTACTACGTCATTAACAACAGCAACGCTAAGTTGGACAGATCCTGTGCCAGCACCTGCTAATGGTTATGAGTACATTGTATCTCTTGACAATTCAACGTCAACTCCTGGAGATGATATTACAGGAACTACAACTGGTAATACGGTTAATTTAACTGGTTTAACATCTGGAACCACATATTATGTTTTTGTAAGAAGTGATTGTGGCGGTGGCGACTATGGTATATGGCTCACAACAATATTTGATACCTGTGCTGTGATTTCAAATACACCCAACTCCTGTGAGATGATAATCAGCGAACAAGGTTCAGATCCATTTGCGATTACGCCATTTGATTCTGATCCAAGTTTCACTTTAGATTGTGCAGGTGGTTCCGTGACTTTGGAAACATTTGCTCAGATGAATGAAACGACTAGTTATTCAGTTGAAAAAATTCCATATCAACTAATTCCTCCTATTGGTCTTGGTATAAATAATGAATCCATTCCAAGTGATGATGTTTGGGCTGCTTTGCCAGCAGATATAGAATTCCCATTCTGTTTTTATGACAATGAATACGATTACACCTTAGTAGGTGCTAATGGTATGATTACATTTGATATCGATTACGCACCATTTGGTCTTACTGGATCCAATACTCCTGGAAGTTCTTGTGGATGGCAATTTAGCAACGACCTCCCAAGTACAGTAGGTGCCCTATTTGAACAAACCATATATGGCGTATACCACGATGTCGATCCATTTGGAGAACCTGCTGATGCAATTACTACCAGAGTTCAAGGTGCAGTTGGTTGTAGAAAGTTTATTGCGGAATGGAATGACATCCCGATGTTTGGAGATGCAACCCGAGAGTATAGTGGTATGATTGTTCTGTACGAAACCACTAATATTATTGAAGTATATATTGAAGAAAAAGTAATAGAAAACGGAGATGTTTCCCCTTGGAATGATGGTAATGCCATAGTCGGAGTTCAAGGAGACATTACACCGCTAGCGCCAAATAATGAATATACTGTTGCGCCATGTAGAAATGGATTGGACACCAATTGGGAAACCACTAACGAAGCATGGCGATTTACACCAAGTGGTAATTCTAGGCTTACAACTGTAGAATGGTACAACGGCACTGATACAAGTGGCTCTCCAGACCATACAGGAAACACATATAATGTTAGTGCAGGCGGAACTTATACTGCAGTATCAACCTATACAACTTGTAGTGGTGGAACAGTAACCCTTTCAGATGAAGTTGTAGTTGTGGATAACAGAAAAGTATGGTTAGGAGGCGATACTACTGTAGGTGGCAATATAGATCCTGTAGACTGGATGAATCCTGAAAACTGGACAAACAATACAATTCCTAATGCTACAGATTGCGTTATTATCCCTGTAACTGGTAATGATCCTATTTTATACAATGGCGATGACGGTGATGGCTTAAATATGGCAATCTACGGTAATGCTGTTTTAACAGTAGAAACAGGAGCATCAGTTACCATCCAAGATTATATAAACCTTCAAAGTACCTCTGAAATTTATTTAGAGAATAGTGCTAGTTTGGTACAAGTTGTAGATGGTGCCGCAAACGTCAATAATAATTTTGGTACCGGAATTATAAGAATGGACAGGGAAACCAATGTAAGAAACACTGATTATGTGTATTGGTCTTCTCCAGCTTCTGGGTTTGGTGTTACAAATGTTTATGGTGCCAACACGCCTACTGCATATATTTATGAGTGGACAACAACAATTCCAAATGGGTTTACACCTCCACCAGACAATATTCCTATTTGTTATGGGGATTGGAGCGCATTTGGTGGTACAATGGCCAATGGTAAAGGTTATATCGTAAGAGCACCTAATGGTCATCCTGCTGGACCTTCAATTGCAACGGCTACATTTACTGGTTTACCAAATAATGGTGTTATCACGCAAGCCATTACGAGTGGAAACAATAACATTTCGAACAACAATTTCACGTATAACCCTTACGGTGTAGACGTATTAACAGTTACACCATTTGATGATAACTGGAACTTAATTGGTAACCCTTATCCTTCTGGATTAGATGCTGATAAATTCTTAACAGACAATACCATTATTGAAGGTGCTGTTCATATCTGGACCCATGGCAGTGCACTAGGAACGTACACAGATTCATTCTATGATGATTTCGCTCTCAATTACAATCAGAATGACTATATAACTTATAACCTTACTGGGATTTCAAATCCTAACCCAACATTCAATGGATATGTAGGCGCTGGTCAAGGGTTCTTTGTACTCGCTTTAAATGACAATGAAACTGGTAGTGTGACCTTCAACAATACCATGCGTAGTAAAGATCATGATAATTCAGACTTCTTTAGAACAAGTAGTGATTCTGCTTCATCTCAAAGAAACGACAATACCGAGAAGCATCGAATCTGGCTAAACTTAATTTCCGAAGATCAATTAGCATCAAGTATTCTTGTAGGCTATATTGAAGGCGCTACTTATGAAAAGGACAGGCTCTACGACGCCTATACCTTTGAAACCAATGTGATGAGTTTATATTCTAAGATTGAAGATGAACGAATGATTATTCAAGGTAGACAATTACCTTTCGATGTAAATGATCAAGTTCCACTAGGTATAGACATTCTAGAAGATGGAAATTACACCATTGCAATTAGCGATGTAGATGGTTTGTTTGAAGGTGAAGATGGCCAGAATATTTATCTTGAAGACACCTATACAGGATTTATTCATGACCTTCGCATCAATCCTTATACATTCAATATAGAAGCAGGTATTTACGAAGATAGATTCATATTAAGATATACAGATGATACACTAAGCGTCAATCAGTTTGAAAACGATTCAGACTTAATTATCTACGTAGAAGACAATCTCATTAAGGTGAAGTCTGAGCGCAACTTGATTGAGTCTGTGGTTATTTATGACGTCTTAGGAAGAAGGCTTATTAGTGTTGACAATGTGAATGATCTCAATAAAGTATTTTACAACTTAAGACCAAGTGATGGCGTCCTATTTGTAAAGGCAAGACTTACAGATGGAAGAGAAAAAACCAAAAAGGTTATCTACTAAATTATAGATGCTTTAAGAACGCCCAAAACGATCTTGATTTCAAATAATCAAGGTCGTTTTCGTTTTTATACGCCTCTCTTTCGAAAGAAATATTGCGGTAAGCGATAGACCAATCTTTGTATTGAATTAGCCTTAGAGCAAACTCCAAAAAGTAGAACAGATAAAATGGTAAGATCAACAGCTCTAGCTGTTGTCTTAAATGAATCTTTTCATGATTGATTAAAGTAGCATCACTAATCAAGTACTTTTCCTTCAGAAATACAAAAGGAAATAATGCAATCCCAGTATACCCTTTGGGTACAATATATTTTGAAATAATAACCATTATAGTATTCCTTTCAAATTTCACACCAAATTAAATTATCTTTGTGTATATGAAAAAAATTGTCCCAATTGAAGAAGGCGATTATTACCTAACCCCTGAGGGCTACCGTTGTTTTACAGAACAATATCACCTTAAGCGAGGCTATTGTTGTGAGAGTGGTTGTAGACATTGCCCTTATGGATACAATAAAAAAACCAACACCATTAAAAAACGCTAATGCAAGACGTAACAATAACATTTCAGGAGCAAATTTTAGAAGGTATTCCTGATAGTTTACCGCAACCAAAGGCATATGACTTAGAAATTAATCATGCTCCAAAACGTAAGGATATCCTAACCAATGAAGAAAAAAAATTAGCCTTACAAAATGCGTTACGTTATTTCGACAAGAAACATCACGAAGAATTACTTCCCGAGTTTAAAGATGAATTAGATACTTATGGACGCATTTATATGTACCGTCTTAGACCAGACTATAAAATGTATGCCAGACCAATCGACGAGTATCCTGCTAAATCCAAGCAAGCAGCAGCAATTATGCTGATGATACAAAACAACTTGGATTATGCAGTTGCCCAACATCCTCATGAGTTAATTACTTATGGAGGCAATGGAGGTGTGTTCTCTAATTGGGCGCAGTATCGTTTAGCTATGCAGTACTTAGCCGAAATGACAGATGAGCAAACTTTGGTAATGTATTCTGGTCATCCTCTTGGCTTGTTTCCTTCTCACAAAGATGCACCTAGAGTTGTGGTAACTAATGGCATGATGATTCCTAACTATTCGCAACCTGATGATTGGGAAAAATTCAATGCGCTAGGCGTTACACAATATGGGCAAATGACAGCAGGGAGTTACATGTATATTGGCCCTCAAGGTATTGTTCATGGCACCACAATTACTGTATTAAATGGATTCAGAAAAATAGGAAAATCACCCGAAGGTCATCTATTTGTAACATCAGGATTAGGTGGTATGTCTGGAGCACAACCAAAAGCAGGAAACATTGCAGGTTGTGTAACCGTCTGTGCCGAAGTAAACCCAAAGATTACTCAGATAAGATTAGACCAAGGCTGGATTAACGAAAAGATTACCGATCTGGATGAACTTGTAGTAAGAGTCAATAGAGCTTTAGCTGAAAAAGAAACCGTTTCTATTGCATACTTAGGCAATATTGTTGAAGTATGGGAAAAGTTTGATGAAGCCAATGTCCAAATTGATTTGGGGAGTGATCAAACCTCTCTGCACAATCCTTGGGCTGGTGGTTATTATCCTGTTGGATTATCGTTTGAAAATGCCAATGAGATGATGGCTAATAATCCTGAATTATTTAAGGAAAAAGTTCAGGAAAGCTTAAGACGACATGCAAAAGCTATTAATAAGCATACCGAAAAAGGCACCTATTTCTTTGACTATGGAAATGCTTTCTTACTTGAAGCATCGAGAGCTGGTGCAGATGTTATGTCTGAAAGTCCATCGTTAGGAAGAGAATTTAAGTATCCAAGTTATGTCCAAGATATAATGGGTCCAATGTGTTTCGATTATGGATTTGGGCCATTCCGTTGGGTATGTTGCTCAGGGAAACCTGAAGATTTAGCAAAAACAGATGCTATCGCTTGTGAAGTCTTAGAAACCATAATGAAAAATTCACCTGAAGAAATTCAGCAGCAAATGGCTGATAACATTCAGTGGATTAAAGGTGCTCAAGAAAATAAACTTGTTGTTGGCTCTCAAGCCAGAATTTTATACGCAGATGCCGAAGGCAGAATGAAAATTGCCAAGGCATTCAACGATGCCATAGAACGTGGAGACATAGGCTATGTGGTCCTTGGTCGCGACCATCATGATGTCTCTGGAACCGATTCGCCATATCGTGAAACCTCAAATATTTATGATGGATCTCGCTTCACTGCAGACATGGCTATTCACAACGTTATTGGTGATAGTTTTAGAGGTGCAACCTGGGTCAGTATCCATAATGGAGGTGGCGTTGGATGGGGAGAAGTGATAAATGGAGGATTCGGCATGGTTCTTGATGGTAGTAAAGAAGCCGAAAGGCGTTTAAAATCAATGCTTTTTTGGGATGTAAACAACGGAATTGCAAGAAGAAATTGGGCAAGAAATGAAGGTGCAGTCTTTGCCATTAAGAGAGCGATGGAGGTAGAACCAAATCTAAAAGTTACAATCCCTAACAGTGTTGACAATAATCTTTTGAACTCAATATAACTCAAATACATTGCATATGAAAAAGATGATACAAAAACTGACCTTACTGCTACTAGTGGTTGCAGTGAGTTCTTGTAGCTCTGTAAGAGTTGCTTCAGACTATGACAAGGATGCTGCATTTGGAAACTACAAAACCTTTGCATTCTACAAAACCGGTATTGATAAAGCCGAGATTAGTGATTTGGATAAACGAAGAATCTTAAGAGCTATTGAAAATGAAATGTTCGCCTTAGGATTTACCAAATCTCAAAACCCAGATTTACTAGTAAGCATATTCACCAAGTCTAACCAGCAAGTCAATGTTTGGAATAACAATTGGGGCTGGGGTGGTTTCTGGCCTGGTTGGGGCTGGGGCGGCTGGGGCTGGGGAGGCTGGGGCTGGAATCAGCCGACAGTTTCTACCAAAACCGAAGGCAAACTCTTTATTGATTTAATAGACGCCAATAAAAAAGAATTGGTGTGGCAAGGAATAGGCACAGGATATCTTGTGACAAAAAATGTTGAAAAGAAGGAAGAGCGTATTAGAGAGTTTGTAACTAAGATCATGGAAAAATATCCTCCAGAAGTGGAGTAATAATTATATTTTTAAGTGGGGAAAAAGCATCAACAGTTGTTGATGCTTTTTTATTTGATAATATCTCAGAAACACACTTCTCAACTAAAACCGTATCTTTGCCGACTTTTAGATCGCATAGATATGACCTTAAGACAGAAGACCATTAAAAACTTCACGCAAAACCCAAAGAATGATATTCTTTCTGGGTTAACCGTGGCTTTAGCATTAGTACCCGAAGCCGTTGCATTTGCATTCGTTGCTGGTGTCGATCCTTTAGTAGGACTTTACGGAGCCTTCATGATGGGAATTGTCACTGCGCTTTTTGGCGGTAGACCAGGAATGATTTCTGGTGCAACTGGAGCCATGGCTGTGGTGATGGTGCACTTAATTCAGAAAGGAAATGAAGTCGGATTAGGCTTAGAGACACCTATTGAAAACCTTGGACTCCAATGGCTCTTCATTACGCTACTTTTTGTCGGAGGTATACAAATACTTGCTGGTATTCTTAAACTCGGAAAGTTTGTCCGCCTTATCCCTCATCCAGTAATGATGGGGTTTGTTAATGGATTGGCTATAGTTATATTTCTATCACAATTAGGCTTGTTCAAAGAACGAGTAGGTGATGAATTACAGTACATGTCTGGTACTACATTATGGGTCATGCTTGGATTAGTAGGTCTAACTATGGCTATAATGTTTGGGCTACCAAAGCTTACCAAGAAAATCCCTGCAGCATTGACCGCAATTATTGTTGTCGCTGCTATTACCATCTTCGGAAAATTAGATGTTAGTACAGTTGGTTCTTTTATTGCAGATGGTGGTGGTTCTGGACTAAAAGGTAGTTTACCAACATTCCAAGATCAAATATTTGGTCTGTTTGGAACAATCGCTGGTCATTGGGATGTAATCCTGCCTACAGCATTCATTTTAGCTACCATTGGATTGATTGAGTCTCTTATGACCTTGACACTCGTTGATGAACTTACAGAAACCAGAGGAAGTGGTAATAGAGAATGTGTTGCTCAAGGAGGTGCCAATATTTTGAATGGCCTTTTTGGTGGTATGGGAGGTTGTGCCATGATTGGGCAATCGATTATTAATGTAAACTCTGGTGGTCGCGGTCGCTTATCTGGTACTGTTGCAGCTGTGGCATTACTTTGCTTTGTATTATTTGGAGCACCATTGATAGAACAAATCCCTATTGCTGCTTTAGTTGGCGTTATGTTTATGGTAGTCATCGGTACATTTGCATGGAGTAGTTTTAGGATTCTTCATAAAATTCCTCTAGCTGATGCTTTTGTGTTGATTGCAGTGTCTGCTATCACAGTATGGCAAGACTTGGCTATCGCTGTAATCGCTGGTGTAATTATGTCTGCTCTAGTATTCGCCTGGAAAAATGCTACTATGATTAGAGCAAGAAAACGCATTAAAGATGATGGTACTAAGGTTTATGAAATTTGGGGACCTCTCTTTTTTGGATCTATTCAGAACTTTAATTCAAAGTTCGATGTGAAAAATGATCCTGATACTGTAGAAATAGATTTTATTGAATCTAAAATCAGTGACCACTCAGGTATAGAAGCACTTCGAAATATTGCCAACAAATACATTAATGCTGGTAAAACTGTTAAATTAACACATCTTAGTCCAGATTGTAAAGCCTTATTACTTAAAGCGAATCCAAGATTTAACGAAGTTATAGAGACTTCTGTAGACGATCCAAGATACTACGTGGTAACAAGTCAAATGGACAGTGAAGTATAATTTCTAAATCATAAATTTTTCTAAAAAAGGAAAAAATATTTGCAAATATGACGACTGGTCATTAAGTTTGTTACATGAAACGACGAATAGATAGACAAGATATACTTAATACTGGTTTAGAGATAATGTTCTCTAAAGGCTATAGTGCCACAGGTATTAAAGAGATAACCGATAGTATATCTATTCCTAAAGGATCGTTTTACAATCATTTTGATAGTAAGGAATCGTTTGGTTTAGAAATGGTAGAACGTTATTGCGATAACGGAATAGAATTTCATAAAACCAATTTATTAGATTCTGAACTTTCTCCTCTCAACAGGCTTAAAACTCACTATTCTAAAATGATTGACTTCTCTTTGGGTGTTCAAAAGTGCAAGAATGGTTGTATAATGAGCAATTTTTCCCAAGAGCTAGGTGATGTAAATGAAAGCTTCAGAGTGTTGTTAGATTCAAAATTTTTGGAAATAGAATCTATCATCGCTCAATGTATAGAGCAAGGTCAAGATATAGGCGAAATAAATACAGAGATTGATAGCAAGGCTACAGCAGCTTTCATACTGAATAGTTGGCATGGAGCGCTAATGCGTATGAAAGCTTCTGCTAGCATAAAGCCTTTGAACGATTTCTTCAACTTAGTATTCAATAACATCTTATAATTTTTTTTAATCTAAATATGACGAACGGTCATCATAAATTTTAATACTATGAAACAAACACTCAAAATTTCAAGTTCAATTTTAATCTTCCTCCTCAGCTTTAATGTTTTTGCTCAGAAGAAGGTTCAGAAAATTTCAATGTCTTATACCATCAATGCTCCTGCTTCAAAAGTATGGGAAGTTGTTGGTGATGATTATGCTAATATCTACAAATCGCACCCAAAGGTTATTACTTCAAACTTTATAAATAATAGCACCAGTGCACAATTCGGTTCCGAAAGAGTATGCAACTTCAATGATAAAGGAAGTAAATATATAAAGGAAAGAATCACTGAATACGACTCCGAAAACTATTCGTGTAAAATAGATGTCTATGAAGTAAAAGGTTTTCCTATTAATTCTGAATACACGTATGCCATACAGAGAGTAATTCCTATAGATGATAATACTTCGACTTTTGAAATGGAGTTTCACTATCGTACAAAGCCTGGGCTTCTTGGTGGATTTGCAAAAGGATCTTTTAAGAAAGGCCTTTTACAGTATGCTATGGCTGTAGAGCATTATATATTGACAGGAGAAGAGGTAACAAAAGATAATTTCAAAGCTATCTGGAAAGCTAATAAACATAAATCTTAATTGAGAAATCATCATGGAAACGCAACAATTAAAAAAACCAATCCCTCTAAGAATTATATTTATTCTGAATGGAATTCTAATGTTCTTGCCCTTCTTGTTCTACTATATCGTAACAGTTAAAGGCAAAGACTTTGGTATAGAACCAATGTGGATGATTTATACAGGAATCGGTTATATTTTATCTTTTGGTATTATCGTATATAGCATTTTGAGTAAAAAATATTTGCTCTTTAGATTAGCATTTATACTAACTATTTTAATCTCTATACCAACTCAGGCATATATAGGAATAGTAGTCGCGATTGCATCCTTAGTATTGTCCTTCAACAGTAAAATTGAAAAATACTTCTTGATAAGTTAGAGATATATTTACATCTGAACATTTTTCGCTTCAGGGAATTGCTCAGGTATGATATTCTTATCTTCATCTAACATTTGGCGTAAGTCTATTTCTATCCCCCTTGAGATGGTAGAAATAGGCACGTCATTTGGCATCCCTTCAAATGGGTTCTCTCCCACTCTAGCCATACGTTCCATAATGTGGAATGCCCACGACACAATAGCACAAAATGGCACACCCAACCAAATAAAATACTTTGCTATCCTTGGAAAATTATCTAGTAATTCTGCTCCTATTTCAGCAAACTCTGGAATAATCCCAAATGGTAATAACACTACAAAGGTTCGTGTGAGATAATAAGCCAAACTTGCATATTGTCTTGGATAAGGAAAGTTCTTGATACGCTCCGTTTTACCTTGATGCGTAAACAGTTCTTCGAGCACATTTTCTAACTCTAGAAAGGCAAATTCCCAGATCAGTCCTTTTTCTTTTAACTCTCTAATATGTTTAGATTGCAGATACAAAATAGCGGTTTGCTTATTGCCTTTACTCAGTACATAATCTTCTTCCTCTCTAGATAAATACAACATCAAATTATCTTCCAGAGTCGATATCTCTTCTGGTGTATGAATCGCTTTAGCCCACTCTCTATTGGTCATAGCCTTATGCTGCGCTTCCCAAGATTTACGCTGTCTCATAGCATAACGCAAGGCAGTCATCCAGGCAACATGTCTATAAATAAGAACTCTTTTATGTTCTTTCAGTTCTTCTTCTGAAATCTGAACCTTGGCATGTTCCATGGTCACCATATCCTGAATTTTCATTCCCCAGGTTCTGGATGTGTTTACAATGGCTCCCCAAATTTTTCGTGCTTCCCATATACGTCCATAAGCAGAGTTGTTTTGAAACCCAACCATAAAGGCTACTGCTGTACCAATAAGTGCTACTGGTGTCCATGGCACATTGAGAAAGGTAAATCCTAAGACTTCATATAAAACAGTAATGATTCCAGCATAAAGTAGGTAAATAAGACTTTCCCATCGCGACCATAAGGCCATCTCTAATACAGAATATCGTTTTTTGGTTAGCATGCTTTAAAGAAAATTACATTACAATATCGTTCTTCCATGTGTATGGTTCAGGAATATCTGTATCGTCAATCAATTGACGAATATCGATTTCTATACCTCTACTCAAATCCGTTATTGGCACATCGTTTGGACCACCTTCAAATGGATTTTCAGTATTCTCTCCAATGGCTTCCATGGTATGAAATACCCAAGCTAATAAAGCACTAAAAGGAATAGAAAACCACACAAAATGTCTGGCAATGAACTCTTGAATCATATGTCCCCAAGATGTTCTCGATTGGTGCGCAGCTAGATCTTCCATGATGTGTTTCCCAATTGCTTCAAATCCTTCCATAATTCCGAAAGGCAACATCAAAATGAACAGCCATACAAATATGTAGTTGAGTGTTGCAAACTGTCTAGGATATGGGAAGTTTTTGATACGCTCACTTTTCCCTTGAAGCGTATAAAACTCAACTAGCATGTTCTCCATCTCCATGTGTCG
The DNA here is from genome assembly GCF_040493455.1 of Winogradskyella sp. 3972H.M.0a.05. Classification (NCBI taxonomy): domain Bacteria; kingdom Pseudomonadati; phylum Bacteroidota; class Flavobacteriia; order Flavobacteriales; family Flavobacteriaceae; genus Winogradskyella; species Winogradskyella sp. 3972H.M.0a.05. The sequence continues at coordinate 25,484 of NZ_JANFDA010000010.1, read as the reverse complement.
GAAATCTTCGATATAACCTTGCTGTTTTAATTCTCGTAAACGTCTCGACTGAATCCCTAAGATTTGAGATGCTTGATTTCCCTTAGCAAAAAGCTCATCATACTCTTCATCTGAAATATAATCTTTAATAACCTCTTCAATAGGAATAGTATCTTCACAAACCAAAAATTGAGATTCCCTAAATTCTCTGTTAGAGCGTGTTGCTTTAAGATGCATTTCCCAAGGTTTATCCGCTCTAAGCTGATAGCGTAATGCCGTTAACCAAGCCACATGACGATGCACCAACTCTCTATGAATCTTGTGTAGATCTGATTCGGATAATTTCTCATTTGCATGATCATTAGTAATAAAATCCTTGACCATTATCGTCCAAGATCGTGAGGAATTTACAATACCTCCCCAAATCTTGCGCGCTTCCCATAAACGATCATAGGATGCATTGTTTTTGAAACTTACAATAAAGGCTACTGCTGTACCTAAGACACCTAAAGGAAGCCAAGGCACATGCAACCATTTTAGACCTACAACATCAAATAATATTACAGGAATTGCTGATAATGCGAGAAATAAATAAATGTTGCGACGTGTCCATTTTATGACACCTCTCACGGGGAAAATCCGTCTTGTATACATATTGAGCTATTAGATGTCTAAATTTAGAGAAGTTTAGACAAAACTCCAACTTTATGTCTAAGCGTTAGTTCGAATGCGTTCACTGAGCGGCGTCGAAGTGAAACCAAGAATTTTTCCAGTAAAAAATCTCTTGCGATTAGACTACTTCTCGATACAATTTTTCGTATCTCAAAATCACTCGAAGTAACGAATTACCTAGTAATTCAACAAGGCTTCTAACTTAGCTCTAACCTTTTCCGTAGATGGAATCATCGTTTGCTCTAATGTTGAGTTCAAAGGAATTGCTGGCATATTTTCACTACCAATAGTCATCACTGGTGCATCCAAGTATTGGAAGCATTCTTCCTGAATTTTTCCAGCTAAAGCTAATGCAAAGCTATTATTGGATGGTTCCTCAGTGACTACCAGACATTTTCCTGTTTTCTTTACAGACTTCATAATGGTATCTTCATCTAATGGGTGCAGCGTTCTTAAGTCAATAACTTCAACCTGATCTCTCAATCCTTTGGTCGCGTTCATCGCCCAATGCACTCCCATTCCATAGCTCACGATAGTAGCAGTTTCAACTTCTTCCTGTTTCCAGATTTCTTGAAGTAACCAAGCTTTTCCAAATGGTAACACATAATCTTCTGCAGGTTCAATAGAAGTCGCACCTTTAGTTCCTGGTACTTTACTCCAATATAAACCTTTGTGTTCTAAAATCACTACTGGATTCGGATCATAATAAGCAGCTTTCATTAAACCTTTTAAGTCAGCGCCATTGCTTGGGTAAGCTATTTTGATGCCTCTAATATTCGTCACAACACTTTCTACTGAAGATGAATGGTAAGGACCTCCACTACCATAAGCACCAATTGGTACACGTAGAATCATGCTCACTGGCCATTTGCCATTAGACAAATAGCAACTGCGACTTACTTCAGTAAATAACTGATTTAAACCTGGCCATATATAATCTGCAAACTGTACCTCAACAATTGGTTTGAGACCTACTGCACTCATCCCAACAGTTGATCCAACGATAAACGCTTCTTGTATTGGTGTATTGAATACACGATCATCTCCAAACTTCTGAGCCAAGGTAGCTGCTTCTCTAAATACACCTCCTAAACGTCCTCCTACATCTTGTCCGTACAATAAACACTCTTTGTGTTTTCGCATTAACTCTTCAATGGCGAAAAGTGCACAATCCACCATCACTACTTTCTCAGCACCTTCTGGTGAGCGAACTCCTACTTCCTCTGTGATTGGTGTTGGCACAAAATCGTGCGTAAATAAATCTTCAGGTGTTGGGTCTTCGGCTTCTAAAGCTTGTTTGAAGTCGGACTCAACTTTTTCTCTGGCTGAAGCTTCTATTGCTTCGATATCTTTTTCAGAAAATCCATTATCCAATAACTGTTGTTTCAATACTGGATAGGGATCTCTTGAGCGTGCTTCTTCTAAATCGTCTCGGTACCATTCCATTCGTACACCAGACGTATGATGATTTAGTAATGGTACTTTAGCATGTACTAAAAACGGTCTACGCTCTTTTCTAATGGTTTCAATCACTTCTTGAAGTGCTTCGTAGCTTTCAATAAAGTTTGCACCATCAATAGTTATAGCATCCAGACCATGAAATCCTTGAGCGTATTCAAATGCATTTTGTGCTCTGGTTTCTGCTTCATTTGCAGAAATATCCCAACCGTTATCTTGTACTAAATACAAAATTGGCATTTGCTTTAATGCAGCCATCTGAAAGGCTTCTGCAATTTCACCTTCAGTTACTGAGGCATCTCCAAGGGAACATACTGTGATTGGATTTTGTAGAGATTCTTCGCTTTCGCTCTGAATGACATTTGGGTTATCTAGATTTTGTTTTTCTAGATATTGCATTCCCATAGCAACTCCTGTTGCTGGAATGGCTTGCATTCCTGTTGCTGAGGATTGGTGTGGGATTTTAGGCTTATCATCATCCTTAAGGCTTGGATGCGAGTAGTATGTTCTTCCTCCAGAAAACGGATCATCTTTCTTTGCTAATAGTTGCAACATTAAATCATAAGGTTTCATCCCTACAGCCAATAGCATAGCATCATCCCTGTAATATGGAAAGACATAATCTTGAGGTAACAACTGCAACCCTAATGCAGTTTGAATTGTTTCATGCCCTCTGGATGTAGCATGAACATATTTGGAAACTAGTTTGAAGTTTTCTTCATACAATTCAGCCATGGATTTGGCTGTACACAAATTTGAAAACCCTTGTTTTAATATCTCTTTATTCATAATTGTCATTCCTGCGAAGGCAGGAATCTATTTATATTATTTTATTATTCATTTTTGTCTTGACACAAAAACGAATCAAAAAAGTCAAGTTGAAATAAGGAATTTTTCAGCAAAGCTGAAAACTAAAAATAAAATCTAAATTTCCTCCAAGGCTTCAGAAATTCTTAACGATTTGATTTATATATTCTGAATTTCAACATTTATCAATGCTTCGCATTGACTAGACACTATCTCTTAACGACTAATTGCCTACCTGCGTTAGGGATTGGAGCTTGCTACCATGTAGCGCGAAAAGCCCCACCAAATGTTATCTCGACTGCGCTCGATATGACATTTGGTAACGCCCTAAACTAATTCACTTTCAACTTTTATCATCCAATTAAATCGATCTTCTAACTTCCCTGAACGAATACCATTAATGGTATCGAAAATCATTTGTCCCACAGGGCTTTCATCTGAAACATGTATTGTAGAATCCTTATAGCCTATCTCCTGAATCATAGCGATACCAACTGCTGTCCCTGTCCCAAAGGCTTCTTCTAATGTGCCGCTCTTTTCAGCCTCAATAATTTCTTCTATGGTAATTGGGCGTTGCGTTACATTGTATCCTTCATATTCTAAAATTTCGATGACGCTCTTTCTAGTGATTCCATCTAGAATCGCTCCATCCAAGCTAGGTGTGAAAAACGCTCCATCAATCTTGAAAAAGATATTCATTGTACCTACTTCTTGTATGTAGTTAAACTCGTGTGCGTCTAACCACAACACTTGATCGTATCCTTTGGATTTAGCAATTTCGGTCGGTCTGATTGCTGCTGCATAATTCCCTGCTGCTTTGGCTTCTCCTGTACCTCCTTCGGCTGCTCTTATATATTTCGTTTCTGCATACAATCTGATGCGTTTGGTAAAGAAAGGTCCTGCTGGAGAGCAGATGATGATAAACTTATAGCTTGTTGCTGCACGCATTCCTATAAATGGTTCATCGGCATACATAAATGGTCTCAAATACAATGCACTACCTTCTTGGGGTGGAATCCAGTTTTGCTCCATTGCCACTAATTGTTTCAATCCTTCAACAAATAATTCTTCAGGAAAATCTGGCATTCCCATTCGCCTTGCGCTGACATTCAATCTTGCTGCATTCTTTTCTGGCCTAAACAACATTGGTGTTCTATCTTCATCTATTGAAGCCTTCATCCCTTCGAAAATTGCTTGACCATAATGCAAAGCCATCGCCGCAGGATGCGTTGGGATTAATTCTAATGGTTGAATCCTCGGGTTTTGCCATTCTCCATTTTCATAATCGCAAATAAACATGTGATCGGTGAAGGTTCTTCCTAATGGAATATTATCAAAATCGAGCTCATTGACTCTTGATTGACTTACTTGGTTTATGCTAATATTATGTTCCATATCTTTCTTCATGAGATCCTGAAACAAGTTCAGGATGACAAACTTTATACTGTTCTTTTTGAATCAAATTGCTCTAAATAGTCTGCTACCTTGCGTAAAAAGCTTCCTCCTAAATAACCATCTACAACACGATGATCAAAGGAAAGTGACAGATACATCATGCTTCTAATAGCAATTTCATCGCCTTTTTCTGTTTCAATAACTTCTGCTCGTTTTTTAATTATTCCCAATGCAAGGATTGCTACTTCTGGCTGGTTGATAATAGGTGTTCCCATCAAGCTGCCAAAGGTTCCAACATTTGAAATTGTAAATGTGCTGCCTTTGATGTCATCGCCACTTAACTTATTATCTCTGGCTTTGGAAGCAAGAGCATTAACTTCTGAAGCAAGCTGTTTTAGATCTTTAGTGTCTGCGTTTTTCACCACAGGCACTATCAAATTTCCGCTTGGTAAGGCTGTTGCCATCCCAATATTGATATCTTCTTTTACAATGATGTTTGCGCCATCGACAGATACATTAATCATTGGAAAGTCTTTCACAGCACTTGCTACTGCTTCAACAAACAATGGCGTGAATGTCAATTTTTCACCATACTTTTCTTGAAATGCTTGTTTATTGGCATTTCTCCAATTTACCATTTCGGTTAAATCTGCTTCAACATAGGCAGTTACGTGAGGTGAAGTGTGTTTTGAATACACCATATGATCTGCTATCATCTGGCGCATACGATCCATTTCTACAATCTTACCTGTGCCTTTATCTAAGTTTAGCTGTGGTATACGATATGCTGTTGGATCTTGTACAACAGGTTGCGCAAACTGATATGGCCTTCCTTCATTGATATAATTGAACACATCACTTTTTCGTAATCTGCCTTCTTTTCCTGTAGCAGGTATTCTGGCGAGTTCTTCAAAACTGATATGATGTTCTTTTGCTATTGAAATAATTAATGGTGAGAAGAACGTATTGTCTGAAACTGTAAAACTTGATGCACTAACATTTGCCTGCGGCTGAAGTTTAGGTCTTTTTGAAACACTTTTTTTCTTTTGTGATCTCTCGACTGCGCTCGAGGTGGCAACTGCTTCATTTGTTTCTTTTGAAGTTGAAGTACCTTCTGTAGCTTCTAATATGGCTATCACTTCTCCAACTGGCACTACATCCTTAGCTTGAAACAGAGTCTTTATTAGTGTCCCTGATGATGGTGCTGGCACTTCATTATCTACTTTATCTGTAGCTACTTCCAATAACACATCACCTTCTTCAAAAGATTCGCCTTCATTAATTAACCAATTAATAATTGTACCTTCTGTAATGCTCTCGCCCATTTTGGGCATTTTTAATTCAACTTTCGACATTCTCTTTATTTTTTGTCATTGCAAAAACGAGGGACGCGGTAATCTTTTGGTGAGATTCCTCGACTGCGCTCGGAATGACAAGCTTTTATTTTTTAGATTCCTGCTTTTGCAGGAAATAATCACGCAATGTTGCATACGTGTTTTCTTGAATGGTTCTATCTTTTGGAACCTCTCTCAATGGTTCTACTTCTCTTAAAGTGTCATGACACTCTTTTGGTAATTGCTGATACAACTGTGTACCTTTTGTTTTCCAAGCAATCATATCATCAGTTACTTCCTTGATTACTTTCGCTGGATTGCCAACAACTAAACTCCTTTTCGGGATAATAGTTTCTGCTTTTACAAATGCCATAGCACCTACTATGCTTTCATCTCCAATCTCGGCATCATCCATAATCACAGTATTCATTCCAACTAAAACATTGCGTCCAATATTAGCACCATGGATAATGGCTCCATGACCAATATGTGCGCTTTCTTTTAATGTAATGGACTTCCCAGGAAACATATGTACTGTACAGTTTTCTTGCACATTGACACCATCTTCCAAAATGATTTGTCCCCAGTCTCCTCTTATAGCTGCGCCTGGTCCAATGTAACAGTCTTTACCAATGATAACATTGCCTGTTACTGCAGCTAATGGATGTACAAAACTACTTTCGTGTACTACTGGTATGTATCCGTTAAATGAATAAATCATCTTTTTTCTTTTTTATTGTTCATTTTACCTTGATGCAAAATGAACCAAAACATCAAGTTGAAATAAGGAATTTTTCAGCTCAGCTGAAAACCAAAAATAAAATCTAAATTTCCTCCAAGGCTTCGAAAATTCTTAACGATTTGATTTTTATATTCTGAATTTCAACATTTATTTCAATGCTTCGCATTGATTATCTACTTAAATCGCTTCAACGTTTCTTTCGTGAAATCACTCAATACTAATCGTCCACTAATTTGTGCACGTTCTGCAAGTAACGTATCCCAATCCTCTGTCCCTTTCCAAAACATTTGCTTCATTTCTTTCATGGCGTCTGGATTGTAATTACATAAGTTTTCTGCAAAGGCTTTTACAGCTTCATCTAGTTCTTCTGTGCTTTCAAACACTTGGGTGAATAATCCTTTTTGTTTCGCCCATTCTGCTGGATAAAATGAATTTGCATCAATCGCTATCTGAGACATTCCGCTAAGACCAAGCTTACGTTCCACTGCTGGCCCAACTACAAAAGGCCCTATACCAACATTGAGTTCACTCAGTTTAATCGCAGCAAACTTAGTTGCCATACAGTAATCTGTCGCTGAAGCTAAACCTACGCCTCCTCCTACGGTTTTCCCTTGAATGCGCCCAATGATAAACTTTGGACATTTGCGCATTGCATTAATCACATTTGCAAACCCAGAAAAGAACACACGTCCTGTTTCAGCATCATTGATATTGATTAATTCTTTAAAGCTTGCTCCTGCACAAAAGGTTCTATCTCCTCCACTCTTTAGTACAATAACTTTGATATCATCATTGTTACCTGCATCGGTTATGGTTTGCGCTAATTCAGCTAGTATGTCTCCTGGCAAGGAGTTGTGAGCAGGATGAAAAAATTCAATAGTTCCTACTCCGTTTTCTATAGTTTGTTTTACGTATGGTTGTGTCATCTTTATATTTACTTGTCATTGCGAGGACGAAGGACGTGGCAATCTTTAGTGAGATTCCTCGACTGCGCTCGGAATGACATTTAACTTTATATTAATCCAAATTGTTCAAAATGGTGATTGTAATGTTTACGGTGGAATAAATTCCATTCGTATCTGTTTAGGTGTCCGAAAACGATATTTTTTTGTGTTTCTTCTGGATGTTCTTTAAAATAAGTTTCAAAACGATCATAAGCTTCTAAAAGCTTTTGTTTGGCTTCATCAAGACTTTCATAGCTCAATGTTTTCAATTCTTCTTCTAAACGCTCTGGTGCACCAAAATTTCTAGGCATTTTATTATAGTTATACAGAGTATTGTGAACTTTCTCCAATATCTTTTCTGGTGTACCAATCTCTATATCTTGAATCTCACCTGAAGATATTCTAGTTGAATATTCCAAATGCTCAATCATGTGCTGCGGCGTCATATTGCCCCAAAGTGGTTTGGTATCTTCTGACAACTTATTTAAGTATCCTTCAATACTTTGTCTGTTGATCTCAACAAAGGTTTCCTGCTTTTTTTGAACCATCGTTAAAATAGTCGCAACAGCTACCAAAGGACTATCCTTATCACTTTTTTGACTATCAGGTCTATTTTCAAAATTGGCATCAAATACTTCGACATGCCATTTTACAATTCCGCTTGGATGCTCTGCGCTAGCAACATCTCTATCTACTTTTTCTTTACATGTTAATCGCACATAAATAGTATCGTTATGATACAATGGTCTCAAAAATCTTATACTATCTAAACCATAGTTTGCGGCTACTGGGCCTTTATTTGGATACACAAATAATCCTGCTGCTGCAGAAATAATGAAGTAACCATGTGCAGTTCGCTTCTCAAATATGCTTCCATCTAAAGAGGTGATATCTGTGTGCGCATAGAAATGATCCCAAGTGACATTAGCAAAGTTTATGATGTCAGTATCTGTGATTGTGCGCTTATGTGTTTTGAGAGACATTCCTGGTTCAATATCTTCCCAATGGTATTTGAATGGATGCTGCTCTGCCTCTTTATATTTTGCATTTTGCTGATAAATACCTGTAATTTCGGTAATGGTTGTTGGTGAGCCTTGAATTGCTGTACGCTGTAAATAATGCTTTATTCCTCGCATTCCACCCATTTCTTCACCTCCTCCAGCTCGTCCTGGACCTCCATGCACCAAATATGGTAATGGTGAACCATGACCTGTACTTTCTTTAGCACTTTCTCTATTCAACACTAAAATACGACCATGATGACTCGCAGCATTTACAACATATTCTTTGGCGATCTTATCATCAAACGTCGCGATAGAAGATACTAATGACCCTTTACCCATTTGAGCTAGCTTAACGGCTTCATCTATTGTCTTGTAAGGCATAATTGTACTTACAGGACCAAAGGCTTCACGCTCGTGAACTGCTGTATTTTCAAAAGGATTGTCTGTTCTTAATAAAATTGGACTAATAAAAGCGCCTTTCTTGGCATCAGCTCCAATAGTTTCTATTTTATCTAAGTTACCGTAAACTATCTCTGCTTCTTTAGCAATGTCTTTTACAGAATTACGAACTGCTTCTACTTGCTGTTTACTAATTAAAGACCCCATTCTCACTTCTTTAAGTCTTGGGTCTCCAATGGTAACTTTATCTAATGCTTTCCCTAGTGCAATTTGAACATCTTCTACTAAGTTCTCTGGAACTATAATACGACGAATAGCTGTACATTTTTGTCCAGCTTTCACTGTCATTTCTTTTCGAACTTCTTTTACAAACAAATCAAATTCTGGTGTTCCAGGCACTGCATCTTCTCCAAGGATAGATGCATTTAACGAGTCTGCTTCCATAGTAAATGGTACAGCTTCCTGAATAATTCTAGGGTGTGCTTTCAACAGGCGTCCAGTTGCTGCAGAACCTGTAAATGTAACTACATCCTGAGATTCTACAGTATCTAAAATATTTCTGACGGTGCCATTAATAATTTGCAAAGCGCCTTCTGGCAATATTCCTGATTCGATAATTGCTCGGGCTACTGCTTCAGCTAAATATGATGATGAAGGTGCTGGTAACACTACTGCAGGTACTCCTGCCATCCAGTTTACTGCACACTTTTCTAACATTCCCCAAACTGGAAAATTAAAGGCATTGATATGAACTGCGACACCTTTCTTTGGCACCATGATATGATGTGCCATAAAACGTCCACCACGAGACAAGTCTATTGGATCGCCTTCTACATGGTAGGGTTGATTTGGAAAAAGCTTTCGAAGTGATGCGTTAGCGAATAGGTTTCCAAAACCGCCTTCGATATCAATCCAACTATCAACTTTGGTTGCTCCGGTTCTATAACTTAAGTCGTAGAATTCATTCTTACGCTTTGTAAGGTATAATGCTAATTTTTTTAGCATATTACCTCGTTCTTGAAACGTCATTTTACGGAGTTCTTCTCCTCCTTTTGTCCTTCCATACTGAAGAATTTCTGGAACATCTAACCCTTCTATAGCCACATTGGAAATTACTTCCCCAGTAATGGCGTCATAAATAGGAGCGCCTTCGTCTTTTCCTTCTGTCCATTGCCCTTGAACGTAATGTTGTATTTTTTTCATAATAACTTCTTATGCCATTATTCTTAATATTCTACCATTGATTTTCCCTTCAACACATTTCACATAACCATCTACAATTTTATGCATTGGTACTGGTGTGTTTCCAGGGAAATAATCTTTATATTTTTCGTAAGAGTCTTCAACCAAATCCGAACAAACTGCATTGACTCTAATATTGTCTAATTCTAAAACCACAGCTTTCACAAAACTGTGAACGGCACCGTTAACCATCGCTGCACTTGTCGTCATATCTACTGGGTCATCAGCCAAAATTCCTGTTGATAAGGTTATTGAGCCTCCTTTATTTAAAAACTCCTTACCAATTCTCACAGTATTGACTTGCCCCATTAGCTTACTCTTAATGCCTATGTAAAAGTCATCTTCGGAAAGGTTATCGAACTTATCCCATTTGGCGTCTCCTGCTATACAAACAATGGCATCAATCTTTCCTGTTTTTTCGAACATTGCTTTAATTGAGTTCGAATCTGAAAAATCTACTGTAACATCACCAGAATTTCGTCCTGCGATTAGTACATCATGTTTTTCAGCCAATCTCTGACTTACCTTTTTGCCAATGGTTCCGTTACCTCCTATGATTAGTATTTTCATACACATGCCTGCGAAAGCAGGTATCTTATCAATTATTTACTTTTTTATGGATTCCGCATCAAGTGCGGAATGACAAATAGTTTGTATGAGACTCCTGCTTACACAGGAATTATACTCGCTCTATTATTGCTGCATAGCCTTGTCCAACGCCTACACACATTGTTATTAAGGCGTAGCGCTTTTGCTGTTCATGTAATTCTAAAGCTGCTGAATAGGCAATTCTTGCTCCTGTTACACCTAGTGGATGACCTATTGCTATAGAACCTCCATTTGGGTTCAATCTTGGGTCATCATCTGCTAATCCCCAAGCTCTTGTACAAGCTAAGGCTTGTGCTGCAAAGGCTTCATTAAGCTCTATAATATCCATATCGTCCATCGTGAGTCCTGCCTTTTCTAATGCTTTATTGGAAGCTTGCACAGGTCCTATCCCCATGATTCTAGGCTCTACACCTACTACTGCTGAGCTTACAATTCGCGCCAGAGGTTTCAGGTTATATTGTTTTACTGCATCTTCTGATGCTATAATCGTCGCTGCTGCACCATCATTCAATCCTGATGAATTCCCTGCTGTTACACTTCCGCCTTCTTTCTTGAAAGCTGGTCTTAGTTTAGCCAATACTTCTTTTGAGGTGTTTGGCTTTACAAACTCGTCTTTAGAAAAAATGATTGGATCTTTTTTTCGTTGCGGTATTTCAACTGACACAATCTCCTTGTCTAAGCGACCGTTTTCTTGTGCTTTTGCAGCCTTCATCTGACTCCAATACGCAAAAGCATCTTGGTCTTCTCTTGAAATATTGTATAGTTCAACTAAATTTTCTGCGGTATTTCCCATACCATCCGTGCCATACATCTCATGCATTTTCTTATTCACAAAACGCCATCCAAAACTAGAATCATACATCTTAGAATCGTTTCCAAATGCACTTGATGGCTTGGCAATAACATAAGGTCCACGTGTCATATTCTCCACACCTCCTGATATAAATAGATCACCATCACCTGCTTTTATAGCTCTATTCGCTTGTATAATTGCTGATAGTCCAGAGCTACAAAGTCTGTTTACTGTCTCACCTGGAACTGTAAATGGCAACCCTGCCAATAATAAGGACATTCTTGCGACATTGCGGTTGTCTTCTCCTGCTTGATTAGCGCAACCCATGATAACATCATCATAGGCTTCTTTTGGGATGTCGGTATTACGTTCAACTAGCTCCTTGATCACCAAAGCTCCTAAATCATCTGTTCTCACGGCTGATAATGTCCCTTTGTAATTTCCTATTGGCGTTCTTACGCCGTCAATGATATATGCTTCTTTCATAATAAATGCCCACGAAAGTGGGTATCTTTTTAATTTTTCCTTTTATGGATTCCGCATCAAGTGCGGAATGACAAATGATTTACCCTTCCCAATCTTTTTGTGTTCTATAAACAACACCTTTAAATAGGGCTACTAATTCTTCTCCTCGTTTTACTTCAACAACATTAAATCCTAGCTTATTATTTACTTTTTCAATCACACATTCAGCAACTAAATAATCCCCTTCTTCTAAAGCCTCGATATGATTGATACTTGTTTCTATAGATACTGCGTATTTACCATGTGTATTAGCTGTGAACCCAAAAGCTGTATCTGCCAATGAATAGCTAATACCACCATGTGCATAATTCATGCTATTGAGCATCTCTCTTCGAACTGTCATTGCGACTTTGACTCTACCTACTTCACATTCCAATATCTCAACACCTAACCATTGGCTAAAGGCATCTTGACTTAACATTTTGTATGGAATATCTGCTCCTTTCATAGTTTAATTTTCCTCAATATGAATATCTCTATATTCTTATTCATTTTTGTCTTGACACAAAAACGAATCAAAAAAGTCAAGTTGAAATAAGGAATTTTTCAGTTAAGCTGAAAACCAAAAATAAAATCTAAATTTCCTCCAAGGTTTCGGAAATTCTTAACGATTTGATTTTTATATTCTACATTTCAACGATTTTTCAATGCTTTGCATTGACTGTATTTAAAAGAACTTTGTGTTCTCTCTATTCATTTTTCTTAGCAATGGGCTACAACGGTATCTGTCTTCATGATATTCGTCATATAACTCGTCTAATTTATTCACACACCAATCGATTCCTTTCTCGTCTGCCCAAGCTAATAAACCTTTAGGGTAATTAACCCCTTTGGTCATGGCATTATCAATATCTTCTGCTGAAGCAATGTTCATGAATAAAGCATCTGCTGCTTCGTTGATGAGCATTACCAATACTCTATCGAAAATATATTGAGAAAGAGATGTCTCGACTGCGCTCGACATGACAGACGGTTCTATTTTTTTTCCATTTTCGTCATAGTCGTAATAACCTTTTCCAGATTTTCTACCTAAATAACCAGCTTCTGATAAACGTTTTTGGGTAAATGATGGTCTATATCTTGGATCGTAATAAAACGCTTCAAATACTGTTTCAGTGACAGTATAATTCACATCGTTACCAATGAAATCCATCAACTCAAAAGGTCCCATTCGAAAGCCTCCCACAGTTTTCATAGCATTGTCTATAGTAGCAAAATCAGCTAATCCTTCTTCATAAATCCTAAGTGACTCTCCATAGAAAGGTCTAGCCACACGATTCACAATAAAACCAGGTGTGTCTTTGGCTACTGCTACAACTTTTTTCCAATCTGAAATTGTTGCAACTGACTTATCTAAAACTTCTTGCGACGTTTGCACTGCTGGAATAACCTCAACTAACTTCATTAATGGTGCTGGGTTAAAGAAGTGAATCCCAATGCATCGTTCAGGTTTTTCTAACGATGAAGCAATTGATGCTATAGATAAGCTTGACGTATTTGAGGCAATGATACAATCTTCAGAAACGTAGGTTTCTAGCTCTGAAAATACTTTTTGTTTGATGTCAAGATTCTCAATAATGGCTTCTATGATTAAGTTTGAATCTGATAAATCTTTTAAATTTCCAACATAGCTAATATTGCCTTGTATTCTAGATTTTTCAGCCTCATCTATTCTGCCTTTTTCAATCAATCTCAACAAAATCTTTTCGAGACCTGCTTTGGCTTTATCTAAAGCGGCTTGATTGGTGTCGTATAACTTAACCTTACAACCAGCAGTAGCAGCTACTTGTGCTATTCCGCTTCCCATGGTTCCTGAACCTATAATTCCTACGTTCATTATCGTCCTTTAAAATTTGGTTGACGTTTTTCTACAAATGCACTAACGCCTTCTGTATAGTCTTCAGAGTTTGCACATTCTATTTGATATTTTGATTCTAGAGCCAATTGTGCATCTAGATCATTAGTCATGGATTCGTTAAATGTTTTCTTGATCAACCCTAATGCTTTTGTGGGCATCTTGGATAACTTAGTTGCTAACTTTTGAATGGTGTCATCAAACTCGTCTGCTGAAACATACTTGTAAATCATACCCAAGCGTTCGGCCTCTTCTGCTGAAACCTTATCTCCTAGCATGGCTAAAGCCGATGCTTTTTGAAAACCTATCAATCGTGGTAAAAAGAAGGTTCCGGCGCTATCTGGAATCAATCCTATTTTACTAAATGCTTGTATGAAACTTGCATGTTCATTAGCTACAATAACATCGCAAGCCAAGGCTATATTAGCTCCCGCTCCTGCAGCAACTCCATTGACAGCTGCAATCACAGGTTTTTCAATAGTCCTGATTTGCTTGATGATTGGATTGTAGTGTTCTTCTAAAATCTTTTTGAATCCCGGATTTAATTCTGGTGATGTTACTTCTTTTAAATCCTGACCTGCACAAAACGCTTTTCCGTTTCCTGTTAGAACAATTGCTCTAACGTCTTCATTAGTTTTACAACTTTCAATTGTATCTATTAGTCTTAAAGCCATTTCACGATTAAAACTATTAAATACTTCTGGTCTGTTCAGCGTTATGTACGCTATATTGTTTTCAATCTTTAATTCAATTGAATTGTTGCTCATACCTTTGTTTTTTTTCTGTCTTGATGAGATCCTGAATCAAGTTCAGGATGACAACAAATTATCTATTTCAAACATTTGAAATAATCGAATGGTTCCTGGCAATCTTCGCATTTAAATAATGCTTTGCATGCTGTAGAACCAAACTGACTTACCAATTGGGTTTGTGTTGAACCACAATTGGTACATTTTACTATTCTTTTATTGCCTAATAAGGCTTCTTTATCAGCATCTGGCTCTAGAGGTGGTGCTATTCCATAGTCCTCTAATGCTTTTCTCCCTTTTTCAGTTATCCAATCTGTGGTCCAAGCTGGTGATAACACCAACTGGACTTTTGTGCTATACCCTGCTTTATTCAAAGCTGTTTTAATATCGTCTCCAATAACATCCATTGCAGGGCAACCACTATAAGTAGGTGTTATTTTGACTTGCACTTCTTTTCCCGAAACTTTAGCAGAACGTACTACTCCCATTTCCAATATTGAAAGCACAGGAATTTCGGGATCTGAGACTTTCTCTAATATTGGAATCAATTCTTCATCTATATGTGCCAGTTCTATTACCATTTTCATTCATGGTCACTTCGAGAGCCTCAGTGACCAACAACTATTTACCATTCCATATTTGGATAGGTTCGTTGCATGTACTGTAAATCAGCGAGCAAATACCCTAAATGTTCTGTATGTATTCCTTCTTTGCCTCCTTTTTGGAACCATTTGGATTCTGGAATTTCCAGAGTTGCCTCTTTTAATAATTCTGAAACTTGATTGTTATAAATCTCTTTAAGCTTCATTGTGTCAACACCAATGCCTTCTTCAATCATAGCCTGATCTGCTTCTGTTTGATGAAACAACTCATCTGTATATGCCCACAAGGTATTTAGAGCATCTTGCGCTCTTCTATGACTTTCTTCTGTTCCGTCTCCTAATCGCTTTAACCAGTCTGATGAAAAACGCTCATGATAGCTAACTTCTTTAATAGCTTTCTTTGCTATTGCCGATAGGGTTTCATCGTTACTGTGTTGTAGTTCATTAAGAAATAACAAGTGATAGGCATCAAATAAATACTGCCTAGTTATGGTATATGCAAAATCAGTATTTGGTTGTTCTACCAATAACACATTTACATATTCTCGCTCTCTACGAAGCATAGCAATATCATCTTCTGATCTACCATCATCTGCAACTTGAGCGGCATATTGATAATAGCTCCTGACTTGCCCAAATAAATCTAAAGAGATATTAGTGCAGGCAATGTCTGTTTCCAAACTTGGTCCATGTCCGCATAGCTCTCCTAACCGTTGCCCCAAAACGAGACAATTATCTGCTATACCTAATATGTATTTATATAAATTTTCGTTCATAATATTAAACTCACATTAATGAGATCCTGAAACAAGTTCAGGATGACAAATGAATGGTTCGTTACATATGTTTTACTTCGTCTGGTAAATCATAAAATGTTGGGTGACGGTATATTTTGTCCTGAGCAGGCTCAAACAACTCCCCATTATTTTCTGGATTTGATGCTGTTATATGCTTGGATTCTACTACCCAAATACTGACACCTTCATTTCTTCTCGTATATACATCGCGAGCATTCTCTAAAGCCATTTCAGCATCTGCCGCATGAAGGCTTCCGAAGTGACGATGTTCTAATCCGTTTTTACTTCTTACGAATATTTCCCAAAGAGGCCATTTTTTATTCATTTTAAACCGCTTTATTAAGTTTTCTTTTTTGTTTCTTTTCGGCATGCGCCATTGCTGCATCCCTCACCCAAGTTCCGCGTTCCCAAGCTCCTACTCTAGCATTCATGCGTGATGTATTGCATGGTCCATGACCTTTGACTACTTGCCAAAACTCATCCCAATCGATTTCGCCAAAATCGTAATGCCCAGTTTCTTCATTCCACTTTAAATCTGGATCTGGAACTGTAATTCCTAAGATGTCTGCCTGAGGTACTGTTTGGTCTATAAACTGTTGACGTAATTCGTCGTTGGTTTTACGTTTTAGCTTCCATTTCATGGATTGCGCAGTATGTACAGACACATCGTCTGTTGGACCAAGCATCATTAATGATGGCCACCACCAACGGTTTAACGCGTCTTGAGCCATTTCTTTTTGCTCTGGTGTTCCGTTGCACAATTTGAGCATGATCTCATATCCTTGTCTTTGATGGAAACTCTCTTCTTTACATACTCTGACCATAGCTCTGGCATAAGGCCCGAAAGAGGTATTACATAATGGCACTTGATTGATAATAGCAGCGCCATCTACTAACCAACCAATAGCTCCTATATCTGCCCAAGTTAATGTTGGGTAATTGAAAATACTTGAATATTTTGCTTTGCCTGAATGCAATTGATCGTACAACTCGTCTCTAGAAATTCCTAAAGTTTCGCAAGCACTATACAAGTAAAGTCCGTGACCTGCTTCGTCCTGAACTTTTGCCAATAGTGCAACTTTACGACGCAGAGATGGTGCTCTGGTGATCCAGTTTCCTTCCGGTAACATTCCTACGATTTCTGAATGTGCATGCTGCGAAATTTGCCTAATATGCGTTTTGCGATATTTCTCAGGCATCCAGTCTTTTGGCTCAATTTTCTCATCACGTTCTATACGTGCTTCGAATTCTACTTCCAGGTGTTTTATTTGTTCTTCACTCATAATTATAAGCTATTTGCTCACAGCTCTAAGCTATAGGCATTTTATACATCAAAGTCTACAACTACTTTTTCTGAAGTTGGTACTGCTTGGCAACTCAACACGAAGTCTTGAGCAACCTCATCTTCTTCTAAAGCATAATTTATTTTCATCTCTACACTCCCTTCAAGAACTTTACACTTGCAGGTACTGCATACGCCTCCTTTACATGCGAATGGCAAATCTGCTCCTGCTGCTAGAGCTCCATCTAGAATATTATCGAAATCTTCATCCATGGTGAAATGGAATTCTTTTCCTCCATCAACAATAGTAACTTCAGTTCCTTCTGCTCTTTGTTCTAGTACTTCTGCTATATGTAATTTTGAAGCTTCAGAATCTCCAGAGAAGAATAATTCATAGTGTATTCTACTTCTGTCTAATCCTGCTGCTTCAAGTTCATCTCTAATGAGGAAAATCATCTCTTGAGGCCCACATATAAAGCAATGTGCTGTATCTGGAATATCAATAAATGTTTTGGTAAGAATTTGAAGCTTTTCCTTATCGAATCGTCCATTGAGGAACGCAATATCTCTTTGTTCTTTGGTTAAAAAATAGAATACATGAAACCTCTCAAAATATATATTTTTTAACTGCTCAATTTCTTCTTTAAAGATAATGGATTTGGTAGTACGATTCAAGTAAAACAACTTAAATGTAGCGTCTGGCTCAGACTCTAAATGCGTTTTTATAATGGAGAGCATTGGAGTGATACCACTACCTGCAGCAAATGCTATATAATTCTTGGGAGTCGATGGATCTACTTCTACAAAGAAATTACCAGTTGGTTCCATCAATTCGATTGAATCTCCTGTTTTCAGTTTATTATTCGCATAGGTTGAAAATACACCACCAGGGATCTGCTTAATTGCCACTTTCCATTCATTGTCTAATGGACTTGTACATAAAGAATAAGATCTACGGACATCTTCACCATCAATAATCTTTCGTAAGGTAAGGTGTTGCCCTTGCGTAAACTTGAAATTATCTTGAAGATGCTCTGGAATATCAAAGTCTACAACAACTGTATCCTTTGTCTCCTTATAAATGTCTTTAATTTTTACTTCGTGAAAGTCTGCCATTCTTAAAAATTAAATCAAACTAACACTTGTTAGTTTGATTGACAAATTTACGAAATTATTGTCAATTATTTATTAACGCCATTAATTAGCACTTTACTAAGGCTTTGGGCAAGTTCTTCTGGCACCAAATCTTCTTTCTTTGGAATCCATAAATACAGCGAACGTAAGGTAGATAGGATGGAAAATAGCATGGTATCTGGATTTTCATCAATGATTTCTCCAGACTTAATACCATTCTTTATAATTTCTCTAAAATTGTCTTCATAATTATGACGTAGCTGCAAATAATAGTCTAATTGTTCTTCGAGATGCATCCAATCATTATTTAGTGATGCCATGCCATAGGTATTGTTCGAGGTAATCTCTACATGAAGCGCAATAACTTGCTTTAATTTTTCAATGGTTTTATGGTTAGAAGAGCGAATGTTTGCCATACCTTCTGTAAACTCTTCAGCAATAGAGATGATAATCTCTTTTAGTATGTCTTGTTTAGAGCTTATATGATTGTATAGGCTTGCGGCCTTTATTCCCATTTCTGATGCTAAATCGCGCATAGTCACAGCACTATATCCTTTTTCTTTGAAAAGTTTAGCTGCAGTTCTAATAATTTCTTGCTTGCGTGTTTCTGGTTGAGAATTCAAGGCTATAATTTAAGTTTAAATACATCTAGTTTATCCAAACCGTCAATTGGTTGCTCATTGTATTGCAATGTCCAACCCATAGAGCTGGTAAGAATATAGAATTTTGAAAGTTCACTGATGAGTCTATTCTTAGCATTAGACTTTAGTGTAGAGTTTTCAACTTTTTCGAGTAAGGTTGTTTTAACGGTTTCCTTTATTTGATTATAATCTTCAGCTTCAAACGGGTTCAAAAAATCTGATTGCAAATCGTAATATTCCAAATCTGGGCTTATGGAAATTTCTTCTTTCGGGATTGTTTTCAGCCGTAAAATCTTATTGGCCTCATCTATTTCATATTCAAGCTTGCTAAGATCGTATGCTATTGACACATCAGCATTAACTACAACGAGTGCTTTTTTATCTGCTGAATAAAAATCGCCTAAAATTTCTTTGGAGTTTTCATAATTAAAAACCTCGCTAAAATGACCTTCGGTAACAACGAGTTTTCCAACATTTTTGATTTGTTCTTGGATAAGTGCCGAATGCTCTTTGAAGATTGTGGTCTCTTCCTTATCCGAGCAGTGCCTGAATACCAGAAGTACAATAAGGGTTAGTATAACACCAAGTAAAACCTTTCGCATATGCTAATTTAAAGAAAAAACATTAGTCTCTTTCTTCCACGAAAGTCTGACTAATGTTTCTCTTTCCCAATATTGATTAATAGCACTGTAAAATTACTATTAAACAAACTGTATGATGTTACCTAAATATGAACTTAGCATTAAAAAAAAATGCTTGAGAGTCATATTACTTTTTTAGTTCTAACTTTTCTGCGAAATAATCACAAAAATCTTGCATAGTGGCAGACATTTTTTCGTCTTGAGTTGCTCTATGAAATGTTTTGCTCATAGCCACAAGGGTTTGATGAAAAAATATCTTCATCTCATCTACTGGCATATCTTTGGTCCATAAATCTATTCTGAGCATTTCCTTTGCCTTACTATCCCAAACTGAAAGCATCATGGCTTTAGCTTCTTGGTCTTTAATTCCACCATCTTCAGCAGTCCAGCTAAGGTATTCTGGCACTCTATTTTCATCCAATTCTACATTGAGCTCTATCTTCGATGTTAGTGTTTTTGACATTATCTACGTGGTTTATATTTGGTGTTATCAAAAATTTCTTTGGCTTCTTTTTGCATCATATCCATTAGTTCAACATCATTGTCTTCCATATATTTCCTAACAATTTGCCAACCTATATACTGTCCCAATCGCCCTGGAGATTCGTTATCTATTTCAAGATAAAACTTGGAAAATGGTGCTGGATTGATAAACCTGCTTGGAAGTTTGCTATCTGTGCTAAACAACAACTCGCGCTCAACAAAATAACTCCAGACTTCGTTTTCATTAGCTTCCGACCAGGCAAGCTGCTCTTCAGTATATCCAATCTTTTCTGCATCACTTTTAAACGGCACTACAGCATCCTTGAAATAGTGTAGTTTTCCGAAGTATATCATTTCATCGAGCAAAGTTCGCTTCGTCGCTTGGTAAGCATAACGTTTAGCATATTCTTCTGCAAGGTCTACTACTATTCGTTCTCTATTAAAATTTTGCGATAAAAACCCTGCTATATTACCGTAGAATTTATGATCCTTGCCTAGATAATTATCTAATGCTATTAAAACAATGGTATCTGTAACAAAAACCTTTTCTCTATACCTTACATCATTGGTTAAAGTGACCACTCTAGGTTCTTTAAAGAATCTATCATAGTATTTTAGATGCTGAAACAATTGTTCTATATCTTGTTCTACATCTTTGAATTCGGCAAATGTCTTTAAAACCTCATATCTCAATTCTTTCTGTAGTGAATCATTCATCTGTTCTATCCAGATAGAATCATTGAATCGTTCTGGGAAAAAGAATGGGAACGCTTCTTTTAGTTTTGGCAAGTCTTCTGGTTTTGCATCGTCAAAGGCTTTTTCGAAGCGCTCCACAAAAAAGTCTACATCTATCTTAGCAATATCACCTTGAAGTTTAGACTCTTTCTTGCAAGCGACCACAGAAAAAAGTATGCATAAAATCAATAATAACTTCTTCATTAAAACTTGATGTTTCTTTAATTTTTATTCCTTGAAGGTTTCCGTTATTTTTGTCTGCAAAGGTACACTTCTTACTCTTAAAAACGTATTAAAATGCAAACTGAAAAAGTAATCGATCATATTGTTAGCTGGCTCAAGGACTATGCTACAAACGCTAGAGTTAATGGTTTTGTTGTTGGTGTTTCTGGAGGGATAGATTCTGCTGTCACCTCTTCACTATGTGCAGAAACTGGATTAAAAGTATTGTGCATAGAAATGCCAATACACCAAGCTGCTAGTCATGTTACCAGAGCTCAAGAGCATATTTCTCAACTCAAACAACGCTATCCCAATGTTGATGATACGAGAGTTGATCTCACGCCTGTTTTTGAAGAGTTTAGAACTGAAGTATCATTGGATGGCAAACAAGAAGTAGTTGATATGGCATTGGCGAATACTAGAGCTAGACTAAGAATGACTACTTTGTATTATCATGCTGGTTTATTAGGTCTTTTGGTCGCTGGCACTGGTAATAAGGTTGAAGATTTTGGAGTTGGGTTTTATACCAAATATGGAGATGGTGGTGTTGATCTTAGTCCAATTGCAGATTTGCTGAAATCTGAAGTCTATGCCATAGGCGAAGCCTTAAAAGTACCTGAGTCGATCATGAAAGCTACGCCTAGTGATGGACTATTTGGTGATGCCAGAAGTGACGAAGATCAGATTGGCGCTTCATACCCAGAATTGGAATGGGCTATGCAAATGCAAGATGAAGGTAAAACCGAAAATGATTTTGATGGAAGGCAGCGAGAAGTCTTCAAAATATACATGGATTATAATAGGAGAAATCAGCATAAAATGATACCAATTCCTATCTGTCAGATTCCTAAGGATTTGAAATAATCTTTGAGATTTTGCCATGAAATTTGACACCATGTTGAATTTTTCCTTAATTTTGCAACGAATCTCCACACTTTTTAACTTAATCTTTCATTAAGTAATACACTCTTGTGTTAGGCTAAATTTATATCATTATGATTAACGTTTTAGTTGTAGATTCTCATCCTATTGTGCGAACAGGTTTAAAATGTTTACTGGATACCGTTGATGGTATCAGTGTAGTAGGCAGCCTTACTACCGGTATTGAAATTTTCGAATTTGTAAGACGCAATAAAGTAGACATTATTGTTTCCGAAATTGACCTCCCTGAGCTGAATGGCATTACTGCTTTACGAGCTATAAAAAAGGAGTATAGAGACATCAATGTCATTATTCTAAGCCACCAACCAGAAGAAATCTACGCAATTAGCACACTCAAAGCAGGCGCTTCTGCATATTTATCTAAAAAAGTTAGCACTGATACCATCATTGAAGCTGTTAAAAAAGTAAGTCAAGGAGAGGTTTACTTGAGTGAGGCTATCAGTAAAACTATGAGGTATAATGATACCAAAATGACCAAGAGCAGGTTATTTAAACGCTTATCTACTCGTGAAGTTGAAGTATTGAAGCTTTTATCGTCTGGAAAGAAAAACAAAGAAATCGCTCAGGAATTAGAGATTAACGAAAAAACTGTGAGCACATACAAAGCTAGACTTTACAAAAAGCTTAATGTAACTAATCTTGTAGATCTCATTCACCAAGCTCAGCACCACGAGTTAACTTAATTAGCTACCTATAACTTTTCCTAATTTTCTAGATAGTAGCATCTTTAGTCCAAGATAATCCTTTACGTCTTCTAGGATAGCTTTATTGTCTGCATTTCCATTTTGGCTTTCGGACTGATATTCTTCTACCTTTTTATCAATTAAAAAGCAACGTAGGCTCAAAATTGTTTGGTTGACTAATTGCGCTATAGTATGCTTCTTTTCTTTGGTAATGATATTTTTAGTATCCCATTTATGCAAGCTATATTTTTCGTCGTCCATAAGTATAGAAGTCACTTCATTAGCAAGGCTTTGGTCCAAACTGTTCATGAAGGTTCTAGTCGAAAAATCTTCATCTCTGTGAAGTGTGTCGATCAAAGTGTAATAAAGGTTTTTGAACATTTCATTAGTAAACTGCATTTCGTCTTCCTGAAGATCGAGATATACTTTTTCAAAAACTTTAGCTCTATGCGAAACAGGCTCTAGCTCCAAATCACCAGTAGCTTCATTTTCTTTAAGCACCAAGTCTTCGAACTCTTCTGTAGTGTTTCCATATAACAGCAGAATCTCAATTATTTTTCGCTCCAGTTCATACTGAACATCAACCTTTGGACGTGGTTGTTCCTTTTGTCGAATGACATCAAAGGCTTTTTGTTCTTTTTTGAAATTCTTATTGGCTTCCTGAAAGGTTTTCTTATCGATTTGCGCCAATGTACTAAAGAGCACATCCTCGCTGATATCCATAATTTTTGAACACTCCTGAATGTAGATTTCCTTCTTTATCTGATCCGGAATCTTAGCAATGCTATTTACAATCTCTCTTATAGTTTCAGCTTTCTTAATAGGATCATTATTAGCTTCCTTTACCAATAACGATGCTTTGAACTGAATGAAATCTTTAGCGTTAGATTCTAGATATAGCGTTAGCTCTTCAAGTGTGTTATTTTTCGCGAAACTATCAGGATCTTCTCCTTCTGGAAAGGTACAGACCTTTACGTTCATGCCTTGCTCCAGAATTAAATCAATACCACGAATGGAAGCTCTAATACCTGCTGCATCGCCATCAAAAAGTACAGTAATGTTTTTGGTCAATCGATTCACCAATCGAATCTGTTCAGGAGTTAATGCTGTACCCGATGAGGCTACAACATTCTTCAAACCTCTTTGATAAAGCTGTATAACATCTGTATAGCCTTCAACCAAATAACAATTATCTTCTTTAGCTATGCTCTGCTTGGCAAAATAAATTCCATATAAGATTTTGCTCTTATGGTAAATATCACTTTCTGGAGAATTAAGATATTTTGCCGCTTTTTTATCGTTGCCTAGAATTCGTCCTCCAAATCCAAGCACTCGTCCACTCATACTGTGAATAGGAAACATCACACGACCTTTGAAACGATCAAACTTTCTGTCTTCTTTTACAATAGTCAGCCCTGTTTTTTCTAAAAACTCTAGTTGATAACCTTTCTCTAAAGCTTCATCTGTAAAGGCTTGCCATTCATCTAAAGAATATCCTAGATTGAACTTTTTAATGGTTTCATTCGTAAAACCGCGTTCCTTAAAATAACTCAATCCAATAGCTTGACCTTTTTCAGTTTTATGAAGTATCTTTTGAAAATACTCATTCGCAAACGTATTGACCAAATACAAACTCTCTCTAGCGTTAGCCTGCTCCTTCTGCTCGTCGGTTTGCTCAGTTTCTTCGATTTCAATATTGTATTTTTTAGCTAGATACTTTATCGCTTCAGGATATGTGAAGTGCTCATGCTCCATAAGGAAGGTCACTGCATTCCCTCCTTTTCCACTGGAAAAATCTTTCCAAATTTGCTTTACAGGGGATACCATAAAGCTTGGCGTACGCTCATCGCTAAATGGGCTTAGACCTTTAAAGTTGGAGCCTGCTTTTTTGAGCTGAACAAAATCACCAATAACCTCCTCTACTCGAGCAGTTTCAAAGACTTTGGCTATGGTGGATTGTGAAATCAAACTGTGTTATTTTGACAAGACTGTAAATTTACTATAATCTTATTGTTTTTGAAATTTTAAGCTAAGCAATGATTCATGAAAAAAATGTTCATTAAAATTAGTAACTTATAATCATCCCAATTGATGTAAATGAAGCTCAATTATTTCTTTATTATTTTCATATTAACTTGTAGCTGTAATACTCAAGACAAGATGCAAACAGTTCAAAAGCAAATTATCGAAGATTATATTCATGCGTACAACACTTTAGATGTTGATGGCATGATCAAAAATTTAGCTGAACATGTCGTCTTCGAAAATGTTTCTAACGGAACTGTCGACTTAAGAACTGAAGGCAAAGCTAATTTTAAAGCCCAAGCTGAATCTGCGAAACAGTATTTTACTAAGCGACAACAAACTATTACATCTTGGGAATTCAAGAACCAAAACGTAATCATTAATATAGACTACAACGCCATCTTAGCAATAGACTTGCCAAATGGCCTAAAAGCTGGAGACACCCTAGAGTTGAAAGGAACTTCTGAGTTTGAATTCGAGGATGATAAAATTGTCAAGATTGTAGACAAGAGTTAATCAAAAAACTAAACCTCCTTATCTTTACAATAAGGAGGCTGACATTGCTGAAGTTACCCCTTTAACTAACAACAGCTATGTACGTTAATTGTTAGCATTACAGCCTAAGAGATAATCTTTGCTTTAATCAATTATTGTTTTACCAATCTTGATGTTTGGGTTGATGCATTCTGTCCATACATCTTTAATAGGTATACAGCCGATTCCAGTTCTGCTATGGAAATCTCTTCGAACTTATTTGTCACGGTCTTTACCAATTGCCCATTCAAGCTGT
>NZ_JANFDA010000009.1:0-85816 GCF_040493455.1 Winogradskyella sp. 3972H.M.0a.05 | reverse complement strand
GCTGGTGGACCGGGACAACAATAGAACATCCTAAACCGACTATATCAAAAACCCCCTATCAATTATCGATAGGGGGTTTTATTGTGAAATGAAACTAATTATATGTCTCGCATATGTATTTCCGAATCATATATATTGTTATCTTTTTAAGTGTTTTCCCTGTTTCTGGATGCAATCCTAAATCTGTGAAATACTCCAATTCACCTTTGTCATTTTTCCCATACCATAAATTTTCACTTCCATCTGGCTTAAAGAAGTCTGTATTACAATCTGGAATAATCTTCTTGAAATTATCGATACGTTCTTGTCTGTAAAGTTTAAGCTGATCAACATCATACTTTTCCAAATCAAACTTCACTTCTATATAATGATTCTCTTGCCAGACCATCCATTTTTGTGTATTAATTCCTGCTATTATAAATATTGATAGGATTAAAATGGAAATGCTAATAGTGATGACTACTTTTTTTCTTTTTACCCAATCCCAAAAATTCAAATCTTCTTTAACATTTTCTTTTACAAATTGAGCATAACTTTTATATCCTATAAAATGACTCAAGGCTTCTTTAGCAAAACTCTTCAAGCTTACCCTCTTGTTGTCGTTCTCTTTTACGGCATTGTATTTATCCCTAAGAATTCTCTCCCCATACTGCTCGCCAACATCGTTAAAAATAAAATCTGACAGATGCTTAGCCAACTTAGTGGGGACATCTGTATCTAATCTTTTTTCTGCTTCCTCAAAAGCTCTTTTTAGTAGTAAATTATTCATAAATAGCTAGTTATTAGTTGACTAAAGGTAATTATCTAGTTGGAATTTTTCTGGAAAATCTTTTCCATTTCTTTTCCTTTTTGTTTCCAGGGTTTCCAAGTCATTCTTCATTCATTTGTTTCATAATTGATTTACGCCTTAGGTACTATAAGGTTAGTACACTTCAATTTATCTAAGGAGCTGCAGTAATACAGTGCTGTTTTTGGGAAGTATTAATAGTCTTCTTACTGCGCTCCAAACTTCCCAAAAAGAGAGACGTCTCTTCATGTTTTTAAGGTGCTATGGCATGGACGCCATAAGGTCTGAGAATGCTCGGACAGCAACACCATTGTTCAATTTTAAATAACACAAAATGAAAAAAATATATCTAGTATTAATTGCGGCTTTCCTCAATTTGGGATTTTTTTCCTGCACTCCGGAAAGCATAACAGAAACTGTGACCAACCCTCAAGCATGTTGCGATGATGATGGAAACATCCCACCGCCGCCTCCGCCTCCACCACCAGGAGGGGGATTAACAGGTGGTTAATTAACTCAATAATAGTTAGTACTTTAGAGGAATGAAAGCAATAAAAACTTCATTCCTCTTTTTTTGTAAAATCATTATTGTTGTTTTATTACTTGGCAATAATCTATTGGCACAACAAAGTGTAGATAGTATAAAGTATTATTCAGATTTAGCAGAAAATGCAAGTAATGCATATGATGCAACAAGAAGTTTTAAATATTTTGATGAACAACTAAAACTTCACATTGATGATAATAATGTTCTTGGTCAAGTATCTATCCTAACCTCGATTGCTCAAATTCAAAATAGTTTAGGAATGATATATGAAAGTGAAGGTAGTGCTGTTGAAGCTTTAAAGCTTTTAGACAAAACACCTTATGAGCCTATTAATGATCGTTTTAGATTGTCATTGTATAATCATTTAGGAATATTATATAAAGAGAGCAAAAGCTTTAGTACTTCAATAGAGTATTATGAAAAAGCACTAGAGCTAGTTGGAGATTCTATATATAGAATTACTGCAATTAATAATCTTGCAAATGTTTACAGGGAAAAAGGAGATTTTAATCGTGCAATTTACTTATACAAAGGCTTATTGAAAAGTGAAATCTTAGCTGACGATTCAATAAAAATGGCGAGAACTTTAAATAATTTAGGCAAAACACAGTCTATTGTGAATGATCCTAAGGCAATTGACAATTTAGAAAGAGCGTTACTATTGAGAAAAGAAAAAAACTTTGATAAAGGTATCGTTAGTAGTTATATAAGTTTAGGGGAGCATTATAAAAGAAATGGAGACGTCTTAAAAGCCTTCGATTATACTAAAAAGGCACTTCCAATTGCTGAATCTAATAACAGAATAAATGAAAAAATAGCAATCTTTGAATTGCAATGTTACTTAGGATTTTTCAATAACTATCCCCAATTGAAAAGACTTACCGATAGTATTGATAATGCGAAAAGAATATCTACTAACCTTTATGCAGCTATCAGATATGATAATCAAAAAGCTATTCTCGAAAAGGAAAAGGAAAAAAGTATGAAGCTGCTTTATTTGATAATAGCCATATTAGTAATCTTTATCTCAATTTTTACATACTATTCCCAGAGTACAAAACACAAAAAAGACAAAATCAAACAAGCATACCTTAAAGAAACGGAATTTTCGAAAAAAGTCCATGATGAGTTAGCAAATGATGTTTCGGATTTAATGAATTACATTGAGGATGACATAGACGTTCCTAATGACAAAAAAAACTTACTACTCAACAACATTGAAGATATTTATTTAAGAACACGAGATATCTCTACAGAAACTGCGAGTATAGATTTGGCAAACTTTTCTAAAAGCCTATCCAATCTTTTAATGCAACATAACCGAGAAGGTACTAAAGTCGTAATCAACAATATTAACACCATTAACTGGAACAAAGTCCCAGACCATAAAAAGATGGTTGTTTATAGATGTTTGCAAGAACTTATGGTAAATATGAAAAAGCATAGTAAAGCCAAACTGGTTAGTATTGTTTTCAAAGAGCATAACAACAAAAAAGAAATCCGTTATGTGGATGATGGTTTAGGTTTTTCTGTTGATGAAACCAAGTTCAACGGGCTGGCAAATGTGGAATCCCGTATTGAAAGCATTAAAGGATCATTTAGTTTTACAACTTCAAGAGGAAATGGTTTTAAAGCCACTTTGAAGTTTAACAGTTAAATCGCCTTAAATGTTTAAAAATGTTTTAATTGCCGAAGACCAAAATTCAATCAATAAAGGTGTTGAACGCATCCTTACAGAATTAAATATTCTTAACATTGTCAGCGCCCAATATTGTGATGACGCATTGCTAAAGGTCAAAGCTGCATTTAAAGCAGGCAAACCATTTGATCTTTTGATCACAGACCTATCTTTTAAGGCGGATCATCGAGAAAGAACTTTAAAATCTGGTGAAGCCCTCATTGAAGCTGCTCAAGCGATTCAACCTGATTTAAAAATCATCGTGTTCTCTGTTGAGCATCGAATAGGAAAAATAAAAAGCCTTTTAGACACATACAAGATAGGCGCTTATGTTGAAAAAGGTCGAGAAGAATCTCATGACTTAAAGAAAGCCATCAAAGCCTTACTAGAGGGCAAAATATACTACTCTTATGGAATAGAACAATTACTAAGAAATGTGGATGATATTTCCCAAACTGATATGTATGATGAAATATTACTCCAACTCCTTGCTAAAGGGCTAAAAAGAGAACAGATAGCAGACTATTTTAAGGAACAAGAATTCCCTGCACGCAGCCTAAGCAGTATTGAAAAGCGAATTAATAAACTTAAGGTGCTTTTTGATGCAAATACTTCTGAACAACTTGTAGCTATAGCTATCGACAGAGGTTTAATCTAAAATTAATTTCAAAATAATAACACCCTGAGGTATACCGTAAGGTATAGCTCTATCCTAGTTTTAGATTTGGATATTATTAATATTTAAAACTAAAGCGATGTCAAGAACACCAATTGGTACGACAAGAAGAACAGGAGAAAAATGTCCCGAATCTGGAGTATGGGAATCTCAAGATGGTTATTCAGATGAAATTCCTCTATCTAAAAACGAAACATTTCCTCCAAACAGAAAGAAAGCTGTAACCTGGAAATTAATAAGGTATGCTTAACACATCTTACCAGTGTAACCAAAGCCTTACGGATTTCCGTAAGGCTTTGGTTTTTAATGGGTTTATGTTTGAGGTATTAATTATCAAAAAATGAGCTTCCGTTTTCAGAAGAGAATAAAGTTTGGAAAGAACTTTGGAATTAACATTAGCAAATCTGGCATTACGCCAAGCTATCGTTCCAAAAGAGGGTCTTTAAGTTCTAAAGGTTATTCAATAAGGACAGGAATTCCAGGCTTGACCTATAGAAAATCATTTTCTAAAGGGAGAAAAGGAGGATGTATGTTGGTTCTCTTATTCATTCTTTCAGTAACAATAGTATTTATAATCTAAAACCAACTAAAAAATGGCATACAGAAAAGGTTATTTCAAAAAAGATGGCACTTATGTTAAAGGGCATTATGTAACGCCTAAATCGAATCGTAAAACCTATAAAAAACCCAAAGGAGGATGTATTATTGTAATAATTATGATCTCCATATTGAGTATAGTTTCATGCTCGGATGATGATTGCCCAACGAGAACTTGCTCAGATTTTTCTTCTCAATCTGAGGCACAATCGACTTATGATAATGATCCGAATTGTTACGGCAATCTCGATTCAGATAATGATGGTATAGCTTGTGAAAACCTATCAAATTAATAAAACATGGAGAATCCGAATATAACTACTGAGCTAAAAAGCCATTTTTTGAGGCTATACCAAATGGCGTTTTCAGATGATAATTTTGATGTCCTTGAGCTGCAAATGTTATACAGATTTGCTGAAGAAAGGGGTGTTAGTACTAATGAACTAAATGAGATATTGCAAAATCCTTCTCATGGGACTTCATTACCAGAAACTTTAGAAGATCGTATTGACTATTTATATGATCTTGCCATAATGATTTGGGCAGACAATATCGTTACTAAAGATGAAGAAAACACATTAAAGAAGTATTGTATAAAGTTTGGGTTTTTAGAAGAGAATGTGCAAGAACTATCAGATTTTCTTTTGGAAAGAGCTAAAGAAAACATCTCAAAACAAGAACTAATTAAAGAAATAACAAATGCGATATGAGTGCTCTAAAAAAAATATTTGCTCTAAAAAATGATTCTTCTGAAGCCCCCAAAAAAAACATAGAAGAGGATACAAAAAAAATTAAGCTAACCTTTTTTGAAAGTGGTTATGGCTCTTCTAAACAAGCTCAGGGTAATCACATGGTTTTCAGGGCTTGTTTGGAGGACGTATATATGGATTATAAGGGTAAGTGTCGTGAGAATAAAGAATTGCAAGACGAGCTCAATAAACCATACAGGGAAGATAAAGGCAGGCAAGAAATAGAGCTTAAAAAAAGGAAAACTGCTAAGGCATTAATTGAAGAGTCTATAAAAAAAGAAGAGGAAAAAATATCAAAGTTTAAACATGATATGGTCGAAGTGAGAAGGAATCCTGAAGCTTATGGATTGGAAGTAGATAAAAAACCTAAGGCTCAATTTTATTTAGGACTAATCGTCTTAATTCCTATAACATTTTATCTTTTGGTTTTTTATATGTCGGCATCGTTTTCAGCGTTTTTTAAAAACTTTGATTCAAACGAGTTAACTGCTGCCATTTTTGATGGGCATGCACTTACAAAAGCCTTCGAGGATGGTTTGCTAGAAGGTATATTTATAGTCACCATTCCGTTTGCATTTATGGGTCTGGGCTACTTAATACATATGTTTCAAAAGCATAAGGGTTGGCTATCTTATTTTAAAATTGGGACTCTCTTTGTGATCACTTTTATTTTTGATGCCATACTTGCCTATCAAATTGAGAAAAAAATATATGACATTGAGAAAACATTGAATTCACCTCCTTTTGATGTCGAAATTGCTTTTACAAAAGCAGAGTTTTGGGGAATTATTTTTGCTGGTTTCGTAGTCTATATCATATGGGGATTGGTCTTTGATTTCATTATGAAAGAGTATGATAATTTTGATAAAATCAAATCTTTCATCAGAACAAAAAAAGATGATATAAAAAACTGTGAGCTTAAGATATCTAAACAGATTAAAAAACTAAATCCACTAAAAGAAGAGATTTCAGAAATTCAAGCTAAGATTGAAGATCTTCAGAGAATTATTGATGGTTTTATTTTTTCGAATAAGCACTACCTAACGTATCATACAGAATATGTAAAAGGGTGGTATTTGGCCATAACAGATAATTTTGATGGACTTGAACGTAGAAACGAACTATTGTCTCTCTGTAAAGATGAAGAAGCAAAACATCTTGAAAAGCATAGTGTTAACAATGAAGATTACGAAGGGAGATTGTATAAATTAACAAATTAAGATATGAAGAAATACAGATGCTTATTTTTAATCACTTTTCTTTTTATGTCTTGTAAAGACGATCCTAAAGAGGTTCATATTGATAAAGAAGAAAGTTATACATCGTCACAGAAACTATCATCCGTTAGAGCAGACCTAAACATTAGTGTTTTAATTGACCTATCAGATAGAATTAGTCCAGAAAAATATCCTAATCCTACAATGAATTACTATGAGCGAGACATAGGATATATAAATTCAATAGTAGAGGCATTCGAAACGCATTTAGTAAATAAAAAATATATTAAACTCAATGATTATATTCAGCTTTACTTAGATCCCGAGCCTGCAGATAAATCTCTAAACGCCAAGGTAAATTCTCTAAAAATTGGAATCACAAAAGATAATGCAACAAAGGAAAGAATTCATTCTATTTCAAATCTGTACGATAGCATAACAACACAAATCTATGAGGCAGCAATAAGAGATAATAAATTTATTGGTAGTGATACGTGGAGATTCTTTAAAAGCAAAGTAAATGATTATTGTATCAAAAGTGGATACAGGAATATTTTAATTGTATTAACAGATGGATATGTATTTCATAAGAATACAAAATATGAAGATCAGAACCAGACTACCTATTTAATCCCGCAGTTAATTCGCTCTAATAAGTTAACAGGTTCTAATTGGGAGGAGTTAATGAAAGAGAAAAACTTTGGGCTAATTCCTGCAAATCAAAATTTGGATGAACTAGATGTTTTAGTTCTTGGTATTAATCCCCATAATAATAGCCCTTTTGAAGAAGATGTTATTACAGCATATTGGCAAAACTGGCTAGAGCAAATGGGGGTTAATCATGCGGAGGTAAAAGGTGCGGATCTACCTTCAAATATGAACTCAATCGTTAGCAAATTTATTTGGAATGAAAATTAATTATGACCCAAAGACAAATGAAAACCACACTTTTTATTCTAGCAATCACGTTATCATTTTTTCTTGGAAGAGAATCAAAAACATTAAATGATAATCCAAGTTATATAACCTCACCATCATTTCAATCAGATTTAGATCCTATTCAGTCTTTTTCTAATTATACATTACCTGTGCTTAATGACACTACAAAGGTGTATCGTTGTGGCCAGAGTAAGATATACCATCCGTCTACAAGTCATGCCTCGTTTAAGAGATGCAAGTCAACAGTATACATTTTATCAGTTAAAAGAGCCAAAGAGCTTGGTATGAGGCATTGTAAATGTAGTGGTTGAAGACAAACAAACCTCCTTATTCTATTATAGTGAGGTTTGTTTTTTCATAGCATTATGTTAAAAGCAACTAAGTAGACTAGATAATTTTTTAATTTAGTCTGATGCAGGTCGATATTAAAAATATCAAAGCAATACTCCTTTTAGCTGCATTTCTTTTTCTACGAGTAGGAAGTGCGCATTCTATTTCACATTGGTATGAAGATACTGATACGGAGCATTGTGAACTCTGCGATATCATTTCTCAGTCACAGGATCACACATATTTTATTGATGGGGAGAGTGTATTAATTGAAAATGACTTTACTGATTTCACTTACAGGAGTGTTTTTCAAGATCACTATGAGCAACCTCTGCATTGTTTTGTGCTTCCTAGATGTGTTTATAACAAGCCTCCTCCTATCTGGTAATAGGAGCTAGAAAAAGCAATCAAAATTTTTGTACTGAAACGTATTATCTCTAAAGTGTTGTTGAGCACTTTTGGAAGTATTAATGCTATATATTAGTATAGCTTCTATCTAGTTTCCTTTCCTATTAAACTTATTACACCTAACTAAAACTTATAATCCTAGAAGAAATGCGTTATAGTATATTTTTTATATGCTTGATTGTTACTTTCAAGCTTGTTGGACAGCAAAACAATGCTGACAATTTTCAACCACCAGACACACAACTAGAAGTCAAGGTTTCAAAAGCAAAAAGCAATATTAATCTTGATGGTAGTCTTAATGAATCAGATTGGCAGGAAGCTATGATGGTCAACGATTTTTTTAGAAGAGAGCCTCGACAAGGCGGTAAGGTAAAGTATGTTACTGAAGTCCGTTTTCTGTATGACGATAAAAACCTCTATATAGGTGCATTCTGTAAAGATTCTGTAGGTGTTAAAGGAATACGGATTCAGGATCTTAGAAGAGATTTTAGCTGGGGAGAGAATGACATTTTTGGAATAGCTCTAGATCCTCAAAACCTCAAACAATACGCTCAGGGATTTCAGACTACACCATATGGCAATCAGCGCGACTTTCAAAACTTTAATGGTAACAATTTTGATACTGGTTGGAATACATTGTGGAGAGTGAGAACACAAAGAACTGAAGATGGTTATACGGTAGAAATGGCTATTCCGTTTAAGTCTTTGCGTTATAACCTTCCTGAAGAGGGTAGTGCTATAGAACTTGGATTTACTTTAGTACGGTATGCTAGGAGAGATATTGAAGTGTCTTCGTTTCCTGCAATTCCACAATCATTTACACCATATCGCATGACCTATGCCGCTCGATTAACTGGTATTGAAGCGCCTCCTCCATCTACAAATATTAGAGTTGAGCCTTATGCTTTGTATCAGTATGATGAAAACAAGGCAGGAGGTGTTTTAAATGATAAACAGAGTGAGCCTAAAATTGGTTTTGATGCCAAGTGGGCGATTAATCCTAAAACCGTTTTAGATCTTACGGTAAATACAGACTTTGCTCAAGCTGATGTAGATCGTGCAGTTAATAACCTTGAGCGATTTAATATATTTTTCCCAGAGCGTAGACAATTCTTTTTAGAAAATTCAGGAATTTGGGCAGGTGGTTTACAACAATCTATTAGACCATTTTTTAGCAGGCGTATTGGTCTTCAAGGGGAGTTTAATGCTATTCCAGCTCCTATTGATGTAGGTGCTCGATTTACTCAGCGGACGGAGAATAACGCTTTAGCTGGACTTTTTGTTCGACAGCGGGAAACGGAAAATTCTGCTGGAGCCAATTTTGGTGTGTTTAGATATTTAAAAAACTACGGAAGAGAGAATAATGTAGGTGTAATGGTTACGCATCGATTGGATGATACATATTCGGAATTAGATTTAGAAAGTAATAATAACACGACAATTACTATCGATGGGCAAATAAGGCCAACAAGTCAATGGGATATACAATACATAATGTCAACTTCCATTGATGAATTGACTGGAGATACAGGATTTGCTGGACGTATTTTTATCGGTAATGATACTAACAACTACTATTATGGTTGGGTGACAGAATATACGGACTCTAACTACAATCCTAGAATGGGTTTTGTGAGACAAAACAATGTAATAAGACATAATCCCGGAGGTTACTATATCTGGAGGCCAAAGAATATAGATTGGATTCGAAGATGGGATCCAGGGATGTTTGTGAATTATAATCATGATGCGGATAATCCTGATAATTTTCAACAGGCAAGCCTATACATTTTTCCTGTGTATACATGGTTTAAGGATAATAGTTTCGTTGAAGTCTCAACGACGCCAACTTGGCAAAATATCAACTTTGATTTTGCTCCTTTGGGTCTGGAAATTGAACAGGATCGATATTTCTATACCAGATATACGGTTCGATATAATACAGATCGTTCTAAGAAATGGTCAGGAGATGTTGGTGTGAATTTTGGAAATTTTTACAATGGAACAAGAACCACAATAAATGCTTCTGCTAGAGTTGCTCCAATTCCACAGGCTACATTTTCTTTCAACTATGAACATAATGATATAAATGGGGTAGGGGTTATGCAGGAAGATTTAGAGACTGATTTATATACAGCCAATTTGCGGCTAGCACTTAATCCCAGAGTGCAAATGTCTACCTTTTACCAATATAATAGTTTTAACGAACAAGGACGCTGGAATGTACGATTTAGCTGGGAATATATGCCCTTGTCATTCATATACTTAGTCTTGAATGATACACAAACTGATATTTTTGACCCTTCTCAGCAAAGTACACAGTTTATTAGTAAGATTACGTTTTTAAAACAGTTTTAATTGGCATAATGGAAAACAAAAAACCTCACTTTAGCGGTGAGGTTTTTTGTTTTATTTTTTGAGAATGTACTTACTTGTCTGAAGAAAAGTTGTCTACAGTTTTCATGTCTTTAACTTCGTACATCTTTCCAACTTTGGCAACCACTTCTTCAAGAGAGTTTGGAGTAACTTTAGCTTCATCATATTCTACCATGGCAAGCTTCTTTCCAAAATCTACTTTCGCAGATTTTACGCCTTCCATTTTAGCCATTTTCTTTTCAATGGTCTTAGCGCATCCCATTTGACAAGTCATGCCTTCGATAGTAAATTCTGCTTTCGCATAGGTTGCATTTGGATCTAATTCTGCAACTTCTACTTTGGCTTCTACTTCAGTATCTACAGTTTTAACTTCTGGAGCTTTTTCACTTTTACAGGAAAAAACCAGTAAAGAAAGAACGGCAATACCTAATATATTTTTGAATGTCTTCATAGTAATTAATTATAGGGTTTAGAGCAAATCTAAAAAATATTGGTGTTTCTTGTAAGAGAATTAACGATTTTTGTGATTCTTTTAAAACAACATTAGTATTGTCTGGTAGCTTAAAATGGATTTATTTAATAGTTCTGAGCCTTATTTGGGGCAGTTCTTTTATTCTGATTAAGAAATCTCTAATCGGCTTGTCTCCTTTTCAATTGGGTTCGTTAAGGATAATAGTTACTGGTGTAATTTTGTTAGCAATAGGCTATGGTAGTTTGAAAACCATCCATAAGAGCAAATGGATATGGCTTATAATTTCAGGATTTCTTGGGTCTTTTTTTCCGTCTTTTTTCTTTGCTATTGCTGAAACCGAAATCGATAGTGCTATTGCTTCGATTTTAAATTCTTTAGTGCCACTGAATACTATATTGATGGGATTGGCAATTTTTAAGATTACGTCAACTAAAAGACAAGTACTAGGTGTAATTATAGGTTTTGTTGGGACTGCAATGCTGATATTGAAAGGGGCTCACTTAAACCCTCACCAGAATTATTGGTATGCAGGTTTTGTAATCGCTTCAACAATTATGTATGCTGCCAATGTGAATATCATAAAGAAACACCTTCAAGATGTTAAGCCTTTAACGATTGCAGCGGGTAACTTTTTGCCAATCATTTTTCCTGCAATTATAATTTTATTTTTTACAGGCTTCTTTTCAGAATTTAATATTGAGGATCCAAAGCTGAAAATGTCGTTATTGTATGTATTGATATTATCAATTTTTGGAACGGCATTGGCAAAGGTGCTGTTCAATAAGTTGGTTCAAATTTCTACACCTGTCTTTGCTTCTTCTGTAACTTATTTAATGCCAATTGTAGCACTTATTTGGGGATTGATTGATGGTGAACAGTTTCATGTAATTCAAGCTTTAGCTACAGTGGTAATTTTAGTAGGGGTGTATTTATCTAACAAAAGAGCATAAAAAAACCGAGATTTTAGAAACCTCGGTTTAGTATTATTTGGAGTTATAACTATTCCTAATTAAAGTCTTCGTCAGTAACACCATCATTTAATTTTATTTCAGAAACATTTAAAATAATAACCTGAGGTCCAGCAGTTATTTTTGTTGTGTGTGGAAACATAACTCCATTAACTTCCTTGTAGTTATTTGTGTCACTGATAGTTGTTACACTCTGTCCTTGCGCTTCTTGAGTGGACTCAGTTCTGATTAATAAATTAGAATCTGTACTGTAATA
Organism: Winogradskyella sp. 3972H.M.0a.05; assembly: GCF_040493455.1. NCBI lineage: Bacteria > Pseudomonadati > Bacteroidota > Flavobacteriia > Flavobacteriales > Flavobacteriaceae > Winogradskyella > Winogradskyella sp. 3972H.M.0a.05. Next base: position 73,816 of record NZ_JANFDA010000009.1, on the reverse strand, counting down.
TCTGTATGATACTTCATCCCCTTCTGTATACTTAATCTTGTAAGCGTCTGTACCATCTACTGATACAATGCTTTCTAGCTCTATATTAGAAGCTTCCATAAAAAGCTCTGGAAATAAACCTCTTTCTTGCTTACGCTTATCTACATCTTTTTCTTCCATAGGAATCTTACGACCTTGTTGCTCTTGATAACCAGAAGCACCATCGAATTTTTGCTTCATTACTGTTCCCATTCCTTCAATAACCATTTCCATAGAGAACTTATTTGGAGACATTTGTTTGATGGTAGCTGTTGGTTTAAAAGGCGCACCTTCGATAGTAACATTTGCGTTAGTTAAAACAGTATTTACTTCTTTAACTTTATCTTTGCCACCAATAGCCGCTACATAATTTTTAACAACAGACATTGCAGTAATGTCTTTTGGTATTGGCTTAGAGAATACAGGCTTTTCAGTAGCATTTGCATACTTATCGTAGTATTTGATAGGAATTCCTGTTTTTTCAAGATTTTCTAAAACATCACTTCCTTTACCTACAACAACGATACGTGCGTTTTCTGTTTTGAAATACTTGTTTGCAACACGATTTACATCTTCAGCTGTAACTGCATTGATCTTTTCTAAATATGTAGTGTAGAAGTCGCTAGGTAAATCATTTAATTTGATGTTTAGCGCGTAGTTAGCCACTGTTTGTGGTCTTTCTAAGGCTAATACAAAATCTCCAACGTACTTCGCTTTTGCATTTTTAAGAGCGTCTGCTTCTACAGGCTCAGTCTTAATTCGCTTTATTTCTTTAAGTGTTTGAACAACTGCACTGTCAGTTACTTCATTTCTTACTGAAGCTCCTGCAGTAAAGCGAGATGCATTCCATCTGCTAGTTCCTACGCTAGAACGAGCACCGTAAGTGTACCCATGCTCTTCACGAAGATTCATATTTAAATAACTATTGAATCCTCCACCAAGAATTTTATTAGCTATTAATACTGAATGATAGTCTTCATCTTTCATTTTCAAATCAACATTGTTAGTCAATGAAATATTAGACTGTACAGCATTTGGCATGTCTACAAAGTTAATTTGAGTATACTGTGCGTTAGGACTTGGGTCTGGAATAGTAACATCAATTCCAGCTGACTTTTCCCATTTTCCGAAACGGTTTTTGATTTGCTTTTTTAGAGTAGGGAAATCAACATCTCCAACAACAACGATGTATGCATTATTTGGATTGAAGTGTGTTTCGTAATATGCTAATACATCAGAGAATGTAACATTCTTTACAGTATCTTCACTAGTGTATTCTCCTCTTGGGTGATGTGTTCCGTAAGATAAAGCAGCACCAACTCTTCCTGCTACTGCATCGACACTTTTCTCATTAGACTTTAAGCTTTCTAATAATTTGTCTTTCTCTTTGTTGAACTCTTCTTCGGTAAGTAATGGATTCATTGCTGCATCTGCCATTAACTCAAGAATACGATCCGAGTATTTAGCTAATGAGCTTGCAAACGCTCCAGATGAACCAAAGCTTAGGTTAGCTCCTAAGAAATCAATCTCTTCGTTGAATTCATCTTTAGAGATGTTTGTAGTTCCGTTTCCTAACATAGCTCCTAATAAGCTAGAAACTCCTGCTTTATCACCTTCAGTAGAAGGCTTATTGTCAATTCTTAGAGAATAAGAAACTCTAGGAAGTTTGTGATTTTCTACAACGAGAACTTTGATTCCGTTTTTCAATTCAAATTCACCAGGAACTTCTAATGTAATCTTTGGTGCTGGTCCTGGTTTTGGTTGTTTTGTTCTGTCTACTTGCGCACTAACTGAAACAACCGCAAAAAACATTGCAAATAATGCTATTATTTTAGTTTTCATATATCTTGATACTATAATATTATTGATCATCTTTCTTTGGTAAATACTCTAATTCTACTCTCTGGTTAGGGTTCAAGTATTTTTTAACAGCAGCTTGAATTTCCTCACGAGTAATTGATCTGTAAATATTGATTTGGTCATTAATCAAATTTACATCACCATAAAGCATGTAGTATCTTGCCAATGAGTTTGCAATACCTTGCATGCTAGAGTTAGAGTTTACAAATCTGTTTTCGAATTTATTCTGAAGCTTTTGGTAATCTTTTTCAGATATCAATTCGTTTTGCATTTTAGCAATCTCTTCATCCATTTCAGCTAAAAGATCCGTAAGTGCAATATCACCTAATGGAATTCCGAATAATGCATAAATACCATAATCTTTTTGCCCTAAGTTAACAGCTTGTACAGCTAAAGCTTGCTTTTGCTCGTCAACTAGTTTCTTGTACAGTTTAGAACTTTTACCATCACTTAAATATGAAGATACCATATCCATTACATAAGCATCTCTTTTTCCAAAGCCTGGCACACGGTAAGCAGCAACTATTGCTGGTAATTGAATGTTAGCATCGTAGTGCTTAGCTTTTATGGTTTCAGTAATAGGGTCTTCTTTAGGGAAGTTTCTTACTGGAGTAGTTCCTCTTTTTACTTCTGAAAAGTAATCTCTAACCATTTTCTTGGTGTTTTCCATTTGGAAATCTCCCGTTACTACTAGTACAGCGTTTTGTGGACCGTACCATTTTTTGAAATAGGCTTTAAACTCTTCAAGTGTAGCAGCATCTAAGTCTTCCATCTCACCAATGTTCTTGTACTTATAAGGATGCTTTTTGAATAAGTTCTCAGTGACCGCTGGTAACAATTGTCCGTAAGGAGAGTTGTCCATTCTTAGACGCTTCTCTTCTTTAACAACTTCGTTTTGAGTGTCTACACCTACTTGATCAATTACTGGGTGTAACATTCTTTCAGATTCCATCCAAAGTCCCAGCTCTAAACTGTTTGAAGGGAAAACTTCGTAGTAATAAGTTCTGTCCATAGAAGTGTTGGCATTATTGCTACCACCTTGAGACGTTACAATAGTAAACCATTCGCCACGTCCAATATTTTCAGTTCCTTCAAATAATAAGTGCTCAAAGAAGTGAGCAAATCCTGTTCTATTTCCGGCTTTTTCATCTCCTCCAAGATCTTTTCCACCTACGTCGTACATAACTCCAACTGTAACTACAGGAGCAGAGTTGTCTTGATGAAGAATAACGTGGAGGCCGTTATCTAAATCAAATTCTTCAAATTCGACTTTTTGAGCATCTGCAGTAAGTCCAAAAACTACTAAAGAAGCAAATGCCATTAAGAATTTTTTCATGCGATTTTGTTTTAAAAATTTTAAATTGATTTTTAATGTTTGTCTTAACTCCGTATCATATGTTACAGAAGATGAGCAAAAATAATGAATCACAATGCTTTTTGAGACATTTAAACTGCAAAAAGAATCATAAAAAATGAGGTTTTTAAGCGATTTTTCACGAACTTTAAGACTTACCACCTTCTAAATACTTATTGAATCATGAAAAATTTTATTCTTCCAATTCGATACGGAATAGCCATTAGTGGCTCATTAATTGCCTATTTTTTAATACTTAGTTTACTGGGATGGCACACAAAACCAATTTTTAGTTTGTTCAATGGAGTAGTTGTTGGATTTGGTATTTATGAAGCTATAAGATCCTACAAATCTGAGCAAGGCGATGATTTTAATTATCCGAAAGGCTTTTCGGTAGGCGTGATAACAGGGTTCGTAGCTACGCTAATTTTTACTATTTTTTTCCTATTATATGCTACAGAATTACAACCAGGATTTGTTGAAGAATTGCTAGAGCCTTTTAGAAGAGATTCTAATATAGGTGTGGGTATTGTTTCCTTCGTGGTTGCTATTATGGGCTTTGCAACAACGGTAGTTTTAACACTAACGTTTATGCAATACTTCAAAAAAAGCTGGAATATCTCTCAAAATCAGGTATAACGTTTGTAGATTCCTTAAATAGATGTATATTTGCATCCATTTTTTAAAGAATTTAAATTAATAAAAACGTTACGCTATGTACGCAATTGTAGAGATAGCAGGGCATCAATTCAAAGTTGAGAAAGACCAAAAAGTTTTTGTTAATCGTCTTGGAACAGAAGAAGGTAAGAAAGTTTCTTTCGATAACGTTCTTTTAATCGGTGACGGTAACAATGTAACTGTAGGCGCCCCAGCTATAGGCGGAGCACAGGTTAGTGCGAAAGTCTTAAAGCACCTTAAAGGTGATAAAGTAATCGTCTTCAAAAAGAAAAGACGTAAAGGGTATAGAGTAAAAAATGGTCACAGACAAGCTCTTACCGAAATTCAAATTGAAAGCATTGTAGCAAAAGGTGCTAAGCCAGCTAAAGCAGAAAAAGCTGCTCCAGCTAAAGAAGAGGCTAAAGCTAAACCAGCTGCAACTGAAACTAAAGAAACAAATACTCAAGACTTAAGTGGCAAAACTGTTGCTGAGTTAAAAGAGATGGCTAAAGCAAAAGGGATTACAGGTTACTCTTCTATGAAGAAAGCCGATTTAATTGCTGCTCTTAGTTAATTTTAAAATATAAAACTAGAATACAATGGCACATAAAAAAGGAGTCGGAAGTTCTAAAAACGGTAGAGAATCAGAATCGAAACGCCTTGGGGTTAAGATTTTTGGAGGACAAGCTGCAATAGCAGGTAATATTATCGTTAGACAAAGAGGTACAGCTCACCACGCTGGTGAAAATGTATACCTAGGTAAAGACCATACTTTACATGCTAAAGTTGATGGTATCGTACAGTTTACTAAAAAGAAGGATAACAAATCTTACGTTTCTGTAATTCCATTTGAAGCTTAAGAATTATTGTTTAATAATATCAAAACCCTTTCTGATTTGTTCAGAAAGGGTTTTTTAGTTTATTGAAATAATATTACCTAATTTCGGTAAAAAGAATTCAGGTGTTTTCAGCCAAAAAACGATTAGATAACGCATATCAAAATGCAAAGCGAGTAAACTTTAATGATCATTCTAAGTTTATTCTGTTTAGTGATTGTCATAGAGGAGATAATAGCTTTGCGGATGATTTTGCAAACAATAGAAATATCTATTTTCATGCGTTAAGTCATTATTACAACTCTGGATTTGATTATTGTGAATTAGGGGATGGCGATGAATTGTGGGAAAACATATCTTTTAATGCTATTCTAGATGCCCATAAGAATGTCTATATGCTAATGAAACAATTCCATGAGGAAGGACGTCTGCATATGATTTGGGGGAATCATGATATGGTCTATAGAGATCCAGAATATGTAGAAAAGCATTTGTCGACTTACTTTGATGAAAAGATAGGGGAAGATGTGGAGCTATTTTGTGATTTACAATATCATGAAGCGATAGTTCTAAGGCATACGGAAACCGAACAGGAATTGTTTTTGGCGCATGGTCACCAGGCAGATTGGTGGAATTATCTATTCTGGAAATGGAGTAGGTTTATGGTGAGAGTACTTTGGAAGCCATTACAAATTCTAGGAATTGCAGATCCAACAAGTCCAGCTAAGAATTATAAGAATCTTATTAAGGTTGAGAAGCGATTAAAGAAATGGATTAGGGAGAATGATAATATACTCACTATAGTTGGTCATACGCATAGGCCCAGGTTTCCGAAGACTAATGAAATAGCATTATTTAACGATGGCAGCTGTGTGCATCCAAGGAGTATTACTGGTATCGAAATAGAAGAAGGTAAGATATCATTAATAAAATGGCAGGTTGCGACTAAAGAAGATGGGACACTTCAGATCATAAGAGTATTACTAGAAGGTCCTAAAAAGCTTTACGATTTTGCTTCTAAATAAAAGTAACTGACAAAAGAGCAGAAAATAATATTGGCGCATTTTTTGCGTATAAATTAATATCAATCTTAAAAAACTTTGAAATTATGGGAATGGAATATTGGATACTAATTGGAGGAATAATGCTAGCAAGTTGGCTAGTAAGCAATACATTGAAGCGAAAATTTGCTCAGTACTCCAGAGTACAATTAAGAAATGGGATGAGTGGTGCTGAGATTGCTCAAAAGATGTTATCCGATCATGGTATCTATGATGTTGAAGTCATTTCAACACCTGGTCAATTGACAGATCACTATAATCCTAAAAATAAAACAGTAAATCTTAGTGAGGCAGTTTATAACCAAAGGAATGCAGCTGCGGCTGCTGTTGCTGCGCATGAGGTTGGTCATGCTGTTCAGCACGCGCAAGCTTACGGTTGGTTACAAATGCGTAGTCAGTTAGTACCAATAGTGAGTGTTTCTTCTGGAATGTCGCAATGGCTTATAATCGGAGGTTTGGTGCTTGGAGCTGCAGCAGGTGTAGGTTTAGGATATTGGGTTGCAATTGCTGGATTGGTAATGATGGGGTTTGCAACGTTATTTAGCTTTATCACATTACCAGTAGAATATGATGCGAGTAATAGAGCATTGGCTTGGTTAAAAAACAAGAACATGGTAACGCCAGAAGAATACAAAGGCTCTGAAGATGCCTTGAAATGGGCAGCTAGGACTTATTTGGTAGCTGCTCTTGGAGCTTTAGCATCATTAGTTTATTGGGCCGTACAGATTTTAGGAAGTGATTAAAACTTCATTTATAAAGTGGAAAACCCCTTATCGCGATAAGGGGTTTTTTTATATAGCAAAATGAGTAATTCTACGCGAAAGTAATTTATACTCTACTCTTCACTTCTTACAGTATAAATACGTCTTTCTTATTTGAAGGCTTTATTCGGTAAAGACTGTTTGGTTGTTTTTCAAACTTTGTAATGTTCAGTAGATGTTGCAACGAATTATTGAAATGGTCGAAGTCGAAAAACCAAATAAACGAGTAGACACAACTATATAAATTATAATATCATGGCAAAAGTAAGTGTAACTAATATCACAGTAAACGTAAATGAATTCCAAGAGGCATACAGTAGATTGGGATTGGGGCAAATTCCAGCAGGAGTAACGGTTAGTACTGTTGTTAGCAAAATTGAAGCTAAGCTAGCAAAAGATTTATCAGGAAGCTGGCCAGACGCATTTCCAGCTTATGCTAGTTATCAAGAAGATTCTGCAATAATGGCGCCTTGGAAAGCTAATGTAGCTGGTAAAGCTCCAAAGTGTGTTACTCAGGCGATTACTCAAGATTTTACTTCTTGGGACTTACCTGTAGATACTAATACGATAACAGAAATGGCGAAACAAATCACTCAAGAAGTAGCAAACAATGGAGGCTTATCTGGGACTTTTTATGGAAGATCGCAATTAGGAGGAGCAGAGACATTGTATTGGGGAGTAGGGTTTGCAACAGCTCCTGTTATTAACCAACCAGAGGAAATGGGCATTATCTATGTGTTCTCTGCAGTGTTAGGATTAAACTAAGTAGATTACTAATGATGAAAGGTTAATAGTTTTTAAGTTAGTAATTAAAGAAAGAGATTGGTATTTGCCAATCTCTTTTTGTTTAAAGTTTATAGTCGAAATTAAAAGTTATTAGCCTCCAAAGAGACTAGTTTGTTTTGAATGGCATAGATTACCAATCCGGCTACGTTTTTTGATTCGGTTTTGAGAAGAAGATTGTTTCTGTGGCCTTCAACGGTTCTTGGACTAATAAATAAGGCTTCGGCAATTTCATTAGTGGTAAGCTGTTTACAGATGAGTTCTAATACCTCTTTTTCTCTTTTGGTAAAGTACGTCGTATCAAAGTTTGACTTTAGTTTCTTTTCTGCCGGATTCAAAAGGCCTTCATGTATGTACTTCATCACTTTTTCATCATAGAAAAACCCTTTTTCAGATACTTCTTCTATAGTTGTAAGCATTAGCTTAGGTGTACTATCTTTCGCTAAATATGCAACAGCTCCAATGGAAATCATGTTAATGATGAATGGTTTACTAAAGTAACTTGTTAAGGCTATAATCTTTATGTTTGGAAACTCTTTTCGTATGAGTTTTGTGGCTTCAACACCATTTAGATTAGGCATTTTTAGATCCGTAATAATAATATCTGGTAATTGTTCAGTAGTTCTTAATTTTTGCATAAGATCATTGCCGTCATTGGCATCAAACAAAACCTTAATTTGCTTCACTTTACTTAAAATTGCTTTCAAGCCTTGTCGAAACAAAAGTTCATCATCTGCTAATACTATGTTGATTTTTTTATTCATCACTATTACAATTTATAATGAATGTACTTCCTTTGTTTAGTTTACTATTGACAATAAACTCACCATTAAGTATTGCTACTCTACTTTCTATATTTTGAAGGCCTATTCCAGGTTTTTTACGATCCTCATCGAAGTCAAAACCTACACCATTATCACTAAATGTGATTCTAAAGCCTTCATTGGATAGCTTTTTTATTTCAAGAATAATTAAAGATGCTTTTCCATGTCTTGTTGAATTATTAAGCAATTCTTGTATAATCCTGAAGATGTGCAATCCTTTGTCAGTTGATAGAAAGTTAAGGTCATCGATATTACTTTCTATCTCTATTTGTTTACTCTTTGTAAATTCTTCGAGTAATTCTTCCAAAGCTACTTTCAAGCCAAATTTTTCTAATATTGGAGGCATGAGATCATGAGCAATCTTCCGAGAGCTTTCCAGAGTTTTGGTAGTAACATCCAAAATATGGTTTAACGAATTTTGGTGTTCTATGTCTAACCCTTCATCTTCAAGTAAAACATGGGTGGTAAGGCTGACAACATTTAGTTTAGCACTAATGGCATCGTGTAGGTCTTTAGCAATACGCTTTCGCTCTTCTTCTTGAGCGGCTATAGATGCTTGTAGTACCTTCTGTTTTTGATCTAATGAGATAGCTATTTTTTCTATTTCCTTCTCAGTGATCTTTTTCCTTGAGTAATGAAAAAACAAAATCAGCCCAGTAGTTACTAGAACCAAAAAAATAATGCCATAAACAAGTGCTCCTATGATTTGCTCGAGAGAGGCGAAATATTCTTCTTCCATTCGACTAGAATTAGCAATAAGTATCCTACATATAATACTTTATTAATAAACCATATTTTAGCAATCAAATGGTTCTTAGTGTTAGAAGTAATATAATCTCCTAGAATAAAGATAAGTGTACTTGTAGCGATGTACATTAAAACACCAGCATTGATAAGCATGTACTTTCCTTTATTATTTAACGCATTGTATAAATGAACAATTGAGTATACAACTAAGGGGAATGAAGATATGAAAATTTCGAATAAGTTGAATTTTTTCAAAAGTTGAGGCTTATTAATATATTGAATAGTTACAATTAATAATACCAAAGACAAGGTAATGTTTACCCATTTTTTTTGATTTTTCTTGAATTGAGATTTATAAAAAAGGGACAATAATACAAACTGTGACAAAAAATATAGATGAGATAGATAAAGGTTGTTTCTAACTTTAAAAACCTTGACAATTAATAAACTAGATAATAAGACTATAAATATTGTCGCAAGATATGTACTGAAATACTTCAGAGCTACAGAACCTCTTATGGTTCTGTAGCTCCAAATATATAAGCATGCGTTAATAAACAGTAATACAATCCCTAAGTATTCGAAAAAGTCGTCTAAAATGGGATTCATAAATTTATTTCATTAAAGAACTGCTTGGATCACATTCGTTTGGACAAGGTACGGTAAAATCATACACACCGCTTCCAACTAGTCCATCTCCATTAATAGAACTTTTATGATTGTTTTCTGGGCAGTTGGTAATTCGATCTACAATATCTACATATTTCTTTAATCGATCATCCCATTTAGTTGCTACAATTAGCAATTTATTACCATATCCTTTATTTGGATCATTCCAATAACTTGGGTCGTTTTTAGTTCCCATGTAGGCTCTAAGGTCATGAGGAACATCTTCTTTAACAGTAAATTCTTTTTTCTCACTATTATAAGTAGCAATCTCCATCTCTACAAAGCATGCCAATAAATCTGCTATAGGTATAAGAAACGCTTTCGCTCTATTACTGTTCATTCCTCTCCAAGTCTGTGCAGATTCTATGGCTTCACAAATACCTAATTGAAGTACTGGTGGAGCAGATGGGGCTGAATTTGATTCTAATGTTTTTGATTCCATGATTAATAAGATTAATAGTTTACAGTAAAGTTAGGGAACCTTAATTAAAAAGAAATAAGGGTTTTTACCTGATTTTTTATCCCGTGATACTACTGCTATAGATGAGTAATGGCGCCTCTAAATTTGGTGTTATTAACTTTTAAATCTATATCATCATGGAAGATTACATTGGAACAATACAAGCTTTTGCTTTTAGTTTTGCACCTAGAGGTTGGCTGCCTTGTAATGGACAACTTTTGGCAATAGCGGATTATCAAGCACTTTTTTCACTATTGGGAACAACTTACGGTGGAGATGGACGTACAACTTTTGGATTGCCAGATCTAAGAGGTCATGTGGCAATCAGTCAAGGTGCTGCTCCTGGGTTTACGAATTGGAGACTAGGTCAAAAAGGAGGGACGGAGTCAAATATTTTGAATGTTGCTCAATTGCCTCCACATGGACATCAGGTGACTTTCGATGGTCAAACAGTTAGAGCTACCATAGAAACACCAGCATCAAACAGAGATGGAACCACAGATGAAACACAGGGAAATATTCCAGCTAATAGTGCAAATTCGTATGCTCCCGCATCTTCAGCAGATACGACTTTGTCTACATTTAGCGCTCCAGTTAGAGGAACTGTAGATACAGGTAATACTGGTTCGTCTAGTCCAGTAAATAATATGCAGCCTTTTTTAACAATTAACTACTGTATTTGTATTCAAGGAATTTACCCACCAAGAGACTAACAGTTTTATAAGAAAGTGCTGTGTTCATTACTCAGCACTTTTCAATATTATATGATGATCATACTTTGTCAAGATTCAGTTTGAAGCGAATACAAAGACAATCATTAAAAAGTTCATAAAGCTTTAAAGATCTGGTTAAATCTTAATCTGTCTATCAATTTGTTGTTGAAGAGAGACGAAGGTTTCGGTTCTAGAAACACCAGAAATTGATTGTATTTCTTTATTAAGCAGATGCATTAAATGCTCATTATCTTTAGCGAGTATTTTTATAAACACACTCCAATGACCTGTTGTGTAGTGACATTCTAGTACTTCAGGTATTTTTTGGAGTTGTTTTACAGCTTCAGGATTACTTACGGCTTTATCCAAATAGACACCAACAAAAGCCATGGTGGTGTAACCCAGAACTTTTGGATTCACAATAAACTTAGAGCCAATTAAAAGTCCTGATTTTTCTAGCTTTCTTAGTCTTTGATGGATAGCTGCTCCAGAGATGCCAACATTTCTTGCAATTTCAAGGATGGGTGTTCTGGCATCCTGCATTAAAGCACGCAGAATCTTCTTATCGATTCCATCGATATGAATGTTTTGATTTATAACCTTCATTATAAATTAAGGTTTTAATTAAGCCTTAAATTTAAGAAAATGATTTAAGATTGTAATTCTAATTGTTTTAAGTTCGAAGATGCTTCAAACTGTCGTGCTCTTCAAGCATTCAATGGATTATAACCTAAATAAGGAACTTCTTTTTCATTAAAGACAACACCATAGTCTTCTAATTCCTCCAAAATAGGGTTATATACTTCCTTGTTAATTGGTATCTGTACACCTGGTGTATTGATTTTGCCTTTCAAGATTGCCATAGTGGCCATAGCTACAGGTAATCCAACTGTTTTGGCCATCGCTGTATAGGTTTGGTCTTCGCCCAGTGCAACCATAGTTGCATCGATCTGATGCTTTTCACCATTTAGCTCATAGCCAAACTTATGATACATTACGATCATATCTTTGTCATCTTCATCCAAAGTCCAGCTGTCCATTAATATTTTCTGAAGAATTTGTGCTGGAGTCGCTTTAGCGAGTTCAACCATTTTTGTGCTGCTGAAGATATCTAGTTCTAATAGTTTGTCCCAGACAATATCATCTTGGTCGATCTTAACCTGATGTCTTAGCTTTAGCTCTACAGAATCTGTAGGGCTATAAGGTAAAAATGCATTTACAAAATCACGATAGCTCATGTTTTCACTATCATCTATAGTGTAACTATCATCTGTCATTCCTAGCGTTACAAAAATATTCCATGCTCTAGAAAAACCAACACGTCTCATTGTACCTCTATAAAGCGTTTGTACATGATCCAATCCATAAACATGTTGATATTTTAAAGAATCACGATTTGCATAAGCTTCAAATCTACCAAATCCTTCTACTTCTAGAAACTCAGTTCTTCTAAATAATCTGTTGTAGGGAATATACTTATACGCTCCCTCTTGCAAGAATTTTGCAGCACCACCTTGACCAGCAACTACAACATTTCTTGGATTCCAAGTAAACTTATAGTTCCACAAATTGTTATCACTTTCAGGAGCCACTAATCCTCCTGTGAAAGATTCAAACAAAATCATTTTACCGCCATTGTCTCTAATGCGGTCTATCACCTGCATAGCACTCATGTGATCTATTCCAGGATCTACACCAATTTCGTTCATAAACACAAGACCCTTGGCCTTAACCTGCTCATCTAGTGCTTGCATTTCCTTACTTACATAAGAGGCTGTCACCATATGTTTACCTAAAGCAACACAATCTTTAGCAACTTCGATGTGAAATCTAGCTGGCAACATAGAGACAACAATATCTGCATCAGTAATCGCAGCATTGCGAGATTCTGCATTAAAAACATCTAATGTAATGGCATTAGCTCTAGGATGATCTCCAACAAGTTTTCTCGCATTTTCAATATTAAGATCACCTACCGTAATCTGTAAATCTTCAGCATTTGCCTTCTCTAACAGGTATTTAATAAGATAAGAAGAAGATTTCCCAGATCCTATTACCAGAATATTTCGCATAGTGTTTTTTCTTGAGTAATTTTATGGTCACGAATGTAATAAAAGCACTAATATTTAAAAATATAAACCAACATTTATAATGAACAAATCTATATTAATAACTGCGGCGATTTTAGGAATACTAAGTATTATTCTGGGAGCTTTTGCTGCTCATGGACTAAAAAAAGTTATTCCTGCAGAATCGATAGCAACTTTTGAGACAGGGGTTAAATATCAGATGTATCACGCCCTGTTCTTACTGTTTGTAGGGTCATCATCATATGTCTCATTGACTTACCAAAAGATAATACTCTATTTAGTAATCATTGGTGTCGTTTTATTCTCAGGATCTATATATGCTTTGGCTACAAATACATTAACAAGCTTCGATTTTAAGAAGATTGGTTTTGTGACTCCAATAGGAGGACTTTTATTGATTTTATCATGGGTGTTTTTGTTGATAAATTTTTTGAAAATTAATTCGAATTGAGCTGATTATAGGAGGTAACTTTAAATAAAATTTTACCTTTGCACTTTAAACAACATGACAAAAATATGGTAGACCATACCCAAGCAACGAAATCGATTTCGCTAGATGATTACGGAATCAAGAATGCCAAAGTACACTATCAACTTTCCTCAGACGAACTTCACGACTTAACTATTAAAAAAGGGCAAGGTGTAGAATCTGCTTTTGGAGCTATAGCTGTTAATACAGGAGAATTTACTGGTCGCTCACCTCAAGACCGATTTATTGTTAAAGACGATATTACTAAAGATCGTGTATGGTGGGGAAATATTAATATTCCTTTTGAATCAGATAAGTTTGATGCACTCTACGATAAAGTTGTAGCGTATCTATCAGAAAAGGAAGTTTTTGTGAGAGACAGTTATGCATGTGCTGACGATAATTATCGCTTAAATATTCGTGTTATAAACGAATATCCTTGGAGTAACATGTTCGCTTACAATATGTTCCTTAGACCTACTGAAGCAGAATTGGAAAACTTTGATCCTGAGTGGACGGTGATTAATGCGCCTGAGTTTATGGCAAATGCAGAAATTGATGGAACACGACAACATAATTTTGCAATATTAAACTTTACCAGAAAAATTGCACTTATTGGTGGAACTGGTTATACAGGTGAAATTAAGAAAGGTATTTTTTCTGCATTGAACTTTATATTACCAGTATTCAAAAATACTTTACCAATGCACTGTAGTGCCAATGTTGGTAAAGATGGAGATACATCAATATTCTTTGGATTATCTGGTACTGGGAAAACAACGTTATCTACTGACCCAGACAGAAGCTTAATCGGAGATGATGAGCACGGTTGGACTGCTGAAAATACAGTATTCAATTTTGAAGGAGGCTGTTATGCTAAAGTGATTAATTTATCTCAAGAAAGCGAACCAGAGATTTATAATGCAATTAAAAAAGGAGCAATTCTAGAAAATGTTATAATGGATGATAACGGCAATGTTGACTTTGCTGATACTTCTATCACTCAAAACACTAGAGTTAGCTACCCGATTTACCATATCGATAATATTCAAAAACCATCTATAGGTAAAAACCCAAAAAACATTTTCTTCTTAACAGCAGATGCTTTTGGAGTATTGCCTCCGATATCTAAGTTAACGCCTGGTCAAGCAGCATACCATTTTATTTCAGGTTATACAGCTAAAGTTGCTGGAACAGAAGCTGGAATAGATGAACCATTACCAAGTTTTTCTGCTTGTTTTGGAGCGCCATTTATGCCTTTGCATCCTACGAAGTACGCAGAGATGCTAAGTGCCAAGATGAAAGAATCTGGTGTTAATGTATGGTTAGTTAATACAGGTTGGACAGGTGGTCCTTATGGAATAGGACATAGAATGAAATTGAAGTATACCAGAGCCATGATTTCAGCAGCAATGAATGGTGATCTAGGTGATTATAGCTACGAAAAGTATCATATCCACTCTGTTTTCGGAGTTATGCAGCCTAGAACTTGTCCTGGTGTGCCAACAGAGGTACTAAGCCCAAGAACAACATGGAATAATGATGAAGGTTACTATAAGACAGCGTATAAGCTAGCGGCTTCATTTAGAGAAAACTTTAAGAAATTTGAAGATTATGCCAATGAAGAAATATTGGCAGGAGCACCAAATGTAAAATGAGCTTAAAGAATAATAATAAAAAAAGCGGATTCAATTTTGAATCCGCTTTTTTTATTATTGACTAAAAGTGCCTTATTTATTTTCCTTTATTAGCTTGTTCGATATACTTTTCTAAAGCCATTGTCATAGAAGGAGTTTCTGGAGTTGGCGCAGCAATATCGACACGCAATCCTTTTTCTTCTACAGCTTTAATAGTTGTATTTCCAAAAACAGCTAATCTGGTATTGTTTTGTTTAAAGTCTGGAAAATTATGGAATAATGATTCAATTCCAGATGGGCTAAAGAATACCAAGATGTCGTAATAAACATCTGCCAAATCAGAAAGATCGCTAATTACTGTTTTGTAAAAAGTAGCTTGCTTCCAGTTTACTCCAAGATTATCTAGAGTATCAGGGATTATTGGCTTTACTTTATCTGTAGTTGGTAATAAGAATTTTTCGTCCTTATACTTTTTGATTAATGGCGATAAATCAGCAAAAGTACGCTTACCCACATATATCTTTCTCTTTCTATACACCACATACTTTTGCAAGTAATAAGCAACAGCTTCAGACTGGCAGAAATATTTCATGGTATCTGGCACCTTGAAACGCATTTCTTCAGCTACTCTAAAGAAGTGATCAACAGAATTACGACTAGTTAATATAATAGCCGTATAACCACTGAGATCAACTTTTTGCTGTCTTACCTCCTTTGCAGCAAGTCCTTCGACATGGATAAAAGGTCTGAAATCTATCTTTACCTTTTGCTTCTCCTGTAAATCGAAGTATGGCGAATTTTCTATTTTAGGCTCTGGTTGTGATACTAAAATTGTTTTCACTTTCATAAGCAGACGCAATATTTTAAGCGTTATACTCTACAAAAACCTTATATAAAATCACATAAGGTCCAATTTCGAGAGCGCAAAGGTACAAAATAAAATAGAATAAATTGTTGATAAGTAATTTTTGATGGGTTTTGAAAGATGTAACAAATCCAATCAAATTAATTAAGACTATAACACCAAATATTGCATAAATAACAAATTTTGAAGGCGTTAGAGTAAATAATAATAAAGCATTAAGAGGAAGTAATAGCAAGCCTGTATAGTTCTTAAAGGTGGTTTTTTGAAATAAATAACTATCAATAATTGGATCTATATCAAAAAGACTACCTATTAATCGCTCTATTAAAACCTTCATGAGAATAATAGCTGCAATTGCAAAAGCTACTTTCAAAAATGTAAAGAGATCAAAATCTATAGGAGCAATTAATTGCGAATAAGAGATATAAGAAAATACAGAAAATGAAAGTACTAGGTTTACAAAAAGTAGAGAATCAAAAGTGTCGATAAATTTTTGTTCCCTGGCATAGATTTTTAAGTATTTAGAATTTCCTACAACGAGTAAAAAATCCATAAATCGCAATCCAAATAAGGTCTTCGAAGCAACAATAAATACCAAACCGATGACTATAAAAATAGTGTACCAATCATTTGTTATTACTTCTCTTAACATAATGCTAAAGTATAAAGAAAATTAGATTGTTTATTCTATTTTGCGTCAAATAATATCTATTGCTGTTATCCTAGAATAATCATTTAAAAACTTACTTTTGCTAAAATTTCCGTGATATGCAAGATGCCATTGTCATCATTCCTACTTACAACGAAATTGAGAATATAGAATCTATTATCAGAGCAGTTTTTGGTCAGGATAAGGCATTTCATATTTTGGTAGTAGATGACAATTCACCAGACGGTACAGCAAAGACGGTTATAGAACTTCAAGAAGAATTCGAATCATCATTATTTCTGCTCAATCGCTCAAAAAAAGAAGGACTAGGGACAGCCTATATAGATGGGTTTAAGTGGTGTCTACAGCACCAATATGATTACATTTTTGAAATGGATGCAGATTTCTCCCACAATCCTAATGACCTTATAAAACTATATAATGCTTGTGCTACAGAAGGAAACGATGTTGCAGTGGGATCTCGCTATGTAAAAGGAGTTAATGTGGTCAATTGGCCAATGACCAGAATACTATTATCCTATTTTGCATCAAAATATGTGAGATTGATTACCAGGATGAAAATCCACGATACTACTGCAGGGTTTGTATGCTATTCAAGAAAGGTGTTGGAAGAAATCAATCTAGATAAAATTAAATTCGTAGGCTATGCTTTTCAGATTGAAATGAAATTTAAAGCACATCTAAAAGGATTTAAAATTGTTGAAGTGCCAGTAATATTTACGGATAGAACAAAAGGGAAGTCTAAAATGAGCGGAGGAATTATTTCAGAAGCCGTTTTTGGAGTTATAAGTATGAAAATAAAAAGCTTATTCAGTAAGAATTAAAAGTGTTTATGAGAACAACTTTAATACAAAATGGACGTATAGTCAATGAAGGAGCCATCATTGAAAGTGATATTTTAATTGAAGGTGATTATATCAAGGCTATTTCTGCCGAAATAAACCCAACTTTAGCAGACGAGGTTATTGATGCTCGAGGCAGTTATATAATTCCTGGGATGATTGACGATCAGGTTCATTTTAGAGAGCCAGGTTTAACCCATAAAGCTAATATAGAAACAGAATCCAGAGCAGCTATAGCAGGAGGAATTACTTCTTTCGTAGAAATGCCAAATACTAAGCCGCAAACCACAACTATTGAAGAGCTGAATAAGAAATTCGATAGAGCAGCCGAAACCGCTTATGCTAATTATTCCTTTATGTTTGGAGGTACCAACGATAACTTAGAGGAAATTCTAAAAGTAAATCCCAAAGAAGTAGCAGGGCTTAAGCTGTTTTTAGGGTCTTCAACAGGAAATATGTTGGTTGATGATCCAGAAATTCTCGAAAAAATATTCTCTTCCACAGATATGGTAATTTCCGTGCATTGTGAGGACGAAAACACAATTAGAAACAACCAGGCGCATTATCAGGCTATCTATGGCGATGATATTCCTATTAAGCTACACCCAATAATTAGAAGCGAGGAAGCCTGTTACCTGTCTTCATCTAAGGCAATTGAACTGGCAAAGAAAACAGGTGCAAGGTTGCATGTATTTCACCTTTCAACAGGAAAGGAAACAGCTTTGTTTGATAATAGTATTCCTTTAAAAGATAAGAAGATTACTGCAGAAGTTTGTATTCACCACCTTTGGTTTACAGATAAAGATTACGAAGAAAAAGGAACTCATATAAAATGGAATCCTGCTGTAAAAACGGCCAACGATAGAGACCAACTATGGGAAGCACTTTTAGATGATAGAATTGATGTAATCGCTACAGATCACGCACCACATACATTAGAAGAAAAGGCAGAAGTATATACAAAAGCACCTTCTGGAGGACCATTAGTGCAACATGCCTTAGTAGCACTTTTTGAAGCACATCATAATGGTAAAATTTCAATAGAAAAAATCGTAGAGAAAGCAGCCCATAATCCAGCAATATTATTCGATGTTGAAAAAAGAGGCTATATCCGCGAAGGATATTTTGCAGACTTAGTGATTGTAAACCCAAATGATAGCTGGGAAGTAAATAAAGATAATGTGTTATACAAATGCGGATGGTCTCCTTTTGAAGGCACTACATTTAAATCGAAAATTACGCATACCTTTGTTAATGGTCATCTAGCGTATAATAATGGAGAGGTTAATAACGTTAGAGCAGCAAAACGATTGACATTCAATAGGAATTAGATGAAAGGATATATTCTGGCAATAATTGCTTTAGTCTTATTTGGCTGTGAAGGTTCCAAAAAACCTCAAAAGCCAGATAACCTGATTCCCAAAGAGAAGATGGTTGAGGTTTTATATGATGCCTATATCTTTAATGCAGCAAAAGCTTCGAACAGAAAGATTCTTGAAAATAATGGCATTTCTCCTGAAACACTTTTATACGAAAAGCACAATATTGACAGTGTACAATTTGCGACAAGTAATAGATATTATGCCCAAGATGTAGAAGCTTACAAAAACATTATTACAACTGTAAAAAATAGAATTGAAGAGGAGAAGAAAGACTACGATGCACAGATGAAGAAAGAAAATGAGGAAAAAAAGAGGAAGCAAGATTCTACAAAAGCTGCCCGACAAAAACGACGAGATTCAATAGGGAAGTTAGAAACAAAACCTTTAAAAGGGAAACCTACTAATATTCCAAAAAAGAAGAAGCCTAAGTCTTAATGGAATTATCCTGTAAGAATAAAGACGATATTTCCTCTACAGACTTTTTTATGGATTTGAACTCATAATTTAAAGCCTCCTTTATTTTAGAATTATCATACAAAGCTTTTGATTGAAGAGATTTCGCGGTGTTTTTAGACAGTCGTCTACGTTTTCCTAAAAGTTTATGTGCCAACCAATCCAATCTCCATGCAATTTGCAACATAAAATTACTTGCTTTTTTGTGTGAAGGTTTCACATCTAAGCTTTCAGCAACTAACACTTGAAAATCTTTGAAAGACATATTTTCAGAAATCAAGATGTAACCTTGGTTTTTTATCGAGCTGTCCATTAAAGAAATCATAGGATCTACAACATCCCAAATATCCACAAAACCAGTAATGCCTTCAGTATAATATTTCATGCCTTTATAGATGCCTTTAAAGAGGCTGCCACTTCCTGCACCATGCCAAAAACCAGGGCCTAAAATAATTCCAGGATTAACCGCTACAGCATCTAAACCTTCTTGAGTACCACGCCAAACCTCCAACTCGGCACCATATTTACTTATGGCATACACGCTATTATCATCCTCAGTGTTCCAAGCAGTTTCTTCGGTGATTAATGTTTCAGGATTTTCATTACTGCCAATGGCGGCAATAGAACTAACATAGCAAAGTTTCTTTACATTATACTTAATGCCTAAGTTTACGATGTTAGCGGTGCCATCAATATTAGTCTGCCTAAGTAAATGGTATTTATCTGGTTCAAAAGAGACAAAAGCTGCACAATGGTAGACATAATCTACATTATCAAAGGCAGTTTCGAGAGCAGGAATATCATTAAGGTCAGCTTCAATCCATTCTATACTATCGAAAAGACTATCAGGCGAATCAGAATAATAAGAAAAGACATGCTTTACATGTTCCAATTTGTGCTGTCTTCTATAAATAGCTCTCACATTGTTACCGCTTTCAACAAGCTTGTATAATAAATGCGAGCCAACCAGCCCTGTACCACCTGTGACTAATATCATAAAACGAAAGTAAAGAAATATCCCTTAAGCACTATTAATTCTATACTGATTTTTATCTTTGCCAAATCTTAATTTTACTAATATGATAACAAAGAATCTTGTAGAAGAATTGCAATGGAGAGGTATGGTACACGATATTATGCCAGGAACTGAAGAACAACTCAATAAAGAGATGACTACAGCCTATATTGGGTTCGATCCTACTTCAGATTCTTTACATATTGGGAGCCTTGTGCCAATAATCTTATTGTGTCACTTACAACAAGCAGGACACAAGCCTATTGCTTTGGTTGGAGGTGCTACTGGAATGATTGGAGACCCGTCTGGGAAAAGTGATGAGCGTAACCTTTTGGATGAAGCTACTTTGAATAAGAATGTACAAGGCATAAAAAATGTATTATCAAGATTCTTAGATTTCGATTCTCCGGAAGCCAATGCACCAATTCTGGTGAATAATTATGATTGGATGAAGGACTTTACCTTTATCGACTTTGCCAGAGATGTAGGTAAACGCATTACCGTAAACTATATGATGGCTAAAGATTCCGTTAAGAAGCGTCTTTCTGGAGAAGGCACTGTAGGGATGTCATTTACCGAGTTTACTTACCAACTAATCCAAGGATACGATTTCTATCACTTGCACAAAGCTCATAATTGTTTATTGCAAATGGGAGGAAGTGACCAATGGGGAAACATCACTACAGGAACTGAGTTGGTTAGACGTATGAATGTTGGAGAAGAAGCGAAGGCTTTTGCCATGACTTGTCCTCTAATTACTAAAGCAGACGGTTCTAAATTTGGTAAATCTGAAGGTGGTAACGTATGGTTAGATACTGATAAAACATCAGTTTATAAATTCTACCAGTTTTGGTTGAACACCTCAGATGAAGATGCTGAGAAGTACATCAAGATATTTACGTTTTTAGATAAAGAAACTGTTGATTCTATAATTGAAGACCATAAAGAAGCACCGCATCAAAGAGCATTACAAAGACGCTTAGCAGAAGAAGTGACGATTTTTGTGCATTCTAAATCTGATTTTGAAAATGCTAAGAAAGCATCAGAAATCCTGTTCAGCAAAACATTCAAGGCAGATATCGAAACTATAGATGAGCAAACTTTCCTAGATGTATTTGAAGGCGTGACAACTGCTGAAATTTCAAAAGGAGAATTGACGGAAGGCGTTGATATGATTGGTGCTTTAGCGGCTAAAACTAATTTCTTAGGGTCTAATGGTGAAGCAAGACGAGCACTAAAGGAAAATTCTGTTTCGGTAAATAAGGAAAAAGTAAAAGAAGACTACAAGCTTACAACAGAAGATCTTATTAACGACAAATATATTGTTCTCAATAAAGGAAAGAGAAACACCTATATCATTGTTGCGAAGTAACATCGAACTATATAAAACAAAAAGCCTGATTCTAAAATCAGGCTTTTTTTATTGTTATACTTTTTTACCTCTATTTAAAGGCGTTTAGGCCAGTAATATCTAAACCAGTAATCAATAAATGAATATCGTGAGTACCTTCGTAAGTAATTACACTCTCAAGATTCATAGAATGTCTCATGATGCTATATTCACCAGTGATTCCCATTCCACCTAAAATTTGTCTTGCTTCTCTGGCAATATTTATAGCCATATCTACATTATTACGCTTGGCCATAGATATTTGAGCAGAAGTTGCTTTACCTTCATTTCTAAGCGTACCCAATCTCCAGGTTAACAACTGTGCTTTAGTAATTTCAGTAATCATTTCAGCTAGTTTCTTTTGCTGTAACTGGAATTGACCAATAGGCTTCCCAAATTGGATTCTTTCTTTACTGTATCTTAGTGCAGTATCGTAACAGTCCATAGCAGCTCCAATAGCTCCCCAAGCGATACCATACCTAGCAGAATCCAAGCAACCAAGTGGTGCGCCCAATCCAGATTTATTTGGAAGAAGATTTTCTTTAGGCACTTTTACATTATCAAAAATCAACTCACCCGTTGCACTAGCTCTAAGTGACCATTTGTTGTGCGTTTCAGGAGTACTAAAGCCTTCCATACCACGCTCAACGATTAATCCGTGAATACGACCTTCTTCGTTCTTTGCCCAAACTACAGCAACCTGAGCAAAAGGTGCATTACTGATCCACATTTTAGCACCATTAAGCAAGTAGTGATCACCCATATCTTTGTAATTGGTTACCATACCTCCTGGGTTACTACCATGATCTGGCTCAGTAAGACCAAAACAACCCATCCACTCACCAGAAGCTAGCTTAGGCAAATATTTTTGACGCTGCTCTTCATTACCATATTTCCAGATCGGATACATTACCAATGATGATTGAACAGATGCCGTACTACGAACACCAGAATCACCACGTTCTATTTCTTGCATTATTAGACCATAAGAAATCTGATCCAATCCTGCACCTCCATATTCTTCAGGGATGTAAGGTCCAAACGCTCCAATCTCTGCTAATCCACCAATAATCTGAGGTGGAAATTCTGCGCGTTGCGCATATTCTTCAATAATTGGAGACACATCGCGCTTTACCCATTCTCTTGCTGCATCGCGCACTAATTTGTGCTCTTCCGTTAAAAGTTCGTCAATATTATAATAATCAGGTGCTTCGAATAAATCTGGCTTCATGAGTTAGTTTTTTTGTGGTAGCAAATGTAACGAAAACGTTTTCAGCGAGCAATTTTAAGGCTTACATTTTGAGGTAGAAATCCTTGGTTAATTCCTTGTAGACTTCTGTGTAATTGTGCCTTGAAATTTCAATGGTTAATTCTGAAATTTCAGTAGTAGCTTGATAACGTGAAAACTCTATTAGACTTCTTTTGAAACTTGAATCTGGATTTCCTTTAACATGTAGTATCCTTGAAGGATATAATCCATATTCTAATGCTTTACTTAGAAAAGAAGGCTCTTCTTTAAAAGGAATGATTACAGAGAAAGTACCTTCTGGAGACAGTAATTTTGAAGCGCAACTCAATAGCTCTTCAAAAGGCAGTGCATCAGCAAATCGTGCCAAATCCCTTGATGAATCTTCAGTTTTATAGTCTTCGGAATAAAAAGGAGGGTTAGAGATGATGAGGTCGTATTTATCATCAATTTCTTCCGTAAATTCTTCTAATGAGGCATGATAGCAAAACAACCGATCATTCCATGGAGAGTTTTCAAAGTTATCGGTACACTGTTCATAAGCATCAGCATCTATTTCTATAGCATCTATGAGTTCTGCAAAACTGCGTTGCGCTAACATTAAACTAAGAACACCTGTGCCAGCTCCAATATCTAATACAGAAAATGGATTTTTCTCAACACTAGTCCATGCACCAAGGAGTACACCATCTGTACCAATTTTCATGGCACATCGGTCTTGTTCGACTGTAAATTGTTTAAACTTAAATGCACTCACGTAAATTCCAATAGATTAAATTAAAACTGTCATTCAGAGCGAAGCGAAGAATCTTGTTAGTGTTCATTATTCAAGATAAAGATCAATCAATCCTTCCGGAGTATCTACAGTAATGGTTTTAGTCTCTCTATTGACTTCAACAATAAACTCATCATTCATTGGGATCAATAATTCAATACCATCCCTATCGACTTCAAAAAGTGCTTGAGCTGTGGAATCATTTATGCTTTTTATAATTCCAATGTTTCCAAAAGATTTATCGACCATAGAAAACCCGATGACTTCATGAAAGTAAAATTTATTGCCTTCAAGCTTGGGTAACAACTCTAATGGAAGGTATAGATCACTCTTCAGTATGGCATCTGCATCTTTTTCTGAAGTAATATCTTCAAACTTTAAGCGCAGCAAATCAGATTTATGTAATTGAGAATCTTCAATAAAGAAAGGAACCAAACTTCCTCTAAGATCTATAAAAATAGCATCGATATTTTCATAAAGTTCTGGCTCATCTGTATCTAGCTTTACCAAAACTTCACCTTTAAAACTGTATTTTTTTACAATCTTACCGAGATAAAAACAATCTTCTTTCCTCATAAAAACAAAAAAACCTGACAATTAACGTCAGGTTTTAAAAGTATAAAAATTAATTTTTTATTCTTCTTCGTTAGAAGCAGTAGCCTCTTCAGCAACTTCTTCAACTTCTGGCTCTTCAACAGCAACTCTTGCATCGCTAACCGCTTTTTCAGCTTCAAGAGCTTTAGCTTTAGCTTCAGCAGCAGCTTTTGATAAACCATCAGCTTTTGCTTGGATTTTTGACGCTTTTTCATCTAACCAAGTATTGAACTTTTGTTCAGCTTGCTCTTCTGTTAAAGCACCTTTTTTCACACCACCAGCTAAATGATTCTTTAATAAAGCACCTTTGTAAGATAAGATAGCTCTAGCAGTATCTGTAGGTTGTGCTCCATTTTGTAACCATTGTACAGCACCATCAATATTAAGATCGATAGTTGCAGGGTTAGTGTTAGGGTTGTAAATACCTAATTTTTCTAAGTACTTACCATCTCTTTTTGCACGCGCATCAGCGGCAACAATCCAGTAAAAAGGCTTCCCTTTTTTTCCGTGTCTTTGTAATCTAATTTTAACTGACATATAAATTAATTAGTGAGGTACACGACCTCGATTATTAATAAGTGCGCAAATGTAATACTTTTTTTTAATTTAAGCCTTAAAAACTAAAGGTTTATAGATAATATTAGGCGTGCATAATTTAACAAAGACTTAAACGTTTCTTTATGTAGAAATTATTATGTAGATTTGAAGCCCTTAGCCCAAATCGACCAAATAAATTTTGCCCTAACTCAATTAGAGATGAAGAAAATATCAATCCTGTTAGTGACCTTCACAATGCTCCTTGGTTGTGGTGATGATGTGGTATTCAATACACCTTCGATTGAAGGGAATAGAAATGGGGAGTTGTGGAGAGCTACATATTATGCAGCCGACATAGATTTTGGAGGTTTTATTTTTGAAGGTGGTAGCGGTACCGAAGTCTTGCAATTAGTAACATCTAATGATATAGCTGGAACTTATGAGCTAGGATCAGCAAGTGCCAGTGTTGCTATATTCAGAGATGCACAAGGTGTCGTTTATTCTACGGCCAATGATCCTCACGAAACCTTATCACTTTATCCTGCCGAAGGTCAAATTATTGTAGATTTTGTTGATGACTCTGTAGATCCAAAAAGAATTACAGGAACATTTTGGTTTCATGCCTATACAAGTGATGGGTTGAAAACGGTTAATTTCAATGAAGGAAACTTTTACAGAGTTCCTCTAATAGGAGGTTTGGTTGCTATTGGAAATCAAAATACCTGTTTACAAGCAACTCAGGCATTACTTTTTGCTGAGCAAGAATTCAATAATACAGATACAGGTTCTCCTGAATATCCTGAAGTATGCAATAATTATAAAGTAGCGTTACAAGAAAGTATAGATGCTTGTGGCGATGAAAATGGCGATTTGCAGACTTTATTAGCAGGATTAGGAGATTGTTTGTAGATTACTGCTGCTTTTTAGATTCAAAAAAATAAATGAAAAAGAAAATTACTTTATTGCTGTTAGCTTGTATTACTATTTTAAGCTGCGGTGATGATGTGGAGTTTAATACCCCAGCCTTTCAAGCTAATAGAGACTATAACACCGTTTGGAGAGCTGATTTCTTCAGTGCAACAATTGATGGAAATGGATTCTTAACCGTTTCTGGTGGAATAGCTTCAGAAGAAGTTAAATTAATAGTACCAACAGTTGCAGAAGGGACTTATATTTTTGGAGATGTTCCCTCAATTAGAGCAGAATATAGAGATGCTTCAGGAAATGAGTTTTCATCAGTGAATAACCCCGGGCCAATTACTGATCCAAGTAATCCAGTAAATCCTGATTATGGTGAAATGCATATTGATGAAATAGATGTTGTAAATAATACCCTAACGGGAAGATTTAACTTCATAGCCTTTAATGCATCAGGAACTAACTCAGTTGGGTTTAACGAAGGCGTATTTTTTAGAGTCCCAATAATAGGAACGATTCCATCTAATCCAATAACGTGTGATGATACCGAAGCAGATGCCATGGTTGCACTTACAGCTTACCAAGCAACCTTTGCTCCAGAATTAGAATACGTCGATAGCGATGCTTTTGAAGTAGCTTGTATGGCATATAAAGCAGCTTTAGAAACTCAAATGTCGTATTGTGGCGATATTAGTGGAGACATTCAAGATAGAATAGATGCGCTTGGAGATTGTACCATTTCATGCGAAATGGCAACAAACAACAGAAATACAGCAGAGTCAGCATTCAATACAGCTACAATAGGAACTTATGTTGCAGCATGTAATAACTATATGCTTTATCTCAATGAACAGATTGAATTCTGTGGTGATGATGATGGATCAATACAAGCAGTGATAGATTCGCTAGATTGTGGAGATGCCGATGCCGATGGCGTGCCAAATGTTTTTGAAGACTTTAATGGTGATGGTGATTTAGAAAACGATGATGTCGATGGTGACGGAATACCAAACTATTTAGATGATGACGATGATGGAGATGGTGTATTAACTATAGACGAAGCAAAAGATGCTGAAGGAAATCCAATTGATACAGATGGCGATATGGATGTAGATTATTTGGATAATGATGATGATGGAGATGGTATTCGCTCTAATTTTGAAACTGGAGACACAGACGGAGACGGTACAATGGATTATTTAGACAGTGACGATGATGAAGATGGAATTCTTACAATAGATGAAAATCCAGATCCAGATGGAGATGGTGACCCTGCAGATGCTGTTGACACGGATATAAATGGTGTTCCAGACTATTTACAGGCCTAACAATAAGCAAGAATGATAACATGCAAAAGCAACCAACTCAGGTTGCTTTTTTGTTTACAACTGTTTATAACTTTTACTTCTAAAACCTTATAGATTTCTTATTTTTAAAGTTCTGATTTTTTACATCAAAACAATTCTATGTACTTAATTTTTGATACAGAAACAACTGGATTACCAAAGCGTTGGGATGCACCGATAACAGACACTGATAACTGGCCTAGAGCAGTTCAGATTGCATGGCAATTGCATGATGCCATGGGTAATTGTATCGAGCATCAAGACTATTTGATTCAACCAGATGGTTTCAACATTCCGTACGATGCTGAAAAAGTACATGGCATTTCAACAGAATTAGCAAAAGAACAAGGTGCTACATTCGATGAAGTTCTGGAGAAGTTTAACGAGGTTTTAGCGAAAGCTAAATTTATTGTCGGACAAAACGTAGGATTTGATGTTAATATCATGGGCTGTGAGTTTCATAGATATGGAGTAGATAACAACCTTCAAGATTTACCAGTATTAGATACCTGTACAGAGCATACAGCAGAGTTATGTAAAATCCCAGGAGGAAGAGGAGGAAAATTCAAACTACCAACACTTACAGAATTACACGAATTCTTATTCGATCAACCATTTGCCGAAGCACACAATGCGACAGCAGATGTGGAAGCAACGACACGTTGCTTTTTTGAGCTTATTCGCCTTAGAGAATACACTGAAGAACAGCTAGATGTTCAGCCAGATTATTTCAAAAATTTCTCAGAGGTTAATCCTCAGCCTATAGAATTAATTGGTCTTAAGCACATCAATCTCAAACGAGAAAGTGCAAAGATTAATGAGCGACTTCAACAACAGCAAAAACAAGATATATCTTCAGAAGATATACAGCAGAATATTGCTGACCTAGAGCATGCACAATTTGCACATTTACACAATCATTCGCAGTTTTCAATTTTACAGTCTACTATCAGTGTAAAGGATTTAGTTAGCTCTGCAGCTAAACATAACATGCCTGCAGTAGCATTGACAGATCATGGGAATATGATGGGAGCTTTTCATTTTGTTCAGGCGATATCTGGACACAATAAAAGTGTAAAAGCACAACACGCAGAAGCAGAAGAAAACGGAGAAGAAAAGCAAGGCAATACAATAAAGCCGATTATTGGTTGTGAGTTTTTTGTTTGTGAAAACCGCTTAGATAAGACACGTAAAGACAATGGCTATCAAATCGTTTTGCTAGCAAAGAATAAAAATGGATACCACAATTTAGCAAAGCTATCCTCTAGTGCATTTACAGAAGGGTTTTACTATGTACCAAGAATAGACAAGGATATCATTCAGAAACATAAGGAAGATATTATTGTACTTACAGGAAACCTTTATGGTGAGGTGCCTAGCAAAGTCTTGAATGTTGGTGAAAAACAAGCAGAAGAAGCGCTCCTTTGGTGGAAAGAGCAATTTGGAGATGACTTGTATATAGAACTTATGCGACACAATCAAGAAGATGAAACACGTGTCAATCAGGTTTTAATAGAGTTCTCTAAAAAACACAATGTAAAGCTTGTCGCTACCAATAACACCTATTATGCAGAGCAAGAAGATGCTAATGCGCACGATATTTTGTTGTGTGTGAAAGATGGAGAAAAACAAGCTACTCCAATAGGTAGAGGACGAGGTTACCGCTATGGATTACCAAATCAGGAATACTATTTCAAGTCGCAAGACGATATGAAATCCTTGTTTAAGGATATGCCTGAAGCAATTACAAATATTCAGGAAATCATTGACAAGATTGAAGCATTCGAGCTAGCAAGAGATGTATTACTTCCAAAATTTGATATTCCTGAAGAGTTTCAAGATGAAGACGATAATATCGATGGAGGTAAACGAGGCGAAAATGCTTATTTGAGACATCTCACTTACGAAGGCGCCAAGAAACGTTATGGAGAATTAACAGATACAATCAAAGAACGTCTCGATTTCGAGTTGGCTACAATTGAGAATACAGGCTACCCAGGCTATTTCTTAATTGTGGAAGATTTCATTAGAGAAGCCAGAAATATGGATGTATCTGTCGGGCCAGGTAGAGGTTCTGCCGCTGGGTCTGTAGTTGCATACTGTCTCTGGATTACAAATATAGACCCAATTAAGTACGACTTACTTTTTGAGCGTTTCCTTAATCCAGATCGTATCAGTATGCCAGATATTGATATTGATTTTGATGATGAAGGACGTGGGCGCGTAATGGACTATGTAATTAATAAATATGGCGCCAACCAAGTAGCTCAGATTATTACCTATGGAACCATGGCTGCAAAGTCTTCCATACGAGATACGGCCAGAGTACTAGACCTGCCTTTAGGAGACGCAGATAGGATTGCTAAGCTAATTCCTAATATGTCTAAGCTTGGAAAGATTTTTGGTGTGAATGAAAAAGATCTGGCTAAAAAATTCCGATCCGAAGAATTAGAAAAAGTCAATCAATTACTCAATATTTCCGAAGGTGAAGATCTAGAAGCAGAAACTGTAAATCAGGCGAGAGTATTAGAAGGGTCAGTTAGAAATACAGGAATTCATGCATGTGGAGTTATCATCACACCAGATGATATCACCAATTTTGTGCCTATTGCAACAGCAAAAGATTCTGACTTATACGTCACACAATTCGACAACTCTGTTGTAGAGAGTGCAGGACTCCTTAAGATGGATTTCTTGGGCTTGAAAACATTGACGCTAATCAAAGACACCGTGAAGATTGTAAAAGCCAAGCATGGTGTAGAATTAGACCCTGAGAATTTCCCTCTAGATGATGAAAAAACATACGAGTTGTTCCAACGAGGAGAAACCGTAGGAATATTTCAGTACGAATCTCCTGGGATGCAAAAGCACATGAAGGATTTGAAGCCAACAGTTTTTGATGACCTTATTGCCATGAATGCCTTGTATCGTCCAGGACCAATGGAATATATTCCAAGTTTTATTAGAAGGAAGCATGGTGATGAAGAGATTAACTACGATTTGCCAGAAATGGAGGAATATCTCAAGGAAACGTACGGGATTACCGTTTACCAAGAGCAGGTGATGTTACTGTCTCAAAAGCTTGCAAATTTTACTAAAGGTGAAGCCGATGTACTTCGTAAAGCCATGGGTAAAAAGCAAAAAGCTGTCTTGGATAAGATGAAGCCTAAGTTTATTGATCAGGCAGCCGCTAAAGGCATGGATAAAGACAAGCTCGAAAAAATCTGGAAAGATTGGGAAGCCTTTGCAAGTTACGCCTTCAACAAATCTCACTCTACCTGTTATGCTTGGATTGCCTATCAAACAGCATATTTAAAGGCGCACTATCCAGCAGAATATATGGCTGCTGTATTGTCTAATAATATGAATGACATTAAGCAAGTCACTTTCTTTATGGAAGAATGCAAGCGAATGAAATTGAATGTGCTAGGACCAGATGTCAATGAGAGTTATTACAAGTTTTCCGTAAATCAAGATAATGCGGTACGCTTCGGAATGGGAGCGATAAAAGGGGTTGGTCATGGTGCAGTAAAAACCATTGTCCAAAACAGAAAAGAAGATGGGCATTATAAGTCTATTTTCGATTTGGCAAAACGTGTAGACTTAAGAGCTGCTAACAAGAAATCATTTGAAGGTTTGGCAAATGCAGGAGGGTTCGATTGTTTTTCGAATA
Organism: Winogradskyella sp. 3972H.M.0a.05; assembly: GCF_040493455.1. Taxonomy (NCBI): domain Bacteria; kingdom Pseudomonadati; phylum Bacteroidota; class Flavobacteriia; order Flavobacteriales; family Flavobacteriaceae; genus Winogradskyella; species Winogradskyella sp. 3972H.M.0a.05. The sequence goes on along the minus strand of NZ_JANFDA010000009.1, from coordinate 43,171 downwards.
CCCATCGCGCGCAATATTTTAGTGATGAAGGTGATGGTATTACGTTTTTAGAGAAGGCTATCAGGTATGGAAATAAATATCAGGAAAACGAAAATTCTGCTCAAGTAAGTTTATTCGGAAATGCTAGTGAAGTTCAAATTCCAGAACCACAAGTTCCGCCTTGTGAAGAATGGGGAACCATGGAGAAACTAGCAAGAGAAAGAGAGGTGGTTGGAATTTATATTTCTGGACATCCTTTAGATGATTTTAAAGTTGAAATGAAAACCTTCTGTAATGCATCATTAGCCCTATTCAATGACTTAGAAAGTTATGTCAATAGAGAACTGACTTTTGGAGGCGTTGTGACCGACATTCAACATCGTATTAGTAAGCAAGGAAAGGGTTGGGCTGCATTTACTGTTGAAGATTATACAGATAGTTTTGAGTTTAGGATTTTTGGTGAAGAATACTTGAAGTTTAGACATTTCTTAGTCCAGAATTCCTTTGTATATGTTAGAGCTTATGTGAAAGAAGGCTGGGTCAATAGAGATACTGGAAAAAAAGGTGATCCTAGAATACAGTTTAATAACTTCCAATTGCTTCACGATGTAATGGATACCTATGCTAAAAAACTATCCATTCAATTAAATATTAATGATCTCGAAGCTAGTAAGATTTCGCAAATAGAGGACCTATTTAGATTGCATCAAGGAAATAGTTCACTTAATTTCTTAATCTATGACAACGCTGAAAAAATCAAACTACAAATGCCAAGTCGAAAGCAAAAAGTGAAAATCTCTCAAGAATTGCTTTCAGAATTAGAAGCGCAGGATGTGATGTATAAACTCAATTGAGCTTAGGAAGATTTCTTTGAGCTAAAAACTGTTTTAGTTCTTTTACCAAGAAACGATCCCAAGTTGTCGAGCAGATTTCATAACAATCTACAGTAGGATTTAAGCCTGCTTGATGAAATTTCAAGACGGTTTTATGATTCACCTCTATGATGCTCCAATGGAGTACATGACCAATCCATTCTTTATTAAAATCTGGTTCGCCATCAATACATTTCCAGATCAATTCTTCATTTGGAGTAAACTCTAAAATCTGAAAAGTCCACCAGTAATCATTTTCAAAAGTAACAGTAAAACGACCACCTTCCTTAAAGTTTGAATTACTTATGGTTCCCCACCATTGACCAAGATTTTCATTTAATGCAGAAAATAATTCTTGCTTAGAAGTTTCTAGAGGTATTGAAATAGTATAATCTTGAGTTGTTTCCATAATCTATTAGGTATGCTTTTGACCTAAGAACTTCTCTAGGTTATCCAATTTATCATCCCAGAATTTAGAGTACGACTGTAACCATTTATCAACCTCTTTTAAGGGTTTAGGATCGGCATTGCAAAAGCGTTCTCGACCTACATTATTGATGTAGATCAGTCCAGCATCCTCCAATGTCTTTATATGCTTTGTAACGCCTTGTCTTGTCATCGCAAAATCGCTTGCAATCTGTGTAATTGATAATGCGGTGCTTGCAACCACCAAAGCGTGAAAAATTTCACGCCTTGTTGGATCAGCAATAGCTTTAAAAAGTTTGGTGACTCTATCCTGCATGTGCTTCTTTCTTTAAGTATGTGTTTAATTCGCTCATACAATTATCCCAACCACCATTAAAGTTGTTGAACATTGTCACAGCCGTTTCACCTTCATAATTAGAAATACCAGAATGTTCGAGGTAAAGCTTAGTATTTTCACCTTCAGACTCTAAGCGCCAGGTCACTGTAGTTACAGCTTTAGTGCCTTCTACAATCCATGTATAAGATAATGTGTAAGGATCAGCTTCAAGAATTTCGCCTACAATAGCTGTGCAATTTTCTTCTCCGGAAGACGTAAAGCGGTAGTTGTACCCCTTTTCTGCTTTAAAATCTGCATCGATAAACCATGCTGATAACTCTTCTGCTTTAGAAATAGCATTCCAAACAGCTTGAATGGAACGGTTGAACGTGCGTTCTTTTGTAATGACATCTTTCATAATTGTTCGTTTTTTTTGATTAAAATGCAACTTTTCGGTTGCTAATATAGAATGAATAATTTTAATACGCAACTTTTTGGTTGCTTTTATAAATTGAAGAGCAGTAAATATCTCTTGATGTAAAGAGTGGATTTATTCTTTTACAATCTTAAATAAACCAGATTTTTCGCTTGTAGAAATACTTAAAAAGTAGACGCCAGATGCTAATTTTGAAACATCTATTGAAGTGTTTTGACGGTCAGATTCTGTGGTCAATATTACTTTACCTGAAACATCAATAAGTTTAAACTTTAAATCGTCAGTTAAAGGCGTATTAATGTTAATTGAATCTGATACAGGATTTGGAAAAATTGTTATTTCATTAGTCTCAAATTCCTCAGTAGAGAGTGTGTCAAAAACAATACAATCACTAACTTCTGTACAGGTGCCTATTGTTACTTCGACTCTATAAACTCCGTTTGATGTTACAGTGAGCGATTGACCAGTCTCTCCAGCTATAGCAGTGTCAGTATCGCAATCGTACCATTGATATGTAGCAGAACTTTGATTAGAGGTCAACATAGTAGGGGTTTGTGTAACTGTATTATCCACAGCAACAAGACTTCCTTTGGTCGCAGTATAGGCTAAAACCAGTTTAGTCATTTCTGTAAAGTAAGGATAGTCTAGTGTAGAAGCTACGTCACCAGATGTATGATAGAAAGGTGTTTGGTCATTAGTTTCCCAAGACTCACCAACCAAAACTGCAGAATATCCATTGCCCCAGAAACTTGCGTGATCACTTGCGGCTGTGCCTGGGTCTACAACGATGACACTTAAGTCAAATGTATACGCATTTAATACATCAATAATATCATCCTTCATGGCAATGGAGTTGGCGAAGTTTCTAACATCAATATCAAACTCGTTATCGCCAGGTTGTCCAGGGCTATCACCATCATAACCCATCATGTCCATATTTAAAACTCCAAGAATATTGTCGCCATTTGTATTGGCCAAATTTGCATAATGAGAAGAACCTCTTAATCCAATTTCTTCTTCATCCCATAAGGCATAAATGATAGTGTTATCAAAACATTGCGTAGATAATATTCTTGCTATTTCTAAAACAGCAGTGGTTCCTGTGGCATTATCATCCGCACAAAAATCAGCAACAGTATCATAATGTGCGCAGATCATGTAAATGTCATCAGGATTTGTTTTTCCTAATTGTGTTGCTATAATATTTCTACCGTTAGTATTAAACGCCTGGTCAGTGATTGTAAGATTATCCATAGACATGAATTGTTCTACCAAATAATCTGCAGCTAGATCATTGTTGGCTTGCTGTCTATTTGTTATGGTAACAGGATTACCTCCAACAGTAGTGGAAACCGCACCAGAAAATTCATTTACGGTAGTTTGTAGGTTTGCTTCAGTAACAGCATCCATTAAATCTTGTATTGTTTGTCCATAACTAAATGCAGCAAACAAAACGCAACACAACGTATTCAAAAACAGCTTGTTCATTTTATGGGGTTTATAGCAATAGCCACCAAAGATAAGGCTTTTAGAGATAAAGTATACTCTACATTTGTAGAATCAAAAATTTATTTCTACATTTGTAGAGTTAATTCTAATTGTGTAGAGTATGCAACTATCAAAATCTGAAGAACAATTAATGCAATACCTCTGGAAACTAGATCGTGCTTTCATGAAAGATTTGCTCGATGCCTATCCTGAGCCAAAACCAGCTACGACAACAGTAGCTACATTGCTAAAGCGTATGATAGATAAAGGTTATGTCGACTATAAACTCTTTGGGAAATCTAGAGAATACTTCCCTTTGGTAAAGAAAAAAGCATATTTCTCTAAGCATGTAAACACGCTTATAAAAACCTTTTTCAACGACAGTGCCTCGCAATTTGCTTCGTTCTTTACTCAGGAAACAGATCTAAGTAAAGAAGAATTAGAAGCGTTGAAGCAGATTATAGATAAAGAAATAGAAAAGAAGTAATGATAGTATATGTTTTAAAATTTAGTGCTTGCCTGTTAATACTTCAGGTTTTCTATAAGTTATTCTTAGAAAAAGAATCTATTCACAGATTCAAGCGATACTATTTGCTACTCACATTATTTGCAGCCGTAATAATTCCTTCTATTACGTTTACAACAATTGTTGAACAGCCTTTACAATCAGTATCAGAAATGGTATTGATTTCTGAAGGAAACGATGGAGCGCAGACGGATCAGTTTCTAAGCATTTTGGTAATGGTGGCTTGGACTATTTACGGATTGGGAGTAATCATTTTTGGCTGCAAATTTTTGATTAACCTTTTCAGTATCCGAACGAAGATTGTGAACAATCCAAAACAGCATCACAACGGATTTACTAATGTATTGCTTCAGAAGTTGGCAGTACCTCATACATTTTTCAACTATATTTTCTTCGATAAGACTAAATATGAAAACAATGAGATTCCTGAAGCCGTTCAGTTGCACGAGCAAGCTCATGCCAAACAACAGCATAGTGTAGACATACTCTTTATAGAATTATTACAGATAGTACTGTGGTTCAATCCATTGATTTATTTACTAAAGAAAGACATAAAACTCAATCACGAGTATTTAGCAGATGCAGCAGTAATTAATCAGGGCGTTTCGCTATCAGTATACCAAGAAATTGTATTGGCTTTTTCTTCCTATGAAAGTAAGGCAGAATTGGTTCATGCATTTAATTATTCATCCATCAAAAAACGATTAACAATTATGAAAACAAAAACGTCAAGGCGAAGCGTCTGGATAAGAAGCTTGTTACTCTTGCCGCTTCTAGCAGTTCTGGTTTATGGCTTTAGTCAAGAAAAAGTGGTAACTAAAAAAACGCCTGTTCAGAAGTCTAATGATATTATAGAACTAAATAAAGAGATTGAAACCTATCACATGCTTTCTAAGCAGTATACAGATGCTCTTGCATTATGGTTAAAAACTGAGCGTAATGATAATTCAAACTTGAAAGCTTTAAAGGCAAAAGCTGATGAAGTTTTTAGCGTTATCTCGGAAGAAGAGAAGGCGAAGTACAATATTAAAATGACACCTCCTATTCCTGCTGAAATGCCCAAGCGTACATTTCTGACCAAGCGTATATTTCAGGAAGGTGCTACAAAGGAAGAAATGGCCGAGTACAATAAGTTGGCAAGAAAGTACAATTCAGTAAAGAAAGGAGAATCCATAAGGATATACGAAAAGGAGCTTGCTCGAATGAAACACATATATGGTAAGATGACCAAAGCACAAAGAGAAAGTGCTGAGTCATTCCCAAGTATTCCTTTACCGCCACCACCGCCACCAGCACCAAAAAATGCTACGGCAGAACAACTGAAAGTATATGAGAAATCTTTGAAGGAGTATAAAGAAAAAGTAAGTAAGGCTAAGTTGAGAAAGGTGACTCCTACTAGGATACAAGTAAGAGAAGTGCCGCCAAAACCTCCAAAGAATGCTTCGGATGCTGAAATGAAGAAGTATGAAAAGGCTTTAAAGGCTTACAAGGAGTATAAAGCCTATACAGAAAAAACTAGCAAAGAGAAGAAAAGACGAAAAGCAGTTGCAGAGGTAAAAGAAGTACCAAGACCAGTAAAAGTTGAGGTCGTAGAGGTTCCGCCTCCACCACCACCACTTCCTCCAAATGCAACCGATGAAGAAAAACGACGCTATAAAAAGATTATAGCTGAGTATGCTAAAAAATACCCTAAGGTTAAAAAAGTAAGGTCAAAACCAAGAAAATTAGTAGAAGTGGTTGAGGTTCCACCACCGCCACCACCAAAAAGTTTAGAACAATTAGCTAAAGAAGGTGCAGAGTTTTATTTTGAAGGTAAAAAGATTAGTGCTGAAGAAGCTTTAAGAATGTCTAAAGGTAAATCTCCGGGACATGTAGAGTACAAGGAAGTGAATGGAAAGAAAACAGTTCATATCTATTCCAAATCAAAGAAATTACGAAAGCAAAAAAGTAAAAACTAAGTTAAAGCCTCGATTTTCGAGGCTTTTTTGTAACAAACCAGCATTTTTAGCGTTCTAATAACTAATCAATCAAAAAATTAGAGTGTGATGTTGAAACAATTTTTCATCGTTTGTTCCGGAGCTGATACAGACATTCTCGAAACCTGTTCTAACGGAGAGCAGAATAAATATGCTGGTATTGGAGCCACAGTGTTCTTTACAGCAGTTATGGCGTTTATAGCCGCATCTTATGCTTTATATACTGTTTTTGATAACTATATTACTGCGATAGCATTTGGGTTTGTTTGGGGGTTACTCATCTTTAATCTCGATCGTTATATCGTTTCTACGATCAAAAAGCGAAACTCAGTTATAGATGAATTCATTCAGGCATTGCCAAGAATCTTTTTGGCTGTGATTATAGCTGTTGTCATTTCAAAACCTTTAGAGCTTAAGATTTTTCAAAAGGAAATTGATCAAGTACTTCTTGAGGAGAAAAACGCTATGACGCTCAATAATCAAACACAGATTGCGGAACAATTCACACCAAAGATTGAAGATCTTAATTCTGAAATACTAATGCTTCAGGGGCAAGTTGCAACAAAAGAAACAGAAGTGAATGCATTATACGATGTGTATATTTCTGAAGCAGAAGGCACTGCAGGCACTAAGCTACTTGGCAAAGGGCCTGTATATAAAGAAAAACGCGAAAAGCATGATGCTGCTCTAGCTGAATTGAATACACTCAAAGCAGAAAATAAAGCCAAGATTGAAACTATTGAAGCGCAAATAGCACAACTCAATGCAGACTATGCCAATAAGGTGACCACAACTCAGCCAGTAATTGATGGCTTTGATGGGTTAATGGCTCGTATTAATGCGCTAGGAAAGCTACCTTGGTTACCTTCATTTTTCATCTTTTTATTGTTTTTAGCTATTGAAACCTCACCGATTTTTGCCAAATTAATATCTCCAAAAGGCGAGTTTGATTATAAACTAGAAGATGCTGAAACCACAGTGAAGACCTGGGTAGAGCAAAAAGTAAACGAGCGCAATGTGCTATTGGCTACGGATAGAGATGTCAACAATAGAGTCTACAATGACATTGCTGATGAGGAAGAGCTATTGGACTACAAGCGTAAGAAAGCACGAGAGTTAATGCAGAACCAGGCAGATGCGTTTTTCAATCATCAGAAGAATGCTTTGTAAGCTATCGTCACTTCGAGTGAAATTCTGAAAAGAATTTAGTATCGAGAAGTTGTAGCGTTATTTATCATTCATCTTAGAAAACAGATCCCAAACCACAACGCCACAGCTTACAGAGATATTGAGCGAGTGCTTGGTGCCAAATTGCGGGATTTCAATCACATGATCACTTGCAGTAACAACGTCTTGTGATACACCTTTCACTTCATTTCCAAAAATTATTGCATAAGTAGTATTAGGTTCAGGAGTAAAGGCATTGAGCATCGTGGCATGTTCTGCCTGTTCTATAGCACAAACTTTTACATTCTTCTTTTGGAGTGATGTTACGACATCTATAGTATGTTCAGCATATTCCCAATCGACCGTTTCGGTGCTGCCTAAAGCCGTTTTATGAATGTCTTTGTGCGGTGGCTTTGCTGTAATACCGCAGAGGTAAATCTTTTCGATAAGGAAAGCATCACTTGTTCTAAAGACAGAACCAATATTGTTTAGACTTCTAATATTATCAAGAACAATAATAAGTGGTGTTTTCTTAGCCTTTTTAAACGCGTCAATATCTAATCTGTCTAATTCGCTATTTTTTAATTTTCGCATTTGATAAGTCCTTCAAATTGTAGATAACTTTCCGTTTTTTTAATCGCTTAAAACATAGAAATATAACTATTTTAGCATACTTCTACTTTTGGCAAAAGTAAGATTAAAAACATAGATATCATTGGCTAAAAAAGCAAAAAAAGAAACTCCGTTAATGCAACAATACAATGCTATTAAAGCTAAGTATCCTGATGCATTGTTATTATTTAGAGTAGGTGATTTTTACGAAACCTTTGGGAGCGATGCAGTAAAAACAGCCAAGATACTGGATATTATTCTTACCAAAAGAGGTGCTGGGAGTGAGAGTGAAACTGAGTTGGCTGGATTTCCGCATCATTCGCTAAACACATATTTGCCAAAGCTTGTCAAAGCTGGTGAACGTGTTGCCATTTGTGATCAATTGGAAGATCCAAAGCTTACCAAGAAGATTGTAAAGCGTGGCGTCACAGAATTGGTGACACCAGGAGTAGCCCTCAACGATGAGGTGCTTAGCTCTAAGACCAATAACTTCTTATGTTCTGTATATTTTGATAAACAAAAAATTGGTGTATCCTTTTTGGATGTTTCCACAGGAGAATTCTTAACTTCTCAGGGCAATGCAGAGTATGTCGATAAGTTGCTTCAGAATTTTAATCCGAGCGAGGTTTTAGTTTCTAAACAGAAACGTCAAGAATTTAATGAAGTGTTTGGTAACGACTTCCATACATTTTATTTAGAAGATTGGGTGTTTCAAACCGATTATGCCAACGAAACACTTATTAAACATTTTGATACCAAAACCTTGAAGGGATTTGGAATTGAAGATTTGTATGAAGGCATTATCGCTTCAGGAGCTATTTTACATTACTTGGGCGAAACACAGCACCATAAGCTTCAGCATATTACCTCAATTTCTAGAATTGCAGAAGATGAATACGTGTGGATGGATAAGTTTACGATTAGAAATCTAGAGCTATACCATTCTACAAATACCAATGCAGTAACCTTATTAGATATTATCGATAAGACCATTTCGCCAATGGGAGGAAGAACCCTAAAGCGATGGTTGGCTTTGCCTTTAAAGCATTTGGATAAGATTAATGAACGTCATGAGGTGGTGGATTATCTCAACACACATGAGACCACACTTCAAAAGATTCGGAATCATATAAAGCATATAGGCGATATAGAGCGCCTTATCTCTAAAGTAGCAACGGCAAAGGTGACGCCTCGAGAAGTTGTTCAACTTAAAAATTCTTTAGAAGCTATTGTCCCGATAAAAGCATTAGCTTCAAATTGCGAAAATGAGTCTTTGAAAATCATAGGCACTCAAATACAGAGTTGTGATATACTCCGAGAAAAAATCAAGCAAACACTAAACGAGGAAGCACCAGTAAATATCCTGAAAGGGAGTACCATTGCTGAAGGATTTTCAATGGAGTTAGACGAACTCAGAGGACTATCTTCTTCAGGGAAAGCGTACTTGGACAGTATGCTAGAGCGAGAAAGTGAACGCACTGGGATTCCTTCATTGAAGATTGCGTCAAATAATGTATTTGGGTACTATATCGAAGTTCGCAATACACACAAGGATAAGGTGCCAGAAGAATGGATTAGAAAGCAAACTCTGGTTAATGCAGAGCGTTACATCACTGAGGAACTCAAAGAATACGAGGCTAAGATTTTGGGCGCAGAAGAACGTATTCTAGCAATAGAACAGCAACTGTTTTCTGAGTTGGTAATGTGGATGAATTCATTCATTAAATCCGTTCAACAAAATGCACATTTAATTGGGCAGTTAGATTGCCTCTGTGGCTTTGCACAATTGTCAAAAGATAATAATTACATCAAGCCAATGATGAATGAGTCTTTTGATTTAACTATAAAAGATGGAAGGCATCCCGTTATAGAAAAGCAATTACCACTTGGAGAATCGTATATAGCCAATGATGTACACCTCGATAGAGATTCGCAACAAATCATAATGATTACTGGGCCAAATATGTCTGGTAAATCCGCTATTCTGCGTCAAGCCGCTCTGATTGTTTTATTGGCTCAGATCGGTTGTTTTGTACCTGCTGCTGAAGCACAGATTGGTATCGTAGATAAAATATTCACGAGAGTGGGAGCTAGCGATAATATCTCGATGGGAGAATCGACTTTTATGGTCGAAATGAATGAAACAGCATCTATCCTGAATAATATTTCGGATCGAAGCTTGGTGTTGTTGGATGAAATTGGAAGAGGTACAAGCACCTATGATGGTATTTCGATAGCTTGGGCAATTAGCGAATATTTGCATGAACATCCTGCCAAGCCTAAAACATTATTTGCAACACATTACCATGAGCTCAACGAAATGACTGAAACTTTTGAGCGCATTAAGAACTACAATGTTGCTGTTAAGGAGTTAAAAGATAACGTCTTGTTTCTGCGTAAACTTGTCGAAGGCGGAAGTGAGCATAGTTTTGGAATCCATGTCGCACGAATGGCTGGAATGCCACAGCAGGTGATACGACGCGCGAATAAAATCTTAGAGAAGCTGGAAAAGTCGCATTCTAGTGAAGAGCTAACCGATAAGGTAAAGTCATTGAAAGACGATTTACAGTTGAGTTTCTTTAACTTGGATGATCCTCTGCTTGAAGAAATTAAGGATGAAATTCTGCACACAGATATCAATACATTGACGCCTGTAGAAGCTCTTATGAAGCTCAACGAAATAAAGCGAATGCTCCTTAAAAAGAAACAAGCTTAAATTATTTTGCTTTAAAGCCTTTGCAATTATAAGAAATAGTTTAAATTTGCATCCGCAATCGAAAGATTGTACGTTCATTTTAAATGACTGCGAAAGTAGCTCAGGGGTAGAGCATCACCTTGCCAAGGTGAGGGTCGCGGGTTCAAATCCCGTCTTTCGCTCTACTTTTATATAAAGTCCAAGCAGAAGTGGTGGAATTGGTAGACACGTTGGACTTAAAATCCAATGGCCATTATGGCCGTGCGGGTTCAAGTCCCGCCTTCTGTACTGTAGCGCAATCCCTTTATTTATAAGGGGTTGCGCTTTTTTTGTTTAACAGTGTTTCTTAATAACAGTGTTTTTTAAAAGTGAAGTCGTATATGTACTCGTATATGTTGTGTTTATAGTAATGATAACAATTTCCAAGAGAAAATATCTCTTTATAAGTATTATAAAAACCTATAGATTTGTTTAATTAAATTAATAAGCTTAACATTACTTAATGAGATATGAATTTAATACATATTGTGATGAGAGTTGTCACTTAGAAAATGATGACCAAAAATCAATGGTGCTTGGAGCTATATGGGCAAATAAAGGACTTACTTCCGATATTAATAAAAGAATTAGATCCATAAAGAAAAAGCACGGCTTGAAATGGAAAGAGAACGAAAAGGGTAGAAGTTTTGAAATAAAATGGAATAAGGTATCCAAGTCAAAAGAGGAGTTTTATTTAGACCTTCTTGATTACTTTTTTGATGATGATGACTTACATTTTCGAGCTATTGTCATTCCAGATAAAAACATTTTAGATCATGAGGCCCACTTTCAAAGTCATGATGACTTCTATTATAAAATGTTTTTTTTATTAATCAGGAATATTCTTAGTCCAGAAAATGCATATAACATATATATAGATATAAAAGATACTAAGAGTCAAGATAAAGTAAATAAGCTCGAAAAAATACTTAGAACATCCCAATATGATTTTAATAAAAAAATCATAAAAAAAGTACAGCAGATAAGATCACACGAATCAGAAATTCTTCAAATTACAGATCTTTTAATAGGAGCTTTATCTTATCTACATAGAGGTATAGATTCAAATAATTCAGCGAAGAAAAATTTAATTGAAAAAATTAGAGAGAGGTCAGGATATTCACTATTAAACAATACACTACCGAATGAAAGGAAGCTTAACGTATTAGTGTGGAAGTCTAACTTTCAAAAACACTAGTTATGCATCTGCCAGAGATAATATGCTTAAATGATTTTGGAGGACATTATGCATCATATATTGAAGCAGTTTATGAGATATTTACCAATGACTTCATTTTAGATAAACCATCTTTTCGTGGCACTAGACTTGGACTGAAGAAGCATCCTATAGTAGATGGAAAAGAATATACCTTTTATCATTTTACTCACTCAGGAGAAATAGAAGATGATAGGATACCAGATTTAGAAAGATGTGAGAGAATAGGTTGGATAAAACCAATGATAAATAACTCAGATAGTAAAGATTTGCTAGTTTGGCGAAAGCCTCATGGGAGTAAGCATAGAATTCTGATTTACCACCCTTCAGAAAGATTTCTTGTTGTTTTAGATGATAGGGGAGATTATATATTACCCTGGACTGCTTATTGCGTAAAATACAACAATAGACATAGAAAATTAATTGCGGAAAGTGAGAAATATAGTATATAAAATGCCGAAACCGCCCACAAGTGAACGGCTTCTTTTCTCCTCTAACACATGGTCATTGAGATGGTACAAATGTACGACATTTATCGTATAAAGCTAATAAAGCTATAATTTCATCGATTAAAGGTGTTATTTTATGGATGAAATACATTTTTTTAATGTTTCTTTAATTTTTATACACTATTAATTTTAATTCAATTTGTATATTAAAGCTAATGCAAATAGTATACCATTAATTGCCATAGAAGACATATTTAGTTCAGCTAATAGTGACTATTTTAGGATCTTAATTGAAAAAAAATGAAGAGTAAAAAAATAATTTATCTTTTAGTATTGCCTATTCTGAATTTAATAGTGCTTCTATTCCTTTTGGAAGTGATTGAGAGCTTTATTGTTGTTCTTTCTTCTGTTGTATTGTTTTATTTATTCCATTCATTAAAGATTTCAAAAAAGTATAAGAAGAAAGGGTTAAATAGTTTATTTATTCTGTTTTACCTGGCAATATTATTTTTTCCAACATCTCACTTTATTAGTTATAAGATAAATGATAACAATTATTATTTATCTGATTACCTAAAAGAATCCGCACATAATAGATTAGAAAACGAAAAACAATACAATCAATTCAGTACTTTAAATTATGAGGTAGTTAAAAATAGCTTAAGTAAGGAGAACGATTCAATACTTAATAAGTTAAAACTGTTTAAGTCAATAGAGTTAAACTACTTAGATAGTATAAGTTTATCAGTGCCAGAGCATCATAAAAAAACTAAAGGACTCTCTGGAGGTGGATTAGCTCCGCCAAAGTATTATTTAACACTTCATAGAAATAATGACAGAATAGATATAATTCATCACAGAAACAGTACAATACGTGAAACTCTAGAAAACTATCTAGATGATTACTATTCATTTTATGAAAGATCCAAAGATGTTAAAAAAGAAATTGGTTTTGTTGACTTTTGGTTTGCTTCAATTTCTTCATTTAAATTTTCTGAAATTATTCCAAATACATACTTGACGAAATCATTATGGCTTTTTCAATCAATAATTTCATTCATATTACTTTTTTATATTTCTACTAACATTCCACAATTGAGAATAAATAAAAGATAAATTCTTAACAAATATTGTTTAGTTTAACTCTAAATTTATAACAAATTTCATCTACTGAATTGATAAATCTGAAGATGATTTTTGAAAGAATTATTTTACGAAATTTTACAATTTTGACAAGTTTTTGAGGTAAAAAATAGCAATTATAGCCAAAAGAGAATATCTATAAATAATTGTATTTTAGACATTTATGTGAGTTTTTTTAAATTTTTATAAAGTATATGTAATCGTATATGTTTTGGTCAAATTTTCAGCATTTTTAAACTATTAATTAACTGATAATCAAATGTTTAATTTTTACAAAAGAGTAACTGTGAAACTTAAAATCCAATGGCCATTATGGCCGTGCGGGTTCAAGTCCCGCCTTCTGTACAAATGAAAAGCCAAGACATATGTCTTGGCTTTTTTGTTTCAAATTTTAATTCGCTAAATGATTGAAATTGCATGGGCAAAAAGAATTATTTTGCTTTTTTGTTTACATTATTATAACAAGGACACAAATAATAAAGTAAATTTATGTTGCTACTGTAAATTGAATAAGGTAGTCATTGATTCATAAAGTATTATGTTTAGCAAGCACACACTTTTTTGGCTTAGAATCTTATCACTCGTGTTATTATTCTCAATATTCAACAGTAGTACTAAACCATTTAAGACTCCTATAGCAGATATATCAAAAAAAAGTTTCACTATTGATAGCATTAAGGTTAAAAAGGCTGATAGTTTATTTAATAGAGCAGATAAACTCTATACCGTAGAGCGAAAATACGGGGAAGCCAAAGTACTTTTCTCCAAAGCCGACTCCTTATACCAAGTGTTAAACCTTCCGGCTAAAATTATTTTGGCTAAGTGCAAAATAGCAAAATGTATGTCTACCATGTTTGAGCCTTTAGACCATATTATTGCAAAGCTTAATGAAGGTCTCGACTTTGTTGAAGCTGCGAAAGGGAAGGATTATGAAATAGGTAAACTCTATTATGCCCTATCCACAATGTACAGGCTAAATTATCAGATAGACAATGCACAATATTATGCCAATAAAGAATTTCAACTATACCAAAAGTATTTGGATAGTAAAGACGTCTCAATGTTAGATAGTAGAATTAGTAACATTGATATGTTGGGACTAATTAGAATTACTGTTTCCGATTATGATACTGCTTTCAAATATGCAGAGGAAGGTCTCGAATTATCAAAAACACTGGGAGATCCTGAAGGTATTGCCTATTTTCATGCCAAGAAGTTTAATATTTATAAGCGTAGGGAGCAAGATGAAGAGATCAGAACTTTTATTAAAGATGAAAAGACCTATGGCTGGCTAGATAAATCTAAGCTTTGGTTAAAGTATCAGTATTATTTTGACATCATAGATTACGCTAATGACGTTAGAGATTTTGATCTTGCTGAAGAGGCCATTGCTAACCTTGAAGAAGTCTCAGCTGGTGCTCATTTTTCGGATATCTTTATTGATGAACGCAAAGCTGAGCTATATAGCATTAAAGGAAATTACCAAAAAGCAATAGATATATACGAAAGTTTCAAGGATAACGAACAATACCAATATGTTAGGAAAGATAGTCATGCATGGGTATTGCTTAAGCTTGCAAAAAGCTATTATAAACTGGGAGACATCCAAAAATCTAAAGACTACTTAAACAAAGCATTTTTCAACAACATCATTAGTACTCCTGAAAACTATAACTTCTTCACTGAACTCAGCTCTGAAAACCTCTTAATTGAAGGCTCCTCTATCTTGGAAAAGCTGAGGTTTAAGGGTGAAATGGCTTTAGAACTTTACAAAAAAACCAAGGAGGCAGCCTACTTGAGTCTTGCCAAAAACTGTTACGAGTTATTGCACGAAGCTACCAAAACTGTTGGTCGCCTAAGTAAAGAAGATAAATTTATAAGCGCAGAAACCTTTAAGGAAGTTTATGGAAACTTATTAGACATATATCATAACAGTTGGCAACAAGCTCAAGATGAAGCACTATTCTACAAAGCGCTAAGCATTAGTGATGAGAGTAAGATTGTAGCTGTGCTAAATGAGATTAGTGCCATAAAGCAAGAGAAACTTTTTAAAATTATTCCATCTGAAACTCTTCACACAGAGCGCCAATTGATGAAAGGAATGGATTCCATAAATCGATTATTGAAAGCCAATGTAGATTCTGAATCCCTTATCAAACAAAAAGATAGTTTAAAGCAAGTTTTCGAAGGTTTTAAAAAAGACCTTAAGCAAACTCAACCGCAATATTTTAGATTGAAATACCATGATGATTCTAACTTAAAGGATATCATTGAGCAAAATTATAGCAAATACAACATTATACACTTCTTTTGGGGCAATTCGGTAGTTTATGTTTTGAACATAAATGGCAATACATTAAAATTTGATAAGATTAGTATTGACTCACTAGAAGACCAAGTTGAACAATTCAATCACAGTCTAAGGGAAAATACAAGTACAGATTATAAAGCACTGGGTTATACCATTTACACAACATTGTTTCAAAACTATATTGATTCAAATAAGAAAACTATACTGGTGTCGGACGATAAATTGCATTTACTTCCTATTGAAGCTTTAAATACTGGTCAAGATGATAATGGTAAGTTTTTGGTTGAACTAACCAGTTTTTTGAGACTGAATTCTTTGGCACAAAGAGTAGTGTTGCCTGCTTCAAAAAATAAAGGATTAAAGCTTTTTGCACCATTTTCAACTAAAAGCTATGACCGTAACAATGTCTTACCATCTAGTTTGGATGAGGTAAATATAATCGGAGGTCTATTGGATGGTGAGGTTTTTCTAGATGAGAATGCAAGTAAAAACGAATTCTTAAATCAGATAAATAGTAACAATATCATCCATTTAGCAACACATTCTGAAGTAGATTGTGATAATCCACAATGGAGCAAAATATACTTTAGTAATTCCAAGGACGAAGAACCTAGTAAGTCTATCCTTAGGTTAGAAGAGCTATATAGTCTCAACATTAATTCTGATTTGGTTACGTTGAGTTCTTGTGAGACTGGAATTGGTGAAGAAATGAAAGGTAAAGGCGTATTAAGTCTTTCCAATGCGTTTACATTTGCTGGAGTCTCCAGTACAGTAATGAGCTTATGGAAAATACCAGACCAAGAAACATCTCAGATAATTGTTAGCTTTTATGAGAACCTAAAAGAAGGACAAGAGAAAGATATTGCATTACAGAATGCTAAAGTTAAGTACTTAAGCTCAACAGATGATCTTACTCTAAAGCATCCTTATTATTGGGCAGGCTTTGTAATTTCTGGAGATGCTTCCCCTATTGTCGATAATCAATCTTATTGGCTTTACATACTGGGCACACTAATTATTTGTACGATCATAATTTTTTTAATAAGAAAGAATCGTAAACAGGATTAGTTCAATCCCTCATTAAAGCTTCGAGTCTAGCTAAACGTTCCTCTAATTGTTTATAATTTTCCTTGAGCTCTTCATTTTCTCTTCGTAATTCAATGGCATAAAGGAATAGTTCTTCAATTTTTTCAAGGTTCTTAATAGAAGTTTCAGATAGACTAATTACCATTCCATTGACCTTAACTTCCTCATAGGATTTAACACCTGGTAAGTGACCCTTAGCTTTGATAAATTGTTCAACCTCTTTTAATGTTTTAAAAGAATAGTTATTGTTTAAGGATGAAGCTCCTTCATAGTAGGCTTCAAATACATAATCTGGATATGTAGTTGTATCAGATTGAAAATCGACTGCTCTTGCTGTTCCATAAACTCTTAGTGGAAATCCATTATTCAAATCTATTTCGACACGCTCAGTTGCACCTCCTTTGAAGATGAAACTGTCCTCAACATCTTCGTACTCCAATCCCCAACCACCAAAAGCTGTAGAATGTGCTATAACCATTTTATCCGAATTTGTAAATCCGCCATCAAACATATATATCATAGGGCTTGGAGTTCCCGTACTTTGTGCAAACGTAATACTAGTTTGGTCACTATTGAAATGAATATCATCACCAGAATTTAGAACGTCTAGTTCAGTTCCTGACCTAGACCAAAAGTTTGTATTCGGTAAATCAATCCAGCTTAGGTTTCCCATTCCATCGGTTTGCATAATTTGATCATTAGTGCCTCTTGAAGCTGGAAAAATATAATTATTTGGTGTTGAAGAAGAATATGGTTCGGTGCCAATAGATACACTTCCAATGAAAAACCCTGAAAAACTACCTGTTTTTAGGGCACTAGACACTATCCCAAAGTGTGTTCCACCAGCTGAAGGATTGACAGAAGTGAATATCCCTGTTTTAGTTCCTGTTCCTACACCTTGCAAATTATTTACTAAACCTGTATGGTTGCCATTTCCTGAACCATTGATTTGATTAGAAACACCAATTTTATTGCCATCACCATTGTTGGATATTGAGGTCAGCATTCCTATTTGAAATGCATTGCTAAGTCCGTTAAACTCATTGAAAACTGCATATTGAGATCCTGTGGATCCACCACTTCCTAGAATATTTCTCACTCCATATTGCTGTGCATTTGTTGAGCTTATAATCCAATTAAACACCCCTGTTTGTGGGCGGGTTGAAGTCCCGTTTAAAGTATTGTACACTCCAAAGTTATCACTGGTTCCACTATTATTGATCGTATTATAAGTGCCTATTTTTGCTCTATTGGATCCATTAGAAGAACTTGTTATAGTATTGTATATCCCATAGTCGCTAGACTCACTATTATTTGATAGTTCATTATAAGTTCCATACCTGTTTGTTGAAGTTCCTGTTCCTGTGATATTATTATAAACACCCATTTTGGGATTATTACCATTACCAGATAATAAGTTATAAATACCTCTTTGGCTACTGTTATTGGTAACATTGCCTCCAACAATATTAAACAATCCTGAAATTGCAAACGATGCTCCAGAAGTAGCAGAATTGGTAACATTAATCGTACGATCCAAAGTACTTTCAACAACATCCAATTTGTAACTCGCATTGTTCTTCCCAATTGCCATATTACCAAAAGTGAATTTATCACTATTAATGTTCGTTGGCGCATTGGTTGTTCCTTCTTCATAGAAATCATGGTCTTCAATAACAGATAATGTGGTTAATAATTTTTCCCAAGATGAAGAGCCTTGATTCCAGTAATAAAATCCAGGTGAATTGGGTCCTACTGATGTGGTCAAATAGATAAGCATACTGTTTTGATCTGCTCCTGGACTAGTAGAAGGAAAGCCAGTAAGTCTCGGAATCAATAAGCCATCTGTTTCTAGAGGATTAGACACATTGGATGCAGATATGTCTAGAGAAGCTTTTGGGTCTGTATTACCAATACCTACTTGAGCATTTAGTATGAGGCAAGGAATAATAACAAAACTAAATAACAAGAAGCGCTTCATAATTTTGGTTGTTTATTAGAATGGTTTTCTAATTAATGTCAACCAAAGCAAAAAGTAAACACAAAACAGTTATTCTATTTTTTTAAGTAGCTTTTGAGCTTCCTTTCTTTTGAACTGAGATGTTGTGGCAAGTAACTTGCGGAGTTGTTCTTTAGCTTGTTCCGGTCTATTTGTGTTTAAATATGCCAAAGCTAGGTACCAATTTTTTTTATCTGCCAGATTATTACCAAGATCTAAGTGAGATTCTAAAATAGAAATTGCTTTATCATGCTCATTGAGTTGCATTAAGGCATTAGCCTTATAAAAACTAATAGAAGCATCATGTGTAGTTTGTAAGAGTGAATCAAAAAGATTTAAAGCAACAGTATACTCTTTAGCTTCGTAGGCCTTAAATGCTGAGTATTTCAAATCTTTAGAATTATCACCTCGAACAATAGGCTGCACAACATTACGATATGGTTGAAAATATTCTGAATACAGATCTTGATGATTCACGTCATTATTTTTGAACATCCAATACCCAGATAATGTTGCTATCAACGCTATGCTGGCAGCTACGAGCCATGTTTTACTAAACGTTTTAGTATTAGCTAAGTTCTCTTCAATAGTAATTAATTCTGACTTGACTGTATCGTGAGCTTCTTTTGTAGCAACAACCTTCAAGTCTTCATGAAACTTCACTTCATTAGCGAAATCTTCATCGTTTTTGACCAAACGATCAAATTCGATTTGTTGTTCTTCCGTGAGTTTTCCAGAAATATACAGCGCTATTAATTCATCATTATTCATAACTATTGATTTAACATCATTGATCTCAATGACTTTAAACAGCGAGACTTTTGACTCTTAACCACATCTTTGTTATTATAATTTAGTTTTATCATTATCTCTTCGAGATCAAGTCCTCTGTAATAAAATAAGGTCAAAATTTCTTTACACTTGCCCCCCATATTCTTAAACACATTGTGCAACAACTTTTGCTCCTCCGTCAATTCAGAGGTTTCCAAAGTAAGGTCAGATAGGTTAATATCCTTTATGTCAAAATAACTAACATCCTCAACCAAATGAACTTTCTGTTGCTTTCTAGAATGTTCAAATATCATGTACTTTCCTATGCTGAATAGGTACGTTTTAAGTTCACTTTTTAAGTTTTCAATTTTTCCTTTAATCGCATTATCTCTGAGTGCTATAATTGCATTTTGATATATATCTACGATACTATCTTCGGAAATGGAATACCTACTAGCAAAACTTATAAAGTCCTTTCTGTATCTGGTATAAATGATTTCCAATGCCTTTGAATCACCATTTTTTAACCCTTTGATAAGTTGTTCGTCTACCATTTAATGATTAAGGAGAAATTAAGTAAGCATTTCATGTAAAAATATAAAAATAGAGAAAGTTGTTTACTTCTCATGCTTGTAAACATCAATTAGAAGATAAGAACAGTCTAAAATTAGAATAGCATGAAATGTAAACTACTACTCGTATTAAGTTTTGTAACAATTTATAGTTGGTCCCAAAATTGGCAAGAAGTCTCTAAAATTGTGGCATTAGATAGGCAAACAGATGATCAATTTGGGTACGCTGTCGCTATCGATGGAGAATATGCCGTCATCGGAGCTCGTTTAGAGGATAGTGACCAAAGTGGGGGCAACTTAATGTCACAGGCAGGAGCTGCATATGTATTTAGAAGAGATAATGATGGAAATTGGTCAGAAGTTCAAAAAATAGTGGCTTCGGACCGCTCATCTAATGATGAATTTGGTACTTCGGTAGATATAAGTGGTGATTATATCATTGTTGGCGCACCGGAAAATGTAGCCGGAACAGCTTATATTTTTGAGCGTACGGGAAATGTGTGGAGTGAAGTCATAAAATTAGAATCTTCCGATGGTGAAAATAATGATTTATTCGGGTTTTCAGTAGCTATAGATGGCAATGCAGCAATTGTAGGTGCGTATAATGAAGAGGAAGATGAGTTTGGTGGTAATAGCTTAGACGAACCTGGATCTGCATACATATTTGAACGTATAAATAACTCATGGACTCAAATAAAGAAGCTAGTCGCTTCCGACCGAGATAATGATGATTGGTTTGGGTATGCTGTAGATATACAGGGGAATCATGCGGTCATAGGTTCACATTTTGAGGACAACGATTCGAATGGTAATAATGTTCTCGACAATTCTGGTTCCGTATATGTTTTTGAAAAAATGGGAGGTAGTTGGTTAGAGACACAGAAGCTAACCGCTTTGGATAGAGAAGAAGATGATGAGTTTGGCTATTCAGTATCAATTGATGGCAATTATTTGATAGTAGGAGCATATTTAGAAGAGGATGATATCAATGGTAACAATAATTTGAGCAGTTCGGGATCGGCATATATTTATAAAAAAGACGGCTCTAGCTGGAGTCAATTACAGAAATTAGTGCCTTCTGATCGTGCATTGGGAGACCAGTTCGGCTATAGCGTAGCAATTCGTGGGGATTACATAGTCATAGGTGCTTACAAAGAAGATGAAGACAGTGACGGCCTAAATACCTTAAATAATGCAGGGTCAGCTTATATTTTTGAAAATGACACTAATGATGTTTGGTCTGAGACCGATAAAATTATTGCCTCAGATAGAGAGGCACAAGATAATTTTGCTACAGCTGTTGCCCTAACTGAAGACTACATAATTGTTGGCGTGCACTTTGAAGATGAAGATGAGAATGGTCAGAATAGTTTGTTTAGCAGTGGATCGGCCTATATTTATATTAATGATTCTAATCTAAGCATATCGAACATCGAACAGCAAATAGGCGTTAAACTTTATCCAAATCCTGCCCAAGACAATGTTAATATTCTTGGAGATATAAGTGGTTTAGATAGTGTTGAGTTTTATGGACTAAACGGACAGCTGATAAAGACTATTAAAGGCGATTTTGAAAAGATCTCAATAGATGATCTAAAGGCATCGGTTTACATCATAAAATTATATGGTGATGATATGTCGGGAATAACACTAAGGCTTATAAAGCGATAACGGGAGCATTTTTGTATAATTAAGTTACAGTTAGTTTCATTCTATGTAAGATTCTTGTCATATCATCAAACAAGCAAATATTCGGTTTGAAAAAATATTCATTGTATACACTAAAGCCTTAATCAAATTTTGATCAAGGCTTTTTTGCTGCTTTTTAATGTGCTTCAATACCAATGCAAAAGTGTTATTTTTATGTTAACGCACCGTTTTTCACCTCTTAGTTAAGTAACAAATTGTAAATTTTCGATACACATTGAGTATTCATATACGATTATGTATTTTAAAGAATATTATCCTAGCGAATTCTATTCGAAGTATATCGATAGCTATTTTGAAATAGATAGCAGATATATTATCGAGGATATTACAGATTTGGTTGTGCCAGATGGTACATTCGGGTTGTTATTTATTGACGAAAAAAATCTTAGGCGCAGCACGTCAATTAACAATCCTCCAATTACACTAAAGAAGTCCACGATTTTTGGGCAAAAGACTAAGCCTATCAATTATTATTTTACCAAAGGAAGTACTTCGGCTTTTGGGATTAAGATAAACCCTTGTGGATTCCATCTGTTCACAGGATTGACGAGTAAGGAGTTCAAAGATTTGTTTGTGGAAATTGATCTGCTGGGTAATTTGGATTTAATGGATTTGGAAAGCAAGGTATTTGAAGCAGAAGGTGTAGATAAAAAGATAAAAGCAGTAGAAGATTATATACTGTTAGCATTATCGAAATATGGTCTGGATGATGATCATTTTTTGTTCGAATCTATTGTGGAATATATTTATTCGTACAGAGGAGAAGTTCGTTTTCAGTCGTTGACCGAAACGTTCAATACCAATTACAAAAAGATTGAACGTTTATTTGATAAGTACCTCGGTATATCTCCCAAAACCTACATTAGGATTGTGCGTTTCAATGCAGCTGTAAACCTTCATATGAATAATAAACATGAGAGTTTAACTCAAATAGGACTTCAGCTAGGGTTTTTTGATCAATCACACTTTATAAGAGACTTTAAAAAATTCACATCGCTATCTCCAAGAAACTTTTTTGATAAAGAAATCAGTGCTTCAGAAGAGAAATACCTTCAAATGCTATCGGTAAGATGGTCTAATTAATTAGGTGTCTAATTTTTACAATTTCCCTATAATCCTACATTTTAATTTGGTTGAAAACCAAATTAAAATACAATGAATACTAAAGCACTTACAGTCATTTGCTTGACTTTATTTTTTATTACCACAATTTCAGGACAACAAGAATTTCCGAATGATTGGCATCATGTAAGCACTAATAATGATGGCTATAAAGGAATATCAACTAACGAAGCATTATCATTACTAGAAGGGAAGGCTTCTGAAACAGTGATTGTGGCAGTGATAGATTCTGGAGTAGATCATGATCATGAAGATTTAAAAAATGTAATGTGGGTTAATGAAGATGAAGTTCCCAATAACGGTATTGATGATGATCAAAATGGTTATGTAGACGATATCCATGGTTGGAGCTTTTTGGGTAATCCGAATGGAGAAAATATTACAGGAGAAACTCTTGAAGAAACTAGGATTTTTGCTGCAGGCGAAGGCTACAAAGGCGATAAGAATACGTTTATTAAAGCAGTAAAAGCGTATGCATCTTCCAGAGAAAACTACCTAAAAAGCCAAAGAGCAGCCCAAGAAAGTATTGATAACATTGCACTACTCGAAAAGCTCTATCCTAATGAAGTATCTGGAAATAGATTTAGTGACATCGTTACTAAGGATCCAGATATAGAAGCTACGGCCAAAGCACTATCACAATATGTAAATAATGGAGGGACTCTAGAAAGTTATAAGCAACAATTACAGGCTGCAAAGACATTTTATGATGATGCTATTAACTTTTATTACAACCCAGATTTTGATGGACGAAGCATCATTAAAGACAACTATGAAAACCAAAATGAAAAACACTATGGTTGTAGCGATAGTAAAGGACCAGACTCTGCTCATGGTACGCATGTAGCAGGCATTATTGGAGCAGACACCAACAATAATATTGGTATGAGAGGCATAGCTAATAACGTAAAAATTATGTCCATAAGAACAGTGCCCAATGGTGACGAACGTGATAAGGATGTAGCAAATGCGATTTACTATGCAGTAGATAATGGCGCCAAAGTAATTAACATGAGTTTTGGTAAAGCCTTTTCATGGAACAAGAAGATTGTAGATGATGCCGTTCGATATGCACAACGAAAAGACGTATTATTAGTACATGCTGCTGGGAATGCTGCGTCTGAACTAGATGGTACTAATAATTTCCCTCACAAAGAGTTTGAAAGAAGAGGATTCTTAGGAAAGAAAACACCAAAGAATTGGATAGAAGTCGGTGCAACTACGTATAACTTCAATGAAAATTTTGTGGCATCATTTTCAAACTTCGATAAGTACTTTGTAGACATTTTTGCACCTGGTTACCAAATATATTCTACAACACCCAACAGTACATATTCAAAATATAATGGTACCAGTATGGCTAGTCCGATGGTGGCTGGTGTAGCTGCATTAATTCGTAGCTATTTTCCAAAATTATCAGCCAAACAAGTAAGACATATCATATTGAAATCCGCCACACCAATAGATTTAAAAGTAAAACGTCCAGATAATAATAAAGAAGTGCCATTTGAATCATTGAGTGTTACAGGTGCGATACTCAATGCAGAATCGGCAATAAAAATGGCTTTAGAAAATTAAGAGTTAGTTATTCGATTGCTGCCTAGCTCTATTGAGTTCATCCTGTACCTGCGACGATCGACGACGTTCAGATCTTACGGTTTGTTTTCCAAATCGCCAGGTAAAAGATAGAGTAGCATAACGTGTATCTCTATAACTCGTGAAAGCATCATCGATATTACCAAACCGAGTTCGACCAGTAGGGTACTGATTCCAAAAAATATCACTAATATTTATTCGAACGGTACCCTTGTTTTTTAGGATATTCTTCTGTGCTCCAATAGAAATAGAAGATATGGTTTCTATTTCGGTGACACTAGCATAATGTGGGAAGACATGAAATCCACTTATTTGCAATCTATAGCCATTACCAAGGTTGAGGTTGTGACTAGAATTTAAGCTCACAATTGGATTGTTTCTGTTGAAATTAAAGCCATCAATGTCACCGTCAAAATCATTCATCGAAGCATTGAGATTCCAATTGCTTTGCCACCATTTAAAGAACTTAACAGGAACACTAGCAACGAAAGAATAGCTTTTTAAATTACTAATGTTTATTGGTCTTACGACAACAACTTCATCATTCCCGTCTTGTAAAATAGCCATGTTTAGATTGTCGATGGTATAACCAAAATTGAATGCAAAATAATAGCGCTGTTTAAGCGTATAATTAAGCTCGCCTGTCCATGTGTATTGCGGATTTAGAAAAGGATTTCCTTCTCTATAAGTGTTCGTATTAACAAAAGTTCTGAATGGATTTAGTTGACTGTAACTAGGACGATCTATACGCCTTCCAACAGAGATGCCCAAAACGCTATTTTCATTAAAAGAGTAGTTATATGATGCAGTAGGAAATATGTTGATATAGTCATTCTTAAAAGACTCTTGCGTTGTCAATTGATTCCCTTTAATAAAGGTGTTTTCTGCACGTATGCCCAATTGAGCATTCCACTTTTCCTTGTTGATGTTATAGCTGATGTAGGCTGCATATATGGCTTCATCATATATAAAATGGTTGCTTAAATCTGTATTTACAGTAGTAGTTCCATTGGCAAGATTAAAGTATTGAAGATCATTGTCCGTTTTAACCAAGGTATTTTTCCAACCCACTTCTAATTTGTTTTTATTCTGAAAAGGAAGCGTGTAATCTATAGCGATGCCATACAGATTTAGAAACCCATCCACATCACCAGTCAAAATATCTTGAAATTGAACGTTGTTTTCAGTGAACAAAAAATTGGATACAAAACGTTGGTCGGAAGAATTATCATATCTAGCTGCATCAAAATTAATTTCTAAGCTACTCTTATTATTGAACTTGTGTTGCATATTCAAGTTTCCTGTTAGCTGATTCCACTTAGACTTTATATCTGTTTTTGTTTCTTCTTCAGAAATGAGCATGTCATTTGGTGTAAAACCATTAATCATACTGAATGAATCATTCTCATTAATATTTTTTAATCCTGAAAGCAAAACACCAATGGTTGTTTTATCCGATAAGAAGTAATCCAATCCCAATCGACCAGAATGATTTTCGAGAGGTAGCTCAAAATCATTTTGTAAATCATATTTTGATACTACTTGTCCTTCTTCAAAAAACGCTCTATCTATCACGATTTCTTGATATTGATTTCGTTTAGCAAATGCATATTGGCCATAGATATTTAATTTCTCAGTTCTATGATTGGCATTTATACTATTATTCCACCTAAAATAGCGCCCGTGACCAGGACTAAGCGTAAGACTTCCATTAGTACCATAAAACTTCCCTTTCTTAGTGACAATATTTATAATACCAGCATTGCCCTGAGCTTCATATCTTACAGAGGGATTCGTTATTATTTCAATCTTCTCTATATTAGATGATGGCATGCTCCGTAGGAGGTTAGCCAAATCCTCGCCTTGTAGTCTAGTATCTCTGCCATCTATATAAACCCTGACTCCAGATCTGCCACTAAGCGAGATGTTATCATTCTGGTCAACAATAATCCCTGGAGATTTTTCAATGATTTCCATGGTAGAATTACCAACACTTACAATACTGCCTTCAACATTAACCACTAGCTTATCTTGTTCTCGTTGTAGAAATGGTTTTTGCGATGTAACAGTAACTCCTTCCAATTGTTCTGCTTGTTCTTTTAGAATAATATCTCCAAAGTTTTTAGACTCCGAAAAACTGAAAGATGCTTCAGCGTAGCCCAAGTAAGATACAATTAGTATGTAATCGTTTTGAGCAGTAAGTGTCATTTCAAACTTACCATTAGCTTCAGTGATGCTTCCTTTTACAAGAGTAGAGTCAGATTGTTTTTTTACTAAAACATTAGCAAAAGAGATAGGATTAGAAGACTCATCGATAACAGTCCCTTTAATTGAAATTTGAGCAGAAGAATAGCAAAAACATGCTACAGCAAGGAGAATTAATAATTTTTGCATTGAGAATTACTTTAGGCAAAGCACTCAATTTTGGTGGATGCATAATTGTACAAAATAGACATGGATAGTAGCAAACTTTTAGGGTGTCTAATTTTTACAATTATTGGAGTATTATCGATACTACTTTAGCATCATTCAATTTGATTGGTTGAAGAATAAATATGTATTTGTTTAATTCGAGTTCTAAGTAGTACGTATTTATCTTGAATTAGCCTAACGGTCGACTATTACGGTTTTCTTAGTTGGCATTTAGCAGATTCGAATTAAATCATTTACAGAATGATTGCTTAAGCTATTTTTGTAGTCTTTAATTTAGTTTTAAGTTATTGTAATGCAGTTATTCTAGCTAGGCATTTCATATTTGAAGTGCCTAGCTTTTTTCAGTTCAATCTATTGATAAGAAAAGAAATCAATACGCTCAGATATGAACCAATTAAAACTCGCATTTACAATTACACTAGTATTACTATTCACGTTTCAGACTAATGCACAGCGAAAAAGGAAAAAGAAAAACAAAAATGAAGTAACCGCTGTAAAAAAAGAAAAGTCGCAATACGAAAAGCTTACGGACAGTACTTTAAAAATAGGAGAAGGGATTTTTAAAGTATTCAAAAAAGACAACAAGTATTACTTTGAATTAGAGAAAGAAGATTTAGAAAAGACCTATCTACTTGTAACCCGAATCTCAGGATTTGTTGAAGGATTAAAGTTTGGTGGAGCGGGGATGAGTCCAAGACCAAGACATGTTATTCATTGGGATAAAATAGACAATAAGATTTTACTGCGATCTTCATCTTATCACAATGTTGCAAATGATGATTTGCCAATCGCAAAATCAGTAAAGTACAACAATTTTGAACCTATTCTTCAGTCCTTCAAAATAGAAGGAATGAGTAAAGACTCTACCTCTTATGTGATAGACGTCACTAACTTTTTTACCAGTGACAATGAAGTGATAAGCCCATTGTCTAGTAATGACAGGAAACAATTTCAAATAAGGAATTTAGACAAGTCACGTTCCTTGATTTCTTCAATGAAAGTCTTTCCAAAAAATGTTGAGATCGATCATATCCATACTTACAAAGGAGGGAACTTACCCGCCAATAATTCTACAGGAACATTATCGATTGGCTTAAACCAATCCATCGTGGAGCTTCCAGAAGAACCTATGATGGCGAGATATGGAGATGATAGAGTTGGATACTTCTCTTCCGAAGTGATAGATTATGGCACTGAAGAGCAACGCGCAACAAGCAGACGTATCATAAGACGTTGGCGTATGGAGCCATCGGATTGGAGCGCTTATAATCGCGGAGAGCTTGTAGAGCCTGTTAAGCCAATAGTCTATTATATAGATCCAGCGACACCTGTTAAGTTTAGAAAGTACTTCAAACTAGGTATAGAAGATTGGCAGTCTGCTTTCGAAAAGATTGGGTTCAAGAATGCTATTGTTGCTAAGGATGCACCAACCAAGGAAGAAGATCCAGACTGGACTCCAGAAGACGTTAGATATTCGGTAGTACGATATATCACCACAGAAATCGTAAATGCTCAAGGACCACATACGCACGACCCACGTTCTGGAGAAATCATTGAGAGTGATATTCTCTGGTATCATAATATAATTCAATGGTTAAGAGCGCTGTCAATGATACAAACAGGAGCTGTAAATAAAGATGCAAGAAAATCGCAGCTATCAATGGAAGATTTAGGTCAAATGGTACGCTACGTTATGGCTCATGAAGTAGGTCATACACTAGGCTTACCACACAATATGGCAGCTAGTGCAGCTTACCCTGTAGATTCATTGCGTTCATCTTCATTTACAAAAAAATGGGGCATAACCTCTAGTATTATGGAGTATGCCAGAGCCAACTATGTGGCACAACCTGGAGATGGAGATGTGCATTTATTCAATGATAAGATTGGACCCTATGACGATTTTTCGATTATGTACGGATATAAACCCATTCCCCAGGCAAAAACTCCAGAAGAAGAAACTCCTATTCTTAACAGCTGGATAGAAGCTAAGGCCAATGACCCAAAGTATAGATATGGTATGCAGACCAGTACAACAAACCATCCCGATCCATCAGCACAAACAGAAGATTTAGGAGATGACAGTATGAAGGCGTCCGCTTATGGACTAGCAAACCTTGAGCGTATCGTGCCAAATTTGGTAGAATGGAATCGTGAAAATGGGAAAGATTACACGACGCTTTCAGAAGCATATTTTACAGCCATGTCTCAATGGTATACCTATTTGAGACATGTGACTCACAATATTGGAGGCGCTTATCATAAACCGAAAAAGAATGGTCAAGCCGGAAACATCTATGAGTTTGTTTCAAAAGAACGCCAAAAAAGAGCTATGAAGATGCTTAATGAAGACTTCTATAATGCTCCAGATTGGTTGTTTGATGAAAATGTATTGCGAAAGCTGGAAATGTCTGGTGTTCTAAATAGAATTCAAAATTATCAGAATGCCAGTATTAATATGTTATTGAATGAAAGCAAGCTGGCTAGACTCATTGAAGCAGAATATTTTGATAAGGACAATGCCTATACCCTAAATGAAATGATGACAGACTTGAGAAAAGGTATTTGGGAAGAAATCTATAACGGAACATCTATAGAGGTGTTGAGGAGAAATTTGCAAAAGACTTACCTGACCAAGTTAGAGTATTATATGAATGAAGACTATAAGGCGCCAACAGTGCCTTCTGCTGCGGTCAATTGGTTTGGACATACGCCAATAAAAACGGTAGATTCTGATATAAAATCGAATATTCATGGTCAGCTAGACACATTATTGAAGCGAATAAATTTTGCATTGCGGAATTACAATTATAATTCAGATTCAAAATTCCATTTAATGGAATGCAAAAGGCGCATAGAAAAAGTACTGAATACAAAATAAAGGAATGAATAAAATCTATTTATTAGCTCTGGCACTAGTGTTTTGCGCAAAAAGCTTTTCGCAAACAACCATTGAAAGGCTAGAAGCTGACTTGCAAAATACACTCAATGAAATTGTTGAAACATATCAAATACCAGGAATAACACTTGCTGTAAACTTTGATTACGAAAGAGGTGTGAATCTGGCTTCAGGATATTCCGATAAAGAGGAAAAAATGAAAATGAGTCCTGAAGTCAGAATGCCTTCTGGTAGTGTTGGAAAGATGTTTGTTAGTGCTATAGCACTTCAACTCATTGATCAAGGAAAACTAAGTTTGGATGATAAGATAGAACAGTATTTAGGAGATAAGTCATGGTTTAATGAGCTGCCTAATGCTAAAGACATAAGCATCAAGAATCTAATGAATCATACTTCTGGTTTGCCAAGATATATTTTTCAGCCAGAGTTTATGAGCGATATTAAATCTAACCCACTTAAAGATAGATCGCCAGAAGATTGTATTGCTTTTGTGCTAAATAAACCAGCAGCCCATCCTGTGAATCAAGGATGGGCTTATTCAGACACCAACTATATAGTTCTGGGGCTAGTCATTGAAAAAGTTTCAGGGACTGCCTATAACCAACAGCTAAAAGACAAGTTGATTTCAAAATTAGGTTTACGATTGACTTCGGTTCAGAATAAGCGTTCTTTTAGTAACTTATCACAAGGTTATATAGGTCCCCAGAACTATTTTGGTTTACCAGCAAAAATGGTTAAAGATGGAAAACTAGAAATAAACCCAAGTTTTGAATGGACAGGAGGCGGTATTGTAACCAATGTTAAAGATTTGACAAAGTTTACAAAGGCACTTCATGAAAGCAGTATCTTGAGTAGCAAATCCAAAGAAATGCTAACGACTCCAATCAATATGGCAACTGGACAACCCTTAGATCAAGGCTATGGTTTAGGAAGTTTTATTTGGAGTAAAAGAAACGATACTCGCTATGGACATTCGGGTTTCTTTCCAGGGTATTTGTCTCACGTTGAGTATTCCTCAAAACATCAATATGCATTAGCAATTCAGGTGAATACAGATCAAGGTTATCCATTGTTGCAACAATATGTGCATCTAATAGATGAGGTGATTTCGAAGTATTTGGATGAATTAGATGAAGCCAAAATTCAGGAAAATTTTAAAGCTCAAGAAAACTGCTGGAACAATGCAGATATTGAATGCTACATGGAGGCTTATGCGACAACAGAACTCATTCAAACTGCCTCTAGAGGAGGAATAACTTTTGGATACGATAATATCATAGGCGACTATAAAAAGTATTTCCCAAAAGAGCGAATGGGTAAATTACATTTCGACAACTTCAACTACAGAAGATTAGCGGGTGACTTGTATTTTGTAACAGGACGCTTCAATCTAAAATTCCCTAATAGGGACGAATTATCAAGAGGTTGGTTTTCGGTTGTTATGAAACGTATCAATGGCGAGTGGAAGATGATTACAGATCACTCTAGTTAAATGACGAATTCCGATGCGAAAGACTTTCATTTTTATCTGTTTTTTTTCAATTGCATGCTTATCATGTCAATCAGAAATCACAATAGATGCTGATGTAGTAATACAGAATGTCGCAGTTGTTAATGTAACTTCAGGAGAAATAGAATCTTCGCGAGATGTGTTTATTAAAGGAAACCGCATTCAGAAGATTGAAACCAATTCAGAAACGAAAAAGTACAGAAATGCAAAAGTTATAGATGGTTCTGGGAAGTATTTAATTCCAGGGCTTTGGGATATGCACACACACCCAGACGATCCCGAAGTATGGCGTATGAATCCCAAAACTGAAGATAAAGATTTACTGTTGCCTCTATTTGTTGCTCATGGTGTTACTGGGATACGCGATATGGCTGGTGATTTAAATTTGGTAAAGCGCTGGCGAAGGTTAGCCAAGAACGATTCCCTTATTGCCCCAAAAATCATTGCAGGAGGACCTCTGTTGGATGGTCCAAATCCGATGTGGGACGGCTCTGTTGGAATCGCTTCAACTGAACAAGTGAAACCAGTTGTTGATTCGTTAATTGCAGAAGGCGTAGATTTTCTTAAAGTCTACTCATTACTGCCTCGAGATATTTATTTGGAGCTTAGTAACTATGCAAATGAATTAGATTTTCCTTTTGTTGGTCATGTGCCATTCACAGTACCACCTTCTGAAGCTGCAACTACTGGAATGAAAAGTCAGGAGCATTTGTTAGAGATTATAAAAGAATGTTCTATAAAATTTGATGATAATACATTAGCACGAATAAGATCGGCACAAACAGGTGCCAATAGGTCAGTAATTGCCAATGATTATAGGCTCAGTAATTTTAGTGAAACCAAAGCAGACTCTTTATATCAGTTATTTGTAGAACACGATATTTGGCATTGCCCTACTTTGAGTATGTGGTATAAAAACGCATGGTTCGAATATGAATTGACGAAGGACAAGACGCAATTGGCTTACTTGCCAGAATACCTTCAAAAATATTGGACACCAGAACACAATGACCATCTTAAGAATAGAGATAATGAAGACTTCATAAACATCAAAAAGAGATTGTATAAAAAGTATTTGGATATAGTCAGTAAAATGAACTCGAAAGGCGTTAAGTTGCTTGCTGGCACAGACATGGGAGCCAATCCATTGTGCTTTCCAGGTATAGGTGTTTATAATGAATTAGAAGCCTTCGTAGATGCAGATTTATCAACTCTTGAAGCGTTACAGACAGCGACTATAAATCCTGCGGTTTTTCTGGAAATTCAAAACGATTACGGAACCGTCGAAGAAGGAAAAATTGCAGACCTAGTATTGTTAAATGAAAACCCTCTGGCAAATATCAGTAATGTTAGGAGTGTTAATTCAGTTATACAAAACGGGAACGTTTATGACGATAGTGAGATTTCAAAAATTAAGAAGGAAATCAAAGATAAAATCACCAATTAAAATGAGAAAACCAGTTGTTGCATTAGTATTAGTACTGTCCTTTTTTTGTGAGGGACAGGACTTAAAATTTGTAGATGTATCTAATACCAACCTACCTCCTGTATCGTTAACAAAGCGAAATTCTATGGATGCTAAAGTTGGAGATATAGATGGTGATGGCGATTTGGATATTGCCGTTGCTGTAGAATTTGTAAAAAACATTTTATTAGTCAACGATGGATCTGGAAAGTTCTCTGATGCTAGTGATCAATTACCAGATATTGAAGCCACTCAAAAAGAAAAACCATATCCATACTATCCATATCATGATACCGAAGATATTGCCTTAAAAGACTTTGATAATGATGGTGATCTAGATCTCATTTTTGTCACTGAAGACGATAAGGTCAACGAATACTATCTCAACGATGGTAAAGGTAACTTTAAAGATGTGACGGATGCATTCCCAGCAAAAGGAACATCTAATGGTGTTGTTGCTGACGATTTTGATAACGATGGTTGGATTGATGTCGTTATTGCTAACAATGGGCAAAATGTCTATTTAAAAAACAATAAAGGAAAGTTTGAAGATCAAACGAGTGAAAGGTTGCCGACAGTTGAAAACATTACACAAGACATGCAAACTGTAGATTTCGATGGCGATGGCGATTTGGATATTCTTGTGGCTAATGAAAATAAAAATAACATCCTTCTCAACAATGGTAAAGGACACTTTGAAGATGTAACCTCAAAATATATTTCAGATGAATCCCTTGGTGACGAAACAAGAGAAGCAACTTATGCAGACATAGATAATGATGGCGATTTGGACATTTACTTTGCAAATGTTTATATGTTTCAACAACGACCACCTATTCAACGTCTACTTATAAATGAGAATGGAAAGTATATTGATAAAACCCAAGAGCGTCTAGGCTTTACTGATACTTACAATACTATAGATGCTAGCTTTAGTGACTTTGATAAAGATGGTGATGAAGACTTGTTATTACTAAGCTTTGGTAAACCCTTATTGTTCTTGAATGATGGAAAAGGATACTTTAAAGATGTAACCAATACTGCTTTTGGTACTATTTCGGCTGATGGTGTAGATGCTGAGATTGCAGATTTTAATGGCGATGGAAAGTTAGACATCTTTATTGGAGCATTCAGAGGCAGCGATGTCTTGTTACTACAACAATAAATAACTCTATGAGAGATACTTGCGTAGATTATTGGAATACTGATATTTGGGCTGGAAGTTCATTTTCCAAAACCACCTATAGTAATTTCGAATTCGGCAAGCACTTTCACGATTATTATACCATAATTCTTATAGAACAGGGTATTAATGAAGGATTTACAGAACACAAGAAATACAAGATTGAGGAAGGTACAGTTCTTATCATAAATCCTGGTGAGTTGCATGCTGGCAGTTCTTATCAAGGGAATGAGCTAAGTTTTAATGCATTTAGATTTGAAGAACAATACCTCAAAGAACTCGATGATATCTTTCAGAGAACCACCAGAGATATTCACTTTAGAAATGACCCAATTCGAGATCAACGCCTTCAAGCCAAATTAAAGCAATTCTTTTACGAAAGTAAGCGACCAGAATACAGACTTAGCTTAGAATGTTTGAATATTGAAATTTTTGAATTGTTGTTCAATGATTATACTGATGCAATTGCGCACAAGCATAATACATCGAGCAAGCACAATTATCTCAATACAGCAGTAGAATTCATAAACGATAATATCAGTGAAAATTTCAGATTGAAAGCATTAGCAAAACATTCAGGCATTAGTACTTATCATTTAGTGCGAGAATTCAAAAAGAGATATAACCAAACGCCTTTAGAGTATCTAAGAAATATTAGAGTTGAAAAGTCTAAGAATCTCCTAAGAGGAGAAGATTCCATTACAGATATAGCACTACAATTAGGCTTCTTCGATACCAGTCACTTTACCAGAAACTTTATTCAAAATGAAGGTGTATCACCTTCAGAATACAGACAGTCTATATAAGTTTCACCATTAAAAAACTTTAGTAATAATTTAACTCTAGCAGCAATTCTGTACAAGCAACACCATGTGTTGAATACTAATTTGGTCAAAAATAGAAAACCATGAAAATCAAATTAGTTTTTATTGCATTTATGACTTTACTAGCTGCTCACTCACAATCTGAGTTATCCTCGGACTCAAAATATAGTGTAGAATATTACTGTCCACCTTGTGGTTGCCCAGATGATGGGACCATCTTTCAATCGTCGGGAGTATGTGCATCCTGTAATATGGCATACCTAACCAGAGTAAAAGGATTGGAGGAAAAACCCTCTAATAATGCTCCAAGGCGAACAGCGGCGATTTTACTATTCGATTATGCCGACATCATGGATGTAACAGGTCCAATGTCTGTGTTTGAACACGCAGGGTTTAATGTAGTCACTGTGGCTAAGGACGAAAACCCTAAACGTATCGGAATGTATACCAGTTTAACTCCAGATTATACCTTCTCCAATCTTCCAACTGTAGATGTGATAATGGTGCCTGGAGGTGGTCCTGCTGAAGCAAATCAGGATATGGATATTGTTAATTGGCTGAAAGCAAAAGATGAAACGACAGACACGATGTTTTCAGTATGTAGTGGTGCTTTTTACTTAGCCTTGGCAGGTATTCTAGACGGTAAAGAAGCCACTACGTTTGCTTCCTTAATACCAATCTTAAAAGAACAATTTCCAAAAGTTGAAGTCCTTAATAATGTGAAATACACAAACAATGGTCATGTCATTACATCTTCAGGCTTGTCTTCTGGGATAGATGCTTCATTCGAAGTTGTAGCAAAGTATTATGGTGTTGGACGTGCTCAAGATATAGCCAATCGTATGGAATATCCTTGGAAACGTAGAAACGATTATGCAAGAACACAACTCGCCGATAATTACATCGTCGGCTTAAATAATCTCATCAGAAGATTTGCTACCAAGTACACTTATTCTGAAGGCGATATGAATGAATGGGAGTATAGATTCATACTCTGGTCAGAAGTCGATTCAAAAGATTTCATGAATCTCATTAAAACTGAAATTGAAAAACTTGATGGTTTTATAAAAGGCAAAAAAGGGCAAGCATATGTCGAAGCAGAAATAGAACATGATGCTCTTGGTAAAGGAATTATAGAATTAAATATTTCTAAAGAAGGAGAGGAGACACAAGTAAGTCTCAAAGCTCAAAGATTACAACCAATATCATTCTAGAAAAATTAAAGCAAGAGTATGAAACAGAGATATATAAATCATGTCGTAGTGTTATGTCTGTCAGTGTTTTCTATTAGCTGTATGACATCAGTATCCGAAGCTCAAAATTCAGGGGAAATTCCAAGAGTTAAATTAGATACAAACAAAGATGCAATAGCAGGAAAGAATGTTCCTATAAAGTCTAGGTTTACCGATTTGCCAATAGTAGAACCTTCAATAACCGCACATCCAACTAACAATAATTATTTGCTGGCAGCAGCTATGGTGGTTACAGATATCAATAGACCCTATGCGAGTTGCCGATTATCTAGTTTTGCTTCTAAAGATGGCGGTAAAAATTG
This sequence comes from Winogradskyella sp. 3972H.M.0a.05, assembly GCF_040493455.1. Taxonomy (NCBI): domain Bacteria; kingdom Pseudomonadati; phylum Bacteroidota; class Flavobacteriia; order Flavobacteriales; family Flavobacteriaceae; genus Winogradskyella; species Winogradskyella sp. 3972H.M.0a.05. The sequence goes on along the minus strand of NZ_JANFDA010000009.1, from coordinate 6,795 downwards.
GTCCGAAACCGCTCACGATTATTGGGGTTATGATCCTTGGGTTGCATTACTTCCAGACGGTAAAGCAGCCATGAGTTGGCTAGGTACTCCAAATAGTTTTAAGCATCAGTTTCCATTAAAAGTATTTACTTCAAACGATAGTGGTGCGTCGTGGAATAATCAAATACAATCCTTTAATGGTTTTGGGCACGGACACGATGGAACTAAGTTAGTTGGCTACAAAGAATCTTTTTATCTCACGACAGTTAGATTCAACGGAGATATGGGAGCAGATGTGGTCTTATATGAATCAAAAAATGACAACGCGTTCAAAGAAGTCGCTGTTGTAAAAGGTGAAGGTTTGCGGTTAAATTTTTGCGAACCAGCTATTCTTTCCAGTGGTATAGTAGTAGTGCCTACATTACATCGTTCAGGAAAAGTTTGGGTGAATCTATATAACCCAAAAACCCAACAACTTTCCGATAAAAAAGTAGTTTCAGATAACCCTAAAGTAGGGCGAGGATATTCCAGAATGGCAGCTGATGTTGGTTCTAACTCAAAATATAAAAACAGAATCTATTTCGTAAGAGCCGTAGCCAATGGCAGTAGCTCTAGCGGTATATGGCTTAACTATTCAAAAGATAACGGGCAAAGCTGGACAAAGGAAAAGCGCATCGATCATTTTGATAATAATCTATTAAGCAAAGCCAATGTTGCCAGTGTTGCAGTTAATAAAGATGGCGTGCTAGGAATCTCATGGGTTGATGGACAACATAGTGAAGATCAAAAAGCCTATGACGTATATTTTTCGATTTCAAGAGACGGAGGAGAGAGTTTTCAAAGACCTGTAAGAGTTACTAATGTTAGCTCTAATCCAAGAACAAAAGAAAATGGAGATGTGGCCAACAAATTTATTGGAGGAGGTCATTACTTGGGTTTAACTACAAAGGCAGATGGCAGCTTTCAACTTATTTGGAGCGACAGTAGAGAAGGTGTTTTTCAATTGCAGACGAGTAATGTAACGATTAAGTGATGTTATAGATGAACCGTATTATTTTAATCACACTTTTCTTTATTGCTCAAGTAAGTATCGCTCAGAATTTTACACCCTATAAGGAAAGAGCTCAGAGGCTAGTGCAAGGAGTTAGCTTTTCGGATAATGATAGTGTCATGTACTTTTCTATGCCACACAGAGAATACTTGGCGTCACACAACATCAAAATTTCTGGAGATACACCTCGCCTAGCCTTGTACAGAGCAAATGCTGAAGAGAATACTTGGACAGAACCCGTTTTGCTCAGCATCTCTGGAGAGTATAAAGATTATGAGCCAACCATATCACCAACGGGAAAGCTTCTTTTTTTTAATTCCGATAGACCAGTAAATGGAAAACAGGTTTCTAAAAACAATATTTGGTATGTTGAAAAAGAAGGAGATAAGTGGAGCAGCCCAAAATTTATGGTACATCTAAGTGAAGTAAAAGAAGAACAGTCTTACCCAACGATTTCAAATGACGGCAAGCTTATATATTCTCGAGAAGTTGTCGAAAATGGAAAAAGCAATTATTATTTATTCGAAACACATTTTGAAGGCGAAAACACTAAAAAAGGCAAACAAATTCTTTTCCCAAATTTCCATTTGAATAGCTCAGATCCATGCTTATCACCAAATGGAGATTACCTAATCTTTACTGGATTTGAGATTGACCAATGGAATGAAACATGTGACCTATATATTTCTTATGCATTAGATGAAGGATGGTCAACGCCAAGTTTGTTAGATGATTTGAATAGTGCTGGACCCGATTTTTCACCTACAATTTCTTCAGATGAAAAGCGTATATACTATCGGAAAAATTATAATATGATTAAAGCACCTCTGAAAAGAAAGCATAAGCACTAAGGCTAGAAATGCTTGAATGTTTTATGTCTAATTTTTACAATTAGATAGAGTAGATCAACTCTAACTTTGGTAGTTCAACAACCCGAAGAAAAATGAATTTGAGATTATTGAAATTTTTAGCCGTAATACTGCTATTGCAAACCACTTACAGTTGCCAAGGACAATCATTACCTTCCATATCAGAAGACAATATAAAGACCCATATAAAAACCTTAGCCTCAGATGAATTTCTGGGAAGAAGACCAGGGACCTTGGGAGAAGAAAAAACAGTAGAATACCTAGCAGGAAAATTAAAAGAGATAGGGATAGAACCTGCCAATGGAGATAGCTACTTTCAGGAGTTTACCATATCTCGCCTAAAATACGAAACGCCAAGCAAGATGGTGATTTTTAAAAACAATGGGGAAACTTCGGAATATGACTTTACTAAAGATTTCTATTCCAAGACCAGTCTCAAAGCCAACGAAAAAGTGTCTTTAAAAGATGCAGAGATTGTATTTGCAGGCTTTGGTATTATTGCACCAGAATATAACTGGGATGATTATAAGCACATAGACGTTAAGGATAAAGTTGTTTTAGTGCTGTTTAGCGATCCAGGGTTCTACACCAAAGATGAAAGCATGTTCAATGGCATGAGTGTTTCACAACATGGAGGCTATGATCTCAAGAAAAAATTGGCCATGGAAAGAGGGGCAAAAGCCGTGTTCATGATCCATCACGAGTTCATCGATTGGGATCAAATAGGGCAATCACCAAACAGCGGATATTCCGCAGCTTTTGTAAAAGATCATATTGAAACAGTATCAGAAGGGCTCTTGTGTTCTGGAATTATTTCAATTCCAGTTATGAAAGATTTGCTTTCCGCTTCAGGACATGGAGATGATTATACAGAGCAAGCGCTATCAAAAGATTTTAAAGGATTAAACCTGAAAGCAAAAATGTCATTAACAAACTCTTCAGTATCTGAAGATGTCGTCACTACTAGGAATGTGCTTGGGATACTTAAGGGAAAAAAGCGACCAGACGAACATATTATCTACACATCACATTGGGATCATGTAGGAACCAGACCGGCAAGGTTTGGTAAGGACTCCATATTTAACGGCGCCATTGACAATGCGTCTGGTACTGCAATGCACTTGGAGGTTGCAAGAGCCTATAAAACGATGCGAAAAAAACCAGAACGCTCTATAGTGTTTTTCTTTACTTCGGCAGAAGAAATGGGACTTCTTGGCGCAGAGTATTATGCCAATAATCCATTGTATCCTTTAAATAAGGCAGTATGTGTTATCAATGCAGATGGACATTTTGCTACAAACAAAATGAAAACAGCAACAAGTGTCCTTAAAGGATATTCCGAGATGGATACCTATGTCGATAACGCCGTAGCCAAGATTGATAGAAATACTGTAGAAGATACCTCGCCAGCATATATGAACATCTTTCAACGCTCAGACCATTATCCATTTGTAAAAAAAGGCGTTCCGGCAGTATGGGCTATGGGAAATCAGAATCCGGTTGAAGGCGGAGAAGCAGAAGCTCAAAAAATTGCTGACTATATGCAACACTATCATCAGGTAACCGATGAGTATTACGAAGGATTTAATGCTCAAAACATAACAGCAGATGCAACGATGAATTTCTTAATAGGTCTAGAATTAGCGAACTCTAAAGACTGGCCAAACTGGAATGAAGGATCAGAGTATAAAAAGATTCGAGACAAAAGCATGCAAAATTAATCACTATGAAGCTGCTATTTAGAATCCTATTGATATGCTCCCTTGTATCGTGCAACGGGAATGCTCAAAAAGCAAGCGTTGATAACGAATATGTAAAACAAATTGTAGAACAGATAAGCGATTTGTATAAGACAGAATATACGTTTCCAGATAAAGGAAAAGAAGTAAGCAGTGTTTTAATATCCAATCTCAGTAAAGGCGTTTATTTTAACCACAACAGTTACGATAGTTTAGCTTCTAGCCTTAGACAAGATATCTTCAATATAACAAATGACAAACACGTTCAAGTCATCCGCAGAAAGCCAATAGAAAAAAACAAAGACCCTCAACAACCTAGCGTTAATGAATTTTTCAAAAGCATAAAGAACTATGGCTTTACTAATATTGAGATTATAGACGATACCATTGGTTATGTAAAAATGCCTGTTTTCTTCCCAATAAGAATGGATGCTAAAGCCAAAGATGCTGCAGATGATATGATGAAGCGTTTCAAGACGTGTAAAACCATCATCTTTGATCTTACAGAATGTAGAGGAGGAGATCCCGAAATGATAAGCTATCTCATTTCATATCTATATCCTAAAGGAAAAAAAGTACACCTCAATGATTTCTATTATCGTCCAAGCAATTCAACTATGAGTTCCTATACCGATAAAGTTGCTGGCACACCATTGCCAAAAGTCAAGGTTTATGTACTGACTAGCGGTAAAACGTTTTCTGCAGGTGAAGAATTCTCGTATGACTTAAAGCAGCTGAAAAGAGCAACACTGGTAGGAGAAGTTACAGGAGGAGGAGCCCATACTGTAGAGCCAAGAATCTTGGACGACAACTTTGAACTCATGCTACCTACCGGAAGAGCGATTAACCCAATAACCAAAACCAATTGGGAAGGCAAAGGCGTAAAACCACATGTAGAAACAAGCTCTGATGAAGCACTAGATAAAGCTTTGGAGATAATCAGAAAGGTTTCTTAGAGCAATATACGTTCTCACTTCTTTATTAAATAGATATAAATCAATTTTACTAACTTGGTGATGTATCAAGATGTCTCATTTAGAGCCTTCAATGTTTAGAAACCCTATCCCAAGAAGTGATTTAGATTTTCATTAAGGCAGTAAGAAAACAAGAAGAGGAAAAATCAACCCTAGCTCATGGAGTTAATACGAATACTAGCCTTAACCAAAGCCAAAGCTTTTACTCTAGACCTTAGAATATCCCAGTCTTCATGCTGCTGATTTTCCGATACAAGCTTCAACCATTCCTCACCTTTTTGCGAAGGTTGTATATATTTTACAGTAATATATTCGTGGTCATCAGTAGCTAAAGAAAGTAGATACATCTCACCCCAAAAGATGTCATTCTGTAAATCACTTATTTGTTTATACAGAATAATATCACCACTCTTTAGCAAAGGGTACATGCTATCACCATTAACTTTTATTCCACCATCGCATTTAGGTAAACCAGGAATAAAAATAGAATCTATAGGATTATATCCTTTAGGGTTTTCAAATAAAGAATCCAGTCCATTTATAGATTCAATATCATAAAGTGGTATAGCAAGCTCTTTATCTAAAGTCTTCCTGTAAGAACTATTTGGTTCGTGTACTGAATTGCCATTGCCAGTTATTTCACCCTCACCACTAATAAACCATCTTATGTTAATGTCTTCAAACTTGTTTGAAATATCAGCGATAATTTCATACGAAGGTTTTTTGGAGCTATGCTTCAAACGGTTCAGCTTTTCAGATGACTTATAACCTAAGCCATTCTTAGCGAAATCATTAATGCTGTTATAGCCTTTGAGCTCAGCAATTTGTTTAAGTCTTAAAAAAATGTTGGAAATATCTGACACTAAATTACAATGATATTTGTATAATTCAAACTTGTTTGTATATTTGTATTTCTAATCGCTTTAAGCGTGCAGAAATATACGAAACAAAAAACAAGATGTCCTAAAAATCACCTGTTTTAAACTTAACAAATCACTATTTACTTTAAAATAGAAGGCTTGTTTATGCAATAAGCACAACAGGTTTTGTACTGTAATGAAAATTGTTAGACTCGCCTATATTGGCAGAATTACAATAGCTTTTAGTATAAGATAATTGGGGCAGATTATTGAGGTTTTTCTTGCTATACATTAACAACATATTGTGCTTAGAATTTAATGAACTTGTACCAGATGTACTCTCTTTAGAAGAGTATAAATATCACCAAAGTAAAAAGGATTTTAAGATACATAATGATGAAAGTAACGGGAGGGAAGTTTTTATCGAATTTGAAACCTTGCCTCCCAATTACAAAAAGGCCATAAACTTTTTTTACGGAGATCCCTATAAATATTATTGTGAACAACAAATTTTGAAAACCCTAAAGTTTGACTATAAAGCGCAAGAGTTTTTTCAAAATTACAATTTGGAGAATGGCAAAATGCTGCCAGGCGCAGATTATGACCAGCAAGGTAAAAAGCAGATCAACTATGTACAGCGATATACAGAAGCAGCAAACTGGCTAAACCTATTTATAGAGCTTACCTCAGATAAAGCCATTATAAAAAAAGAGTTTAATGTTACGATTTCACAGTTTTGGACGTTGTCCATTGACTTAATGAAAGCCAAGCAAATAAACCTACCATATTCATATAAACGACTAAAGCAAAAAATTAAAGGCTATCAAGAAGAAGGATATCCTTATCTTATTGAAACCCACAAATTTGGTAATGATTATGCAAAAAAGTAGTGGTAGGTAAATGGAATATAACAATGATAGAAGAACACGTTTGCTCAGTAAATAAAGGAGCAAAAAAAACTTGAGCAATTAATTAGAGTATAAAGTCATTATAATCTACCATTATAATATACATAAAACCTACATTCTTCTGGGCGGTTGCGGGGGTTGTTTATAGCAATTTCATAGTGAGTTAAATATTTTGATTATAGATACAGCAACCGCCTTTCCTCATTTTTAGAAAGTACTCCTGGTCATTCGACCAGGAGTACTTATTTACAATCATACTATTTAAGAAGGTTTTCTATTGGAAAATCAAGTTGCGAGAAAATAGTTCAGTTAGCTTTGCTTTAAAGAACGTAAAAGAAAAACCCCTATCGATGATCGATAGGGGTTTTTGATATAGTCGGTTTAGGATGTTCTATTGTTGTCCCGGTCCACCAGC
>NZ_JANFDA010000008.1:0-158202 GCF_040493455.1 Winogradskyella sp. 3972H.M.0a.05 | reverse complement strand
CAACGCTGTCAGAGTAAGTCGCATCCAAAGTCGTATCACAGTTGTCCGCCTCGTCCGTTACATCACCAGTAAGACCTAAATCAGTCTCATCCTGATCACATTCTATAGTAAGATCAGCTGGAACCGTAAATGTTGGGTCAGTAAGATCATTAACAGTTATAGTTTGTTCAACAGTAATTGAATTTCCACAATCATCAGTAACACTATATGTTCTTGTTATTACTTCTGGGCACGTATTTCCATCTGACACATCAGAAACATGTGCAACAGTTGGGTTAGCAGTTTGATCATCAGCTTCATCTGTTACCACAGTAATATCTGGAGAAGGTACATCATCTATACATTCTACATTAATAGGAGATGGATTTGATGCTGTAGGCGATTCATTATCATCTGCAGCAATAGTAAAATCTACAGTAGCTGTACAATTGTTAGCATCTCTAACGGTAATGGTATAATCACCTTCAGCTAAATTATTGAATGTTGCTGAACTTTGATAATTATTACCTCCATCAATAGAATATTCGTAAGGTGCAGTACCACCAGAAGGTGTTACAGTTACAGAACCATTTGTGTCTCCAGGACAATCTGCATTAACAAGTGTGTCTACGGAGAGTTGTAAATCTGTAATTACCAAGGTTAATGCCGCAGTTGGTGAGGCACAATTATCTACAGGATTATAATAGAATACATAGTATACACCTGGAGTGCTCACCATTGTATCCGTGATATGGTCAGCAGTAGCTAGAGGGTCAGGGTTAGTACTCCAAGTCAGTACAGAACCACCAGGTCCAGAAGAAACTACATAAGAATCTAAATCTACATTAAATGGACCACAGAACGTAGCTGTTCCATTCATTGTAATGTTACCATTAATACTTAAATCTGGTGGATTACTATACCCTTCTAAGGCAAGTCTTAATCCATCCACTAAAACAACTGATCTACCTGGATTACCAGTTCTGTAAAATACGTTTACACTTCCAGTATTATCTGATTGGAATGTTATACATACAGTTTCCCAGAAAGGATCAATTTCTGTCCATCCACCTGGGTTTTGAAAAGGTCCAGATGTATCGGTTGATAATTCTGTTGGGAAGTCTGAAGCAGGGTGTATATTTAAATCATTGTGTGTATACATTAATGGATCAGTTAGCTGAATACCACCTGAACCAATACCAAATTGAAGATTAGGTTCAAATTCAGAAAACTCTCCATCACTATTACTATATCTAGGAATTACTGCAATTTCGAAACAAACCGTATAGTTAGAGTTTGGTAATACAGTAAGATCTTGTTCTATTGCTTCGTTTCTAAATGAGAAAATAGCAAATCCTCCACCATCTGGAGAAGGGGAGATTATAGCTGGAGTATCAACATTTGCATCTTCGTTAGAATAAGAAATATATTGTCCTTCAGACCAGTCTACTGTACCAGTATCGTTCCAGCAATCATAAACTACATCATCAGAGTAGGAGCTACCATCTACAGCAGTTTGTAAGTCATCTGAACCATTATCATTTGGATCGGTATCTTCTAAGTTGAAAGAACCACAAGTAATCACATTACAAGTTCCTACAGGATTAGTAACTGGCATTCTCGCAGAAAACTCACTGTTTCTTCTATACAAAAGCGCTCGCCTCTGTAACTCGGCCTTGTAATCATCTATGAACTCCTTGGAGTGCTTTCGATGTTTCGGCCAATCATCCGATTCATTTTGTATTTGTGCTTCAGTAGTATTAATAAATACAAGAGACATGAAGGCTAATAAAACACAGTTGAAAAAAGATATAGTAACTTTATTTCTCATAATGCTTTCTTTTATTGTCTATTAGACAAAAGGATTAACAATATACTTTTCGCTAAGCGATGTTATTTTTTACTATTTGATTTAATCTATATTTTAAATTTAGAATGCCACGCACATCGCTTGAATGTGTTATCTTTCAAAATCAAAAATATAATAGAGGGAAGTGTACCGATAAACAGTACAGGGATGGATTGATTAACTAGCTTTTGATTTGGGGTCATTTGATTAATTTCTATAACAAAACAAATTATAACTAAAACCTTAGCCAAATATAAATGTTAAAGGACGCAAAATAATCGTTAAAACGGAATTATGCAACATTTAATCGGAAAAAAATGCATTTAATCGATATTTGATATGAAAACACTAGTGCTAATACGACACGGTAAATCGTCTTGGGAATATGATGTCAGTGATAGGGAAAGGCCTCTAAAAAACAGGGGTATCAATGATATTGCCTTGGTTTCAAAAGCTTTTAAAGCCATTGATTTTAATCTGGATTTTGTTTACTCTAGCCCTGCAAATAGGGCATTAAATACTTGTAAGTTATTTATGACACATTTGGGGATTAAAGAGGAAAAGTTGCTAATTGTCGAAGACCTATACGATTTTGGAGGCCAAAGTGTCATCAACTTTATAAAATCTTTAGACGATAATTATAAAAACATTATCATTTTTGGTCATAACCATGCTTTCACATCTATTTCCAATATATTTGGCGATAAATTCATAGATAACTTACCGACTTCTGGATTAGTTATGATTGAGTTTGAAATCGATAATTGGAAATCATTACAACAGGGAAAAACTAAGTTGACTATTTTTCCTAAGCAATTTAAGAATGACTAAAGACAAAAATATCTACATCAACAGAGAGTTAAGCTGGTTACAGTTTAATGCTAGAGTATTACAAGAAGCTGCGGATAAGACAGTACCGCTAATTGAAAGACTTCGTTTTTTGGGAATTTTCTCTAATAACCTTGATGAATTTTTTAAAGTAAGATATGCTACGGTAAAGCGTATCGACCAAGCTGGAAAAGGAGGGAAAAATGCACTAGGTGGTATCAAGGCTAGTGATTTGCTCGAGAAGATTACGGATGTAGTGATAAAGCAACAAAGTGAAAGCCAATCTATACTTAGAGAAATTGAAGCGGAATTAAAGTCTGAAGCAATTCATATTATTAATGAAACGCAGATCAAAGATTTTCAAAAGCAATTTATCAAGGATTATTTCCTTCAGAATATAAGTCCAGCCTTAGTTACCCTAATATTAAATGATAACGTAGAACTTCCTGTTTTAAAGGATAGTGCTGCTTATCTAGCCGTGAAGATGGTAATGAATAGTGGCGAGAATCAATATTCTTTAATAGAGATTTCAAGAGAGATGGATCGCTTTATAGAGCTGCCAAGTGTAGATGACAATAAGTATATCATTATGGTAGATGATTTACTACGCTATTGTTTGGACGATATTTATAACATTTTTGATTATGATTCTATTTCGGCTCATATGGTCAAAATTACTAGAGATGGAGAGTTAGACTTCGATAGTGACCTTTCTAAAAGTTTCATAAGGAAAATCTCTGATAGTGTAAAAGACAGACAAATAGGAGAGCCAGTTCGTTTTGTATATGATAAAACCATAGACGAGGAAACTCTAGATTATTTAATGATGAAAATGGGGATAGACTCTAAGGATAGTATAATTCCTGGAGGACGTTACCATAACCGTCGCGACTACATGGGATTCCCAAGTTTGGGTAGAAAAGATTTATTATACGACCGTATTGAAGCACTTAAGATAAAAGGGTTGAGTCTAGAAACCAGTATTTTTAATGAAATCGCTGAAAAAGACTACCTATTATATACACCTTATCACACCTTTGCTTATGTGGTGAAGTTCTTGAGGGAAGCTGCTTTAGATCCTAAAGTAAAAACCATAAAAATCACCATTTATAGATTGGCTCAGATTTCGCATGTTGCCAGTTCATTAATCAATGCTGCAAAAAATGGTAAGCAAGTTACTGTATCTATAGAACTAAGAGCACGTTTTGATGAGCAAGCCAATATCAATTATGCAGAGCAAATGCAGAAGGAAGGCATTAACTTACACTTTGGTGTTGAAGGCTTAAAAGTGCATAGTAAAATGTGCGTTATTGAACGTGAAGAAGATCATAAGATGAAGCGCTATGGTTTTATCAGTACAGGTAATTTTAATGAATCTACGGCAAAGATTTACACAGACTTTACATTGTTCACTGCCAATCAAAAAATACTAAGAGATATTAATAAGGTCTTTAATTTCTTTGAGGTTAGTTATAAAATGTACCGCTATAAGCATATTATCACTTCGCCTCATTATACTAGATCAAAGTTGTTCACGCTCATCGATAATGAAATCGAGAATGTAAGAAATGGCAAACCTGCTTATATTAAGCTTAAGATGAACAGTATATCTAGTTATAAAATGGTGGATAAATTGTATGAAGCGAGTAGAGCAGGAGTGAAAATTCAAATGGTGGTTAGAGGTATTTGTTGCTTAGTACCTGGTATTGAAGGAATGAGTGAGAATATAGAAGTTATAAGTATTGTTGACAAATTCTTGGAGCATACAAGGATGTATATATTCTGCAATAATGAAGATCCAAAAATCTACATTTCTTCTGCAGATTGGATGACTCGTAATATTGATAATCGCGTAGAAGTTTCTTGTCCAATTTATGATGAAGATATTAAGCAAGAATTGCTCGATATTTTCGATATTTGTTGGAACGATAATACCAAAGCCAGATTATTGAATTTAGAGCAAAACAACGAGTATAAACGAAATGGCGCTCCAACTGTAAGATCCCAATTCGATACTTATAAATATTATAAAAACCAATTGAACTAATATGCTGAGTATAGCAAAATATGCGGCGATAGATATTGGTTCTAATGCTGTAAGACTTCTAATATCTGATGTTATCGAGCAAGGTGGTCAGCCACCAAAGTTCAAAAAAAGTTCTTTGGTAAGGGTTCCAATTCGTCTTGGAGCAGATGTGTTTTTGAATAAAAAGATTTCTGCCGAAAATGAGAAACGTATGATCGATACCATGACAGCTTTCAAGTTGTTAATGCGCTCTCATAATGTTTTTAAATATAAAGCTTGTGCTACTTCTGCAATGCGAGAAGCTGATAATGGTGTAGCGATTTCAAACTTAATTAAAGAACAAACTGGGATACAAATAGATATTATTAATGGTGAAGTTGAAGCAGCCATAATTGCTGCTACAGATTTGCATTCTTTTATTGATGAAAACAAAACTTATCTATATGTAGATGTGGGTGGTGGAAGTACAGAGTTTACAGTGATTCATTTAGGGAAGGAGATAGCTTCGAAGTCCGCTAAGATCGGAACAGTAAGACTTCTTAATGACATGGTAGAAGAGAAGACCTGGAACAAGTTGAAGGATTGGATTGAAAAGCATACGTCTAAGTATGATAAGATTGAACTTATTGGTTCTGGAGGAAATATCAATAAGATTTTCAAAATATCTGGTAAAGCTTTTGGAGAGCCTTTAACATATTTCTATCTAAGTGCATTCTACAAAATGCTCCAACGACATTCTTACGAAGAGCGTATTGTTGAGTTAAATCTAAAGCAGGATAGGGCAGACGTGATCATCCCAGCTACAAGAATTTACCTATCGGCCATGAAATGGAGTAATGCAAAGCATATTTATGTGCCTAAAATTGGACTCTCCGACGGTATTATAAAGAGTATTTACCAAGAAACGATTCCTAGTTTAGTCCTTTAAAAATTAGCCGTTTATCTTCTTTTTTGAGTTAAACATCTAAAATTTAATAGTTTTCGCAGTTTTTGAATATATATTCATTGCCTCAAATCATTATATGTCATGAGAGCAATAATTACCCTTTTTATATTATTTTTCGCTATTTCTTTTTGTACAGCTCAAGATGTTAAGTATGGTGTAAAAGCCGGAATGTCTATTTCTAATATGGATTATGAAGGGACTCCGATCGTCAGAAATGAACACAGAAATGGATTTGTGTTTGGAGTGTTTATCGAATACGGATTAACTGAGAAACTATCACTGGTTCCAGAACTTCAATTCTCTGGAGAAGGTGCCAATCTTGAAGGATTTAGAAACGATTATATAAATCTGCCAGTATTGTTAAAGTATACGTTTTTTGAAAAACTAGGCTTAGGTATTGGACCTCAAGCTGGACTTAAAGTCAATAAGAAAAATGACGGATTTAAGAATATGGTGTTCTCTGGTGTAGGTTATATTGAATATGCAATTACAGACGAATTTGCTTTAGATGCACGATATAATTATGGATTCTCCAATGTGTTTGATGACGAACCAGGATTTCCAGAAGCCAAGACAGGTGTAATACAATTTGGTATAAACTATAAGATATAAGCTATTAATTCAACGTTGAATTATATCCCCAAAGCTCTGGTATCAATTCCAGGGCTTTTTTTATCCATGTATGGTCTCTTTTTTGCTCAAGTCTTTCATAATATCTGCTTCATATTCTAAAAGTTGCTGCCATTTTTTATCAACTTCTTTTCGGTCTCCATACTGTCTGGCAAATCCGAGAAACATGGTATAATGGTTAGCTTCGCTCACCATAAGCTTGCGATAGAAATCTGCTAACTCTTTATCTTCTAATTCTTCAGAAAGTAACCTAAAACGCTCGCAGCTTCTTGCTTCTATAAGCGCAGCATATAATAGCCGATGTACCAATTGGGTAGTTCTACTTCCACCTTTTGGAAAGAATTTAACCAATTGTATCACATAATCATCTTTTCGATCTCTACCAAGCACCCAACCTCGCTCAATGATTTTATCATGAACCATTTTAAAATGACTGATTTCTTCTTTCACTAAGGCAGTCATTTCTTTAACTAGATCTGTATATTCAGGAAAACTTACTATAAGCGATATTGCTGTACTTGCTGCTTTTTGCTCGCAATACGCATGATCGGTTAGGATTTCTTCAATATTCTTTTCTACAATATTTACCCAACGAGGATCGGTTGGAAGCTTAAGTCCTAGCATGTTCTTCTAGAGGTATTAATCTGTATTTTCCAGTGTTAGAATCTATGATGATGTTATAATCAAGACATTCATCAGACTCAGGAAGACAATAGGAGGTTAACAGGTAAGTATTTTTGTCATCTGATTTTGATTGGTCTAACCATAATCCCATACACACAGAATTGGCTAAAAAACCTTCTAACGATTCATCTGCATTTAAAACAAAATTTTTGTTGATTGTTTTATCAAATATCAATGTATTGTTTTTGTCTCTGATAGTTACTTCAGACAAGACATTTCTATAGTAATATTTATATGAGATAATGTCTTCTTTAAATGTATTCAACACAGCATCTTTCATATCAGTATATTCCTTAACTTTTACTTTAATTCCATTGCTCAGAATAGAATCTGTAACACGTTCAGAATATGCTTCAGGGAAATAAGCTACTTTTTCAATAGTAGTTTCAGCCTTAAATTTTTCAATGCTTTCTCTCAATGCCTGACTTTGAGTTTTCCTGTCTTGACAACTCATAAAACCAACACAAATTATAGCAATAAGTAGGATTAACTTTTTCATATATCTAGTCCAAAGGTTTTCTTTAAAAGTTCAATATTTGGGTTTTTCTCTTTTAGTTTTTCATACTTTTCTTGAGTAGTGAACGCGTATTTTTTTTCGATTTCTTCATTCACAGTAATATCCAACACAATATCATAGTTGTTTAACGACTTCCTTAGATATTTCATTAATGGATATTGTGCACGTTCTAACTCAACCTTTAGTGTGGAATTAGAAAGTTCAATACAAATCTTATTATCTCTCAGTTTTGGCACATCCATTTGTAAGATAGATGCCATTATTTTTTCTCCCTTTTTATCGAGGCGTTGCGCATATTCATTCCATACGCTAACCATCTGTTCTTCGGTAAAATCATCTTTTGGTAATTCTTCTTCATCTATGATAACATCCATTTGTTTAATGAGATGCTCTTTTTTCTTTTTGATGCTACTCAAGGATAATCCAGAAGAGGATTTAGAAGGTTTAGTAATAGAGAGATTTATTACTGGTTCGGGAGTACTAACGACTTCTTCTATAACTGGTTTTTGAACCTCTTCAGGCACTTCTTTAATTTCAGTAACTGGTTCTTTTGAAATTGGTTCCTGTGGTTGTTCACTAATAGTGTCTGGTCTTTGGACAGGAATTGGAGCTACACCTTTAGACTTAAAATAAGATGGCGGAATTATGAAATGTTTGCTATTTTTTTTTTCTCCATCAAAAGTGATAGAGGCTAATTGCATAAGGCAAAGTTCTACGAGCAGTCTTTGATTCTTACTGGTCTTATATTTTAGATCACAATCATTAGCTAACTGAATACCTTTGAGTAAAAACTCTTGCGAGGCCAATTGTGCCTGCTCTTGATATATTACTTTGGTTTGCTCTCCAACTTCCAATAATTCAATTGTAGAAGGGTTTTTGCAAACCAATAAATCTCTAAAATGGCTAGCTAAACCTGAGATGTAATGATGACCATCAAACCCCTTTGATAATGTACTGTTGAATTGCAATAACAATTCTGGTATTTTATTCTGAAGGATTAAATCTGTACTTGTGAAATACGTTTCGTAATCAAGCACATTTAGGTTTTCAGTCACAGCTTGTCTGGTTAAGTTTTTACCTGAAAAACTCACCACACGATCAAAGATTGAAAGCGCATCTCTCATTGCACCATCAGCCTTTTGAGCAATGATGTGCAATGCATCATCTTCAGCTTGAATGCCTTGCTCATCTGCAATATACTTTAGATACTCTTTGGCATCTTTTACAGAGATTCGTTTAAAGTCAAAGATCTGACAGCGCGATAAAATGGTAGGTATAATTTTATGCTTTTCTGTAGTTGCCAGAATGAAAATACAGTGCTTTGGCGGTTCTTCGAGCGTCTTAAGAAACGCATTAAAAGCGGCTTGAGACAACATGTGAACCTCATCAATGATGTAGACTTTATATTTTCCAACTTGTGGTGGAATACGAACCTGATCTGTAAGATTCCTGATATCATCTACAGAGTTGTTTGAAGCGGCATCTAATTCAAAAATATTAAAAGCAAAATCTTCTTCGCTAGTAGCTTCAGAGCCATCACTATTAATCATTTTTGCCAGAATACGAGCACATGTAGTTTTACCAACTCCTCTAGGTCCTGTAAAGAGTAGTGCTTGTGCAAGATGGTTATTTTCAATAGCATTCTGAAGCGTATTGGTAATAGCTTGTTGACCTACAACATCCTTAAAGGTTTGTGGTCTATACTTACGTGCCGATACTACGAAATGCTCCATTGAAAATAGTTGAAAAGCAAAGTTAAAAATTCGACTTTAAAATACGGATTAAGACCATACAATTTAGGATGAGTTATTAACAATTTCTTACTTTTGCACCGAGTAGATTGCCTTATCGCTGTTCGTTTAACGAATGGAGGAAAGTCCGAACACCATAGTGCAACGTAGTGGCTAACAGCCATCAGTCGAAAGACTAGGACTAGTGCAACAGAAAGCAAGTACAGGTAATGCTGTAGTGAAATCAGGTAAACTCTATGTGGTGCAATGCCATGTAAACCAACGTTTGAGTGCTGCACGTGCGATGTTGGAGGGTAGGCAGCTAAAGTTTGCTGGTAACAGTAAACGTAGATAAATGATAAGGACTCCTTGGAGTACAGAATTCGGCTTATAGATCTGCTCAAGGCATAAATAAACCCTTTTAGGTTACTCTAAAAGGGTTTACCATTTTTAAAAATTAAATTATCTGTTTATTTAGTGGCTTCTTCTTCCGAAGCTTCCTCTGATGCTGCTTTAGCCGCAGCTTCAATGGCAGCAAACTCAGCATTCATAGCAGTTGCATCAAAGTAAATATGCTCTTCTACGACTTTACCGTCCACAAACTGAAAGGCAATATGAACAGGAATCTTTAATTCTTTATTGGTGGCTGCAAACGTACCTTTGTGTGTCGCCCAATAGTAGACCCAGGTTTCTTTCTCTTTGTCTAGAACCATTTCCATATATTCCTTTTCGCGGTCAAACCCATAGGAAGACATAGCACCAGTCATACCTTGTAGCACTTTTAATCTATCATCTACTGAGACTCCATCAAGAGAGTTTACATAGATTTTAGCAGTATCAGCAAAATGGCTTTTCCATGTATCCCAATCTCCAGATTCATATGCTTTAACAGCTTTTTTAATAGTCTCTGTTTCCGCAGATTCTGCAAAATAGCGTTGTTCATGTTCTTTGCATGACACAAATACTATGAGTAGGGCACTTATTAAGATTAGTTTCTTCATAATGAATTACTTTTTAGCTGGAGTATAACTCAAGTCTGGTCTTAATCTGCCGTTTACTTGGTCGTATTTTGTCGTTAATGAAATAACCTTGTAGAATGTAGCTTGGCGTTCATCTCCCAGTATTTCATCATTTTCTTTTCCACCTTGAGCAACAGCAATATCATCTTTTCCTGCTATAGACACCATATAATAACTATCCTTCTCACCAAATCCGCTATGGTAAACATTGTAACCATTTTTTACACCTTTGGCTGCAAACATGTCTTTAACTGCCTTCATGCCTTCATTCATTGCTTTAGAATCCTTTGGTGAATAGTACAAGAAATGATATTCTCTGTAGTTTTTCCCTTCCGTAGAATATCCTTCAGGATTATAAGATAATTCAGGCATGTAATGTACTATGGTATTACCATGTGAATCATAACACTCATCCATTTTATTGAAGAGAGCGCCAGCTTCTTCTTGACCCATTTTTTCAAATAATGATGCCATAGGATTATTGTCTAACTCTGCCATATTTTCGATTGCAGATACATAGACATAGCGACCATCTTCTATACTTACAGTTAGCCAATCTACATCTTGGATATCATGCTTTTCACAATTTTCTTTTAAGGCTTTTGCAGCTTCTTCATACTGCATCATTTTGTTAAAATTCACATAGTCAGTGTGGACCACAAACATTGTAGGTGGTTCTTTGTCTTGAGCAAAACCTAGATTGGTCATTAGAATGCATGCCAACAGTAGCAACATTCGCATTTTGGTTGTCTTCATAATTTTCTGTTTTTGGTTAATATAATTATTGTATTAATAGCCATTATTAACCATACATAAGCGAATTAGCTTTTAGGACAACACAAAAAAAGTAGGAGTACTCACCGGGAAAGCAGCCCTAAAATAGTTAAAAAAAATTATTAGGAATTTTACGACAGTACTTACTGTCAGTTACTTACATTCAAAAAAGCTAAAGATATTACCTCCGTAGAGGCGAGAATTATTAAATTGAGGATGTTCGGATAAGTCTGTATGCTTAGAATGCTCAATAATCAAAAGCCCATCTTCTTTTAATAATTCATTTTCGAAAATTAGGTCTGGTATTTTTAAAAACTGCTCCAGATCAAAATCATAAGGCGGGTCGGCAAATATGATATCATAAGAGCTTTTGTGATTATCTAAGAAGTTGAAAACGTCTCCCTTAATAACATTAATAGGCATCTCAAAACTCTCAGCTGTTTCATTAATAAATTTTACACAACCATAGTTGGTATCAACTGATGTGATATGTTCAGTACCTCTGGAAGCAAACTCATAGCTAATGTTTCCTGTGCCTGCAAAAAGATCTAGTACAGTAATGTCATCAAAATAATATAGATTATTCAGGATATTGAATAGCGACTCCTTTGCCATATCTGTAGTAGGTCGTACAGGTAGCTTTTTGGGAGCTACAATTTTTCTGCCTTTAAATTCTCCTGAAATTATTCGCATTCTAGAAGCTATTGAGTAGATAAAAGTGCTTATCTAAATCTTGTTGTTCTATATCCTCATTGGTTTTGTAAGACATATTTTGATCTATTAGGCTGACATGTCGAACGTACTTGTATAGAATTTCGAAGTTCTCATCAGATTCAGATATGGTACCAAATACTTCTACGGGAACAGATTCTGGATCTAATTGCAATTGTTCAAAATTGAAAAGGACAAAATAGATAAAGTCTTCTTTGGTACTGTAATCAAAACTATTGTAGAGTAGGAGCTTACCATCATCGATAACTAGAATCTCAAAACTACCTTGGTTGACATTAATATATACTTTCTTGCCTTGAGTGTTTTCGTTCTTTTGAAGCAACGTATCAATTAAAATTGTAGAGGTATGCTTGTATATAAATTCTCCAAAAGTTTCATAGATATAGTTGTTAACGTTTACATATGGCACATAAACATTAATACTATCATTGATGGCGATCTCATCGTGACTTAAAAAATCTGTTTTAAGGATTTTTGAATTAAACTTCAGATAGTCCGCACTGTTTTCTTCTTTAAATAAAGGTTTTGGAACCAACGTAGATAATTCATTGTGATGAATTACATTGACTGACGAAAAGGTATCTGAGAACACTGTGTTAGTGGACAGATGCTCTTTTAGTGTTTCTAGGACTTTATAAGGAGTAAGCTTTGAACCAAAAGAAATGCTATCGAGGTATTCGATAGTGTTTTCGGTTCTATTTAAAATACAAAAAGAAAGTCCACTCAAATTTACTTGAATGGACAATTCTTTTATATAAGTTGTTGTCAAACTGTTATTCTTTTTGTGAATAGTTTTTTGGCCAGTTTCCATTCGTGTTTACTTCACTCATAGAACCAACTATTAATGCAGGACCGTTAACACCATCTACAGATACAACTTCTTGTTCGTTCTTTACATAGTTTTTATCCTGATCGAATAGAATTACAGATTTATCTACTCTAGCTTCAAATACTGGAGTACCGTCCAATTCACCAGCTTCTAGCTTGAACTTAGCACCTTCTTCTCCTACAGGCACATTCATCATTGATCTGTAACGATTATCAGTTCCAAATAAAGAATCTTTCACTGATTCAGTTCCTAGTGTATCAATTAAAATAATAGTTTTAAAAGTTTCTACACCTCCATAACGCGCTGTTGCTTCTTCATCTAAAACAGTAGAATCTCTTCTTTGCGTTAGCGTAAAGCTTGCAGTATCTATGAATTTAATTAAGTTATCAAAACTATCGGTATACTTCCCAGTAATCTGTTTGTGAGCTAATTGTGCATCTCTGATATCGATTAACTTATCAATAACCTGAGCGTAGCGCTTTTCTTTAAGTTTATTGAATTCTATAACACCATACACAGATTTGTATGTATTGTAAGCTAAAAAGGCGATACCTATCCACAAAAGAATGTTTAGTATAGGTTTAAGGTTTTTAGGCACAAATTTATCAATAAGCCAAACGATACCTATGGTTAGTAGGATAACGACGATAGTTCCAATTATTAACATATTTAGTTTTATTTTAAGGTCTATCGCAAATCTACAATTTTTTTTTGTTCGTTAAAATCCCTGACGCAAAAAACATAGCTATATTTGAACAAATTATAAACAACGCTTTTCCTTGTGACAGCAAACGAATATTATTCGCTTTTAAAACAGCAATTTCCATTTACTCCTACGACCAAGCAAGATATTGTGTTACTGCAGTTATCAGAGTTTATATTTAGCAATAACTCTAATGGCTTATATGTGCTCAAAGGGTTTGCAGGAACAGGTAAAACTACAATTATTGGAGCGTTGGTCAATAACCTATGGAAGGCAAGAAAGAAAGCTGTGCTTTTGGCGCCAACTGGTCGTGCTGCCAAAGTCATTAATAATTACTCGGGAAAGGAAGCTTTCACTATTCATAAGAAGATATACACCGCTCGCCAAGATAAGAGTGGTAAAATCTCTTTCATCATTTCCCCAAACAAACATAGAGATACATTATTTATAGTCGATGAATCTTCTATGATTTCTGATGTGCCTAGTCAGGCAAAATTGTTTGGCAGTGGGTCTTTGCTAGATGACCTTATGCAGTATGTGTATTCCGGTCATAAATGCAAATTATTATTGATAGGAGATACTGCACAGCTCCCTCCAGTTAAATTGGACTTAAGCCCTGCTTTGGATGATCAACAATTAGGACTGAATTACAACAAGGAAGTCCAGAAGATGGAACTCGATGAAGTCGTAAGACAAGGACAAGACTCTGGAATATTGATGAATGCCACCGAATTGAGAGAAGCAATTGCAGCATCTTTTTTTGATAGTTTCAAGTTTAACCTAAACGGCTTTAAAGATATTGTACGTCTGGTTGATGGTCACGACATTATGGATGCCATCAATGATGCCTATAGTAATCTTGGGCATGAGGAAACTTCAATTATAGTAAGAAGTAACAAGCGAGCCAATCTGTATAATCAGCAGATTAGAAATAGAATTATGTTCAGAGAGAGTGAATTGGCTGCTGGTGACTTTCTTATGATTGTAAAGAATAACTATCATTGGTTAAAACCGTCTAGCGAAGCTGGTTTCATTGCTAATGGAGATATTATTGAGGTACTTGAGATATTTAAGTTTGAAGAGTTATACGGTTTTAGATTTGCGACTGTAAAAGTGAGGATGGTAGATTATCCTAGAATGCGTCCTTTTGAAACCGTATTAATGTTAGACACGATAATGGCTGAAACACCTTCATTGACCTATGAGGATTCTAATAGATTGTATCAGGAAGTACTTAAGGATCATGAAGACGAGACTTCAAACTATAAGAAGTTCTTGAAGGTGAAAAAGAGCAAATACCTCAATGCATTACAAGTGAAATTCTCTTATGCGATAACATGTCATAAATCTCAAGGAGGACAGTGGCATACTGTATTTGTAGAGCAACCGTATTTACCAAATGGCATCGACAGAGATTATCTGAGATGGTTATATACTGCTGTGACAAGAGCAAAAGAAAAGCTGTACCTTATTGGATTTAAGGACGATTTTTTTGAGGATTAATTACGTACCATGTACACAGAATTGATGTTGCCTTTACCATCATATTCTCTAACAGGATTATCGGGATCAGTAATCCAGCTACCATCAACAATAAACTTATAGTGGTGTTTTCCTCCAGAAAGGAATGTCGTGTACGCCCAACCTGAATCTGTACGTCTCATTCTAAATTCTTGCTCAGACCAATCGTTAAAATCACCTGCAAGGATTACTTCTTTAGCACTTTTGTAATCGAGTAACGTAAAGGTGATAGGGACTTTTATATTGATTAACGAGTTGTAACCATGATACTCATTTTTCTTTTTAGCTGGATTATCTGGATCTTCAATCCATTCACCGTCAACAATAAATTTGTATTCGTAGATATCTGGTTTTAGTTGTAGTGTTAGTTCCCAACCATCATCTACTTTATTCATTTTGTAAATCGATTCATCCCATCTATTGAATGTCCCACTAAGGATAACTGTTTTCGCATCTGTATAGCCTTTTAGCCTAAACCTAGCATTACCATCTTTCGATGCATAAGAGGAGTAGAGTTTTAAGTTATACACGTGTAAATATTTACCATATTCATCCTTAGCATCTACAATATTAGGATCATCATAAGATGGTTCTGCCCAATAGTTTCCATTGATTACGAACTTAAACTCCCAATCAAATTCTTCAGAAAAGTCACTGAGCAATCTTTCGTAAGTGTAAGTGCCATCCTCGGCTTTCTTCATTTGCCAAGCATCTCTAGACCAACCATTAAATTCTCCAGCAACTGCAACGGATTTCACATAAACCTCAGAGGTTTCTAATCTATCATGGAATTCATCGTTAGAGAAGAATTCATAATCGGATTTATTGAATATAAATACAACATAATCACCAATAATCTGATAGCCTTTATGCTCAGTAATCTGAGCTACAGCAACATTGAAGCTAAATAAAGCTACAAATAATATGACGATATGTTGCATTACCATTTTCATTGTCGAGGCATTGGTGTTTTTACAAAATACAATTGTCTTTTCTTATAGTTAATTATGGTACGCTTTTGTTTAAAAAATTCATAACCAAGTACGCCATCTAGTCTTGTGCCAAAGGCTTCATTCATCCGTTTGAGATTTGCCAGAACAGTTTGCATTGGTCCAAAATAAACATTATCACTCAATTTTACTCTAAACAATTTCCCTGCCATAACTTCAACAGTCTTTCCACTAGCTCCAGATAATTTTAATTTTCGACTTGGAAAGAAGTTCTTTAGCACTTTAGAACTCACTTTTTTATTGAGTTGGTTGTATTCAGCGGCAGAATCCAATCCCATTTTCAACATCACCCCATTAACTTCCGTATTGAGTACTATAGTATGCTTTTTCAATTTGAAATTAATACTATCTGTAATCTCTTCAAGATAGACATTGTCATCTAATCGATTACCAAGTTTGTCTACTCGAGTAAGCGTAATTTGATTGAGATAAAGATCAATAAAAATTTCAAAATCTTTCAAAACACTGTGTCCAATAACTCCAAGAAGATTCATCTTTTTGGTCTTCTCTATATGAGATAAATCAATAACATCGGACTTAGTGTGTCTTAGTTCGAAGTTCTTCAGAAGAAAGGTGTTAACATGTTTTACTGACGAGTGTATGTCTGCATTGACACCATGCGTAATTTTCTCATTAGAACTTTTCTTGAAATGTACACTATTCAAAATAAGTGTTTCAGAACCAGTGTCTATAATGAAGTTTCCTTTCTTGTCAAACAGTTCAGCTTCAACAACAATAAGGTGATCTATAAGCTTAAACGGGATCCTAGTCGTGTAGTCATTAACTACTTCTGCTGTAGGAAATCCGATATAACTATCGACCTTATCATTGGCATAAGTGGTTAGTGTGAAAATGAATACTATACAATACAATAAACGCTGCATACATAATAGACTAAAAAATCCGCTTCAAGTTACACAGATTAGCAAAAATGTATTAAAGATTTATAAAATCTTTAAGGTTTAGCTTTCAAAAAAATAGTGCTTTCTTTGTAATCTAGACCCAATGAAGTAGTTATGGCAGATTTTATAAAGCTATATGAAGAGAATCCAAACCCAAGAGATATTCAAAATATTGTAAAAGTTTTGAGAGCAGGAGGGTTAATTATTTATCCTACGGATACGGTATATGGATTAGGTTGTGATATCACTAATATAAAAGCTTTGGAGCGTATTGCTAAGATAAAAGGTATCAAACTAGAGAAATCTAATTTTTCCTTTGTCTGCGAAGATTTGAGTAATCTTAGTGATTATGTGAAGCAAATAGATACATCGACTTTCAAGATATTAAAACGAGCCTTACCTGGACCATATACATTTATACTTCCTGGAGCCAAAACATTACCAAACCCTTTCAAGAAGAGAAAGACTGTTGGGATTAGAGTACCAGACAATGCGATAGCTTTAGAGATTGTAAAGGAGCTTGGTAATCCTATTGTGTCTACATCGATACGAGATGAAGATGAAATCATAGAATATACTACAGACCCAGAATTGATATTAGAAAAATGGGACAAACTCGTCGATATAGTTATTGATGGTGGTTACGGAGGCAATGAAGCGTCTACCGTTGTTGATCTTTCAGGCGATGTACCAGAAGTCATCAGAGAAGGTAAAGGTGATTTAGAGATATTCTAGTTCTTGTATGTCTTTGCTGCTTCAGAAATTCCGTTGACATAGTTTTTAATGACTTGTAAGTCTCTAGCCGTTTCATTACCCATAAAGTCATTAATATCATCTAAAGTGATACTGGCATTATAAGCTTCTAGATATTTTGAAGCTATAGGTAAGTAGGACCAATGCCACTTTTCTTCATTATAACCAGTTCTTCCATTTTCTTTTGAAGTATACACTTGATAGAACCCAAAGGAATTAGCATGCACTTTTAGCCATTCGTATTCTAGTTTTCCTTTGCCAGTTTCAAAATAAGAATTGTTCAAATTATTGATATCTATGTCAGTTCCCCAATGGTGACGAGAGGTTGAAGGCATGGAACTATACTCAAGAATTTTTAGCGCACGCTCATTAGGCGGTAATTGGTTATTGAGATTCCATTTTCGTTCCCAAATAGCTTTCTGCTCAGTAAAGTTTCTGGTGCCAGAAATGATTTTAAGATTAACACTATCTAACTTAGCTTTGTTATACATGTCTATAAAGTTATTGTAGCATTCTTTATTTAGATACAACAATTTTGAAGAATGTTCACTACTTACTTGAGTAAAGAGGGAATCTGTTTTATAATCTACTTTACCTAGAAGTCGTTCCTTAGGAATTATAGGCTTAGGTTTCTTAATACTATCAGCATTAACTATTATGACTCCATCTTTAGCATCGAGCTCAACGACTTCAGATGCAACAGTTTTTTTACAGCTTACAGATAAGCCAATAATAAGCACAACAGCGATAAATTTTCTCATGGTCTAAAAATAGAAAAACCTCAAGGTATAATTTAGTTATTATCCATAAAAGACACTTTCTAAATCTTTAGACTTAAACTTTGCAAGAACATTAATTATTCCTTCCTAACTGAAAATGAGGTAATGTTGCAGCAATTTTCCCTTGAGGTTTTTAAGATAAACCAAACAATTAATCAATCTATATTCTAAAGTTACTATGTAGTTTATCGAAGAAAAATTACCACTTAGGGAACGTGTTTTTTTAATGAGTGAAATAGCTCGTTTGATTAGTGAAGTGTAAAGCATGCATCTTGTAGAAGATTTTTGCAATTCTAATGTATTTAACAATTTTTTGAAGCATTATACCGAGAAATTAGCTCTTGAAAAGAAGTGTTACATACCTTTATGATAACAAAATAATGTGCTATTAATCAGATTATTTCCCTCTATAAAATCGAGAAATAGACTGATTTTGTTTAGGTTAAATTAGTTTTTAAGTTAGTTGTTAAATTTTGAATGAAACTCCAGATGCTAGTCTGGAGTTTTTTTTATGATAAGAATTTTGACTTTAGTTCTGGAGTCGGTATCATACAGGCGTCTTGCTTGCCATACCATTTGTACCTATTCTTGGCAATAAAATCGTAAAACCAGTTTCTTATGACTGGTGGAACGATAAGAAATACACTCAATAGATGTCTTGGAAAACCTAATTTTGAAGCAATTGCTATAGCAGCCGAAGATTTGATTTTTAATCCAAATGCTTCAGAGTAGAGTAAAATTGAATCTGTTTTAGAAGTGTCTATATTGTACTTTTCGATAATCGCTTTACCAATTTCGGATTGCAAAGGCGCAAACCTAAACACATCATTCTTGTCATGCTTTATCACATAAACCACCGAACTATTGCATAGATTGCAAACGCCATCAAATAGTATAAGTTGCTTGTCTTTGGGAAGTTCAATACTCACATTGCAAAGTTACGACATATTAGAGTGTCGTCAAATATGCAGTGAGGTCTTTATCCTTATCTAACCCGAGCTTCTTTTTTAATCGATATTTTGACTTTAAAACACTATCCGGAAGCACATTGAGTACAGCAGCAATCTCTTTCGTGGTAAGGTTCATGCGCAAAAACGTAGCTAAGCGCATTTCTTTCTCAGTGAGGTCTTCTGAAAAGCCTTTGAGCTTTTCGTCAAAGTCGTTATGTACTTCTGCGAAATAAGATTTAAACACTTCCCAGTCTTTGTCTTCTGCGTTTTCCTTCTTTAGTAGCATTATAAGCCTTTTAAATTCAATTTTGAATTGATCTGGTGAATTCTTTAGGCGTTCCAAGTTATCTTTCAATTCCTGTAAAAATGACTTCTTTTGAACTAGATGCAGGGTTTGGCTCGCAAGTTCTTTCTTCTTGAACTCAATTTCTTGTTTATAGATGGCCTCTTGTTTTTCGCGAGCGATCCGATTCTTTTTGATACGCTGTTTGAACCCAAAATAGAGTAGGGCAGCTATGGCTATAAACGAAGCCATTCCAATACCATATAGTGTTTTGGTGAGCCTATCGTTCTCTGCTTGAGCATTCAAAGTTTTTATCTCTTCATTTTGAAGGGCAATTTCCCCTTCCTTTTTTGCAGTGTCAAACTCAGTCTGTAGTGCATCAAATTTTGCAGCTTTTTCAACATTGTATAAACTATCAGAACTCACTTTATAAGCCTCGTGATAGCGTAAAGCCTCACTATAGTTTCCTTTGGCTTTATAAATATTGGATAGGAGTTTGTTTGACTCAACAGTACCAGAAAGCAAACCGATATTTTCTTTTAGCTTGAGTGCCTCTTTACTTTGTTGAAGCGCCAAATCATAGTTTTTCGCTTTATAGTTAAGCTTTCCTAATGCTAGTTGAATACTAGATAAACTGAAACTATCCTTTAATCGTTCAGTAATAACCATACTTTCATTTAATATCTGCCTGGCTTTAGAATCATCATTTATAGCGACCAAATAATTGGCATACACATTTAGCGACTGCATTTCTAAAAAAGGCACCCTTATTTCTCTTGCGAGCTGTATAGATCTATTCAAATAGTATTCAGCACTATCTTTAGCTATTGGGTTTTTAGTTGCAAAGAGTTCTCCAATTTTTTTAGAAGTTTGACACTCGTAATAGGTGTCTTCAGCAATTCTGTAGATGTTTATACTTTCTCTAAAGTAGTTAATAGCAGCCTCATCATTACCAAGAGCTTCATTGTTGTCACCAATCAGTGCTAGATTATCTGCATATTGAATACTGTCTTTTATCGCTAAAGCAAAGTCTGCAGCAGTAATGGCAAAGTCTAGTGACTTCAAATAATTACCTTTTTCAGTATAGATTTGTGCCTTGATGCTATTGAGATTTATCAAGAGGATAGAATCATCCACACAGCAGTACAGATCAATAAAAGGTTCGGATTTATCCATATAGGCAAGAGCGCTATCATACTGCGAATTATCCTTAAAGTTTATAGCTTGATTCATGTAAATACTGCTTACATTTCTTCTGTTTCCAAGCGAATCGTGAAGAAATATGGCCTTTAGATACGCATCATTAGACTTTTGATATTGGGAAATATTGGCGTGCGCAATACCAAGACGTTCATAAGCTCTAGCCAATTTTTTCTTGAGTTTGGCTTTGCTGGCTATTTCGACAGCATCTTCAGCATACTTAATAGCATCCTCAGCATTATCATAAGCCGTTAACTTCCATAAGTCTTCTAAAATACTTAGTCGAGAAACATCATTACTGGCTTTTGATAATTCATCTTTTAGGGTTTCTATTTTTTTCGATTCTTGCGCATTCAACATAACTGAAAAAACACAAAATAGTATGCAAAAAAAGCGTGTCATGTGAGTTGATTTTGATTCACACTAAGTTATAAAATTAAGCAACCGAATCCGCATGCCTTTATAGAGAGATATATAAAAACGAAAATAATTAATATGAATTGATACTTAATACAAGTAATTATAAAGCATTGTAAATTAATTACTTGAATAATATTTATAATTGAAATTTAACTTGTCCATGTCCTGTCCTGTCCATACTTTGTCCATGCTCAAAATTAGATTTTAGCACTTTCTGAATATAGTTTTGGTTCATCGCAAATGGCGATAAAACATTTTGTGGTGTCTTACGCTGGTTAGGCTGCAGACTTTCTAGTTGTAAGTCGCTACAAAAACTCAAAAACCACAAAATATTTAATTATGAAAGCAACACATCTAATACTAGGATTTTGTATCCTGTTTTGTATGGCATGCAGTTCTGAAGATGAAAATCCAAGAACTGAATCTAACGATATCAATATTTCCGTTGATGAGTATCCGAGTAGTGGGACTTTTCTATCACAAATCACTACATCCTTAGAAGGTACTGTATCATTTACTATTCAGAGTCAAACCTCTAGTCAGGCAATTATTATTACGCAGAATCAACTAGCTGTGGGTGATTGGTTGGCCTTCGACTTTGAAACCAATGAGGTTTTAGAAGCTACAGTTGTGGCCTCTAATGGTGCGGAAACAGAAACAATTAATGTCACTGTAAGCATTAACGATGTTGATGATATTTGGGCGTTTCTGAGCGGAAGCTCACGTACAGCTTATGAAAATGCTTCCAATGGCGAATGGGTCATGATTTCTGAAAGCGAATACAATGACTTAGCAAATTACTTAGCAGATACCACCAAGAGCGGTGCTAGTGATAACCAAATCTTCTCTGGAGCTTCAGTAGATAATTATACAGGCAATAGAACGATAGCCAACGATAATGGCTTTGCAATTCCCACTGGAAGCTATGTCTTTGCCTTTAAATACTATTCTTGGATTAATAATGTAGTGAGTAGCCGCGTAAAAATATCTGAAGGCGATTCAGGTGGGCTCTATCAATACCTTGGTGGAATGCTACCAGAGCATAATGATGAATTCAATCATTTTGTTTTAAAAGGTGTTTCTGCACCTACAAGTTCCGAAGGCTTTATCGGCATGTACGCTTCTGGAAGCGTAGGTGTAAAGGACAACGCATCTAGCAGGTATAAGTGGCGAAATGGTGATGTGGATAATCTAGATAACACAACACTTGGAAATGTATTCTTGCAGCAAGGATTAAGCACAACACTAAAACAATGGGATTAACCAATTAATACTAATATTATGAAAACTTTAAAATATAAATACATTGCTCTAGTTCTTAGTATAGCTGTAATTAGCTGTAGCGAAGAGAGCACAGACGACGTACCTTCAATAAACCCTGATGCGCAAAGCATTGTTGAATATATCAATAGCTTGGATTACAATCCGCAAGATTTATTAAATGTTCAAGACACTGGCTTTGAGCCAAGTGTAAGAATCCCAGGAATACCAGATATAGATATAAATCCGCCAAGTCAAGGACAAATAGAAACTTGTACAACCATTGACTATGACTTGTTTTCAAATTTCGAAAGTATAGCCATATTAAGACCAAATCTAGATGCTGTGTACCCAGGAGCTTTAGTTATTGGTGATGGACTCATGTTGTTTGGGACACCAACACCTCTGCCAGCTAATAGAGCGCCAGCGACTATGCGATTAGATCTCCCAGGAATTGGAGAACAAGGAACACTAGTTGTTGAAAATCCTTCATCTAATGCAGATGTTAACGCACAATTAGATAACGCTTTAGAGTGGTGGAACACCAATAACACACAGTATCCTGATGGTGATGGTTATGTGAATGAAGGAAATTCAACATACGATGCAGCCGAACTGTATTCTTCTACCCAATTGAGTATGGATGTTGGACTGAATATTGCATGGGCGGACAACTCTGTAGCATCTCAATTACAATTTGATAGCAGTTCAGAAAACAAAGTAGCCACTATGGTATTCAAACAAGTGTTTTATGATGTTATTATGGATACACCTTTAGATGCATCAGCGGTCTTCAGAAATGATGTTACCCTAGAACAAGTACAAAGTATTGTAGACTCTAATAGGCCACCTGCTTATGTTAGCACTGTATCTTATGGTCGTATCATAATGCTACGCTTGGAGACTACATATGATGAAACTAATGTAGAGTTTGATGCTGTGTTAGAATACGCTGCTGGAGTCGACGTCAATGCAACAATCGACAGCGAAATGAGTGATGTCTTGAAAACCTCGTCTATCAAAATATTGACACTGGGTGGAAATGCCGAAGTAGCTGTGAGTTCAGTGGATTTAGTATACAATGATGATGAAGATATAAGTCCTGGAGTGCTTAATGACATCATTACTGGCGAAAATGCCCTGTATAGCAGAGATAACCCTGGCGTACCAATTGCATATACCATTCGATATCTAAAGGATAACACATTGGCTAAAATGGGATATTCTACAGATTATACTACAGTAGAGTGTGGAAGAATGGATTTTACGCATTCTGCAATCAAAGTCGTCAATGATTTTGAAATTAGGAATATGCGTGTGCGATTGTCCTATAAGCAGAGAAATGTCGAGGGTAATATTGAAAACATTATTGAAAGTTGGGTAACTGTTACAGATGAAGACCAAGATTTCTTTACAGCTCCTGCAGGCTCATGGGATGTAGAGGTAGAGATTGAATACTTTGATCTCATTGGAGGTTTTTGGGAACCATTAGTTTCTCAAACCCTTGGTTATGTAGGATCACAAGTCTGTTACAGAGGCTATAATCCTTCAGGTTGGGAAAATATTGCCTGGGACAATAGCTGCAATTAAGTTAGTTTAGTTGAGAAGTCGGTGTTTTAAAAGTGAAATACCGACTTTTTAATTGTAATTCCGTGCTCCAA
Organism: Winogradskyella sp. 3972H.M.0a.05; assembly: GCF_040493455.1. Classification (NCBI taxonomy): domain Bacteria; kingdom Pseudomonadati; phylum Bacteroidota; class Flavobacteriia; order Flavobacteriales; family Flavobacteriaceae; genus Winogradskyella; species Winogradskyella sp. 3972H.M.0a.05. Next base: position 134,217 of record NZ_JANFDA010000008.1, on the reverse strand, counting down.
AAATGCTGCTACCAACGCGTACCATGGTACTACCACAATCAATAGCCAATTGGTAATCACCGCTCATACCCATGGATATGATCTTGAAGTTTGAGTGTGAAGATTGTAATTCATCATAGCACTTTTTTAGGTATGAGAATTCATCATTAAGTTGGTCTTGGTCATTTGTAAATGTTGCCATTCCCATGACGCCAACTACTTTAATGTTTTTTAATTCTGAAAGGGCTTCAGATGTTAATAATGCTTTAGCATCATTGAAAGTCATCCCGAATTTAGAATCTTCTGAAGCAATTTTTATTTGAAGCAAACAGTCAATGATTCTGTCGTGTTTCATAGCTTGCTTGTTGACTTCTTCTAGTAGTCTTAGACTATCAATACCATGAATCATGCTTACAAAAGATGCCATATACTTCACCTTATTGCGTTGTACATGACCAATCATGTGCCATTGAATATCATCAGGCATTTGCTCATGTTTTTCAACCATTTCCTGAATCTTATTTTCACCAAACACACGATGGCCTGCATCGTAAGCTTCCATAATATCCGACACAGGTTTGGTCTTAGAAACTGCTACAAGCGTAACATCTTCTGGTAATGTAGATTTTATATTTTGTAAATTATGCTTTATGCTCATACTTTTTAATCGTTGAGATTCCTCACTGTCGTTCGGAATGACAAGTCCTTTAACTCATATTTATTAAAACTCATAAATCGTTAAACCACTCCTTAACTTTGGTTCAATATAAGTACTCTTAGGTGGCATTTTAAGATCATTATCTGCAATAGCCTTTAGTTGCTCTATGGTAGCAGGAACCATACCGAATCCAACTTCATACTCACCAGAATCTACCGCAGTTTTTATCGTATACATTTCATTAGAGTTATCCATATAAGCAATACGCTTATCGTTGCGCAAATCTTCAATACCCAGAATTGGTTGCAGGATAGTTTTGTATAGTAATTGAGCATCTAACTCTTCTAATACATTTTCAAACTTATAGATTGTTTTTCTTAGGTATAGTGAATAGAATTCACCATCTAAATACATGCTAAAGTGATGCGGTTTTGAAGGCTTGTAAGGAGTAGTACCTCTGTTTTCTATTCTGAATAAGCTATCTAGTTTTATCAAAAAAGCTTCTTTACTTAATCCATTCAAGTCTTTAATCAACCTATTAAATTCATGAATACGAAGATCTGACTCAGGAATTAAGTAAGACATAAAATAGTTATAGCTGTCATGTTCCGAAGCATTTTCATCTTTACTCAACAGATAAGATGATGCAGAGCGATGATGGCCATCGGCTATATAGATTGTATTTATTTTTTCGAATTCTTTTTGAATCGTAGCAATGTGTTCCTCGTCATCTATCTTCCACAAATAATGTGTGTCTCGATAGGTCATTGTAAACTCAAAGATTGCAAATTCCTTTTGAGCTTCTTTGATGATGTCTGCGATAACAGGATTATCGGGATAGGTGAGGAGTACAGGTTCAGCATTAAACCCTACAGTTTTGAGGTAGGTTTTAAAGAGTTCCTCTTTATGTTCTAGTGTGTCTTCGTGCTTTCGGATGATGTTGTTTTCATAATCCTTAGCACTACTAGCAGCTATAATACCATTGAAAACCTGTCCTTTTCGGTCTTCAATTTTATAAACATAGAATGATGGTTTTTCATCCTGAACAAAAATTTCATCTTCCTTAAATTCCAGATAACGGTTACGAACCAAAGTATAGCGCTCCTTTCCTGTGATTTGCTTGTCATACTTAAAACCAGGATTGATGATATGCAAAAAGGAATACGGATTGTAAGACATGCGGGAATCGCGTTCATATTGCGAATAACTTTCATACGAACGTGTCGCCACTAATCCTACTTTACTACGTGTAGGTCTTACCGCTCTAAATGGAATTATTTTAGCCATGTTTTAGTATTCTCTTCTAATTAGTCGCATATTCGTTCAATCCAACTTTCCTTAAATTTTTCATTATTTAAATCTTGATGAAATTCTGAATAAATATGCGTAAACCAAAATTTATCTTGCTCATTAGATTTGAATTGCTCAAAGTAGCCTTTATCAGTTTGACTATACATTACATACTTTGTGGTATCGATACTTTGTTCGTTCCTACCTCTAAAAGTTGTACTTAGATAGTCTGGTCTATTATCGGTGTTGAAATGGTAAAGATTGAACTCAAAGCCAGTTCTGAATTTTCCAAAGTAGCTTTCTTTTTTTGTTTTTAAATCGTAAATAATTTGATAATTAACACCACAACCTAATCCGCTACAAGGTGCATTAGTAGTAATAAACCCTATCAATGAGTCCTCTTCAAAAATATGAACTTCACTTAATGTGTTTGAAAATTTGACACTATCTCGACCAGAACCCCAAACAGGATTTAAAGTTACTTTATCTGAGGTTGAGATTTTATATCCATCAATTGTAATTTCTATTCCCTTTTTTAATGGTTTCCAACTAAGCTTGTGCTCTAAAAGTTGAAATTCATACCTGTAAGTATGATCGATTCTTGTACCAAAAACAATGGTTGGTTTAATTACTTTTGATTCTAGATAATCTTCAATAATCTCAGAATAATCTATTTGTTTAAGACTTTGCTTGTCTTTATTTGAGCAAGACATATATCCAAAGAAAATGGATAATACTAATATTATTTTGATTACAGACTTCAATCTAAACCATATACTAATAAATATTATGCAAACTGCTTTGCTACATTTTCTGCTTTTCTACTTTCAGAATAATCGTAGAATCCTTCTCCAGATTTTACACCTAGTTTACCAGCTCTAACCATATTTACTAAGAGCGGACAAGGTGCATATTTTGGGTTTTTAAACCCCTCATACATAACCTCTAAAATAGAAAGGCAAACATCTAAACCAATAAAGTCTGCTAATTGTAATGGTCCCATTGGGTGTGCCATTCCAAGTTTCATCACAGTGTCAATCTCATGTACTCCAGCGACACCATTGTATAAGGTTTCGATAGACTCATTGATCATTGGCATTAAGATGCGATTGGCAACAAAACCAGGGTAATCATTTACTTCTACAGGAACTTTACCCAGCGTTCTCGACATTTCCATGATAATGTCAGTTACTTCATCACTAGTATTGTAACCACGAATGATTTCAACCAATTTCATGATAGGCACAGGATTCATAAAGTGCATACCAATAACCATATCTGGTCGCGAAGTCACTGATGCTATTTGTGTAATAGAAATTGAAGAGGTATTAGTCGCTAAGATCGTATCATCTGGACAGGCTTCATCTAGTTGTCTAAAGATCTTAAGCTTTAAGTCTACATTCTCAGTAGCTGCTTCTACCACCAAGCTAGCGTATTCAACTCCAGCATTAACATCTGTAAATGTTCTGATGTTACCCAAAGTTTCTGCTTTATCTTCTTCAGTGATTTTCTCTTTGGCAACCATTCTGTCCAAATTCTTTGCGATGGTGTCCATACCTCGTTTTAAGGCAGCTTCACTGATATCGATAAGTTGAACTTTAAAGCCAGATTGAGCAAACGTATGCGCTATACCATTTCCCATGGTTCCTGCTCCAATTACTGCGACATTTTTCATTTAGTATACATTTAAGTTTTCTCCTTTTATAAGGATGTTGGTTATTAATTTTATTAAGTATTTCCCATACTTATGGAAACTAGAATTGTTCTATAATCATAGAGGCTACACGCAGAGCTTCAGTACCATCATGTAATGTAACTATTGGCTTCGTATTGGTTTCTATAGCGTGAGCGAAAGTTTCTAGTTCGTCTAGTATGGCGTTGTTGTTTGAAATTTCAGGATTATCAAAATAGATTTGCTTTTTTACACCTTCTGCATTTTGAAGGATCATATCAAAGTCTCCTGGTTGCTCTGGAGCGTCTTTCATTTTTACGACTTCACATTTCTTTTCTAGGAAATCTACAGAGATGTAAGCATCTTTTTGAAAGAAACGTGTTTTGCGCATATTTTTTAATGAGATACGGCTTGCTGTAAGATTAGCAACACAACCGTTTTCAAACTCTATACGTGCGTTTGCAATATCTGGAGTATCACTGATTACAGAAACGCCACTTGCAGAAACTTGTTTTACTTTTGAATTGACTACACTAAGAATAATATCGATATCGTGTATCATTAAATCTAAAACTACGGGAACATCTGTACCACGTGGATTGAATTCTGCCAATCTGTGCGTTTCAATAAACATTGGGTTTTCAATCTTATCCTTTACTGCTGTAAAGGCTGGATTGAAACGCTCTACATGACCAACCTGACCTCTAAGGTTGTGCTCAGCCAATAATATTCTAATATGCTCTGCTTCTTCAACAGTATTGGTTATTGGCTTTTCTATAAAGATATGCTTGCCTTTAGCTATGGCTTGTTTGGCGCAATCGTAGTGTGATAATGTTGGAGTAACTATGTCGACCATATCGACTGCGTCTATCAAATCTTCGATGTTACTGAAATAGGTATATCCAAATTCATCAGAAACGCGTTTGGCGTTTTCTTCATCGGCATCATAGAAACCAACTAAATGGTATTTCTCGGATTGATTAAGAAGTCTAAGATGAATTTTTCCAAGGTGACCAGCACCAAGAACTCCTGCTCTGAGCATAGATTTTTGTTTTCAACAAAAATAGGATTTTTGACACAGAATTAATAGAAATAAATTTCCTTTTGCATTCGTGTTCTTTGTAGTATTTTTAAGCTCAAAAATTCAGCATTGGAAGATTCATTTAAACATAAAGGCTTACGCTCAAAATTAGTCGAAACTATAATTGCTAAGGGGATAAAAGACGAAAGAGTATTGAATGCCATTTCAAAAATCCCTAGACATTTATTTATGGATTCTGGTTTTTTGGATCATGCGTATCAGGATAAAGCATTTCCTATTGCTGCCGACCAAACAATTTCACAACCTTTTACTGTTGCATTTCAGAGTGAACTACTACAAGTGAAACCAGGAGATAAAATTTTAGAAATTGGTACAGGGAGTGGTTATCAAACTGCAGTTTTGCTAGAGTTGGGTGCTAAAGTCTATAGCATAGAACGCCAGCAAGAATTGTTTAAGAAGACATCTAAGTTTCTTCCAAAGCTAGGCTACAGAGCTAAGCGTCTCATTTTTGGTGATGGCTATAAAGGCTTGCCTGAAGATGCTCCATTCGATGGCATTATCGTTACTGCTGGTGCTCCTTTTGTTCCTAAGCCGCTTTTGGAACAATTAAAAGTAGGAGGTCGATTAGTGATTCCTGTTGGAGATAATGTACAGGTAATGACATTATTTACAAGAAAAGCTGAAAAGCGTTTCGAGAAGCAAGAGTTTGGAGATTTTAGGTTTGTGCCTTTGTTGGAGGACAAAAACTAAATTACAATTCTAGAACTAGCTTCTGACCAACCTTTAGAATAGAATTCCTTTTGATATAATTGGTTTTACAAATGCTGGAGATAGATACATTATTTCGTTTAGAAATTCTCGAAAGCGTATCGCCACGCTTTACCACATAAATCTTTTTCTGCTTTTTCAAACTGGCTAATGCTTCTTCTTCAGAAAGGAGTAGCTTTATTTTACTCTGACGTTTAGAGTTGTGGTAATGTGCTCTGGTCCATTTGCGTGTCACCCAAAGTTCTTTAGAGCGCACAGTATTCAAACTATCAAAAGAAAATAAATATTCAGGATTGATTGCAACACCTTTGTAGTTAACAACTAAATGTAGATGGCTGCCTCTTGCATTTCCTGAAGCACCACCTTTACCTAAATATTGTCCCTTTTTAATAGAGTCATTTTCCTTAACACCATATCTTGAAAGGTGTGCATACACAGTCTCTAAACCATTATAATGTCTCACAATAACCGTGCGACCATGACCACTGTTATATCTAGCAAAGCGTACCACACCATCAAACATAGCGAAGACACTATCTCCTGTAATAAGATCTATATCTATGCCTTTGTGTGCACGACCCCAACGCCATCCATAGCGAGATGTCACAACTTTATTTCGGCTAACTGGTGAAGCGTAGGTTGAGTCCTCAAACTTAATGGGTAATGGAAATGATACTGCAACTTTCTTGTATGGGTTATATACTGTGTTATCCCAATATTCTGAAGTAATATCTGGTATTTGTAAAGAATCTTCTTTAACTACAGGAAGCAAAACTTCTTCCTCTAAAGCGCCTTTTTTGTAAGACGACGTCAGCTTAATCTTTAATGCATCATCTGAGGGTAATTCTTGTGCACTAAGACCGAAGCAGATTATTAAACTTAATAAACTGATGAATGATTTCATATTTATAGCTATACCTGATGCCTAAATCATAAAAGAGCTTCAGGTCAAATTTTTTGATTGACGAATTTATATAAAATAACGTTGCTTTCTGTTAATGTATTGTTAGAGTTGTTAACAAAGAAATTACATGAAACAAAATCAGGATATTAGGTGTTGTAAAATGCTTAAATTCAGAAGAAAAACTTACATATATAATGAAATCATAGTTTATAAACAAGAAGAATAAACCATAAATAATACTTACTTTTATGATATTCAAGGAGTCTACTATTCAAGGCATATATTTTTTTAAAATGAGAAAACTACTAACCATTATACTATTTCTCAGTGTAATCTCTATGTATTCGCAACGTAAACAATACGACATAGGTATACTGTTAGATAATAGAACTGAAAAGCTAGAACCTTTATTGGATCAGTTGATGACCCAGATAAAGGCGGTCGTTGGAGAGGATGCTGATATTAACTTTCCTAGAAATAGTATTCTTACGAATAACTTTAATCTCGAACGTGCCAAACAAAACTATGAGACATTACTTAGTAATGAGACAGATATAATCCTAGCATTTGGCGTTGTTAATAGTAAGGTTGTTAGTAGTCAATCTAGTCATGTAAAACCAACAATTCTATTTGGTGCTGTAAACAAAGATTTTAATGTGTTAGATCTTTCCAAAGAAGTTTCAGGAATAGATAATTTCACCTTTTTGATTGAGTCTGAATCTTTTTTGGAAGACTTTCAGAAGTTTAAAGAATTAACCGAGTTTGATACAGTAGGAATTGTTATTGAAAAGCCTTTAGTTGATTTTCTACCATTACAGCAAGTATTTGACGATGAGTTTGAAATCTTGAACGCTAACTATAAAATTATTCCTTTTGACACATTACAAGATATTACATCTAACCTAGAAGGTATAGATGCGGTTTATATGGCTGGAGGATTCTTTTTATCGGATGATGAGATACGTTCTCTGGCTTCAACCTTTATAGAAAAGAAATTACCATCATTTACCAGCCTTAGTGTGGCACAAGTAAAAAATGGAATTATGGCGACACAACATTCTGACGAAAATTTTGAGCAATTTATTCGTCGTATAGCATTGTCTGTAGAAGGTTATATCAACGGAAAGCCACTTTCTGAAATGCCTGTATTTATAGATTATAATCAGAGACTCACGATTAACTTTAATGTGGCCGAACAGGTCAATGTTACTATTAAGTACAGTCTTATTAATGATACTGATTTTGTTGGTGATATTGAGAATGCCATCGCTAAGAAAACTTATAACCTTTTAGAAATTATTGATGAAGTCGTTAATGAAAACTTATCACTACAGTCAGATAGAAGAAGTGTTGATCTCAGTGAACAGGATGTAAAGTCTGCAAAGAGTAACTATTACCCAAGTGTTAATGCTAATGCCACTGGGACTTATATAGATCCTGATATAGCAGAGTTTAGTCAAGGGCAAAATCCTGAGTTCTCAACAGATGGAAGTATTACATTACAACAAACTGTTTTTTCTGAAGCAGCAAATGCCAATATTACAATTCAGAAGGAATTACTTAAAGCACAAGAAGAAACCTTTAATGCGTCACAACTCGATGCAATTTTTAGTGCTTCTAATGCCTATTTTACTGCTTTAATCTTGAAAGCAAATTTGCAGATTCAGTTGAGAAACTTAAATCTAACTAAGAAGAATTTACAGATTGCTGAGCAAAATTATGAAGCAGGAGAATCTGGCAAGTCCGACATGTTGCGTTTTCAAAGTGAATTGGCTCAGAATACACAGGCTATGATAGAAGCCGTAAACAATTTGGAGCAAAGCTTTCTATCCTTAAACCAATTATTGAATAATCCTTTAGATACTGAAATAGATATTGAGGATACCGAGCTTGGTAAAGGTGTTTTTGAACAGTACAATTATGATGAATTAACGACCTTACTAGATGATCCTAAGTTAAGAGAACCGTTTATTGCTTTCTTAGTTGAAGAAGCTAAGCAGAATGCTCCAGAACTGAAAGCATTAGGCTATAACCTTAATGCTACAGATAGGCAAATTAAGTTATATGGGACAGGTCGTTTTATCCCGACCATAGCTTTACAAGGACAGTACAATCGTAATTTTAGTCGCAGTGGTAAAGGAAGTGCACTGCCATTTCCAGGATATCCAAATGATAATTACAATGTTGCGGCTAGTTTATCCATTCCGATTTTTAATCAGAATACCAATAACATCAATAAGCAAATCGCTTTAATACAGAAAGATCAATTAGAAATCAATAAAGAAAACTCGGAGCTTGCTATTGATGCTAACATTAGGAGTGGCGTATTGAATTTAATCAATCAGATTTCTAATATAGAACTATCTCGAGTTTCGGAGTCTTCGGCAGAGGAAGCTTTAGACCTTACGCAAACATCTTATAGTTCCGGTGCAGTTACTGTAATTCAGTTAATAGATGCACAAAATAATTATCTCAATGCACAATTGGCAAGCATTAACGCTACATACAATTACTTAATCAATGCATTACAGTTAGAACGTTACTTAGGTTATTATTTCCTTTTGAATTCAGAAGCGGATAATACTGAGTTTAGACAACGCTTTTTAGAATTTATGAACAACAGAAATTAGGTTATTATACATTAATACAATGAAACACATATTCAAAACCATCAGTGTAGTACTAATAAGTTTACTCTTAGCGTCATGCTCAGAAAAAAAGGAGGAGACTAAGAAAGTTATCCGTCCAGTAAAGTATCATGAAGTAGGCTTTGTCGGTGCCGAAAAGATTAGAACATTTAGTGGTACAGCTCAGACCGAGAAAGTAATTAACCTAAGTTTTAGAAGCAGTGGAATTATTACTGTTTTTGATATGAAACTGGGACAACGCGTTACAAAGGGTGAATTACTATCTAAATTGGATAATGTTCAGGCACGTCTCAATTATCAAACAGCTGTGTCCTCAATGAATAGTGCAGAATCACAGATGAATACTGCAAAGCTAAGCTTAGATAGAGTGCGATCGCTGTTTGAAAAAGGAAGCACATCTCTTAGTGATTTCGAATCAGCTAAAAATGCTTTCAATACTGCAAAAGAAAGTTTTGAATCTTCAAAGCGAAGTGTCGCCATTCAACAAGAACAAGTAAGATTTGGCTATTTATATGCTCCTGAAGATGGTGTTATTGCTGCTATTTTTTCAGAAATAGATGAAAATGTTAGCCCTGGACAAAACATCGCAACGCTCAATGCAGGTACAGATATGGAGATTGTATTAGGTATTCCAGAAAGTGCAATCAATGGTGTTAAAGTAGGTATGGATGTGACAGTGGATTTCACATCAATTTCTAATGCATCTTTCAAGGGTAAAGTTTCTGAAGTCGCTCCAGCAGTAGACGCAAATACCGCGACCTATCCTGTTAGAATTACTGTAAACAATCCTACAGATGCTGTAAAAAGTGGTATGGCAGCCAATGTCTCTTTTGATTTTGGAGAGCAGGAGGTGAGTACCAAAAAAGCACTGGTAGTACCAACACATGCCGTAGGAGAAGATAGTAATGGCAATTTTGTGTTTTTAATTGAAGTAGCTGATGAGTCAGCGAAAGTTAAAAAGCAACAAGTGACAGTAGGTGATTTAACTTCAGATGGTTTTGAAATCACGTCTGGATTGTCAGCAGGACAAAAGATTGCAACAGCCGGATTACAAACATTATTAGATGGCCAAGAGGTGAAACTTTAATAAATCTAACAACCAACCAAATGAATTTAGCAAAGTTTTCCATTGATAAAAATCGTATCACCTTTATGGTGCTCATTACCATCATTCTTATGGGATTGGTAATGTATACAGGATTATCTAGAGATAGTATGCCTCCTTATACTGTACGTGTAGCTAGTGTGGTTTCTCAATTTCCTGGAGCGGGACCTGAGCGTGTAGAACAATTGGTCACTGATAAAATTGAAAAGGTAGCTCAAGAACTTCCAGAACTCAAGGAACTGAATAGTACATCTAGATCTGGCTTATCGGTTGTTAATGTAACACTCAAAGATGAGATAGCTCCTGAAAAAATGCAATCTGTTTGGGATCGTTTGCGAAGAAAGCTCAATACCATTGAGGGATTACCACAAGGCGTTACTCCCTCTTTGAATGACGATGGTGTAGGCGATGTGTATGGAATTGCCGTTGGTTTAACATCCGATGGATATTCCTATGCCGAGATGAAAACCTACGCAGATGACATTAAAGATGATTTCATAAAGTTACCAGATGCCGCCAAAGTTGAACTAGGCGGAGTCCAAGAGGAACGTGTCTTTATCGAGTTTGATAACTCGAGATTAAAGGAATATGGTTTATCAGCCTCTAAACTTCAACAAGCTATTTCTTCAACAAACATTCTGAATTCTGGAGGTCAAGTCAATATTGGTGATGAACGTATTATCCTTGAACCAACAGGAAATTTTAATTCAGTTGAAGATATCAAAAACATGCTGATTTCGGTAGGTTCAAGCAGCACCAGTCAGTTGATTAAGCTTGGAGATATTACCAGAGTTGAGAAAGGTTATATAGATCCACCAACTCAAAAAGTTCGTGTCAACGGCAAGGATGCGATCTCTATTCATGTAAACCTGAAGGAAAATTCTAATGTCATTGTACTAGGTGAAGATATAGACAGATTGGTAGAACAATGGAGAGAGCGTCTACCAGTTGGTTTAGAATTAACTAGAGTATCATCGATGGATACTTATATCGATTTGAAAGTGAGTGACTTTATTGTCAACTTACTTCAGGCAGTAGGTATCGTTTTATTGGTAATGTTAGTCTTTTTGGGCGTAAGAACAGGATTAGTGATTGCTAGTCTTATTCCTATAGTGACCATTATGACTTTAATGATTATGGGACTTATCGACATGGGACTCAATCAGGTTACACTAGCGGCTTTAATTATGGCTCTCGGAATGTTAGTCGATAATGCCATAGTAGTGGCTGAAACCATTATGGTGAAAATGGATCAAGGCATTGACAAAAAACAAGCAGCTATTGAAGCCTTTTCAGAATTATGGATGCCTTTATTGATTTCAACATTAACAACATCTGCAGCATTTTTGGCCTTTTATTTATCACCCACAACTATGGGTGATATTGTAGGACCAATATTTGTGGTTATTACCATAGCATTATTGTCGTCCTGGATTATTGCACTTACTGTGGTGACTATGTTTTGTTATTTGTTTTTGAAAGCAGTTCCGAAGGAAGAAGCTAAGGAGAGTTTTATAGATAGAATAATTAATAAGCTAAAGGGTTATTACAAGAACTTAATCTTGATGGCTTTATCTAATAAGTGGAAAGTCATCATCGGAATTTTTCTAATGTTCTTCATCTCATTATATGGGTTTACCAAAATACCTTTTGTCTTTTTCCCTGATAGTGATCGAAATATGATCACCATAGATATCAACCTACCAGAAGGAAATAAAATCGAAAGAACTGAAGAAGTTGTAAAGCAGGTTGAGCAATATATGGCAGATTCACTCCAGGTGAATAGCACCAGAACAGCAGGAGTTTCGGATTGGTCATCATACGTTGGTCAAGGACCAGAGTCGTATGATCTTGGCTATAATCCTGATGAAGCAAATTCTAACTATGCGCATATTCTTGTAAACACATCGTCTTTTATTGAAAATAATAGACTGATAGCAAAAATTGACAACTATACCTACAACAATTTTCCTAATGCAGATATTAAAGTAGGGTCTCTAGCTTCAGGAGGAGGCGGTACACCAATTGAAATCAAAATCTCTGGAAGTAATCCAGATGAGCTTTCAAGGATATCTGAAGTGGTGAAGCTTAGGTTATCTTCAATCACGGGAACAAAAAACGTTAAAGACGATTGGGGACCAAAAAGTAAAAAACTACTCATTGAGATTGATCAAAATAGAGCGCAAACCGCTGGTGTTACTAGTCAGGATATTGCAACATCGCTTCAAACAGTTTTGGATGGATTTCAAACAGGAGAATATAGAGAAGATGATAAATCTATTCCTATTCTTATGCGTGGCGATAGCAACCAGCAGCAGTCATTAGCTTCATTAGAAACATTGAATGTGTATTCACAGAATACAGGAAAAAGTATTCCTTTATTGCAAGTAGCACGAATTGTTCCGCAATGGCAGTATGCAAAGATCAAACGCTTTGATCTTCGCAGGACTATCAACGTTACCAGTGAACTAAGAGCAGATGGAAATGCATCAGCCATAACCAATGAGATTACGCCGTGGTTAGATGAACAAAAGCAAAACTGGCCACAAGGCTATGATTACGAATTTGGAGGTGATGCAAAGCAATCTGCTGAAAGTATGGGCTCAGTTATTGGTTACTTACCTATTTCCGCTTTCGTAATTGTATTGTTATTAATTATTCAGTTCAATTCCTTCAGAAAAATGAGTATGGTTGTACTGACAATTCCCCTAGGTATTATAGGTGTTGTAGTAGGTCTATTAGTCTTTAATGAAGCATTTGGATTTATGCCATTTTTAGGATTAATATCCTTAGCAGGGATTGTGATTAATAACGCCATAGTCCTTATAGATAGGATGGAAATTGAACAGCGTGATCTTGGCAGAAATGAACAAGATGCAGTCATCGCTGCATGTTTACAAAGATTCCGACCAATTCTTTTAGCAACGTTTACAACGGTACTAGGATTAATTCCACTATACCTTTCTGGAGGCGAAATGTGGGAAGGTATGGCTATAGGAATTATGGTAGGATTATTATTCGGTACCATAATTACATTACTATTCATACCATCATTGTACAGTGCGTTGTTTAAAGTAAGTTATAAGGATTATACCTTTAATGAAGAATTGCTAGAATAATTGTAATAGTATTTTAGGTTTCCAATCATTTCACATTTCGAAAAAGTTACTTCAAGTCTGTTTTTAGACGCTTCACCTTAATGCCCAAAATTTGAGGCTAAAGGTGCTCATACATTTGTATAGAAATTGAAAACGAACACAATTAAATACAGAAATTATGAGAACTACAAAGCAAATTATCGGAACCGGACTTCTAATAATGACCTTTTTATTATCCTATAATGTTCAAGGTCAAAGGAGAACTAACAACTCTAATAGAATTGTTAAAACAGAGCGAACAGTGTCTAATGATAGAGTAAAAACAAATCATCATAGACACAATGATCGTTACAGAACTCAACCTATAAGAAGAAGCCCTCATTATAGATACCCAAGACATCGTAGAGTCATTAGAACCTTACCGGTAAATCATGTGAGAATTGTGTACAGAGGGATGCCATATTTTTATTATTCAGGAATCTATTATACCTCTTATGGAGATGAATACATAGTAGTGTTACCTCCTAGAGGATTCAGAATCTCTGTGCTGCCAGTTGGTCATGTACGAATAGTAGTCGGACCTACAGTATACTTTTACCATTCAGGTATCTATTATGTAGAATCTACAGAAACTAATGTAGAAGAAGAAGGAAAGTATGAAGTCACTCAACCTCCAGTTGGAACTGTTGTGACTGAAATCCATGAAGATTCTGAAGAAGTAAGTGTAGATGGTAAAACGTATTATGAGTATAACGATGTGTTATACAAGAAAAGAATTGATAATGAGGGAGATATAACCTATGAAGTCGTGTATAACTAGTCTTAATTTATTAACTTAGAAAAAATCTATAATCACAATGAAACATTCACTTAAATTATTATTGATTGTATTTAGTTTTAGTCTTACGGTAAATGCTCAAAACACTAAAGAGGCTATTCAAAATACCAAGCAAATTGTAGAAGGAAAGAAAATGCTAGAGCGAGATGTAAAAGAACTCGAAGCTTTTAAAGCTAAATTGGTATTGTTTAATAAAGCTTACGATTCTAAAGATGCAAACAAGCTCAATGCGCTTAAGGCCGATATCGTGTCGGATATGGTTCGAGAAGTAGAGCAGAGTGGGGTTAAAGCTAAAAAAGCCAGAAAGGAAATCGCACAAAGTTCTGCTGAAGTACGCTCAGATCGTAGAGAGATAAGACGCAACAGAGACGATTCCAAGAATGGCCGTTTTGACAGAAATGATGACAAGCGAGACATGGCAAGAGATAGAGCAAACAAACGAGACGATAAAAGAGACCGTAGAGATGACGTAAGAGATTTTGAACAACAAATTGCCAGAGCTGAACGCCAAGGAGAAATCTTAAAAACTTTGAAAGTATACAATTTTGCTTTTGATAATGAAGACGAAGCCATCGCAAAGAAAAAACTAGTTTTAGATTTTGTAAACACAATGAAGCAAGATATAGAAGCTACAAAGCGAGAATTGGCAGAAGATAATAGGGAGCGTAAAGAAGATCGTAGAGAGCGAAGAGATGATAGAAACGAGCGTAATGAAAAAGACGTAAAGAAGCGTAGACGATTTTAATATATTCTCCATTCATAAAAGCCTCTTACATTATAAGTAAGAGGTTTTTTTATACCCTTTAGTGTCCTGTTTTTTTTAGCCAAATCACTTCACTTACCCAGAAAGACACTTCACATTTAGTTTTGGTTGTTTCACTTGTTTTTCAATGGTTTAGAGATGCTCATGAGGGTACATTTGTATAAGGAATTTAACTAATAATTAAATATTGAAATCATGAAAAGTATAAGTAAAATTTTAGGAACATTGAGTTTAGTAACATTTGTTTTTAGCTGTTCGTCAGTAAAGGTTACAGACTCTTGGAAAGACACAGAAACCATAGACATAAAAGATAAAGTAGTTATGGTTGTAAGCAGAACACAAGATGACGTTGTTAGAAAGCAATTCGAATCGGACATAGTTCACAATCTCGAAAAGAATAACATTACTTCTATAGAGAGCCATAAACTATTTCCGCTCATCAACGAGAAGAAGGAGTTAAGCGACAAAGAACTAAAAAGCTTGAAGAAAGAACTAAAAGAACAAGACATTGAGATCGTTGTGATGACCTCAGTAAAAGATGTTCAAAGCTTTGAGAGAACAGTTACTCAGACTACAGATTACAACGTCTATACATACCCAGTTGTATATAGAAGAGGCTATAGGAGAGGATTTGTAGGGTATTATAATTCTATATATGTCAATTCAGATCCTGTGAGTACAGTAACATCTACTGGTAAGAAATATATTCTAGAAACAGTAACCTATGATTTAACCTTGCCAGAGGAAGAACAATTAACATCGGTAATTACATCTGTAATTGATAATCCAGAGTCTGTTGGAACTACTTCAAAAGATTTCTCAAAAAAATTGGTAAAAGAGTTAGTTAAATAATTCGTTTTTTGATTGGTTGATTGAAAACTGTCGGGAGCGTAAATGTTCCTGGCAGTTTTTTCTCTTAAGTAATCATAAACAACTTTACTCTAAAATAAATTGATTATTTTGTATATCACTATTATAAATAAAAGCAAACCAACCTTTTTCAATTTGGCGACAAAGAAAACAAATCAGTCACTAATATTAGGTATAGCCCTGTTAGTGTCTTTTTTAATTAATCTGCCTAGGGTTTTAGCCCTCTTGAATGTAGTAGATTCTTTAGGAAGTTCTATAAACAGTGCCAATATACCAGATGTAGTATTTAGGTTTGTTTTTCTAGGCGTTTTTGCGTGGTTTGTATTGTTGTTTAATCTTAATAGCAAGAAGAGATACGCTCGCTTTTCTAAGCTAGAAAGAACAGTTATAAGTGTTGTAGTAAATGCGGTTTTACTTTTTATCGCAGTGACCATGTTTCCTGTCGTATATGAAGCTATCATTGGAAACTCGCTTACAAGACAAGAACTCAATATAGCATACTTTGTTTATATAGTAGTGCTCATAATTCTAATTTTTATATCCAGAATTCTCAACTATCAAATAATTCACCAACAAGATGTTGTTGAAAAAGAAACGCTTAAACAAGAGAGTCTTAAAAATGAACTAGAAGCCTTAAAAAACCAGGTGAATCCCCACTTCTTATTTAACTCCCTTAACTCCCTTAATGCTCTTATCAGAGATAACAAACAAGCTACAACCTTTGTTAATAAGCTATCGTTCATGTATCGTTACATTCTACAAAGTGGGACTAATGATCTCGTAAGTTTGAAAGAAGAGCTGAAGTTTCTAGAAAGCTATATTTATCTCATTGAAACCCGATACAGAGAACGATTCAGTATAGACATCTCAATTGACGACAAATGGATGCAAGAAGAGATTCCTGCAATGTCGCTACAATTATTGGTCGAAAATGCAGTAAAACACAATGAAATTTCTGAATCCAATCCGTTATCAGTAAGCGTGTATTCAGATGAAGACGGTATTGTAGTCAAAAACAAAATAAAACCCAGAAAAACCTTTGTAGACAGCACGGGAAATGGGCTAGTAAATTTAAATAAGCGTTTCAAAATGCTTAAAAAAATGAATATTAGTATAAGCAATAATGATGAATTGTTTATAGTTAAATTACCTTTGAATTAGTTATGAAAGTAGTCATAGTAGAAGATGAAATAACCGCAAGTGAGAATTTAAAATACTTATTAGACAGTATAGATTCTAATATTGAAGTATTAACGGTTCTAGATTCTGTTAGAGCATCAATAGAATACTTTTCTAAACCTATTGAAGCCGAACTGGTTTTTATGGACATTCATTTGGCGGATGGCATTTCGTTCGAAATCTTTGATAAAGTCCGTATAGATGCACCTATCATATTTACTACAGCTTACGATCAATATGCTATAAAGGCATTCAAAGTGAACAGTGTCGATTACATATTAAAACCCATTGAAGAAGAAGAGCTGGGTAATGCTATAGATAAGTTCAAAAATATGACGCCTACAAAAGCCAAAGGCAATGTAGAAATAGATAGTCTCATAGAACTGCTTAATGCCAATAAGAAGACGTACAAAAGCACTTATTTAGTGCATCATAGAGATGAGCTGCTTCCAGTGAAGTCAGACGACTTCGCCTATTTCTATATTGATACTAGCATCGTGAAAGGCGTTACAAACACTAATAAAACATATATAATTGATAAAAAGTTAGAAGATATTGAAAGCGAATTAGATCCTGCTAAGTTTCATCGCTTCAATAGGCAGTTCATTATTAATAAGAATGCCATAGCAAACGTAAAATTCTACTTTAATGGCAAACTAGTCATTAATGTTAATCCTCCATTTGAAGATAGAATAGTAGTGAGTAAAGCTAAAGCCACAGAAATAAAGAATTGGATAAACTCTTAAAAGTTCACATTAAGTATTAGTTACTTCACATTTAGTTTTGGTCACTTCGCCTAAGTTGGTTCGTTTTTCATTGTATACCTAAAGTACTTTTGGTGTATAATTTAAAAACAGAGAAATCATGAAAACTTTAAAATCACTATTAGTAATTGTTTGTGGATTAACAATGATGAACGTTAATTCACAAGACTTCACACAAAAACAACTTGAAATACAAAAGAATAAAGTTGAAATCTTGACCATGGAAGAGCAATGGGATATCCAAATATGGTTCTTTCAGGAAGTAGAAAAAATGAATCTTTCCGAAGAAGAATCAACTCAGTATAGCTCAACGCTTCTTATGTATACATCGCGAATGAAACGATTAGACGATTTGGATAAAGATTATACTTATGAAGAAATTTTGGTAGAAATGGAAAGCCTCTTCAACAAAATGAATTCTAGAGTAAGTACATTTCTATCTGATGAGTCCTACGAGCAGCATTTAGAAACCATGGAAACCCTTCACACTTATATCTTAAAAAAGATGCAACGAGAAGACTATTTAGAAAAGGTTTCAACTCAAGTGCAGTCGTCTAAGTAATTTATTGAACTAAAAGTTATACGTTTTGAGTAAAGTTTTATCGGCAGTATAGCCTAGTGATATATTTATGTTAAAACACTATTATATAACGTATTAAAGCCTTATCTTTTAAGAAATATGTTAGTTATGAAAGCAAGATTAATAGCATTCCTTGTAATAACTATTTTGTTTTACTCGTGTAGTGCATCCAAAACCAAAGCAACTCCAGAGCAGTTACAAGCTTTGAATGAGTTAATTGAAAGCAAGTCATTTGTTATTGAGTCCGAATGGGCTATGCCATTAGTGACGAGTAGCCTCACGGCGATACAGAACTCTGGACTTATAGCACCAAATAATAACAATATAAATCGTATAAACCTTCTTAGTAACCCTAATGAGTTACGACTAGAAGAGGGGTACATTACATCTCAATTACCCTATTACGGTGAAGTACAGATTCCTTCAGCATATAATGCTATGAAAACAGGTATAGCTCTCGATAGTGAGATTAAGAACTACAAGGTGCAGGAAAATAAGAATGGTAGTTATACAGTGACCTTTGATGCCAAAAGTGATACAGAACATTTCGATGTAACTATTCAATTATGGCCAAGCTTAAAAACTGAAATGACCTTAAATGGCGCAAAGCGATTAGCAATTCGCTATGAAGGAAAAGCTAGAATGCTTGAGGGTAATTAAAAAGTAGATACATATAATAAATTATGCGCGCTCTACAGAGCGCGCAATTAGTTTACAAACGAACGGTAGCTTCAAAACCAATAGCATCAGAAATAGCGCCATCGCGCAGTTTACTATTGTAATCAATCCCCCAGCGTTGCCTATCGATTTTAAATTTTGCAATTAGTTCTTCCTTTTCATAATCGACTTCAGCTCTAAAATTGATAGCGTGTGTGATGCCTTTTATAGTGAGGTTGGCAAAGATTTTTAAGCGCGTGTTATTTTCGTAGCTTACGTTGGTAATCACCATAGTGGCTTCAGGAAAGTTATTGACTTCAAAGAAGTCTTCGTCTTTCAAATGATCTACAAGCCCAGAGTCTCGGTCAATTTCACCATTATCTGTACAAGCAATACTGTGCATGTCGATTACAAATTTTCCGCCAGTGATAACATCTCCGTTCTTAATAAAATACCCTTCTTTAAAATCTACAATACCTTCGTGACCTCCAAAATAGAACGTATATTCACCAATCCATTTCAGTTGACTTTTAGTGATATCGATATCTAGTTTTTCAGAAGTATCAATAATCGTAGTTTGTGCATTTAGAGCAATAAGTGTACACATAGTAAATGCAATAAATAGGATGTTTTTTTTCATGACTTTCGTTTTTAGATTTAATTTTGGATTAAAACTATTGCGCCACGAGACCGAAAGTGTCAAAAGAGTGTAAAATAAGTGTCAACGATTGTAAAAAGTCATGATTTTGTATGTTATTTACAGAACCAATGAACAAAAGAAAGATCTACATATATAGTATTCTGGGAATTATTACAGTGCTTTGGTGGTTATTTTCAAAACCCGAAATACAGCAAGAAGACTTTCCTGAAGCAGCAAAAATTGCCCTTCGCGATACAGGAAATCAATTATTACTAGCAAGCAACGATTCTACATCTTTAGTTTTACCAATAAAGCAATTGAGTGATGCTAAGTATCAATTGGCATTTCAAAGTCAATTAGAAATACACCCCGATAGTTTAGTGTCCACAGTACAAAGAAGTTTGAAAAAGGCACAACTCCCAGAGCAATATAGAGTGGAAGTGAAGCAATGTGTAGATGATGAAGTTGCATATAGCTATGAGGTACAGTTCAATAAAGAAGAAGATATCGTGCCTTGCCTTGGTCGATTATTACCAGAAAGCTGTTATACCATAGATGTACAGTTCATTAAAGGAGTCACTCAGAATAGCAGAAGCAATACACCTTTGTATCTTCTTGCAACATTGCTGATTATCGTTTTAATGGATTATGGATTCAGTAGCACAATGAAGACTCAAGACATTACTACAGAAGACTATGAATCCTTAGGGAGTTTTAAATTTTATCCAGAACAAAATAAACTGGTCAGAGAAGCAGTAGAAATTAACCTTTCCAAAAAAGAATGCGAACTACTTGCCATTTTTGTTGACCACTCTAACCAAGTCGTGAAGCGCGACGAGCTTACCAAACGCGTATGGGAAGATAATGGTGTCATTGTGGGAAGAAGTCTGGATACCTATGTCTCTAAACTGCGTAAAAAACTGCAGGACGATAATACCATAAAGCTTACAAATGTCCATGGTGTTGGCTACAAGTTGGAAGTGAATTGACTACCTTTTTTAACAGACTAGTAACACAATACTTATATGTATTTTGTATATTTAGTTTCTTCCCTTAATATAATATAATTGCTAAATAATGATTTGTGTTATAGAGATATGCACAAACGGATTGTATAATTATTAATACTAAAATTATGAAGCAAAAACAGTTGAATGCAACCAAAATCTTTTATGGGATATTTGGCTTTTTATTAATGACTTTTATCGCTTACTCATGTAGTAATGCTGAAGAATCTAATGTTGAAAATCAAAAAATTAAAGACAAAGGAATTCTGGAAAGATCTAACGATCCTTATGAAGATGTTGTAATAACAATTTATTATGAAAACCAGAAACTGATGTTGAAAGACAATCAGAATAATCCTTATGATCCAAGTAAACCAGAAGACTTTACAACAGAAATATACCCAGAAGGGAACGTAACATGGGAATTGGGTACTGGTTTAGACTCTATATCTATTGCTATTGATTCTGGTCAGAGTCTCTTTGCGAAACTACCTGAAGAAGAAACTAATGGTGATTGGACTGCTGATATGGACGATGTACAATCTGGTACTGCAAAATATGATATTACTTATAAAGTAAGTGGAGATAGCACAGTTTATGTACTAGACCCTAAATTGCAGATTCGTAGAAAATCAACCAGTTAGTTGGTATTTTAGTTATAAAATTTTATTTAAAAAGCAGTATAGATACTACCATACTGCTTTTCTCTTTATTACAATCTTTTAAAAATTTCGTATATTTAGAACATAGCATTGCATTTCTGTAATGTGTTCCCCTTTTTTACTTAATAACTGTGGCGTAGATTGGTTTAAGAGTTTTTTGAACTGATGATGACATTTGTTGGCTTTACTACTTGGTATGGTAAGCTATTAATCAATTCATCAACTACATGGAAACTAAAGAACAACACGGTTATCCAAATCTCGACGTTGGCCCTAAAAACAGAAACCTCACCATTATTGTAAAAGCCAATCAATTATTCAATTCGCATTACCAAAATCCTACAGAGCGAGATAAGGTTATAGATAATTGTACATCGTTGCTAGACGATGAAGGTTTGGAAAGTGCCTATGGCGACAATAATAGAAACTTTACGACCATCATTTACATGGACTATAACATGATCTGGGAGATTGCTTTGGCAGATCCTTCTGGAAAAGATAAAGACTATAAAGTCCATCTGGTAGATATTACACAAGATAGTGCAGAAAGCTTCTTCACCCAAAAAGTCTTAAGACCAGAACGTGATGGTAACATCTATGGCAAAGTAGTAGACAAAATAAATTTAGATGGCAAAGAAGAAGACTATACTATTCATTTCTATGTCTCTAAAGGCAGAGAGTCTTCACCTGTTTTACCTATAGACCCTAAGCTTCAAATTCGTAAGCGATTATCAAACTGAACAATTTTAAACCAAAAACTAAAATAGTATGGCAACACACGTAATTTGGATTTACGCAACTAATCAACGCCCTTATCCATTGAGTATCGTTGATGACGAAGGACACATGGCAGTTGTTGATGATAAAATTAGAGAATTAAAAACTGAATTAGTTAATGGAGATATCGTAAAATGGGTGATCAATACAGGGTCAAACATTACTGGTATTGTAGATATAAAAGAACTCAAGACACGTATTCTCGATAAGGATGTATTACTGCCTGTATTCAAAATACCTCCGGCCCCAACTAATGATGGACTTGGATCTTGGGCTGCAGAAGTTCAAATGCCAGATAGCTATGTGCAGGCAATAATCGAGTATACCATTACTTATACTGTGAATGGGAAAAACTATACACAAGATCCTAAGCTTCAGATAAGAAAAAAATTAAATAGTTAATCAATCCAATAAAAATTATGGCATACACATCATTGAACATCATGCTAACAGTTGATGTTAGAGGTCTACATAATGACCCCAATAACGAGCTTAAGTACTGCACTATATCTGACAACCAAGGTGGTCGTTTAGATAATCCAAACAATAAAGCTACTTTCGATTCTATAGCAGATTCAAATACTTGGGTGACTTGGGCTGGACAAGACATGGGAACTGGCAATCTGGTCATTATTACTGATTTGCAATTTGAGAATGTCCCTGAAGGCTTTTTCTATAAAGCACCGTACCAAGTCAGTGATGATTCGTGGGTTGCGGTTTTAGGCGAAAACAATTCAAACCATAACATGGAATGCAAATACACCATTACTTTCGATGATGGTGTTCGTGGCGATCATAAGTTTATTATTGATCCAAAGCTACAAATTCGTAAAAAATTAGGAGCTAATAACTAAAAAACTAAATACTATAATTATGGACAAATTACCTGAAGTAACAATTACCATGACTGTAGATGTAAACTCTTTAGAGTCAGATCCAGTTGTAAAAAACAGCGTCAATATTTTAGATAACCTAAATGATAGAGATGATGTACCGGGAGATTCTTCTACTTTCGACACCGTTGCTGATAGCCACTCAAAAATATATTGGAAAGCACAATCTATGAATGGCGTTGATACTATTCATATTGATCTTATTTATATCAATAAAGGCCAACCAGACCCTTTTCAAGATCCTCCAGGGGAATTAGTAGATGGAAGTGGAGAATGGTTTGCTATAGCAAAAGATGTTGGTTATTATCAAGATATTGATTCAGAATATTCAATAAGGTTTTATGTCAATGGAAATCATAAAAAGAAATATACTATAGATCCAAAATTACAAATTCGAAAAAAGCTAAACAGCTAGCTTTTCCGAATCCCTTTATAATTCAATGACAAAGGTATTCTTCATTTTTAATAAAAGATATAAACTGTTTTACTGTTTCTTGTGTTTGCTGCAAGTACAAATAGTTTATTCTCAAGAAGTTCTTGATTTAGATCAAGTTAGAGTAGATAGCTTAAAACAAATCTATAAGGAAAATAGTGAAAGTAAAGATGCTAGAAGAATTTTGGCCGTAATCAGTCATGATGAAACAGATCCTGATGAAAAATTATTCTACTCTAATAAATTAATTGAGCTGATAGAATCTCAATCTGTAAAGAGCAATCGCAAAAAAGACTCAGTAGATTTTTTTCTTTCGGCTGCATATCTTCAAAAGGGTAATGCGCTTCAGTTACAAGGAGAATTCCATGAAGCCATAGATGCTTACTTTAAGTGTAAAGAAGCTTCAGATAGAGAAGGAGATGAAGCATTATCTTCGGGGGTTTTGGTATCTATTGCAGATACCTATTCCATGATTGGCAACTCTGAAAGTGCAGAAAAATATTATGATGAAGCTATTGTATTGCTTAGAAAGAATAAAGATTCTATAAATCTTGCCTCAGCGTTATTGAATGCTGGTGATGAATATCTGAACACAAAACAATTTGAAAAGGCATTAAAGAATTTTGAAGAATCTGGAATCCTTTTCGAGATGATAGATTATCCTATCGGGAAAGCCTATAATATAGGAAATATTGGTATGGTCTATGCCGAACAAGGCAAGCATGAAGAAGCGAAAAATAATATTTATGAGGCTATTACAATTCTTGAAGGTATAGAAGATTATTATGCAATCTCAGTCTATCTCTATGCTATGTCAGACATTTATCAGGAGCAACAAGATTATAGCAAGGCTCTAGACTATGCCTACCGAAGCTTTGATGTGGCAAAGACCTATGATCTAAAAGACCAATTGAGCGAAGCTAACCTGCGAATATCGATACTTCTAGAGCTTGCTGGAAACCCTACTGAAGCATTAGCACGTTACAAAGACCATATTGCATACAGAGATAGTATCATTAATGTGGAGAATGTACAAAAAATAGCCAACTATGAAGTAAAACAAAAGGATCTTGAAGTAGAAAACCTTGAACAAAAACGAAAGAATCAACGCATCGTATTTTGGTCCACAATCGGTGTACTATTTCTTATTGGAGTATTGGCCTATGAATTATACAAACGCAATAAGTTTGTTCGTAAGACCAATAAAATTATTGCTGCAGAGAAGGAGCGATCTGACAATTTACTGCTGAATATTTTACCAGAAGAAACCGCACAAGAGCTTAAAGACAAAGGTAGTGTAGAGGCTAAAAAATTTGAATCCGTAACAGTATTGTTTTCAGACTTTAAAGGCTTTACCCATTATGCTGAAAACCTACCACCCGAGGATTTGGTAAATACAGTCGATCATTATTTCTCTGAGTTCGATCTTATTATGGAAAAGTATAATCTCGAAAAAATAAAAACAGTTGGTGATGCTTATATGGCAGCAGGTGGCTTACCCTTCGAAACTGAAGATCATGCCAATAAGATGATTTTAGCAGCAAGAGAGATGGCTGAGT
The DNA here is from genome assembly GCF_040493455.1 of Winogradskyella sp. 3972H.M.0a.05. Taxonomy (NCBI): domain Bacteria; kingdom Pseudomonadati; phylum Bacteroidota; class Flavobacteriia; order Flavobacteriales; family Flavobacteriaceae; genus Winogradskyella; species Winogradskyella sp. 3972H.M.0a.05. The sequence goes on along the minus strand of NZ_JANFDA010000008.1, from coordinate 109,431 downwards.
TTGTAGCCAAAGCCAAACACGATGATAAGACAGGTGCTACCTTCGATATTAGGATAGGGATTAATACAGGGCCAGTAGTAGCTGGTGTGGTAGGCTCCAAAAAATTTGCTTATGATATTTGGGGCGATACTGTCAATATAGCCTCGCGCATGGAAAGTAATTCAGAACCTGGACGCATCAATATTTCAGAAGAAACCTATCAGCACATCAAATCTGATTTTGATTGTGAATATCGCGGTGAAATTGCAGTCAAGAATCGTGGTCAGATGAAGATGTATTTTGTTAATGCATAGCAACTAACAACATAAAAAGATGCACTAGCTGTATTCGCCTGTGCATCTTTTACTACCAAACTATATTCTCCATGAAATTATCTCCAAGCGCCTAGAATGGCACCAATCACAGTAAAAAAGATGATAATGTAACCGCTATTTATAAAGATATAGGACCAACTTTTTTGTTCAAAAAGCCCTATTACTGTGAAGATTGCAGCTGCCCATCCAAAACCTGTTAAGAACCCAGCAGTAAGTCCCCAAACAACATCAGTACTATTATCGCCTAAGAAGAAGGCCATGTTATAAGCCATTAGATAAGCCAATAAAAAACTGATGCCATAAGTTTTCATGGGACTAGCTGCTTTCAACTGTTCGTCGGTTAAGTTGTTTTCTCTTTTCCAAGCTTTGTAAAATAATGCAGGAGAATACCATATGGCACCTAAAACCATATTGAAAATTGCACATGCTAAAACCGCCCAATGATTGATTATTACTTGTTCCATAATCTCTTTAAATGTTATGAGAACAAATTAACGCGTTTGCAGAAGAGAAAAATTGTAAAAAATTTACTTTACAGGGAAGAAGTTGGGATAGTCTCCAATATCACTCAAGTATTTTGAAGGATTCAAACCAGAGAACGACTGAAAGTCCTTTATAAAGTGTGCCTGATCAAAATAACCACATTCCGAAGCTATGCGTGCCCAAGAGATTTTTTCTTTGTTTTCAACAGCAGCTAGTATTTCATTGAATCTGGTAATACGATGAAATTGCTTAGGTGTAATGCCAACATATTTTTTAAACAATTCAATAAACTGCTTTTGAGAATATCCTGAACGTTCGGCTAACTTAGAAATATTGATTTGTGACGACGAGGTTTGAATTTCATGAATCGCATACTCAATAATATCTGTGTAGAAATCATCTTTCTTAAATTGATTCTCTAACCAGTGTTCTATCTCCTGAAATTTTTCTTCTGGTGTCGTAGGTTCTTTCAATTGCTCTAGGAGCTTCAATACAGAATCTCCAAAAACGTCTTTAGCTGGGACTACAGTATTAGTAAACGTATGTGCAGGTTTATGAGTCAGTGGATAACCAGCACCAGGCTTAAAGACCACGACCATCATCTCCTCGCAATGTGCAGTTATGGTAATGTAATCCGTAAGCACACCAGAAAGCCAAACATCTTTGTATTCAATTGTCTTTTCGTGAGTGATATTATCATGTATGTACTTTGGATTGCCAGTCAGCTCAAAAATAATATTGATGGTTCCATCGGGCAAGTATTTATCGATCTCGTGTTCAGGGTAATAATCCTTATTGTAAACGATAGTCACGAGATATTTCGATAAATTGTCTTTGGGTGTATGGGCTAAATGGATCAAGGAAGCGTGTTTGAGTGATATTCAAAAGTAGTTAAATTATTTGTACACTAGAATTAATAAATATACCCTGTATACGGTATTGTTCTGACTAATAACGATTTATACTTTGATCCACATATTAACCTTAAAATCATTAAAAATGTCAGAATTAACTTTTGAATCAGTAAACAAGGAAATTGAAGCTTTAGACCTTAATGAATTAGAACTATATTCAAAGCGGGAAGCCTTAGACGTAACGTCCAAAATATGTGAAATATGGAAAAAGATAAGCAGTATCGTTAGATTAATTGCTAATATTCCTTTGATCCCAAAAAAATGGAGAGATGCTTTAAAGGTTCTTATCAGTGCACTTGACTCATTGTGTGCTTAAGATTTAAGGGCGAACACTAAAAGGATTATTTAAAGTACTTAGTGTTTGTCCTTTATATATTTCGTATATTTAAGTTCTCCTTAGAATTAAAAATCGCTTTTTTAATTAATCCCCATAAGTACTGTATTTGAGATAACTCATGTGCTCACAATCGATGTGCGTTACAGTACCAATCCTTTAATACCTAATAAAACGAAACCTTAAAGACAACGGTTATGAAACTGCTCAAATTGTTAGTGCTTACACTCCTTGTAAGTATGCTTACGTCCTGTTATTCGGTGCGATTGCGAAACGTCAATGGCGCGCCACAACTCGATCCATTTTCCGATAGAGATGATTATTATCGTGGTATGGCTGTGGTTGAAAAAGACACTGTCATCAACATGAAACTGACTTCCAAGGATTTCACCTATCTCATTAAAGAAGAAGAACTCTGCGAATCTGGTAAGTTGAATATGGTAGAATATCGAAACACCTTTGGCAGTGTACTGCTCAGTGCTGTAACGTTTGGAAGAAAACGTAAAGTGAAAATCAAGTACGTCTGTGAAAAACCTCGAAACTAAAACGCTATGGCAACAACAAAATCCAAACTCTTAAGCCAATGGGACACGCTACATAACAACGGTCCATTCCCATTGAAGCTCCTATACCAAACCAAACTTGAAGGCGAACGCCTCATGCCCAAAAAGATTGACCGCTACAACGATGCTGCCAAAGAAATACAACGGCTTATTAAAGAAACCCAACAAGCAGGCGAGGGGTTTCGTGCCTACGGTTCAGCATGGTCCATGAACAATATCGCAAGCCATAAAGACCGCATGCACCACAACGGCCCTATGAACTTATCTATGCCAATTCATCCTAGTGAATGCCATCAAAATAATGCCTACGATCCCACAAACCTATTTCTGTTTCAATGTGGGAATACCATCAAAGAAGTTTCCGAAACCTTAGCCGAAAACGGAAAATCACTCAAAACCAGTGGCGCCAGTAATGGCCAAACCATTGCAGGCTGTATCTCTACAGGCGTACATGGTGCAGGACTCGATATTGGCTCCGTACAAGATTATGTCGTCGGGCTCAATCTTATTATCGGTCCAGACCCCAATGATATCGTCTATATAGAACCCCAATCCAAACCAGCCCTGAGCGATGCCTTTATAAGTACCTTAAACTCTAGAGTCATTAGAGACGACGATATGTTTTATGCGGCTTTAGTAGGACTAGGTGGCTTTGGATTTATACACGGTGTGGTCATCGAGGCAGAACCTATATTTTTAATCAACCGCTATGTCAAAAAGATTAAAAAGTCCTTGGCGTTTGAGTTAGCGAATACGATGGATTTTAAGAACTCTAGCTTTACCATTCCTGGGGAAACTGATGCACAGGGTAAAGGCAATACACCATTTCATTATAAGATATTCATCAATCAGTATAGCGATGATCCCAATTGTATTGTGGAAGTGATGTACAAGAAACCCTATCAAGAGCCTTATCCAGATCCGTTTCCTGTGATAAAGGAATCCATTTATAGGGATTTGATCTATCTCTTTGTAAAGCTCGCTGAGAAGTTCCCAAAGAGTATTCCATGGCTCGTGAAACGGCTACGCAATACCATTTTGCCTGAAGTCAATGAAGAAACGACTGGTATGCTGAAAGAAATTTTTTGGGACGCACCATACCAAGGTCCAGCCTTTGCTTGCTCATTTGGGATTGATCATAGCCATTCTGAACAAGCGATGAACTTATTGGGTAAGCTTACACGCGACGAAGGCCCAATCCCAGGCATCTTTGCCTTACGCTTTGTAAAGCAGACCAAAGCGACGCTTGGCTTTACTAAGTTTCCTATTACTTGTATGATAGAAATTGATGGTGTGCTTTGGAAGAAGACCCGAAAGATTATGAGCCTTACGGAATACTCTAGGCGTATGATTGAAGTGCTACAGCAAAACAATATCCCGTTTACCTTGCATTGGGGTAAAAACAGCGATTGGGAATTCCCAGGCTTGGTTGACCACATGTTTGGCACTAAAGCCAACGATTGGAAAACACAACGTACACAGCTATTATCACCTGCCATGCAAACCCTGTTTTCTAATAAATTTTTAAAGACGGTTGGGTTGGGGTAATTGGTATTTCAGTAAGCCCATTGTGATATTATATAAATGATAGATATGGATGAAAAAAAATATAGAATTGGATCAAATTCAATAAGGCTTTTGGTTGCAATTTCTCGCTTAGCACATTTATTAATTTTTTTAGTTATTTCAGCAATCTTAGTTTTTCTGATAGTGTACTTTGTTGAAATAGATTTAAAAGAAAAGTTATGGGAAAATTTAGCAGATATTGTCCATGTATTAGAATATGGCACAATATCCACTTTTGCAATTATGGCTTTCAAAAACATTCTTTCTGGAAAAGCAGATGATCTCATTGAGTATTTGTTAACTGATGATATTTCACCGAATGATTTTTCTGAATCTAAGTGGGTGTTTTTAACGAAAAAAAGTAGAGGAAGAGAGATTAATAGATTTATTGATCAAAACGTAATGCATAGGTATGCTTTCAGGATTTCCATCTATTTCATTATTATATCTTTAGCAGGATGGCTAGCTTATCTTGCCTTTGCTGATAAAAAGAATATCGCTACTTCCAGTAAGCCCAGTAATTACTATTACTTTTTTAATCATTCAATCGAAAAAAATCCTCCAGTTTGGGAAGGTAATCCAAGCGATTTTAAGTTGATATTTAGTTTTGAACATGAAAAGACAAATATTGATGCTTTCGGTAAAGATGAAAGTGAAACTTTGATAAATTTATTGAAAGCGTTAAAAGGCTGTTTACAATCTCCTAAAGACTTAGTGGAATTAAAAATAATAGGTTTTGCTAGTGAATATCAAAATGATATTGATAAAAAGCATGAAGATATAAAGTTAGCTAATAAGAGAGCTAGCGTAATTGCTAATAAAATAGAGGCATTCAAAAGTGAGAAAGAAAAGCATTTGCCACATCTCGCTAAAATAAAAATAGAAGTGCATCAATGGAGTTTGCTTGAATATGATGAAATGGTAAAGGCACGAATATTTAAAGAAACAAACTTAGAAGGAGCTACAGAGAAACAACAACAAGACGAAACTAGTGAATATTTAAATAGAAGAGCTGAGGTGATTATATCTGAAGCAGGTGGATGTAGTAGATAAATTTTAAATAGGGGTTTTGAACTTTTTCTAGAAAGTGTTTTCCATTCCTGTTCTACTTTATTTCAATCTTAGGAATATGATTAATCACCAAAAAATTAAGAATCCTTTACAAACAAGTTCATAAGGATTTTACGATATTTGGGTATTCTATAGTCTAGTCTTGTGAGCAGATTGAAATCCAAATATGTATACATCGTTTTGGCATTTGTGTTGGCCAATATTCTTATTGGACGACTGTTTCAAGAAAGCTTAGAACTTGTCTGCCAGTCCGAACTCTTAATTATTGGTGGTACCAGCTTTTTGTTTTTCTATGCCATCAAACCCATACTAGAGCGTGCTTCTAAACAATGGAATCCACTGCAAAGCAAAAAGAACATGCTCATCCAAGCAGGCTTGGGGATTTCGGTAACGGGAATCAACATCCTTATTTCTCAGGTGGCGATCATCTTTGCGATGATCTATGTGTATAACTGTACATCCTCACCAAGTTTTACATTCCTCAATGCGAGTTTAACCAATAATCTCGCCCTCAATCTGTTTTGCTATGCCTTGTTAATCTTAATGCTTGTAGAGTCACATAGAACCCAGACTAGTGCTACAAACGATACTATGGCGCCAGTTGAGCAACCAACAACGTCTTTAGTCTTATCGTCTCACAACAGACAAAACATTGTCAATACGGTTGACATTAGTTTTATTGAGGTGTCTAATAATTGCATCATCTTTAATACCACCAAAGGTAAGTTTGTAAAGTACCAAAGTCTAAAATCCTTTTTGTCAGAGCATAACTTACCACAGTTCAAACGTATTCATCGTTCCTATGCGGTGAATTCCGATTGCATAGAGAGCATACAAAAAAATACGAGTGGCGATGGCTATGTGTATCTCAATGACCAAAGCAAACTAAAATTTAGTAGAAGCTTTAAAGATCAGTTGCTAAACTAAGCCGCGACTTACCATTTGTTTTCCGCAACTTACACTGCTTTATTTTTAATACCTCTGTGAATACGCTTTGTTTGCTGAAAAAAGTATGCGCACAGTTGTTATCGGTTTAGTAGTGATCCTTTGTTATCATCTCCATGCACAAAACCCAATTGTTATCCCCAAAACGAATGGCACTTTGGTTTTGGATGGACAATTAACAGAACCCTTTTGGTTTGAAATAGAACCCTTACGATTTTCTGAATACAGACCCAATGCAGGCGTGACCGATAGCTTAACGACCATGTACGTGACCTATGATACCGATAACCTCATTATCGGTTTTATCGCTAAGGATGCAGCTCCAGACCAAATCATTTCACGCTGCTTGTTGCGAGACAAATGGTATGGTGATGACTATGTCTCTTTTCATATAGACCCAAATGACACAGACCAAAACGGATTTGTGTTTTCCGTATATCCACCAGGCAGTCGTTTTGATATGGCAGTCTCTAATGATGCTGTGCCTTTGGGGAATTCAACCTTTAATGTGTCCTACGACATGATTTGGGATGCCAAAGTGCATCGCGACGAAGAAGGTTGGAGTGCAGAACTCAAGATTCCGATTTCAAATTTGCGATTCAAACGAGATAGTGATGGCAATATCATTGCGGCGATTTCAGGTTTACGGAGTCAAAACTATCTAGGGAAGAGTACCACATTTCCCGAAGTGCCTCAAGAGGTTACCAATGCCATTGAAAAACCGTCCTTGAAGTATCCTGTAATCTTTCAGGAGTTAACACCAAAAAAGCAATTGCAAATCACACCTTACGTCACAGCATCTCTAGGCAACAGATACGCTTTAAATTCCGAAGAAACCAGTTATACAAAAACAAATACTGATGAACTCGATGCAGGACTGGATATACGTTATGGTATTTCGCCAAGCCTTACTCTGGATGTCACAGTGAATACGGATTTCTCACAGGTTGAAATTGATGACCAAATCGTTAATGTCAATGATCGCGTTAATATCTTCCTCCCAGAAAAACGCAAGTTCTTTCAAGAGCAAGCAGGCTTGTTCGATTTTAATGCTGGGATATTCTCGCAATTATTCTACAGCAGGCAAATAGGCATTAATAATGGACAACTAACACCAATACTTGGTGGCGTCCGCTTAACAGGACAAGTCGGCAACACTGATATCGGATTATTGTCATTGCAAACAGAAGGCATCAGGCTAAGTGAAACCAATAGCATAGCTTCTGAAAATTTTAGTGTGCTGCGTTTGCGTAGATCCATCATCAATAACAAATCCTTTATCGGGTTTATGGCTACAAATCGCTTGCGAAAAGGCTATTACAATACAGCAATAGGTTTTGATAATGTGATTAGTCTGCCTAATGATGTGTTTTTAGTGTCTTCAGCGTCAACCTCTATAGACAAGGATAATCCAGATTACAGCTTCATTGATAACTCTAGATTTTCTGTGTATTTGGATAAACGAAAGGAGAGTGGTTGGTACTATAGAGCGGCTTACGAGTTTTCTGGAGAGGACTATAATCCAGCTATGGGCTTCTTATTACGAGAGCGACATCACAATATGTATGGTGCGTTAACGTATGGAACATTCAATACAGATAAGACCAAGCACATATTTCAATATCAGCGCTTTACTCTGTTCAATTCTGATACCTATACTGATACGGATTTCTCTAAAGTCATTACCTGGTACAATCGAAGCTTTTGGCGTGGACGTTTGTTTAGTGGCGATTCCTTTATACTATTTGCACAAGCGCAGTATGAGAATGTAAATTCTGAAATCACTTTAGATACAAACTTATTTGTACCCGAAGGCCAATACGATTTTTATTATTTCGGAGCATCCTACTCACCAGCGGTTCAGCATAAGGTTAAAATCCCAATTGGTATAGAATATGGCAGCTATTTTGATGGTACCAACTTTCGATTCAACCTGAACCCAGAATTCAATTTTGGAAAACATCTCACGATACAATCGTCTTACAGAGCGAATAGAATCCGTTTCAAGAGGCGCAACCAAAAGGAATGGATTCACATCGCTCAAACGAAGTTTAACTTGGCTTATAACTTACATTTATCTGGAAGCATCATAGGGCAGTACAACTCACTAAGTGACCAAATATTAACGAGTGCACGATTGCGTTACAACTTCAAAGATGGACATGATTTATACTTGGTGTATAACCAGGATTATAATTTGGATGCACATCTTTTCACACCACAATTACCTCGATATAACAACCAGATTATTACTGTAAAATATCTGTATACATTTTCTAAGTAATAGTACAATTCTGACCTTTTTAAATCATCATTTAGACTGGTTTTATAATAGGTATAGCCGTATTTGGCAGCATAATTCTAAAACTATTTTCTTCATAGTTTTGATATGGGCTTTAAAAGTATTTCCTTCGTTTAATAGTGCTTTCTTATCTTTATATTCTTGTCATTTTTTAAAAACACTATTCAATAATGAAAAAAACATTTACACTGTTAATACTATTACTTCTTGTTTCATCTTGTAAGACGTCAAATAATAATAACAATAGGCAGTCTAAGACCATTGGAAAAGTTGTTAAAAAAGGAATCATTGAGTGTTTTGAAAACGGTTTATTAGACAAAGATGGAAAACCAGTTTTTTGTGAAGCTTCTGGAGTTATTTACCATAACGGAATGTTAATTATTGCTAGTGATAAAGATATACCAGGGAAAAATAGATCATCAGTTTTTGAATTTAAAAAACCAAAACAATTTCCCTCAGTTATTGATACAAAATCTATCAGCTATATAGATAAGGCACCATTTAGAAATGTTGAGAAAATAGAGGCATTCACTAAATCATTAGATAGTGATTTAATATTGGTTTCTACAGCTTTCGATCGTATAAAAAGTGGTTCAAATGATTTTGATGGATTTAATTCTTTACTCTATTGGAACCGTAATAAGGATTGGGTAAAATATGTATTAAAATCTGACAATAAAGGTATTAAGAGCTCTAAAGGTTTGAGGCCATACTTTAAAAAGACTCTTAAGTCTACTAGTTATCCTAATGGGCCATCTTATTATAAAATAGAAGGAATGACAACAGCTCCAAATAACACTATAATTTTTGGAGCAAGGGAGATAGGCAATAGTTATAAAACTCCAGAATTTAAGCTCTTGTTGATTTCTACAAATTATGCTTATATGGAGAAAAAATTCCTTTTAGATGAAAATTTCTCACATGCTTATGAATATAACATAGATGACGCTAAACTTCCAAAGAAAAACATAGGAATCTCCAGTATAGAGTATAATCACACTAATGAAGCTTTTTATATAATTACATCTTTTGAATACGAGAATAATTCTAATATAGAATTGGGAGCATACATATGGAAATTACCTTATAAATCATTTTTAAGCAACAAACCACCATCACTAGTAACAGGTAAAGACGGAACCCCTTTATTATTAGACAACAAAGCGGAGGGATTCACTTTTATAGATGACAACACTATTTTCATTATTTGTGATGATGACCGTGAATCAAAAACAATTTCCACAGGTAATACTAATATCAAAAGGCTTCCACATCAAGCACCTTTTTATATTGTAGAAATTAACTAATCATCAATATATGGCGCGCCAGAAGCTTTCAATAAGGCTTCAAATTGGTTCATAGCACTTTCAATAGCTTTTAATTTGTTTTCAGCTTTATTAAGCATGTTATTAATTACCTGCATTTGAGTTTTGTTAGTCTCAGTTGGACCGTAAGTAGAACGTTCTAAACTCAAATAAATAGTGAACAATTTATCACTTACAGATGGAGGATTCTTTTCACCAATTTCTGATCTAGCCTGATTGCCATAGTAATCAGATTTTAAAGTATTGATTTGATCTTTTATTGCCTTTAGTTGCCTCAATCCAGATTCTGAATTTGCTGTGCTGTTCATCAATGCTTTGTGCAATGCCACTACTTTTTTATCAGCCTTTACTATGGATTTATCAATTTTAGATGATGTACGAGAAGCCTCCTCATAACTACGCCAAAAATCCGAAGCAATTTCTAATGAAGGTCCTTTAAGCGTGCTTTCGTAAAGCGGCTTAACTTTGAATTCTACTGGAGCATCTAGTTGTTTTATAGAGCCGTTATTCGATAAATACATTGTTACACTATAGGTTCCTGGTGGAGCTAATAGCCCTTTAGTGCCTCCAAAACCACCTGAGACTTTGGTTTCGCCTAGAGCAATTGGGCTCGGATTTGGATAACGCAAATCCCAAGATGTTCTATTAACTCCAGCTTTAGCATCTTTAAAAATATTGCGTATCACTTCACCAGCTTGGTTCTTCACTACAAAAACTAATTGTGGCTTTTCCTCTAACTTTTCATCTTCTAAAGCTGTCCATCCAGGGAAAGGAATGTTCTGATTTTTTAGATTCTTTTCTTTTGTTTTACGCAGTTCTTTTTGCATTTCTGGAACTGCCTTTAGATAATGTGTAAATACAGCTCCAAAGTCTGGATTAGGCGCTACAAAATGCGAATCTCCCTGACTTCCTTTATTGGCTTCAAAACTTAATTGAGATCGCTGTATATACCACCAAGCATCACGTACAGGAAATAACTTTGCTTCTGCATTCAAATCCTCAGAAGAGGCTTCTCTTAGAGCAGAATAGTCATCGAGCACATAAAATCCACGACCAAAAGATGCTGCTACCAAATCGTTTTCACGCTTCTGTATGGCTAAATCTCTAAACGATATCGTTGGTACATTTCCTTTTAAAGCGGTCCATTGCTTTCCACCATTAACCGAAAAGAACAATCCAAACTCAGTACCTATAAATAATAGGTAAGGGGATACATGATCTTGTACTATACGCCAAACCAAATGATTTGCTGGAATAGATTTAGTTAGAGATTCCCAAGATTGCCCTTTATTGGTGCTCTTATATAAATAAGGCTTAAAATCACCATATTTATGATTATCTAAAGCTACATAAACGGTATTGACATCATGTAAATCAGCTTTAATATCATTAACAAATGCTGTTGCTGGTACACCAGGCAATTGACTCACTTTAATTTTCCTCCAATTGGCTCCACCATCTTCAGTAACATTAATTAAACCATCATCAGTTCCTACATAGAGTAGGCCTTCTTGTTTAGGAGATTCTGAAAGCGATGTAATCGTATTGTAATTAGACATAGCATACACATCCCAAGCATTGTCCCACGATTGCTGTCTGCCCATAATAGGTAATGTAATACGTTCCTCATTTTTTGTTAAGTCTTTAGATATTGCGGTCCATGAGTCACCACGATTTTCAGATTTCCAAACGCGTTGTGATGCAAAGTAAATTGTAGATGGCTTATGTGGGCTCACTAAGATTGGTGCATCCCAATTAAAACGTTCAATATCGTCACCTACAGCGGGCTGTGGTTGTATATCAACAGCTTCTCCCGTTTTCATATCCAAACGTGACAATGTACCTTCTTGGCGTTCTGCATATACAATATTTGGATTTCCTGGTTCTGTGGCTGGTTGGTGGCCATCCCAATTAAGAACTACACTCCAATCACTATTTTGAATCCCATGAAGATTATCTGTACGTGATGGACCTCTTTCCGTACTATTATCTTGAGTTCCACCATAGATATTATAAAAAGGTTCTGCATCGTCTACAGCTAATTTATAAAACTGAGTTACAGGTAAATTCTCAATATATTTCCAAGTTTTTGTTAAATCAAAAGACTCATACAATCCACCATCTGTACCTACAAGTAAATAATTAGGATCATGTTTTCTGAATGCTATCGCATGATTATCGCCATGTTTATTTTTTCTATTCATCCTGTAGAAGGTTTTTCCACCATCTTCAGAAATTTGCATCGTATTATCCATAAGATATAATCGATCCTTTTGGTGTGGCGATGCAAATAATTCCTGATAGTAGTGTGGCCCAGTTCCGCCAGTAATGGTATTCGATTGTTTAGACCAAGAACTTCCACCATCATCACTACGGTATACAGCTCCTTTTCTACGATCTAATTCAATAGCAGCATATAACACATTTGGGTTATGTGGAGAAATCGCTAAGCCAGTTTTACCCATTGATGTTTTAGGCAAACCATTAGTCAGTTTTTCCCAAGTATCACCAGCATCATCACTACGGTATAAGGCTGTACCTGGACCGTTGCCTATATATGCCGCAACAGTTCTGTGACGCTGCCATGTGGCAGCATACATACGATTAGGATTAGTTGGGTCATATACTAACTCAGTTACACCTGTCCAAGCATCGTCACCTAGTGTTTTTTTCCAGGTTTTACCACCATCTATAGTTTTGTACAAACCACGCTGACCACCTTTATTCCAAAGTGGTCCTTGTGCAGTTACCCAAACGATATTACTATTTTCTGGATGAACAATCACACGCGAAATATGCTGTGTGTCTTTCAGCCCCATATTAGTCCATGTTTTCCCTCCATTATCACTACGATACACACCATCACCAAATCCAACATGGCGTCCACCAACATCTTCACCTGTACCAACCCAAATGGTTTCCGGATTGTTTGGATCTATAGATACGGTTCCGATAGAGTAGGAGCTTTGTTTATCGAATAATGGTGTCCAGGTAGTCCCAGAATTTATGGTTTTCCAGACGCCACCTGAACCTACAGCAACATACCAAATGTTTTCATTATGAGGATGAATGGCAATATCAGCAATTCGTCCGCTCATAAAGGCAGGGCCAATACTACGAAGTTCAAGACCATTAAAAGGATTCTTTTTAGAATCTTTCTCTTCTTGAGCTGTAGTAGTAAACGTTATTAGGAGTGCAAGAATAAGGGTGCAAAAAATGCGGGAAAATGTTTTCATTTTTAAGTGGTTGTTAGCTTATAAAGTTAACCAAAATCTGGTTAATTTTTAAATGAAGTAAGTCTGACTATTTTTAGTGCTTTTTTACACGAGCTTGCATTGAGCGGAGTCGAAGTGTGGGAGGGAAGGGGAATGTGTGTGGAATGGCAATATAATGAGATTACAATAAAGTTTGATTGCGTTTATATACAGCTAAATCTTCACGCCCTGAAGCTTCTGATTGTAATTCAGCAATATATCTTAACAAAGAGGGTCTTTCTTTTTTAATAATTTCCAAAAGTTTTGCAGTATTGTCACTTCCTAAAAAATCTTTTTCAAGGTTAATAGATTCATAAAAAATATTCATGAAAACAGTTTCAAAATGAATATTTACTCCCTTATTACTCCATGTATCTTTAAGATAAGTACAAAAAGTCATTAGAGAATATAATAAACGTATTGCTGGATGTGGGTGAGAACGATCCTTAAAATAAAGATCTTCAATATCGTTAACAAAGGTTAATATATACTGGCAAATTGCTGTTCCTGACAGAATTGTAAGAGCTTCTATTACTTCTTTATCAAAATCATCTACAAATAGACGTTCATAATAATCTACAACGTGATTTGCAAGACAAAGAGAACTGTAACAATCTGCGTCAAATTCAAGTATGTGCTTTTCAAAATTGAAACCACCATGGTTATTTAAAGAGCTTTCTTGAATTCTATCATTAAGAAAATCAGACTTTTGTATTAAGTGCCCAAGCTCATGATAAAAAGTAAAATGTGAAGCTAATTGATAGTAAAATTCATTAATGCTTATATCTAACTTATTTTGAAGTTTATTCAAAGCCTCTAAATCCGAATTTACATTAATATTATGACCTAATTGAAAATTAGAAATCAACCAGTTTATTAAACCTATATTCAATAGGATTACATATTTTCCATCTATAGTTCCTGCGGCAGCATTTTTGGTAGTTCCAGAAGAAAATAAAATGTAATGTTGTGCAATACCATAATGGCCACATTCATTAATCAAAGTTTTATGGTAAAAATCAAATGACTTTAAAATCTCTTCAAGCATAGGACTTCCTTCTGGATTAAATATATCTGCCTCTTTAAAAGGTAAATCAGCAATTGTAGTTGCTTGAATGGCATTGTATTGTTCTAAAGTCATAGAAATAAAATTATTTAGAAATATATTAAAATTATAAGAAATTACAATTCAAATATTAATAGTAAAATTTGACATTATTTAATTATAAGTTCTATTTTTAAAATTCCAAATCTTTTAAACAAAAGTGATAGAATAATTTATGCAAACATCTTTTAATGAAGCATTTGAAAATGTAAAAAAGTTAGTTGATAATTTTGAAAATAATTACACTTACTATAAAAGTCCGAAGTACCAAGAAGCAGAAGTTAGAAAGGACTTTTTAGACCCTTTTTTAATTGCTTTAGGTTGGGATGTTAATCACGAGTACCAAAAAAATCCTTATAAACAGGAAGTAAAAGTTGAAAAAACACAAAAGCAAGAAGGTTCAAAAGGAAAAAAGTTTGCTGATTACGCTTTTTACTTAAATCCAGATTATAAAAATCCAGTATTTTTTGTTGAAGCAAAAAAACCTGCTGTTTTACTTCAAGATAATACACAGTACTATTTGCAAACCCATAAATATGGTTGGAACTCCCAAACACCATTATCTATTTTAACCGATTTTGAGGAGTTTATAGTAATTGATTGTAGAGCAAAACCACATCCAAAGTATTCTGCTAATGCCGCAATAAAATCTTATAATTTTAGAGATTATAAAGATGAAGAAGTTTTTAGAGAAATTTACTATCTATTTTCAAGAGAAGCTGTTGATGATGATAGTATAAATCATTTTGTAGAAACTCAAATACCTAAAAGAAAATTAAAAGAACGACAGCTAAAACTTTTTGGTGGCGGTTATAAAGCTGTTGATGATGATTTTCTTGAGTACATAGACCAATTACGTTTAGAACTTGCAAGAGCATTTTATAATAACAATCCAGGATTAACACCAAAACAACTTACTGAAGCAACTCAAAAAACTATTGATAGATTAGTTTTTATTCGTTTTTTAGAAGACAAACAAATTGAGTTTGAAGATTATATCAATGAGTTAAAAGATTGGAAAAGTTTTGTGCAATTATCACATACATTTGACGGAAAATACAATGGAATTGTATTTAAGGAAAGTATAATTGACAAGCCTAATTTTAAAGGCGCAGATGATGATATTTTTTATGATTTATGTCAAGATATTTCTTCAAAAGAATCACCGTATAATTTTAATGTCATTCCTGTACATATTTTAGGTAGTATTTATGAACGTTTTTTGGGTAAAATAGTAACAGTAAATAATGGAATTGTAGATATAGAATTTAAGCCTGAAGTAAGAAAAGCTGGAGGTGTATTTTACACACCAAAATATGTCGTAGATTATATAATTAAAAATTCAGTTGGAAAACTTATTAAGGGCAAAACACCAAAAGAAATTAATGAATTTTCTTTTGCAGATATTTCCTGTGGTAGTGGTAGTTTTTTAATAGGTGTTTACGAGTATTTAATAGATTATCATAAAAACTATTATCAAGATAAGTTACAAGATAAAACTGAAATTGATGGTAGAAGTGATGATGATGGTAATGCTATGTTTGTTGATGGTGCTTGGGTTTTAACACTAAAAAGAAAACAAGAAATTCTATTAAATAATGTTTTTGGTGTTGATATTGATAATCAAGCAGTTGAAGTATCACAATTATCATTGTTTTTAAAGTTGTTAGAAGACGAAAATTTTGGAACAACTACAAAATCGGGTCAAATAACTGCCTTTAGTAAGGTGTTACCTGATTTAACCCAAAATATACGTTCAGGAAATTCATTAGTTGGTTGGGATATTACAGAAGATGATAGTTACACACTCGAACAACAAAAAGAAATAAACCCTTTTGATTATAAAACCTCATTTCCAAAAGTGTTTAAAAATGGCGGTTTTGATGCCATTGTTGGCAATCCACCTTACTTAAAAGAGCTTGGAAACCAAGAAGTTTTTGCACCAGTTGAAAAATCCGAAATTGGTAAAAAATATCACAAAGGCAAAATGGACTTTTGGTATTATTTTGTACACAAAGCTGCAAATATTGTAAAAGAAAAAGGGTATGTAGCTTATATAACAAATAGCTATTGGATGCGAAGCGATGGAGCATCTTTATTGCGAAAGCATATAAAAGAAGATTTACAAGTTGTTAATTTAGTAGATTTTGAAAATGCAAAAGTGTTTAAAGATGTCAGCGGAAAACATAATATAAGCATTTTTAAAAAAGGTAGAACCAAAGAATATAAAACTGAAATTTCCAAAATTATAGATATAAAGCATCCTGAAGCAATTGAGGAATTTGAAAAGTTTAAAATATCTGTAAAGGATTTATTCGATTCAAATGATAAAATTAAAACCGTAAAGAGTTCCATTAATTTTAGAAAATATCAAGTTTTAGATGATTTTTATGATACTTCAGTTGGTGTTCAAGAGTCTACAGACAAAGTTTCAAAAAAACAATTTGAAAAATTCCCAACAGCATTTCCTGTAAATACAGGTGTTTTTGTATTAACAAAAGAAGAGTTAGATAAACTAAATTTAGCAGAAGAAGAGCTAAAGATTGTAAAGCCTTATGTAAGCTCAACTGATGTTATAAAATATGGTATTAAAGAAATTAATGAATATTTAATTTACGCAGATAAAATTGCCAAAGATAAAATTGCTGATAATAATTATCCTAATCTAAAAGTACATTTAGATAAGTTGGCAAATTATATTAGTTCATCTAATAAACCTTATGGAATACATAGACCGCGGAAAGAAATATTTTTTGAAGAACCAAAACTAATTTGCAAAGGAATGTTTCTGAAACCAGAATTTCATTTAGACAAATCCAAAATTTATTGTGGTTTTTCATTTTCGACTATCATTCAGAAAAACAAAAAATATTCTTTAGAATTTTTACTTGGTTTAATGAACTCAAAATTTGCAGAATATTGGTTTAATATTTTTGGTAAAAAGCGTGGAATAGGAGTTGATATTGGAGTAAAAGTATTTAGACAATTTCCAATACCAAATCTTAAATTAAGAAATGCAGATGATAAACTTAAAGTTAAAGAGCTTGAAGATTTGGTTAAAAAAATAATTGAAACTGTTAAACTTCGACAAGAATCAACTACATCATCAGATGAAGATTTTTATGATAGGAAAATTAAAAATTTAGAGAGCCAAATAAATACTTCTGTTTATAATTTATATGATTTAAATGAAGATGAAATTGCAGTAATTGAAATTGTGTAAATAATCTATGAGTTTAATTTCGGCCTCATAAAAATTTTGGTCAAAACAATATGTGAGTGTACGGCAATATCTTAGGGATTTACCAATAAGCATTCTCAACAATTCTATTTTACATAATATTAGGATCTCTAAAAAAAATAATAGAAGTTCTTTCTACATACAACAAGTGTATAAAAATTTGCTCCCAGAGAAATTTTATACTCTAGTGGCAAGCCGTGAAAATCGCGTATTTGAAATTTTCTTGAGCTAAGTACAGAATATTAAAAAGAAACGTAAGCACAGATTAATCGTAAAATGGCTTTGACATAATATCTAACGATATAATTCGCTTATACGAAGTTATATCTGATATTATATCAAATAGCATAGCTATACGCCATTGATTATAAATGCACTATAATTTATATTATGTAAAATAGAATATTTTAGTTATTCATGATACAAACAAATTGGTACTACTCCATAGTAAAGAAATTGGTTGACATGAGTTTACCATCGTGCCAGGCTTCAACTCTATAGTTTCCTTTTGGCCACGTATAATCTTTGGCAACACTAGCACCATGATACAGTATTGCGCCTTTATAAGTTATTGGAATCTTCATGTCGATTTCTGGTGCTAGTAATAAAGATCCATCAGGATAATAATATTTCAATGTCATCTTAGCACGCCATTCAAACTTATTATAATTGGGATTATCGATATTCACATCAGTATAAATAAAACGTGCTGTATCGGATTTAAAACGTTGTGAATGTGTACGATCTTTTGGTGGTGTTCCTGTTCCGCTCCACTCAAAAAATTTCATGCTAATAACTTTAGAGATACTAGTCGATCGATTTACAATCTTAAAACTACTGCTACCAACGACCTTACCATCTATGGTAGCTACAACAGAAAACGTATCTGCTTTCCATAGATTCGGATCTTTATATCCAAAACCTCTATAAAAACCTTTCATTTTTGTGTTTTTGCTAAGCGATACATTTATTTCAGTTTCTCCAAACTTCTTTACAGCACTATCAAAATAGCTCAGTTTTATCTTGAAGTTTTGATCCTTAACATTATAATCATTGTTATAAAGCTTTACATAAGTGCCTATGTAGCGTGCTTTCTGTTTAGAGAATTCAGTTCTGAGCTGATCCTCTATATTATAATTTTCGAGGGTTGCTCCTGTTTCGTAAAACCCGAGAAACATAGTTTCTACATTCTGGCTACATACAAAAAAAGGTAAAATGAAAACGAGGGTTAATAGCTTTTTCATGAGTGATGTGATTGATTGTTAGCTATATAAAGATATGCATAATAAAAAAAGCAGCCCAGAATTGAGCTGCTTTTCACATTTAAAATAAATCAAATGTTATCGTCCTGAGACAATAATAAATTGTTTACTTATCGATTGATCGCCATATTCAAAGATTAAGTAATACTGCCCTTCGGCCAGTCTAGAGACATCTACCTTCGTCGTATTTTTACCTTCGGATACAGTCCACTTATTGCGAATTGGCATATCTCCTTTTATAGAAACGATACTATACGCTACATCTGTGGCTATTGGACTTGTAAAGTCTACATTCAGTGTATGTCTTGTTGGCACTGGATACAGTTTTACATCATCTTTTGTGACTTCTAAAGAAGCAGGATTTGCTGCTTTATCGTCATCATCCCATCCCCAATTCCATGCATAATCATCATCATCGTTATCTTCACAACCTGCTGGTGGTCCATCTGGTGTTGGAATACTTCCACAAGTTTTTCCTGGTAACCATTTTACATTCCAAGACGAATAGACTTCATCTAAAGCAATGAACAATCCTTTCATTCTTGTGTGTTTCCACCAGCTAGAAGCTCTTACAATAAGGTTACGTTTCGTATAAATATTTACGTTAACATCAGCTCTAGCGCTAATACGTACATCTTTTTCAACATAGAATACAGAGTTGTTTCCATTGCTAGCAATAGTATTGTTTCGACCTATTTTCATGGTCTCATCAATCATTACTGCCGACGGCTGATTAAACTCAATCTTTGCATTAGATTCTGTAGATAGTTTATCGATGTATACCTCTGGTGAATCAATAATTAAGGTACCACCATACTTAACTTTGATATTGTCATAGATTTCGCCAGTAATGGTCACCGTTTGATATGGATGCACAGTAACATTATTACCACAATCGTCATCTGCATTATTCTCATAGAATGTCGGTAAGGTAACATCCGCATTATCGTATATAGGATTAGCCACATAGCTCCACCATGTTCCCCAGATATAATCGGACTTCACAAAGCCATTTATATAGCTAAATGCGCCGATAAAGGCTAGCTTGTTTGGATCTAATACGCCTACGCCTCCACTTACATAAGTTCCGTAGAGATTCACACCGCGTTTACCAATCATGGTATATCCAGAAAGGACATCAGTAGCATCTATATTTGTAGTATAACTCGCTTCAGCTTCGCAGCCAGTAGCAGTTGATACTGTAACTGTAAATGTATCATTGTGCGTTACAATGATTGAATCTTCAGTACTACCTGTAGACCAATTAATCGTAACAGGCTCATCCAAGTCTGACTCATTACTGATGACAACAGTGAGCTCTGCTAAACCTTGACAGAAATCATCTAAAGCAGACTCTACAATTTCAATTTGTGGTTCGCCATAGATAGTAACATCAAAGCTACATTCCGAAGTATTACCAGAGTCATCTGTAGCAGTATATACTACCGTTGTGGTTCCAACGTCAAAGAAATCACCTGGATTATGACTACTTGTCACTGTGGTAGGACAAGAGTCAGTAACCGTTGGTGGTGTCCAGTCTACAGTTTGTGCACCACAGAGTGACACATCTTCTGGACAACCAGTAATTTCTGGAGCATCAGTATCTTCAACAGTTACGAAGAAATCACACATCACGCTATTACCTGAAGCATCTAAGACTTCAAAAATGATGTAGGTCTCTCCTACTGGGAATTCACTACCTGATGGTAATCCAGTATGTTGAATCACTTCAAAATCTGGACAATTATCAGAAGCAATAATATCGAAATCTACTACTGCTCCACAAAGTGCATCATCAGTACCAACTGAAATATCTCCTGGACAGGTAATCTGTGGTAATTCTGAATCAATTACAGTAACTATAAAACTACAATGTGCTGTGAGTCCTGCTGCATCTGTCAATGTGTAGGATACAAGGGTCTCTCCTATTGGGAATGCTGCTCCAGATGGTAATCCTGCTGTTTGTGTTAAGACGTCTCCTGGACAGTTATCTGAAGCTACAATTGCATAGTTAACGATTGCTGAACAATTTCCAGGATCATTATTTACAGTGATATCTGCTGGACACTCCAATTCTGGTTTTTCTTCATCTGTAACCGTAACTAAGAAACTACATGTTTGACTGTTTCCTGAAGCATCAGTAACCATAAAAGTATTGACCGTTTCTCCTACTGGGAATGACGATCCTGAAGGTAGTCCTTCTAATTGTGTTACTACAGAACCAGGACAGTTATCTGATGTTTGAACCTCATACTCTACTATTGCATCACAAGAACCTCCTGCATTGGTTAATTCGATATCTTCTGGACAGTTAAGCACTGGCATTTCAGTATCAATAACAGTCACCGTAAAACTACATTCGGTAGTATTTCCTGAAGCATCCGTTGCTACAAACGTGTTTGTCGTTGTACCTATTGGGAATGGGTCTCCAGAAGGCAAACCAGCTGTTTGCTCCAGTGTTACACCTGGGCAATTATCTGCAAACGGAACAGTGTATATTACAATTGCAGAACAGTTTCCTGTATCATTATTTAGAGTGACATCGACTGGACACGTTAATGTCGGATCTTCTGTATCATTAACAGTCACTGTAAAGCTACAAGAGCTTGTGTTTCCGGCTGCATCTGTTACTTCAAATGTATTTATAGTATCACCCAATGGGAACATTGCTCCTGAAGGTAAGCCTGCTGTTTGCGATATTGAAGTCCCTTCACAATTATCATCAAATGGTACATCATAAGTGAAAACCGCACCACAAGAACCTGGATCATTATCAATTGCTGTATCTGCAGGACAAGCCACTGTCGGATCTTCAGTGTCTTCAACAATAACTGAGAATGCACATTCTGTAGTATTTCCTGAAGCATCAGTGGCTACAAAAACAACTTCAGTCTCTCCTATTGGGAATAACGAGCCAGATGGTAAACCTTCTGTTTGCTCTATTGTAGCTCCATCGCAGTTATCATCGAAAGGCACATCAAATGTAAAGACTGCTCCACAAAGCCCTGGATCAGATTCTAACTCAGCATCTTCTGGGCAGGTTACAGTTGGAGCCGTTTCATCCTTAACAGATACAAAGGCTGTGCATGTTGCACTATTTCCTGCTTCATCAGTAACGGTTAGCGTTACTTCTACTCCAGTAAGCGTCGTTGTTACTGAGTGTACTCCTAAGCTAGATACTGTATCAACATCAGATTGAACCCATTCTGTTGCTAATGAAGGGAATCCTGATGCATCATCTGTATTACCAGCGATGACATTTTCTGCTCTTACTAAGGTTTGGTTCTGAGTGTTATTACCACCAGCGCTCCATAAAGCACCTGGGTCCTCTCCTACTTTTCCAAAAATATCTATTGCATTGCCATTGCGTTGTAACACTAAGGCATCATCTCCGTTGAAATTGATATTTCCTGAAGTGTCATCTGCCTCAGCAAGGAAGTCAGATCCTGCACTTGGATTACAGATTACATAAACATCACCATCTGCAAGCGTACCACTAAGATTTATGGTACTAGTAGAAGAGCCCCCATTTCTAGATACAAAAATACTGTAGGCTTCTGATGCTAAATCTACATCTGCACCTGTGCCATTATAGATTTCTATACATTTATTATTTGAACTTCCTTCAATATATTCTGAAATGAATAATTCATTGATTTCTAAAATAGTTTCAGCTGTTGTATCAGTACAATCGAACGTGTCTTGATCTATACTTAGCGTAACATTACTACAAGCATCACTTGAACCATTGTCTACATCTGCAGCTGTGATTGAAGCTTGTCCGTTTTCATCTAACACAACTTCAATATCTTGACATAAGGCTATTGGTGCAGCAGTATCTACAACAGTGACATTGGCTGTACATGTAGCAGTATTTCCGCTTTCGTCTGTTACTGTTAACACTACTTGTGTTCCAGAGCCTACTGCATTTAATGTCTGACCATCATTAAGATCACCTGGAGATTCTGCACTTGGCGCAGTCCAAGAGAAATTGGCACTTTCTGAACCAGTACCCTTAAGTTGAACTGATTCACCAATCGGTGTGCTTGCTGTTTCAGCGACACCAATATCTGTAGAGGTTACACCATCAGCAGCTCCACCACTAGCGGTAAACGAACCTTCATAGCTAAGGAATTCAATTAATCCTCCTGGTCCAGCTAAAGCTACACCATCTGGTGATCCATTTTGAACACCATTTGCAGCCAACTGAAAATCAACTGCTCCAAAACCGTTAGATTCATCATCGATGACGCCCGAAAGTGCAATAGTATTGTATGCAGCCCCTCCGCTTCCGTTATATAGTATTAAACTATATCCTGAAAGATCTACACCAGCGGTTCCAGCGACTTCAATAAACTCACCTGTATCGCCACCATCATTGTCGTAATGCAATTCATTGATCCAAACTTGATCTTCTGGTGTCTCTCCTGAACTGATGTCAGCACAAGAGAAACTATCTCTATCGATACTTAGGGTTACATCACCACAAGCATCATTAGACCCTCCGTCTACATCTGAAGCTGTAATTGTTGCTTGACCATTTTCATCAAGTTGTACTTCTATATCCTGACACAGTGCAGTTGGTGCAGCAGTATCTATAACCGTTATGTTTGCTGTACATGTTGCGGTATTACCACTTTCATCTGTAACTGTTAAAGTAACTTGAGATCCTGAGCCCGATCCTTCTAAAGTTTGTCCAACATTTAATGATCCTGGTGATTCAGCAGAAGGTCCAGACCATGTAAAATCTGCACTTTCCGAACCAGATCCTGTAAGTTGCACAGAATCACCAATATCAGTATTTCCTGCTTCAAAAATTCCAATATCTGTAGACGTTAATCCATTGGCTGGACCATTCGTAGCTGCAAAACTACCTTCGTAGCTTAAGAATTCTATCACAGTATTTGAAGGATCTACTAAAGCTAGTCCATCTGGTGCTCCGTTCTGGATACCTGATTCAGAAAACGATGCAGCTCCAAATCCATTACTTTCATTAGGCAAAATTCCAGATAAGTTTATCGTCCCATAGGATGTGCCATTACTTCCATTATATAATACTACACTATAGCCAGTTAAATCTACTCCAGCTGTTCCTGCGACTTCTACAAATTCACCTGTATCACTACCATCATTGTCATAGTGAAATTCATTAATCCACACTTGATCAGCTGGTGTTACACCTTCACTGATATCATCACAAGTGAATGTGTCAATATCAATACTAAGAGTCACATCTCCGCAAAGATCATTAGATCCATTATCTACATCTGAAGCTGTAATTGTTCCAGTTCCTGTTGCATCTAATTCAACGATAAGATCTTGACACAATGCTATAGGAGCTATATTATCTTCGACAGTAACTGTAGCATCACAAGTAGACGTATTACCACTAGCATCTGTAGCAGTTAATGTTACTGTATTTGGACCAATATTAGTACAATCAAAACTATCGTTATTAATGCTTAATTCTACACTACCACAATTATCTGTTGAACCACCATCAACATCAGCGGCTGTTATTGTAGCTTGACCACTACCATCTAGTTGAACAGTAATATCTTGACAGACTGCAGTTGGATCTATAGTATCTATTACTGTTACTGTTGCAGTGCATGTAGAGCTATTACCACTAGTGTCAGTGACCGTTAATGTAACGTCTACGCCGCTACTACCAGAACCTGAATTTACTGTATGTGAACCTAGATTGGAAACATCATCTTGAGAGAGTTCTGTCCATTCTGTTCCCAAAGAAGGAAAGCCTGCTGCATCGTCCGTATTTCCAGATAATATGTCTGCATTTCTGATTAAGGTTTGATTAGATGTATCATTTCCTCCAACACTCCAATCAGTGCCTGGATCCTCTCCTATTTTTCCAAAAACGTCTATCGCAGTACTTCCGTTAAATAGGGCTACTGCATCATCACCATTAAAGTTTATATTACTAGAAGTAGCATCTGCTTCTGCTAAGAATCCAGCAGCTGAACTAGGATTACAGATTACAAATACATCGCCATCTGCAACGGTTCCAGATAAGGCAATTACAGTTCCTGAAGTACCTCCATTGCTATAACGCTCTAGAGAATAACCTGAAAGGTCTACGCTACTTCCGGTCCCATTGTAGATTTCAATGCACTTATTATTACTAGAACCTTCTATATATTCTGAAATGAACAATTCTGATATAGTCGCTCCTCCACCTGTTGAAACATCATCACAGTCGAAAGTGTCTTGGTCTATACTCAATGTCACTGAACCACAGTTATCTGTAGAACCACCATCAACATCGGCCGCTGTAATCGTTGCTTGACCATTTGCATCTAATTGCACTTCAATATCTTGACAAACAGCATTTGGATCTTCATTATCCTCAACAGTTACAGTCGCATCACAAGTAGATGTGTTGCCACTAGCATCTGTTACAGTTAGTGTCACTGTATTTGGTCCTATATGGGAACAATCAAAACTATCTTTATTAATGCTTAATTCTACACTACCACAATTGTCTGTAGAACCACCATCGACATCCGCAGCTGTTATTGTAGCTTGTCCATTAGCGTCTAGCTGAACTGTCATGTCCTGACAGACTGCAGTTGGTGCTAAGTTATCTTCTACGGTCACTTTAGCATTACATGTAGAGCTATTACCATTAGTATCAGTTACTGTAAGCATTACAGGTACGCCACTGCTACCAGAACCTGAATTTACTGTATGTGAACCTAGATTGGAAACATCATCTTGAGAGAGTTCTGTCCATTCTGTTCCCAAAGAAGGAAAGCCTGCTGCATCGTCCGTATTTCCAGATAATATGTCTGCATTTCTGATTAAGGTTTGATTAGATGTATCATTTCCTCCAACACTCCAATCAGTGCCTGGATCCTCTCCTATTTTTCCAAAAACGTCTATCGCAGTACTTCCGTTAAATAGGGCTACTGCATCATCACCATTAAAGTTTATATTACTAGAAGTAGCATCTGCTTCTGCTAAGAATCCAGCAGCTGAACTAGGATTACAGATTACAAATACATCGCCATCTGCAACGGTTCCAGATAAGGCAATTACAGTTCCTGAAGTACCTCCATTGCTATAACGCTCTAGAGAATAACCTGAAAGGTCTACGCTACTTCCAGTTCCGTTGTAGATTTCTATACACTTATTATTACTAGAGCCTTCTATATATTCTGAAATGAACAATTCAGATATAGTTGGCCCTCCACCACCTGTGGAAACATCATCACAGTCAAATGTATTTATATCTACACTTAGAATTACAGATCCACAGTCATCACTAGAGCCTCCATCTACATCTGCAGCATTAATAGTTGCCATACCATTAGCATCTAATTGAACTGTGATATCCTGGCAAACTGCAGTTGGTGCGTTATCTGTATAGTCGAAAGTTGCTTTGAAGTTCGCTCCAAAATTACTACTGAAATGTGTTCCGAAGTTAAAGTTTGCTCTTGAGAATACTTCTATGGTATAATTCCCAGAACTCAAACCAGCGAGTATATCTACTCCTGCACCAGCTTGTTCCCAAACTTGATCTTTTCCTCCGCAGGGTATATCGTTTTCACTTAAAAAAGGAAGATTTATGTCTATGAAGGCTCCAGGTGTAGTGCCAGTTTCATAGACTCTGTAAGCGAGTATGCCATCAAATATATCATCTGGAGGGCATTTGAATGTTTTATTCTGGCCACCATTGAGCACAAGGCTATTAGAACAGGTTAAGTTACCAAAATACGCATTGTCAAAATCTGGGTTACCAGTACTAGATTGTAGGTCATAATACTGATTACCAGTATTATCTTGATCGAAAATAATGAAACTGTCAAATATCCCAGAGTTTTGAGCTGAGAGGGATGATGAAAACAGAAACACTAATAGAAAAAGGGACGCTAGAAAAAAGGATTTTTTCTTCATGTTAGTGGTTATTGGTTATAATTAGTTTCTTAGTTAACCACACATAAAGGCCACAACTAACCATTAAACTTGAGCAGAAAATCTGTTCAAATTTTCAAATTAATTTTTTTGTTTATTGTAAATTCTGGGAATTAACGGACAGTTATTTCGTTAATTAATAGCGTAATAAAAATAATGATAAAATCTACCAACGGTTAAGTTTCCAAGATTAAAAAATAGTTATCAACAGTGTTTTTCGATAATCTGCAAGAAAAAATAGATAAATGAAGGTTGAGTATTTTACGAAAACGTTGTCGTAAATTAATAAGTCATTAATAATACTGTTAAAATAATAGGATTAATGTAAGAAAATGATTAATTCGTGTCAGGTTTTTCATTTAGGAAAACCACGGTAGCTTTAACTCCTGTAAGTAAATTCCATTCTTTGGAGGATATAAGATTTCCTTTATCGTCGTAGACCAGGAACTGTGCCGTGTTTGGTCCAGACTCCCCTTGATTTAGGGCTTCAAAGTCTAATTTATTGAGACCATCGGCTAAGTCTACTTTAACTCGTCTGTAACCATTTGTTAACAATAAGCTTGGAACAATAATGTCTTCATTGATGTATATCCTAACTAAATCTCCGTCTGGGTACTCATGGTCGCGACAAATAATATTTACAAATTCGACTTTGACATTGAATTCTCCAAGAAACTGATCAGACATTGAAGGTTGTTTGATACCTACTTCGACTGCTTGTTTATTCCAACGCTTTTCGTAAATCTCCCCAGAGTGTTTGAGTTTGTTATCATCGAACATTGAAAACTCTTTCTTAGGTTTAGAGAAATCAATATTGGTTCGCTTTACAGACAAACCAGTAATTTTATTTTTTCCTTTGTCAAGACCTGTTTTAGATTTGATCTCTTTATTAAGGTTGGATTTTGTGGAGTCTTTTTTCTCTTTACTCTCGATTGCTGGTATGCGTATAGATTTCTTTTCACTCTTGTCTATTTGCGCATTAAGACCAAAGCAAAATATAGTGAATATGAAAAATGTGAATATAAATCTCATAGCAATCAACGACTTACAATCATTATTAAAGATACGATTTTTTATGATTCATAGTTTCAAAAACCGTACCTAAATCAAAGAAAACGTATTTTTTAATGAAGTAGTAGAAAAGAAACGTTAAAACTTACCATTAAAACTTACTCTAAGCCTACGATTGTATTCTTCAAACAACCAATCTCTGTAGTTTTCTGTACTATTCATGATGCAATAAGAGTATTGTTTTACTCTGTATCTTATTTCATCACGCAATAGTTTGGCTAGAGCTCTTGCATCATAGATGTCTTCACTATTTTCAATACAAATCTTGGAGTGCTGTGCTATGGAACGTTCAATAACAACCATAGACTTTTGACCAGAAGCTATAACTTCTTTATAGTTTGCACGAACATCAAAATCTAAGGAGTCTGATTTATTGAATTGTTCTTTAAGGACATCCGGCATTTTATAAACAAACTCTCTTTCAATAGCTTCATCATCTCTAAGGTTTTCAAGATACATATCTGGATATCTAAAGATATGTTGCCAATCTACGTGCTGATCCCAAGGTCCAAATCGTGCTATGTTATTTCCAAGATCTACTACCTGGAAACTAGATTTGTCTTCAAGTATTCTGGAACCACGACCGATCATCTGAAAGTATAGTGTTAAAGATCGGGTTGCTCTATTGAGAATAATGGATTCTACCGTAGGTTCATCGAAACCTGTAGTCAAGATACTCACAGAGGTTAAAATCCCGTCTGGCGTTTCTTTAAACCACTTTAAGGTATCTTTTCGTTCCTGTTTTGTAGCTGTATTGTCTAAATGCTTAACGTTATAGCCTGCCTTTTTAAATGAATAGTATACTTCCTTAGAGGTATTGATACCGTTGTTAAAGATTAATGTCTTTTTACCTTTTGAAACTTCTTCATAAGCAAAAAGAAGCTTACTTATCATTAATGAGTTTGTGTATAATGCTTCTGAAGACTTTACTGTATAATCACCATTGATACCAACCTTTAATGTGTTCAATTCTACATCATAGCTAAACGTTTCGGCCTTAGCCAAAAATCCATTTTTTATTAATGTAGAAATATCATCACCTACGATAAGCTTCTTGTAGTTATCGTGCATAGGCAGCTTTATGTTAGAACTCAAAGGTGTTGCAGTAACGCCAAGAATAAAACAGTGATCAAAAAACTTAAACAGCTTTCTAAAAGAATTGTAATGGGCTTCATCAATAATAACTAGACCAATATTATTTAGTTCTAATTGATCATCATTAAGTCTATTGTTGAGTGTTTCAACCATAGCTACAAAGCACTCATAATCATCCTGGTCTGGTAAGTCTTTTACTTTACTGTTAATGACTTTATTATTAACGCCAAACCCAGAAAGCATCTTAGACGTTTGCTTACAAAGCTCTATTCTATGGGTAAGAATAACGACTTTCTTCTTATAATACTTTATATACCTTCTAACTATCTCAGAGAAAATAACCGTTTTCCCTCCTCCTGTTGGTAATTGATAAAGCAGATTATAATTGTCTGGAGCACTTTCCAATACATCGAAAATGCGCTTTAAATCAGCCAGCTGATAATTATAGAGTCGCTTTCTCGAATCTTCTTGTACAGTAGTTACTATTCTTTCAGACATATGCAGTTATAAAAACTCTGCAAAATTAACACATCATAGAAGTATTTCGGCAATATTGTTAACAAGAATTAACAACTAATTTATTTTTTGTTCTTGGTACCGTTTTTGTGACAATTAGTATAGGCCATTATAAAACTTTAATATTATGAGAAAAAATCGCATTCACAGAGTCTCTGTAAACACAGGCTCTATGGCAGACATTGCCTTTTTATTACTAATCTTTTTTTTAGTGACAACAACCATTTCAACCGATAAGGGAATTCTACGAAAGCTTCCTGCTCCATGCCCAGATGGACAAACATGTGAAACAGAAATACGAGAACGTAACATTCTGAGGGTTTATATTAATCATAAAGAAGAGATTATGATAGAAGATAATCTAGTTGCTATTAATGATATAAAAGACATCATTAAGGACTTTATTGATAATAACGGAGATAAAAGCTGTACTTACTGTAATGGTATTTCTAAAGCGGACTATTCCGATAATCCTAAAAAAGCTGTTGTGTCTTTACAGCATGCTTCAGAATTGCGATATGAGATTTTTATAAATGTACAAGATGAAATTACTAAAGCTTATTATGAGCTTAGGGAGGACTATGCCAATAAAGTGTTTAATAAAGCGCCTTCAGAGTTAACTAAGGAAGAAATGAAACAGATAAAAGCTGCGTATCCCTTTATACTATCTGAAGCAAAAACAAGATAATTTAGCCTCTCTCCTATGTGATTTGTGTTAAAAAAAGTTAAATTACTACTATGTTTTGCATAGTACTGTAACATTTTCTTTTTTCTGTCGTCTATCAAGTGTAAATCAATTAAAAAACAACAAATTATGAGAACTTTAGACAACAATCAATTATCGAGCACAAGTCAAGGAACTAGAACTTATTCTTGGAACAGTAAAAGACGCTATAGGTAATAATATCATCAATCAAAAAACGAATATTATGAAAGCGTTATCCAAAATTATCGATTCTTCCAACAGTATGGAAGACGATTTAGAAACCATTAAGTTATGAGGTTCGAATTAAAATTATCTTGATTAAGCCAATACAGATATGTGTTGGCTTTTTTAATATGCCGCTAATTCCAATAAGGCCTCCTCAAATCTACTTTTAGATAAATATTGATCTTCTAATTGTTTAGCAAATGGTATTGGTGTTTCCAAACTTCCTACTCGTTTTACTGGAGCATCAAGGAACTGAAAACATTCTTCCATAAGCATTGCAGAAATATCTGAAGCTATACCGCCAAACAAAGAATCTTCTTGTAGAATAATTACTTTTCCTGTTTTCTTGGTAGAATTTAGTATCGCTTCTTTATCTAATGGTTGTAGGGTTCTAAGGTCAATAAGATCTGCACTAATATTATTATTCTTGTCCAATACCTCTAAAGCCCAATGTACTCCAGCACCATAAGTGATGATCGTAATATCATTGCCTTCTCTCAGCGTAGCAGCTTTTCCGAAAGGCAATGTATAGTAATCTAACGGCACCTCTTGTCGTATGCTTCTATACAGAGCTTTGTGCTCAAAGAACAATACAGGATTAGGGTCATTAATCGCGGTAGCTAATAATCCTTTTGCATCATAAGGAAATGCAGGATAGACAACTTTTAAACCTGGAGTTTTGGTAAACCAAGCTTCGTTGGTTTGCGAATGAAATGGACCAGCAGCAACACCAGCACCACAAGGCATTCTTACCACCACGTCAGCATTCTGTTGCCAGCGATAATATGATTTGGCTAAATAATTTACTATTGGATTAAAACCAGAACTTACAAAGTCCGCAAATTGCATCTCAACCACAGCTTTCATTCCAGCTATAGATAAGCCCATACCTGCCTCTACAATAGCAGATTCGCAAATAGGTGTATTACGTACACGCTCTCTCCCAAATTGTTCTACAAAACCTTCAGTAATCTTAAAAACACCTCCATATTCAGCAATATCTTGCCCCATAATTACAAGGTCTTTATGGCGCTTCATGGACAAGCGTAAACTATCAGAAATAGCATCGATCAATCTTACTTCTTGATCTTTCTGTTTTGGTTTAACTTCTTTATAATCAAACTCTTTGAACACATCATTTAATTCTTTAGTCAAATCTGGTGTGATTTCCTCTTCATTAAATGCTTTCTTCAAGTTATCATTAATTTCCTCCTTAATCTTCTTCTCTAATTCTTGATTTTCCGACTCAGATAAGATTTTATGCTCAAAGAGGTATTGCTTGTAGTTTTCAATAGGATCTTTTGCTTCCCAGGCTTTCATCAGTTCAGCAGGAACATATTTAGTTCCACTAGCCTCTTCATGTCCGCGACGCCTAAAGGTTTTGAACTCAATAAGTATTGGTCTTGGACGCTTTCTTATGCTTTCGGCTAGTTTTTTCACCTTATGGTATACCTCAATAATATTATTACCATCTAGGATGAAGGATTCAATACCATAACCTTTACCTCTATCTGCCAAATGCTTACAGTTATATTGTTCTGAAGTTGGCGTAGACAAGCCATAGCCATTGTTTTCAATACAAAAAATAACAGGCAATTGCCATACAGAAGCTACATTTAAGGCTTCATGAAAGTCACCTTCACTAGTCCCTCCTTCTCCTGTAAAAACAGCAGTTACACTTTTATTTCCTTGTAGAACGTTAGCTAAGGCAATACCGTCTGCAACACCTAGTTGAGGTCCAAGGTGAGAAATCATCCCCACGATATTATACTCTTGAGTTCCAAAGTGAAACGATCGATCTCTTCCGTTAGTAAATCCACTGGCTTTGCCTTGCCATTGCGCAAACAATCTATTTAAAGGAATCTTTCGGGTAGTAAATACACCTAAATTTCTGTGCATTGGTAAAATGTACTCATCGTCTTTGAGCGCCATTGTCACGCCAACAGAAATAGCTTCTTGTCCAATACCTGAAAACCACTTAGAGATTTTTCCTTGTCTAAGAAGGACAAGCATTTTCTCTTCAATCAAGCGAGGTTTAAGCATGTTTTCATAAAGTTTGAGCAAAACTTTATTGCTTAGGCTTCTTTTATCGTAGGTTATATTATTCTTGGTTGATGCCACCATATAAGGGTTATTCATTTTACGCTTCAAATGTAATTAAAAAATAGGATTACCATAAGCTTTATGCACATAAGTAAACTTTTGTACATTTGTAATCCTTACACCTAATAATTCGAATCATAATGGACAGAATACCAAGTGTCGATCTTCGAGACTTCTTATCTGGAGACGACAATAGAAAACAAAAATTTATAAATGATATTGGTAAAGCCTATGAAGAAATTGGCTTTGTAGCACTAAAAGGACACTTTTTAGATGATGATTTAGTTGATAGGCTTTATGGAGAGGTAAGAAACTTTTTTAAGCTCCCAGTTGATGTAAAGCGCAAATATGAGATTCCTGGTATTGGAGGTCAGCGTGGCTATGTTTCCTTTGGGAAAGAAAGTGCAAAAGGAAAGAAAGAAGGTGATTTAAAAGAGTTCTGGCATTTTGGACAATATGTAGAAAACAACCCTGAATTAGAAGCTGAGTATCCTGATAATGTTGCAGTTGAAGAATTACCAGAGTTTAATAAAGTTGGTAAAGAAACGTATAGAATGCTCGAAAAAACTGCTAGATATGTTTTAAGAGCTTTAGCACTATACGTAGGTTTAGAAGAAACTTATTTTGATGAATACATTCATAATGGTAATTCTATACTTAGACCAATTCATTATCCACCTATTATAGAAGAACCAAAAAACGCTGTTAGAGCTGCTGCTCATGGCGACATCAACCTTATTACATTATTAATGGGGGCTCAAGGAAGAGGACTACAGGTGCAAAACCATCAAGGAGACTGGATAGATGCTATTGCTGAGCCAGATGAGCTTATGATTAATGTTGGAGATATGTTATCTAGACATACCAATAACAAACTAAAATCTACGATACATAGAGTAATAAATCCACCGCGCGAACTTTGGGGAACTTCCAGATATTCAATACCATTTTTCATGCATCCAATTAGCAGTATGAAATTAGATGTTTTAGATAGCTGCGTGGATGAAGACAATCCAAAACTTTATGAAGATATCACTGCAGGAGAGTTTTTGAATGAGAGACTTGTAGAATTAGGTCTTATTAAGAAATAATGGATTTAAAAGATCAGCTCAAAAACTTGTTTCCTGATCATGTAGAATCAGAAGACACTAACAATATCCCAAATTCTTCTAACGTTTGGTTACAAGATGAGCCTATCATTTGTAAATACGAAAAGCGTAAAGGTAAGCCTACTACTATTCTTGAAGGTTATAATGGAGCTACAGAAGACTTTAAGGCTTTAGCTAAAGAGTTAAAGACTAAACTCAGTGTTGGAGGTAGTTTCAAGGACGAAAAGATCATAATCCAAGGGGATTATAGAGATCAAATCATGACTATTTTAAAAGAAAAAGGGTTTAATGTAAAACGCGTTGGAGGATGAATACCAAAAAATCACTTCATATTACTAATGGCAATAGCCTTACAGATTATTTAACTGAGTTAGATATTCAGGGAGATTTTATTACTTGGCAAGAAATGCTTTGTGAAGGGCCTACAATTTCAAATATTGATTCTGAGGCCTTTTTTGATATACGAAAGTCATTTTTCAACACATACTATGATATTGAAATTGATAGAGATGAATATGATAGTGAGCTTGAAAAACTCAATAATATTGAAGACTATTCAGAAATAGTGTTATGGTTTGAATATGACTTATTTTGTCACATCAACCTCATTGGAGTTCTTAGTCTATTGAAATCGAAAAGAGTTGAACTTCCATTGTACTTGGTGTGTAGCGGAAGAATTGAAGGTGAAAAAGATTTAAAAGGACTTGCTGAATTGACTCCAGAACAATTATTAGAACATTACAAGCAAAAAGCTTTACTAAGTGCCGATGATGTAGATTTGGCAGTTACCATTTGGAGGATTTATTGTGGTAAAGACCATAATCTTCTACGACCTTATATTACTAAAAACTCATCCTTTAAATATCTTAGTAATTGCTTGAAAGCGCACCTCAAGCGTTTTCCAGATTCGGCAAGTGGTTTAGGAAGTATCGAAGCAAATATTCTGGCTATTCTAAGAGATAATGAGGTGAAGTCTAGGCATCATTTGTTGGGCTATATCCTTAACTATCAAGGCTATTATGGCTATGGAGACCTTCAACTCGATCGTATCATCAACAAAGTATCTATTTTCTTTGATGAGAATGAAGGTGCTATAACACTGAATAGAAAAGGTCATGAAGCCCTGTTATCGCATTACAATGTTACTTCAGAAGTAAATAATAATCTTTACTATGGAGGTATTCAACGATTAGACTACCAGTTTAGTAAATCTGAAAACAAGCTTATAAAAACCGTTATAAATGCCTATTAAAGCTTCCGAGTTAATCTTAAATGAAGATGGAAGTGTCTATCATCTCAATTTACGACCAGAACATATTTCT
The DNA here is from genome assembly GCF_040493455.1 of Winogradskyella sp. 3972H.M.0a.05. Classification (NCBI taxonomy): domain Bacteria; kingdom Pseudomonadati; phylum Bacteroidota; class Flavobacteriia; order Flavobacteriales; family Flavobacteriaceae; genus Winogradskyella; species Winogradskyella sp. 3972H.M.0a.05. The sequence continues at coordinate 74,670 of NZ_JANFDA010000008.1, read as the reverse complement.
AATACCATAATTACTGTTGGTGACCCAGATCGTGTAGATTCTGTCACTAAGCATTTTGATACTATTGAATTAAAGATCAAAAAGCGAGAGTTTCATACACAGACTGGAACCATTGGAAATAAGAGACTAACTGTAATTTCAACTGGAATTGGTACCGATAATATCGATATCGTTTTGAATGAGTTGGATGCTCTTGTCAACATTGACTTAGAACGAAGAGAAATAAAAGATAATCTTACCGCATTGGATATAATCAGGATTGGAACCTCTGGAGCTATTCAAGATTCCATTCCACTAGATTCATTTTTGATTAGTGAATATGGTTGTGGTTTTGATAGTTTACTTCATTTCTACCAAAGTAATCATGTACAACAATTTGAGATATCTAATGCGCTCAAAACACATCTTGATTGGGATGTTAAGAAGTCCGATCCTTATGTGGTGTCTTGTGGACACAATCTTCTACAGCAAATTAGTTCAGATAGGACCATAACAGGTTTTACAGCTACGAACGTTGGCTTTTATGGTCCTCAAAGTAGAGTTTTGCGTTTAGATGTAAAGGATTCTGATTTTAACGACAAACTTGCTAGTTTTAATTACAATGATTTGTCCATTACTAATCTTGAAATGGAAACTGCTGGGATTTATGGCTTATCTAAGCTTTTAGGACATAATGCATTATCAATGAATGCCATTATTGCTAATAGAGCTTTAGGAGAATTTAGCAGTAACCCTAAAGATGCTGTAGACAAGCTTATAGAATATACACTTGAAAAAATATTGGAGAATTAGCACATGAAGATTGTAAACATTGGAGGCGTTCCAGAACATTTTAATCTAGCTTGGTATTTGACATTAAAGAATGGTGAGTACAAAGATGAAGGCATCAATTTGCGATGGAAAGATTACTATGGTGGAACTGGAGCGATGTGCAAAGCTTTAAGAAGCGGTGAAATTGACCTCGCTGTTATTCTTACAGAGGGTATTATCAAAGATATTATAGATGGTAACCCTAGTAAAATAGTACAGACATTTGTACAATCCCCTCTAATTTGGGGCATTCATGTTGCTGCAGATTCCGATTATAAAACTATTAATGACGTTAAAGGAAAGAAAGCAGCTATAAGCCGATATGGTTCCGGGTCTCATTTAATGGCTTATATCAATGCAGAAAACCATGCTTGGAATTTAGAAAAAGACCTGAATTTTGAAGTTATTAAGAACCTAAATGGTGCTGTAGAAGGGCTTACCAATGGAAAAGCTGATTATTTTATGTGGGAAAAATTCACCACAAAACCTATCGTAGATGATGGCGTCTTTAGACGAATTGATGAATGTCCTACCCCATGGCCATGTTTTGTAATAGCGGTGAGAAACGAGTTTATTGAAAATCAACCAGAAGATTTAAAAATCATCTTAGATATTATAAATAACACAACGTCTGAGTTTAAGAGTATTCCTAGCATTGACCGTACTATTGCTAATCGCTATGACCAAGAATTAGAAGATGTACAGGAGTGGCTTTCTATTACAGAATGGTCTCAATCGAATATTGATAAAACCACAATTAAAAATGTTCAAAAGACATTATTTGAGTTAAATATTATCCCAAAAAAAGCAGAATTCTCAGACCTTGTTCATAAGTTAATTTAGCCTTAACCATTCATTACCAAACGATTATTTTTTAGCTTAAATTTCTATATGTCAAAAATTTAGTTACATTTGTTATAACCCAATGTAAGAGTTTTACTCTAATAAATGTGCTAATATGATAATGACAATTACTCTAATCTTAGCGTCTTTAGTTGCCCTAAATTTCTTACTCCTTATATTTAGTTGCAACAAAACGACTAAAAGACCTACGAAGAAACCTCATGTAGTAAGAACAAAGAAGGCTACTCTAGCTTCCAGGCAATTGGCGTCAAGCCAGCTTGCTCCAACTGGTAGTTAATCTTACTAAAATGTTTGTTTCCAAACCAATACCCTCTGTTTGCACTTAATGGAGATGGATGTCCAGATTCTAAAATAGAATGCTTATTAGTATCTATTAATTGTTTTTTCTTTTTGGCAAAACCACCCCAAAGTACAAAAACTACATTCTGTTTTTTCTCAGATATTGTCCGTATTACAGAATCCGTAAAGCGTTCCCATCCTTTACCTTGGTGACTTCCCGCTTGATGGGCTCGAACAGTTAGTGTAGCATTTAGCAATAATACGCCTTGTTTTGCCCATGATTCTAGATTACCGCTTTTTGGATATGCATGGCCTAAATCATATTCCAGCTCTTTTAGTATATTAATTAGTGAAGGAGGATGTGCTATACCATCCGCTACTGAAAAGCATAAACCATTAGCCTGTCCATAACCATGATATGGATCCTGCCCTATAATAACTACTTTAACATTGTCGAATTGAGCATGATTAAATGCATTAAAAATTTGCTTTCCAGGAGGAAAACATTTTGTGCTTGTATATTCTGATTTTACGAAACTGACTAGTTCCTCAAAATAAGGTTTATCAAATTCTTCTTGTAAATGAAGTTTCCAGCTTTGATCGATATCTACATTCATGAACCCAAAAATATCAATTATAAAGACAAAACATTATATTTATGACAATGAAAACAGTTATAGAAAATTTTTACAAGGCTTTTAATGATAGAGATGCTGATACTATGGTGTCTTTCTATCATGATGATATAGTTTTTGAAGATCCAGCTTTTGGGACTTTACATGGAGAGCGCGCAAAGAATATGTGGAGGATGTTGTCTAATGCACAAAAAGGAAAGCCTTTCAAAATAGAAGTTTCAGATATTACTGAAGATGGTAATATAGCTTCTGCACATTGGGAAGCCCATTATAATTTCAGCAAAACAGGGCGAAAAGTTCATAACAAGATAGATGCTGTTTTTACTTTCAAAGATGGAAAGATAGTAAAGCATATAGATACCTTCAGTCTGCATAAATGGGCAAGTCAAGCCATAGGTTTTAAAGGCTGGTTACTTGGCGGCACTTCTTTTTTTAAATCCAAATTGCAACAACAAACCAATCATTTATTAGATAAATTTGAATCTAATTCTTAGATCTTTTTGCAATAAAACTCTGGCTCTAGAGTTCTAAAACTATATTTAACATTTTTTAGTGATATTGCTCCTATACTATTTCCTAACTTACAAGCTAAGATTTAAAGTACTACTAAATAATTTTTTTACTATGAAAACCAAACGAATGATTGCTTTGAGGCAAATCTTTTTAATGCTATTATTGTGCGCCTTTATGATGCCACAACAAGCTGAAGCCCAAAGGAAAAAGAAGAAAAGAAAAAAAGACGCTAAGACTGAAGCTCCCGCTCCTCCTCCAAAGAAGAATAAAGGCAAAAGCATAGCCGATCTAGTTAAAAAGAGCAAAAAAATTGAAGGGTTATTCACGATTTACCAAGATACTGTTAATGGAAGTCTTCAAATGGTCATTTCCGAAGACCAATTAGGTAAAGAGTTTATACACTTTAGCCAAATTGCCAATGGTGTTGTAGATGCTGGCGCATTTAGAGGTTCGTATAGAGGATCGAAAGTCTTCAAAGTGAAGAAGTATTTCGATAAGATAGAATTTGCTACACAGAATACGTCATTTTATTTTGACCCAGATAATGCGATTTCAAAATCTAAAGATGCTAATATTTCTGAGGGCATCATGGCAAGTGCCAAAATAGAAGCTCATGATAAAGAGAAAGGATTGTATCTGATAAAGGCAGATGGTATCTTTTTAAAAGAGACATTATCTCAAGTTAAGCCTCCTCGCTTTCCTGGGCAATCTCCAGTATCTTTTACATTAGGAAATTTAGACAAGTTTAAGACAAAGGTTAATAATATTAGAAACTACCCTGAGAATACAGATTTAGCTGTAGATTATGTATACTCTAAGCCTTCTGTACTCAATGGTGGTTCAGCTGCTGTTACAGATGGTAGAAATGTAAGTGTAACAGTTTACCATAGTTTAATTGCAATGCCAGATAACGATTATGAAATTCGTTTGGATGACCCTAGAGTTGGGTACTTTATGACTCAAGTTACAGACCAAACTGCAACGGGCTCTGTACCTTACAGAGATTTAGTACACCGCTGGCATTTAAAGAAAAAAGACCCAAGCGCAGCAATTTCAGAGCCTGTAGAACCAATAGTTTGGTGGATGGAAAACTCTACACCTGTTGAATGGAGAGAAACGATAAGACAAGGTGTACTAGAATGGAATAAAGCTTTTGAAAAAGCTGGATTCAGAAATGCCATGGTTGTAAAAATGCAACCAGATGATGCAGATTGGGACGCTGGAGATATTCGTTACAATGTATTGAGATGGACGTCTTCTCCTAACCCTCCATTTGGTGGCTATGGTCCAAGTTTTGTTAACCCAAGAACTGGACAAATACTGGGAGCTGATATCATGTTAGAATATGTTCACTTTACTAATCGTGTAATGTATGATAAACTATTCGATTTATCAGCAGATGCTAAAGAGTTCAACCCTGATGATTACTTAAGAAATAATACATTATTCTGTTCTGCTGGTGAAGTAATGCACGAAAATACTATGTTTGGTCAAGCTGTATTAGCGGCTGCCAATGCAGATGACTTAGAAATGGAGCGTATGAAAAAAGAAGCTATGTTAGCTTTAATCATGCATGAAGTTGGACATACACTTGGATTAAACCATAATATGAAAGCTAGTCAGCTTTGGTCTCCTGAAGAGTTAGCCAATGCTAACTTGATTGAAGGAAAGTGCCTTACAGGTTCAGTAATGGATTATGCAGGTATTAACTTAACTAAGGACAGAAGCAAACAAGGACAGTTTTATGATACTTCTGTTGGACCTTACGATGTTTGGGCGATACAGTTCGGATATACGCCTTTTAGAACAAATGCTGAACGTAATGCTTTACTAAGCAAGTCAACACAGCCAGAACTTATTTTTGGAAATGATGCTGATGATATGAGAGCTCCAGGTAAAGCTATTGACCCAAGAGTAATGATAGGTGATTTATCTAATGATCAAATTGGTTATTCTATCGATCGCATAGAAATGGTTAATGAATTGATGGGTGACGTCAAAAATAAATTCTCTAAATCTGGTGAGTCTTACCAAGAGCTAAGAAGAGCTTACTACATTTTGAGTGGACAGCGTAGTATTGCAACAGGTGTTATTTCAAGATTTATTGGAGGTGTTTATGTTGATAGAGCTATGGTTGGACAACCAGGCGGAAAACAACCTTATACTCCTGTTAGTCGTGAAGATCAAAAACGTGCTATGAACGCTTTAGCGAAGTATTGTTTTGCTCCAGATGCGTATAGTGCTCCAAGTGATCTTTATAATTATTTAGCACTACAACGTAGAGGCTACAATTTCTTTAGAGCTCCAGAAGATCCAAAAATTCATGCTCAAGTATTATCGTACCAGAGAAATGTCCTTAGACACATCTTACATAATAATACACTGCAGCGTATCACAGATTCAGAGCTTTATGGAAATGAATATACGCTATCTCAGTATATGTCTGATTTAAATGCAGCTATCTTCAATGCCGATATTTATGGAAATGTAAATTCATTTAGACAAAATTTACAGTTAGAATACACGAATATGTTAATCGGAATGCTAACCGGAAGACAGAGTGCTAGATATACTAATAATGCTAAGTCTATGGCATTATACAATCTTAAGCGAGTTAGAGCTATGGCTGCACCTTCAGGGAATGTAGCTTCAAAAGCGCATAAACAACACTTAAGAACTTTAATTGACAATGCATTAAAAGAAGTAAAATAATATTTCTTTCTAAGTGATATACTAAGAGCTGTTAATATAACATTAGCAGCTCTTTTTTTGTAAGTATGGTTAATACTATCGACTTAACATATAAATCTGATAATTATGAAAAAAGTTCTCTTCATCCTTAGCCTGTTTGTAACACCAATTATTACTTCTCAAAATATGACAAATGAAAAACTAAATGAGATTTTTAGCTCAGTAAGCGATACTATCCAAGGGCAACCTGGCGCTTGGCAGTTAAAGATTAAAGATGTAACCATGATATCGTTAACAGATTCTACAAACAATAGAATGCGAATCATTTCTCCAATTATAGAAATTGAACGTCTAGATAAAGATTTAATGCAAGCGGCTTTGGTCGCAAATTTTCATACTGCATTAGATGTAAAGTATGCGATTTCGGATAACATTCTATGGTCGACATTTATTCATCCTTTACGGGAGTTGACTGAAGAACAAGTACAAGACGCAATAAGTCAAGTGTACTATGCTAATGTCAACTTCGGAACCACGTTTGCAAGTACCTCTTTAGTTTTTCCAGGTAATTTAAGCGAAGATGACGAAGATGATGAAAAAGATAAATTTGAAAAGCGAAAGTTTTGACACCTTCATCAAATCAAAAAGCTACTCAAATACTGACGTAAGGAGTAGCTCTTGATTAATAGCAAGTGTGAATGTTTCTTTTTAGGGACTATTATAGTTTACTTTATGTTTCATTCTACATTTACTCATTATATTATATACAATATCTATGCCATAACCCTTTAAGGATAAAGCGCTATAACGAAAAAATTGTACCTTAGGCGAAAGCTCTTCACCTATGACAAACCCTGGATACTCTGGAACTCCATTAGAAAAAAAGTTGGGCATAAAACCTGATTTCAAAATACTACTGTATAATGCACCAAAGCATTATTTTAACTTGTTTAGCATTATTCCAGAAAATCTGGTAGAATTGGATGAGTTAACACCAGAATCTGCTGATTTCATTCACATATTTTGCAAAACAAAAGAAGAGTTAACAAGCATAGCAGAAACATATAAATCTTCTCTAAAGCAAAATGGAGCATTATGGATAAGCTGGCCAAAAGGAAGCTCTAAAATCGTTACAGACTTAAAGCGAGAACCCGTTAGAGAACATTTATTATCTATAGGATTAGTAGATATAAAAGTTGCTGCTGTAGATGAAGACTGGAGCGGATTAAAGTTTGTTTATCGTTTAAAAGACAGAACATAATGAGTTGGATTAAAGTAATTCCTTTTGAAGAAGCTACAGGTAAGCTAAGAACGATTTATGAGAAAATTAAAGGTCCAAATGGACAAATAGATAATGTACTAAGCATTCACAGTCTTAGACCTCATACACTTACTGGGCATATGAGTATTTATAAGAATACTTTACATCATGCGAATAATACATTCCCCAATTGGTTCTTAGAGCTTTTGGGAACTTATACCAGTTATATTAATAAGTGTGACTATTGCTATTTACATCATTTTTCAGGAATGAAACGTTTTTTACAAAATGATTCCAAAGCAGCACAAATTCAGCAATGTATAGAACAAGATACGCTTCATAAGGTATTAGATGATAAACAACTAGCCTTAAGCAATTATGCAAAAAAGCTCACATTACAAGCTTCAGAAATAAATAAAAGTGATATTGACTTACTCAAGGAAAAGGGAATTTCTGATGGGGAAATATTAGAAGTAAATCAAGTCGTCTCCTATTTTAATTATGCAAATAGAACTGTGTTAGGATTGGGAGTGAATACTGATAATGAAATATTGGGACTATCTCCCATGAACAAAGATGATGAAGATTCCTGGAGTCATCATTAAGAATATTCAGGGACTTTTCCTTTTACACCTTTATAGAAAGCATGCATAAACTCAAAATCTTCCTCTGTATTATCAGTTGGATAAAACGGCTCTGAGATGTGGTTTTGCTTATTTTGAAAATCTAAAGTGAACATAATAATAGGAACCTTAGCAGCCTTAGCGATATAATAGAATCCTGTCTTCCACTGCTCCACTTTCTTGCGAGTACCTTCGGGAGCTAAAGCTAATCTAAACTCCTCTTTATCGCGAAAAAGATTAGCTATAGTTTCAACTTTATTCTGTCCAGAAGTTCTGTCGATTGATGCGCCACCAATAGCTCTGAAGTACCAGCCCAATGGCCACACAAATAATTCTTTCTTGGCAATAAAATTCGTTTTAACGCCAACTACTTTTCGCAATAAAACTCCAATATAGAAGTCGTGCCAGCTCGTATGAGGCACGGCAATGATGACACATTTTTTTATAGTATCTTTTGAGAAATTTGAATTCCCCGTAATTTTCCAGCCAAGAAGTTTGTAGTAGATAAATTTAGCCAGCCAACGCATTACATCTTTTTATATAAAGATAATAGCTTTTCGCGACTAATTTTTTGTTTCCATCCTTTACCAAGTGCATTTTCCCAAAGTGGCTCTAAACTCAATGCAATATCAATCATGATATCAAATTCATTATCATCAAGTTCATTACAAATACCTTGTGGAAGTTGAATATTGTGTTTGGCTTTCATGACTTTGAAAAGCTTTACACCTTCAGGATAAAATTCTTCTAAATGATCAAAAACGATACAATTACCAATACCATGCTTGGTACCCAATAAGTACGATAGTCCATAGCTCATAGCGTGAGCTACACCAACCTGAGAATAAGCAATACTCATTCCACCATGCCAAGAGGCCATCATTAATTTATCCTGCATTTCCTTTTCGGATAAATCATTATCCATGAAAATCTCTTTACACAATTGGAAAGCTTTCTCTCCATAACTTTGACTAAAGGCGTTTAAGTAAGTTCCATTTAGTGATTCTATACAATGGATATAGCAATCCATTCCTGTGTAGAACCATTGGTCTTTTGGAACATCCTTAGTCAGTTCTGGATCTAAAATCACCTGATCGAAAGGCGTATAATCAGAATTGATACCTAATTTCTTTTCTGGCCCAGTAAGTACAGTCGTCCTTGATACTTCAGCGCCAGTACCAGATATTGTTGGTACTCCAACATGATAAACAGCAGGATACTTTACTAAATCCCACCCTTGGTAGTCTTTAGCTTCACCTTCGTTAGTGAGCATTATAGAAATAGCTTTGGCTAAGTCTAAAATAGTCCCTCCTCCTATGCCTATAATTCCAGAAGGTCTGTCTTTGTGAGATAAAATAATTTGTTCTACCAATTCATCTACTTGAGACGTCTTAGGTTCCTCATCTGCAGAGATATATAGAATCTGATCATCATATGCTAATGGGATACGAGACGTTAGCCAAGAGTTGCCTTTAAAAACATCATCCACCAGGAAAATAAATGGTGCCCTTTCATTTAATCGCTTAGGTTCTAAAATATCTCCAAGCTGATTAAAACTTCCGCGTCCAAAAACAACTCTGGACACCATAGGATAATTTTTATACGTCATCTAAATTATTTCTTTAACAAAAATAAAAACTTCGTTCTTTTATTCTAATGAATTAAGATTATTTTGAAACTTTTCAAAAAATAACCCAACATGATAACCATCTACTAATGCATGGTTTACACTAATTGCGACATTCATCATTCGCTTTCCATCGACTAATTCTACTTTAGAGAATGCCAATTCTGGTACAGATTCTACTTGTCCAGACCTAGGTTCTTTATGTCCCGTAAATGCTATCCAAGGTATTGCAGAGCAATGTATGCAATCTAAGCTATTTACTGGCGGATATAAGTCCGTTGTTGATAGGATGCGCTCTTTTTCAAGCTTAAGGTTATTTAAAAAGACTAATAAATCCTCATCATAATTTATAAATGAAAAGCCAAATGTTTTGTCTTCTCTCATGATTGTCGCTGAAGCATGAATAGTATCATACAAAACAACTTTATCATCTATAATTCGATACCTTAAATTTTCAACAGCATTTATCGCTTTTATGCAATCGTGCAAATATTTACCAAAAAAGCTAACCTTCTTAGCCTTGGCATAATCGTAAGCAGCAGTAACATCTACTTTCACTGTAACAGCAAATGTAGGATCTGCTAAACGTGTAAAGTGCTCGTAAAGCTGTTTTCTACTCCAGTTATCTATATCTAAAACTTTCATACTAAAAGTGGTAGAATCTCTTTTATTTGTTTTACAGTCTTATAACCCTTGTCCTTAATCGCATCTTCATCTACAGTTTCATGTGCCCATGTGGTATGAAACGGAACATGAATAGCGCTAGCGCCTATATTAATCAATGGTAAAATATCACTCTTTAAGGAGTTTCCTATCATCAAAAACTCGGACGGCTTTATATCTAAATGCTTTAATAACTTCTCGTAATTATCCTCTTTCTTATCGCTAAGGACTTCTATATGATGAAAATATTTGTCGAGGTTGGATTTATCTAACTTACGTTCCTGATCCAGTAAATCACCTTTTGTAGCCACTATAAGTCTATATTTTCCATGCAATGTTTCTAAAACTTCCGTAACGCCATCAAGCAATTCTACAGGCTTATTGATCATGTCTTTACCAATATTTAGAATCGCTTCTATGGTTGAGTTTGAAACGTTGCCATTAGATAATTCTATGGCCATTTCTACCATGGATAGCATAAACCCTTTTACACCATAACCATATAATGGAAGGTTTTTCATTTCCATCTTGAACAATTCCTGATCGATTTTGTTCATGGTCTCATAAGATGACAATAACTTGGCGAATTCTACTTCAGCATCTCTGAAATAGGTTTCATTGACCCAAAGCGTATCATCAGCATCAAATCCTATGACTTTTATGTTATTGAAATCACTCATTACTTCCATAATTTTTTAGCGCGTTCCAAATCTTCAGGAGTATCAATTTCTACACCTTGTACGTTGGTTTCTACCATTTTTATACGCTTACCATATTCTAGATAGCGTAGGCATTCAATCTTTTCACTAGCTTCTAAAAACTGCATTGGTAATTCTGTAAACTCTAATAAAGCTTCTTTTCTGAAAGCATATATGCCTTTATGCTTGAAATATTTTGCATTAGCATTTTCATCTCTTGGGTATGGAATTGGGTTCCTAGAGAAATATAGCGCAAAGTTTTCTTGATCTACGATAACCTTAACCGTATTTGGATTCTTGATTTCATCCCAATCCGTAATTTGAACCATTAAAGAAGCTAAATCTATATCCTTATTGGGATCATCATGAAAGACACTGAGTACTTTCTCTAGGCTTTCACGTTCTGTAAATGGCTCATCACCCTGTACATTGACTACGATATCACAATCAATAGTTGCAACTGCTTCAGCTATTCGATCACTACCAGACTCATGCTCTTTAATACTCATAATGGCTTTACCTCCATTATTTACAATCTCATCATAGATGATATTACTATCAGTAACCACATAGACTTCACTAAAAAGATTGGTCGCTACAGTCGCTTCATAAGTACGTAAGATCACAGACTTACCTGCCAAGTTTTGCATTAATTTGCCCGGGAAGCGAGATGCACTGTAACGTGCAGGTATCATCGAAATAACTTTCATATCATTATTGTTTAGCTAATCACTTCAAGTTTTGCAAATCGAAGCAGTAGCTTTTTATTTCCTCCGTTTTCAAATTTTATCTCGGCTTTAATATCCGAACCTTTACCTTCAATCTTAATTACCTCTCCTCTACCAAATCGCTGATGGTTAACAACATTACCTACTGTTAACTTGCTATCAAATAGGTTAGTGTTTGTTTTCGTATCTGAAATCTTCTTAAGATTCTTAGGTGTGCTTATTTTAAACTTTTCAGCACGCTGTTTAGCTGTATTGCGAGGTGTAGGTTTTTTGAACCTTACTTTATTGGGTTCGACATCTCCGAAAATATCTGCATCGAGCATCGGATTGAAACGACGTTCTTCAATTGGTGTGATGATATCTAAAAATTCATCATCTATTTCTTCTATAAAGCGACTTGGTTCAGCATCAATAAGTTTTCCCCAGCGATAACGAGACAGTGTGTATGTGAGATAAGCTTGTTTTTCAGCTCTGGTTAGCGCTACATAGAATAAGCGTCGCTCTTCTTCTAACTCGCTTCTGGTATTCATACTCATTGCACTTGGGAACAAATCTTCCTCTAATCCAACTATGAATACATAAGGGAACTCCAATCCTTTTGCTAAATGTATAGTCATTAAAGCCACATGGTTTGGATCTCCTTTTTCATTGTCTAAGTCTGTTGCTAAAGCTACGTCTTCTAAGAATTCTGTGAGTGAGCCTTCGGCATCAGCTATTTCTATCTGTCCTTCTACGAAATCCTTGATACCATTGAGTAGTTCTTCGATGTTCTCCATTCGGGTAATACCTTCAGGAGTTCCATCTTTACCAAACTCTTTAATCAAACCAGACACTTTAGTAACATGCTCTGCCAGTTCAAAAGCATTAGCAGATTGGTTCATCACTTTGAAACTTTCTATCATCGTTACAAAGTCCTGAAGTTTTGCTTTAGTTCCAGAATTGATTTTGATATCAATTTTATCGATGTTCTGCATCACTTCATAAATGGAGCGATTGTAACCATTTGCAGCAACAACAAGCCTATCGATAGTCGTTTGTCCTATACCTCTAGCAGGGAAATTAATAACACGTTTTAGAGCTTCTTCATCAGCAGAATTGATAATCAATCTTAGATATGATAATACATCTTTGATTTCCTTCCTTTGGTAGAAAGACAATCCTCCATAAATTCTATACTTAATGTCACGTTTTCTAAGTGCATCTTCTATAGCTCTCGATTGCGCATTAGTTCTGTAAAGCACTGCGAAATCACTATTCTTGAGTTGCTTTTGCATCTTAGCTTCAAAAATTGTACTTGCGACATAACGCCCTTCATCACCATCGGTTGGAGAACGATGTACTTTGATCTTCTCTCCTATTTCATTTGCAGTCCAAACTACTTTATCAAGCTTGGTTTGGTTTTTATCTATGACTGAATTAGCAGCTTTGACAATGTTTTTGGTGGAACGATAGTTTTGTTCCAGTCTAAAGACTTTCACGTCGTCATAATCGCGTTGGAAATTCAGGATGTTATTAATATTCGCACCTCTAAATGCATAAATACTTTGTGCATCATCTCCAACAACACAAATGTTTTGGAAACGATCCGACAAAGCTCTTACAATTAAATACTGAGAGTGATTGGTATCTTGATACTCATCAACCAAAATGTATCTAAACTTATCTTGATATTTTGCTAACACATCTGGAAAGCGTGTCAGAAGCTCATTGGTTTTCAAAAGTAAATCATCAAAATCCATTGCTCCAGCTTTAAAGCATCGATCCACATAGTTTTTATAGATGTTCCCCATCTGAGGACGACGCGCAGCAGTATCTGCTTCTATAAGCTCTGGATTATTGAAATAGGCCTTAACAGTTATTAAGCTATTCTTATATGAAGAGATTCTAGATCGAATTTGTTTATACTTATATACATCTTTATCTAGGTTCATTTCCTTGATAATGGAAGATATAAGTCGATCAGAATCTTGAGTATCGTAAATGGTAAAATTGCTTGGATAACCCAAACGATCTGCTTCAAAACGAAGGATTTTAGCAAACACAGAGTGGAATGTTCCCATCCACAGGTTTTTTGCTTCACCATCACCAACAATTTGAGCAATACGCTCTTTCATTTCGCGAGCTGCTTTGTTAGTAAATGTTAGTGCCAAAATATTGAATGCATCTACACCTTGACTCATTAAATAAGCAATTCTGTAGGTAAGCACTCTAGTTTTTCCAGATCCTGCACCTGCGATCACAATCATAGGCCCATCCTTTTGTAAAGTTGGAGCTAATTGTGCGTCATTTAGTTGGCTTAAGTACTTTTCCAAGTCGTAATAAATTTTGAAGGCTTAAAAATAACTAATGTTAATTGTTTTAGGGTTCAGATTTTTGAATATTTATAAACAATTAGAAACCTTTTTTGATACTCAAATTTGGTTATCTTTAGCTGAATTTTTCAACGCTTATTTATTCATCATGAAATCTTTACTTCTGCCTTTGGTTTTTATCTCAACGCTTTGTTATTCTCAAACCAGTGTTGAGCAAGATATTATTGATATAGAACAAAAAGTGATAGAATGGCGACATCATTTTCACCAATATCCTGAGCTTTCCAATAGAGAATACAAAACTGCTGAGAAAATAGCGGAGCACTTAAGAAGCTTAGATTTAGAAGTGCAAACTGGTATTGCTAAAACTGGTGTTGTTGCAATACTCAGAGGAGATCAGCCTGGAAAAGTGATAGCACTTAGAGCAGACATTGATGCTTTACCAGTAACTGAACGTAATGATTTACCTTTTAAATCTGAAGTAAGGACTACTTTTTTGAATACAGAAACTGGCGTTATGCATGCTTGTGGACACGATACGCATACTGCAATATTGATGGGTGTTGCTGAAGTATTATCTAAGCACAAGGATAAAATTAAAGGGACTGTAAAGTTTATTTTTCAACCTGCTGAGGAAGGCCCTCCTCCTGGAGAAGAAGGTGGCGCTAAATTGATGATCAAAGAAGGTGTTTTAGAAAATCCTAAGCCTGATGCAATATTTGGACTTCATATAAGATCGAATTACGACGTTGGTACTATCTACTATAAAAAAGGTGGCATTATGGCTTCTGTAGAACGTTTTGTGATTAACGTGAAGGGTAAGCAGACTCATGGTGGAAGACCTTGGCTTGGTGTTGATCCTATTTTGATTTCAGCAAAAATTATTGATGGTTTACAAACCATAGTGAGCAGAGAGTCTAAATTAGTAGACGAGGCTGCAGTAATTACTGTTGGAAAAATCACTGCTGGAACACGATTTAATGTTATTCCTGAAAGTGCTGAATTGATCGGTACTGTTCGGACTTTGGATCCTGATATGAAAGCCTTGATTATTCGTAGAATGACCGAAATGACCAAAACTATTGCTAAGGCTTATGGTGGTGAAGCTACTATTGAGTTTCAAAATAATACAACAATCACATACAATGATCATGACTTAGTGGACCAAATGCTTCCGAGTCTTCAAAAGGTTGCTGGCGCTAAAAATGTAAGGCTAAGGAAAGCAACTACAGGTGGTGAGGATTTTTCGTATTATCAGGAAATTGTTCCAGGGTTCTTTTTCTTTTTAGGTGGAATGACACCAGGAAACACTGAACCTTATCCGCACCATACACCAGATTTCAAAATAGATGATAAAGGCATGTTACTTGGTGTAAAAGCAATGACACAAATTACTTTCGATTTCTTAAACAATTAATTAATGGATGCAGTACTAGATGTTTTAGGCCAAATATCCTGGTGGATGTGGATACTTATAGCTTTAGCTATTTTGGCGCTAAGAGATGTTATACAGAGAAAGCACACTATAACGCACAACTTCCCTATTATTGGACATATCAGATATTTATTTGAGAGTATTGGTCCAGAGATACGACAATATTTTGTTGCCAATAACCGAGAGGAATTGCCTTTCAATAGAATTGAACGTGGTTGGATATATGCTTCAGCTAAGAAAGAAAACAATTACGAAGGGTTTGGTACAGATAGAGATATCTATGCGCATCAGCATATTTTTATCAATAATGCTATGATGCCTTATCAAATTGGGAAAGCGCATCCAAACACTAAGGACATGTCTTTTCTACCTTGTGCTAAGGTTATTGGTGATTATAATAAGCGACGTCGACCATATAGACCT
Source organism: Winogradskyella sp. 3972H.M.0a.05 (assembly GCF_040493455.1). Classification (NCBI taxonomy): domain Bacteria; kingdom Pseudomonadati; phylum Bacteroidota; class Flavobacteriia; order Flavobacteriales; family Flavobacteriaceae; genus Winogradskyella; species Winogradskyella sp. 3972H.M.0a.05. Next base: position 59,108 of record NZ_JANFDA010000008.1, on the reverse strand, counting down.
GCATCTGTGATTAATATTTCTGCTATGAGTTTTGGCTCTTTATCTGCAAAAGCAGTAGAATCACTCAATAAAGGCGTGCATATGGCAGACGCTTATCACAATACAGGAGAAGGTGGTTTGTCGCCGTATCACAGCTATGGTGGCGATGTTGTATTTCATTTTGGAACTGGATACTTTGGTGTGAGAGCTGATGATGGCGGATTTTCTATGGAAAAAATGAAGGCATTAGTAAAAGAGAATCCATTTATAAGAGCTATTGAAGTGAAACTATCACAAGGTGCAAAACCCGGAAAAGGTGGTGTCTTACCTGGAAAGAAAATTACTCCAGAAATTGCTAAAATACGTGGTGTTGAAGTTGGTAAAGATGTGCTCTCTCCTCCTAACCATAAGGCGTTTTCTAACGTTCCTGAATTGGTTGATTTTATTGAAGCTATTGCAGAAGAAACTGGGCTACCTGTCGGAATTAAAGCTGCAATAGGAAAACTAGATCAATGGCAAGAGCTAGCCGACATCATGCTAAAAACGAATAAAGGCCCAGATTTCATAACTGTTGATGGTGGTGAAGGTGGAACCGGAGCTGCTCCTCCAAGCTTTGCCGACCATGTGTCCTTGCCTTGGGTGTATGGTTTTAGTGATTTGTATAAGTTATTTCAAAATAAAGGACTTGCTGATCGTGTTGTTTGGATTGGTAGTGGGAAGTTAGGTTTCCCAGCTAAAGCAGCTATGGCCTTTGCCATGGGAGCAGATTGTATCAATGTGGCTCGTGAAGCAATGCTCAGTATTGGCTGTATTCAGGCGCAGATATGTCATACAAACAGATGCCCAAGTGGTGTAGCAACTCAGAGCAAATGGTTACAGAATGGTATTGATCCTACATTAAAATCTGTGCGTTTGGCGCAATATTTTAAGACATTCAAAAAAGAGCTTTTAGAGATTACTCATGCTGCTGGTTATGAACATCCATGTCAGTTTACAATGAAAGATGTCGAAGTCAATGTTGATGATCATAACTTATCCAAAGAATTGGCTAGAACCTACATGTATAATAAGTCTAAGGTACCTTTTGAGTCTATGCAAACGTTATACGATTGTCAACATCTTGGCGGAAAAACAAAAGTTGTACAATAAGTAAAAACAATTTAAGTTTGTTTACTAAGAACTAATACTACTTATATGGATGCTGCAAAAATAGCTGAACTCTTTTTTTATGCGATACCTGCTTTGATAACTGGTGGAATCGCGTACTATTTCTTCAAAGAACATATTCAAAATGAATTCAATAGAAGACGCTTCATGTTACAACGCGATATGCAAAAAGAAGCGTTACCATTGAGGCTTCAGGCCTATGAACGTATGGCGTTATTTTTAGAGCGAATTACTCCTGCCAAGCTATTAATAAGAGTTAAGCCAAACTCCTCTAATAAAGATGATTATGAAGCATTACTTATAGCAACAATAGAGCAAGAACTTGATCATAATATTTCGCAACAAATTTATGTAAGTGATGAATGTTGGAGTATTATTAATGCTGCTAAGAACGCAACAATACAACTTATTAGAAAAGCCAGTTTATTAGAAAAAACTACTACATCTGATAAACTCAGAGAAATTGTTCTTACAGAAATGATGGAAAAGCAACCACCAAGTAATGCAGCGCTTTCTTTTATTAAAAAGGAAGTAAGCGAGATTTGGTAAGCTATTTATTTCAATCCTTTAAGAATAAATTCTAAATCTTTATTAGAATTATCATTGACTTCATAGGAATCCGTGAAGAATTTTGGACCTATCGCCAATCCTAAATCCTGAAGTTTTTTGATTGTATCCATATATTCCATAGACACTTTACCTGTAAGTAATATGCCTAGATCATTGCCTTCTTGAGCATATTTGAATACTTTTTTCAAACCAGAAAGATACAGACGATCTTTTGTAAAGCCTCCTCCTCTATGTGCTCTTAAGGTAATTGAAAATGCTTTGTCTCTATTGAGTTTATATTGGTTATGCAATAAATCAAACGTATCAGCAAACGTGTAGCCTTTACTCAAACTATCTGAAGCTAATGTTCTAAATGATAACTCTTTTAAGCGTTTCAATGTAAGGCAACCAGACATATACTCAGAATAAACTGCTAGTCCTTCTTGAGTTTCTACATTATTGGGTAATCCATTTGAAAATACTTTTAATGGCTGACTTAAACCATTGAACGTAGTTACCATATGTACACCAACCTCGTGGTTAGTCAAAACTTCCAATTGGTTTTTACTGAACTTATGATTTTTGCGCAATACAAGAGTCTGTGTATTATTCAACACCATTGCTGCTGCCGAAATATTTGTAGAAAACTTAATCTTATACTTGAAATCGTATCGTTTTGAATAGTCTTCAAAATATGCCTTAGCTTCTTCCACATTGTACATAGGTAACATATCTTCATCGAAGTCTTCATCATCGAATCGAAGAATAAACTTGGCGTTGTCTATGTCTTTTTCAGGAGGTGTACCAAAACTCTTTAAGCTGTTGTAATAGAATTTCCTTCCTTGACCTATGGTCTCAATACATTCTATTAAACTAGAATATTCATAAATAATATCTTCATACAATTGCCTAATATCTTCATCTTCGATACGCTCTAAGCGTTGCGAAAAAAATAAACGATGAAGCTTATAACCATTAAAGTTTATTTTGGGATACTTGAACTTTGGTTCATAATTGTATTTTGCTGAGAAAAATTGTTTTTTCTCATGCTCTATATTCAGAGGATTTATATAGCGTAAAAGTTCAATATTTTTGACTAATCGGTTAAGATTGGCATCTATGTCGAATAAGTTTTGATATTCATCAGTAGCGGTAATCTGCGGCATTTATCTCTGGTGTGTTTTATAAAAATTATAAGCGTGTTCTGGTAATTTGTATCTAAGCTGATGCTCAACTGCAGCAACTACTTCTGGGTAATTAACCTGTTGAAGTTCATCACAGTACACTTTTGCGATTTCAGTTGCCAAAACTAATGTATTTTTAAAATTATTGGTAATAAACTTCAAGAAATAGCCATTACCCTGAAATGTGTCGTTTACTTTAGATGTTGATTTAATATTGTGAGGGAATTCAATTTCAGATAAACTTGCTCTCCAAGCTTCAACTTCTCTTCCAAAGCGGTCATTATCTATATTAGACGTACCAAGGTTCCATGTTGGTACTTCTCTATCCCAGCGCTTCCAGTTATAACTGTGCATATCATAGACTACACAGACACCAAATTTTTCTTCTAGTTTAGCGATGAGCGCCTGCACAACTTTATAAAAATTGGAATGTTTATCTAGACTCTTTTGCTTCATATCTTCAGATAAAGGCTCGTGCCATAATTGTTTTCCCCATGCCGTGTCAAAAACAGCATTTTCTGGATCACGATTAAGATCATACTCAAAACGCGAATCTAATCCTGCTATAACGATAGGATGAGATATGACCATATTTTTGGTTTCTGGATCTTCCTCGTACCAGCGTTCATATTCTGTATGAATGCAATTATCCCATAACTCTTGCCTAAATTGATGACCATCGTGTACTGCTCCGCAAACATAATGGACGTAAGTATCTATCTTTAGCGTAAATGAATAATCTTCTGAAACTGCATGGAATGTTTCTTCTGCATTTATTTTTGAAATGATTTCATCGACGGTTAATCTTATCATCTGTTCTTTGTCTTAGTTGAGTAATTTCTTGAAAGTATTTAGCATATAGCGCTCCATAACGTCATAATCACCATCTGAAAAGAATAATACTTTTATATCAGCTAGTAATAGTGAAATATCTTCTTTTGAATAGTTATGCTCTTCAATACCTTTTAATATTTTTTGAATGCTTTGATAGTCATTGTCATTATCGAACTCATCATGAATCTTTTGAAACGTTTGCATATCGACTTTAGAGATAATGACATTCCGTTCGTGATTATCTTCAATAAGATCTGAATGCGATGCATACAATAAAATGTAAGCTATTAGTTCGTCTCTTGTCCAATGATTATCATTCATTTGCTTGTCTGTTAAGGTTCCATATTCGGTCCAAGACCCATCATAAACTGTTAGGCTTTCAAAATTACATTCTGTTGCCGCTAACGCTAATATGCAGGCTGTAATTCCAGAACCACAACTGAATACTAGTGTGGATTCTCCTGTAACTAATTTACTAAAGATTTCGGATAGTTCTTTAGTGGATTTCAAACAATAACCATCTAATAGTTCTGTATAGGGTAAATTCTTTGAATTGGTTATCGTACCACTTCTAAGTCCTTCCCTTGGTTCAGGGACTTCGCAATTAAATCGTGCTTTAGAACGTGCATCTAAAATTAATGAATTCGGGCTTTCTATGAAACTCTGTAAGCCTTCAAAATCAGTAATCAAACTAGGATTCAATTCCGCATCAAAATTTCCATAATCATACACTTCAACAGTATAGGATGTTGTGTTAAATCCTTTTAGCTGCCACTGCGGTAGACCACCATCTAAAACGGCTACATTTTCAAAACCAAAACATTTGAACAGCCACCAAGCTCTAGGACTGGAGTAAATGCCTTTATCGTCATAAACAATTATGGCCGAATCCTTATTAATCCTTAGCTTTCTAGCCTCATCTTGAAATTGTTCCTTATTTGGAAAAGTATTGGGAAATTGAGCAGAAACATCACTAAATTTTTGCTTAATACTAAAAAATCTAGCTTTTGGAATTCTTATGCCATCGCCAGATTTTTTACTTATTGTCGCATCTAATACCACAAGGTTTGAAGCATCTAAATGCTGATGTAACCATTCAACTGAAACAATTGATGTATTCAGAGTTATGCTCATTTTACAATAATTCTGTTACTGAACACACAACTAGTTAAGCATCTTCTACTGTTTTACGTAAACGTGCTCTTCTATCAAATGCTTGAAGTTTATCTATTACTTTGCTCTCAAGGAAATCGATAACCTTCTCTTCTACTTTTATTTTTGGTTTATAGACTTTATTAATGTAGGTGATTCCTCCTGGAGACATGACATTGACTTCTACCAGCTTTCCACCGATAACGTCAATACCAACAAAGTATAATCCATCACTTACTAGTTTTGGCCCTATTTGCTTGCACAAGGCTTTTTCAGCTTTAGTTAGACTGTGCTTTTGTACACTTCCTCCAGCAGTAACATTAGATCTATGGTCATCCTTTCCTGGAACACGTTTCATTGCTCCAACCGGTTCTCCATTGAGAAGTAGTATTCTAACGTCTCCTTCATCTGCACCTTCAATATAGTCTTGGAGAATCACATAGTTTGAAGTACCATCACTACTAGTGATATAAAAATCTAACAACGAGTTAATGTTGCTCATCGCAGATTTTTCTATGAGAATAACTCCAGAGCCTCCAAAACCATTTAGAGGTTTTAGAATCATCTTATCGGCTTTGGATTCCCTAATTTGCCTGATTAAATAATCTTTATTCTTTGACACATGAGTGTTAGGAATAATGTTACTATGTGCATCTCCAAAAGCGGCTGTATAGAGCTTATTGTTAGCTTCTCGCATACCTTGAAGTGAATTCACGATAAAGACATCATCCTTTACTGAATCTAAGAAATTTAGCATTATAGGGTCTAGAGGCGGATTGGCTCTAAAGAAAATAGCGTCGAAACCAGCAAGCGGAAGCATCTCTTCACGAAGCTCCGCTTTTTTATAAAATGCCTTTAATGAACCTGGCACTTTATCCATTCTACTAATAACAGTGCAGAATGCACTAGTGACACTATCTCTAATTGTTAGATTAGCTGGAGTACACATGGCTACACCATGTCCTCGTTTTGCACATTCTTTAATCAATGCTAAACTTGTATCGTTTTCAGCATCGATTTGTTCCCAAGGATACATTATAAAACATACATTCATATCGCTGAGTTTTGGTTGGATTTCTATTAAATTAAATGTACTAACTTTTTGATAAAAAACTAAAACTTATTTTACTTCATCGAGATGGTCATCCCATTCTTTAGGTTTTGGCTCGCCTAACTTACCTACTGACTTAGCAACAAGCATAGATACTGTAGCATCTCCAGTGACATTGATAACTGTTCTACACATGTCTAATGGCCTGTCTACAGCAAATATTAATGCTAAACCAATGGCTAACTTATCTCCTGGGAAACCAACTGCTTCTAGAACAATCACTAACATTACCATTCCGGCTCCTGGTACTGCTGCACTACCTATTGAGGCCAGCAATGCTGTTAATACGATTGTCAACTGATCTGCAAAGGTTAAATCGAACCCTAAAGCTTGCGCAATAAATACAGCTGCAACAGCTTGATACAAGCTCGTACCATCCATGTTTATCGTTGCTCCTACTGGCAATACAAAACTAGATACTTCTTTATCCACGCCAATATGTTCTTCTACGCGCTCCATAGTAACTGGTAATGTTGCTGCACTACTACTCGTTGAGAATGCCAACAACTGCGCAGGACTTATTTGTTTTAAGAACCAAAACGGATTCTTTTTGGTTATTGTTCCTACAACTATTACGTAAAATACGACCATTAATAGCAAACCTATTATTACTACAACCGCATAATATAAAAGTGCATATAGTAAATCTGGATCTCCTGAGGATACAACTACGCTTGCCAACAATGCAAACACTGCATAAGGTGCAAACAACATAATTAGATCTACCATTTTGAGCACCACTTCATTAAGGGAGTCAAAAAAGTCTTTTAGTGGTTTAGCTTTTTTCTCGCCAATTAGCAGCATTGAAATCCCTAAAAAGATTGCAAAGAAAATAACTTGCAACATCAACTTATTATTACTCAATGCTGAAAACGCATTATCTGGAACCATGTCTACAATAAACTGAAGCGGACCACTTTCCTTCTGTCTTGTTGCTTCAAAAATTTTGCCCTGGACACTACTATCATTTGCATAGGTTTCAGTAAGCTTAGCTATGGTCTCATCGGAAACGCCATCACCAGGTTGTAGTACATTTACTAGAAGTAAACCAATAGTAATAGCCACAACAGTAGTAACAATGTAGATTCCTATTGTTCTTACACCAATATTGGCAAACTTAGAAATATCCTTAAGATCTGAAATTCCTTTGATGAGTGATGCTAATATTAAAGGAATGGCAATTAGCTTAAGTAGCTTTACAAATACTGTTCCTGCCCATTTTATCCATCTGGATACAAACTCAGGGCCTTCATCCATTTGTAGCATTATAAAGCCAAATACTACACCGAGTAGCATTCCTATTAATATCTTCCAGTGTAATGCGAGTTTTTTCATGTAGAATTTACTTTTGTATACCTTCTAAGTCTAATAAAAAGGCATAAGTTAACGCTGTGCTTCTATTTCTTTTGAATCGTCCTGATGCACCTCCGTGACCAGTCTCCATATTACAATCCATTATTAAAAGATTGTCATCTGTTTTTAATTCTCTTAGTTTAGCAACCCATTTTGCAGGTTCCCAATATTGTACTTGGCTATCCCAGTATCCTGTGGTTACTAAAGTGTTTGGATAATCTTTAGCCTCTACATTATCATATGGTGAGTAAGATAACATATAATCGTAATAGGTTTTATCTTTTGGATTTCCCCATTCATCAAATTCAAAAGTTGTCAATGGAATTGACTCATCCCACATTGTAGAGATTATATCTACAAAAGGTACAGCAGCAACTACACCATTCCATAATTCAGGTTCCATATTCATTATTGCTCCCATTAATAATCCTCCTGCTGATCCTCCATACGCATATAAATGATCGCTACTTGTTTGACCTTCTTTAATCAAATGCTTGGCAACATCAATAAAATCTGTGAATGTATTTTTCTTTTTTAAGAGCTTTCCATTTTCGTACCAATGATATCCCATCTCCTGTCCACCTCTAATATGAGCAAGAGCGTAAACAAATCCACGATCTAGTAGACTCAATCTTGCACTACTAAACGTAGGTTCTCTACTACTACCGTAACTACCATATGCATAAAGCAATGTTGGTGTATTTTCATCTATTGTTGTCCCCTTTTTATATACTAAGGATACTGGTACTTCTGCTCCATCTCGTGCAGTAACAAACATACGTTTACTCTCGTAATTATTTGCATCAAAACCACCAAGTACTTCCTGCTGCTTTAATAGTACTTGTTCTTTGGTCTTCATATTAAAATCATATGTCGATCCAGGAGTTGTTAGTGATGTGTAGTAGTAGCGGAATATATTTGTGTTAAAATCCCTGTTAGTGCTCATGTATGCTACATAAGCAGGGTCATTAAATTCTATATAATAATCGCTTTCGTTATCCCAACTTTTCACTCTTAGTGTGCGCAATCCGTCTTTTCGTTCTCCTAAAACCAAAAAGTTTTCAAATAGCATGAAGCTTTGAAAAAGCACATCATTACGATGTGGTATAACATCTTCCCAGTTGTCTTTAGTAGTCTTTTGAACAGGAGTTTTTACTAGCTTGAAGTTTTGTGCATCAAGGTTAGTACGAATGTAGAAATGCGGCCCAAAATGATCAACAAAATATTCTAGGTTTCGCTCTCTTGGTTGTATTACTTGCCAAGTTCCATTGGGTGTATTTGCATTTAAGTAACGTACTTCAGTAGAAACCGTTTGGGAGCTATTGATAAAGATATATTCGTTAGATTTTGATTTAAAAATATAACAGTTAAATGTATCGTCTTTTTCTTCGTAAACCAACTCATCATCTGACTGTGAAGTTCCTAAAACATGCTTGTAAATTTTATTGTTTCTTAATGTGATAGGGTCTTTTGCGATATAAAAAACGGTCTTATTATCATTTGCCCAAACCATACTACCAGACGTATTGTCTATTTTATCTTCTAATAATTTGTCTGTCTTTAAGTCTTTAAAATAAATAGTGTAACGTCGTCTAGAAATTGTGTCTACTGCATAAGCCAGAAGTTCATTATTGATGCTTATGTCTGAGCCTCCAAGACCAAAGTATGATTTACCTTTGGCTAACTCTGGACCATTAATATAGACTTCCTCGCTATCGTTTCCAATTTTTTTTCTGCAATACAACGCATAATCTTCACCTTCTTCAAAACGGTTGTAATAGGTATAGCCATTATCATTATATGGTGTAGATTCATCATCTTTCTTTATGCGCCCAACAATTTCATTATACAGTGTTTCCTGAAGCGAGTCCGTATGCTGCATCACTTCTTTTAGGTACTTATTTTCAGAATTCAAATACTCTATGACATCTTGCGTTTGAGCATCTGGTTCTTCTGCATTTTTCTGCTCATCACTCAATCGCATCCAAAAATAATTATCTATACGTGTATTATCATGCTCACGAAGTGTATCTGGTACTTTCTTAGCCTTCGGTTGTTCTACAGAAAGATAAGACATGTTCTTTCCTGCATCTTCTTTTTTCTCTTCTTTACAATTCACAAGAGTTAAGCAAATTGCAATAAGAAGCAGAGCTTTTGTTTTTTTCATGCTATTATTTATTAGAGGTTATTTCTATTTGATATTATTTAAAACTAACGAGATTGTATAAACTACAATCTACTTACTTTATCCAACAACATATAATCCGCCAATACCAAAGCTGCCATAGCTTCTACAATCGGTACTGCTCTAGGTACTACACAAGGATCGTGTCTGCCTTTACCTTGCATGTCGACAATATTTCCAGAACTATCTAATGCTTTTTGTTCTTGAATAATTGTAGCTACAGGTTTAAAAGCAACTCTAAAATAAATATCCATGCCATTGCTTATACCACCTTGTATACCTCCTGAAAGGTTGGTCTTGGTAGTTCCATCTTCGTTAAATAGATCATTGTGTTCACTGCCTTTCATCTTGGCTCCACAAAAACCGCTGCCATATTCAAAACCTTTTACTGCATTGATTGATAGCATTGCTTTTCCTAACTCGGCATGAAGTTTATCAAAAACAGGTTCACCTAATCCTAAAGGGACATTCTTTAACACACACGTCACAGTACCTCCAATAGTATCACCTTGCTTTCTAATCTCTTTAATCTTAGCAATCATTGTTTCTGCCGTAGTTTCATCTGGGCAACGCACAGCGTTAGCTTCAATTTTAGAAAAATCTAAATCCTGATAAGGCTTGTCAATAAAAATGTCACCTACTGAAGAGGTAAATGCATTTATAGACACTGAGCGCAAAAGCTGCTTAGCTATAGCTCCAGCAACAACACGGCAGGCAGTTTCTCTTGCAGAACTACGCCCTCCTCCTCTATAATCTCGTATACCATACTTTTTTTCGTAGGTATAATCTGCATGACTTGGACGATAGACATCTTTGATGTGTGAATAATCTCTTGATTTCTGATTTGTATTGTGAATTATAAACCCGATCGGAGTTCCTGTTGTAGTCTCTTCAAAAATACCTGAATAAAACTCAACGGTATCAGGTTCTTTACGTTGTGTTACAATTTCGGATTGTCCAGGTTTACGTCTATTCAATTCATTTTGAATAGCTTCTAAATCTAATTTCAATCCCGCAGGACATCCATCTATCACACCTCCAATTGCTGGTCCGTGAGATTCTCCGAAGGTGGATAACTTAAATAATTTTCCAAAGGTATTTCCTGCCATTCAAGCTATTTTTTGCTAATGTAATTGTATTCTAAGAGAAACAAAAATTGTAACTCATCATTATGAGCAGAATTATTGAAAAGAGGTAACAATTACTTAACAATATGCTAAGGGTTAATTAATTGAGGCATAAACTTTAGATAATATAGGTGTGAGTAATTTGTATGCTATAAAATTTGCCATTTTGAAGCTAAAACGGAAAGTAGAAATTGCAGTAATCTCTGATGTACATTTAGGAACTTATGGATGCCATGCTAAACAATTATTAACGTATTTAAATAGCATTGAACCCAAGAAGTTAATCCTAAACGGCGATATTATTGACATCTGGCAATTTAGCAAGCGTTACTTCCCAAAATCACATTTGCGCGTCATCAAGAAAATTATTGACATGGCTTCTGATGGTACAGAAGTAATTTATGTTACTGGCAATCATGACGAAATGCTTAGAAAGTTTAGCGATACTACTATTGGTAAAATGTCTATCGTTGATAAAGTAGTTTTAAAGCTAGACGGAAAAAAAGCATGGATTTTTCATGGTGATGTCTTTGATATTTCTATTCAGAATGCAAAATGGTTAGCTAAGCTTGGTGGTTATGGTTATGATTTGTTGATTCTACTAAATCGCATTGTGAATTGGTGCCTAGAACGCATGGGTAAAGAAAAATACTCTTTATCCAAAAAGATCAAGAACAGTGTCAAAGGTGCAATAAAGTATATTAACGATTTTGAAACTGTTGCTTCCGATTTGGCCATAGAAAATGGTTATGATTATGTGATTTGCGGTCATATTCATCAACCGAAGATGGAGATAAAGCAAAATAGGCATGGTAAGACGACTTACCTAAATTCTGGTGATTGGGTTGAAAACCTTACAGCTTTAGAATACCAGTTTAAACGATGGAAGATTTACAATTATAATTCTGATAAACTGTCACCTTTCTTCGCAGATGAAGACATTAAGGATATGGAAGTTAAAGATCTTATTGCTGCAATCACGATTGTAGAAAAGCCTATCAAAAAGTCTAAATAGTTTTATCTAACCCGTTACATCCAACACCTTACCACGGTTCAAAATGTTTTTGGGATCTAAAGTTCTTTTGATTTGTTTCATCAGTTCGATCTCCTCCTCTGTTCTACACAAATTGAGATATTCCTTTTTATGAAGTCCTATACCATGCTCCGCAGAAACTGACCCTTTGATGGATTTAATAGGCTCATAAACAACATCGTTAATTTGCCTACGTAGCGTATCTTCTTCAGTCGTTTTTCCAATGATATAGTGGATGTTTCCATCACCAACATGCCCAAAAGGAAAAATATGTGTGACACCTTCAATCTTAGCAAGTTTTTCAGTAATGCTGCTAATAGTTTTTCCAATAACATTCACAGGAAGACTAATATCAAAATGTTGGTCATAATCACAATGAGCAACAAGCGCATCTACATTTTCTCTTATATGCCAAAACTTATTCAATTCTGACTGCGAATAAGCCATAACGGCATCCAGAATTAGTTCTTCATGTAATGCGCCTTCCAAAAGGTTTTCTAGGCGACTCTGGTCATGCTCTTGGTCACTGCCCAGTCCTTCTAGCAGTATGTAGTAATCATAGTCATAAGGCAAAGGAGTCCAATCGATAGAGGGATCTTTAGTAAGTGTTTTATAAGACTCATTCCAGATAAGTTCATAACTACTCAAAGTGCCAGCCATTCCCTGATCCATATAGCGCATAAAGCTCACAACTTTATCATACTCATTAATGCCAACAAAAGCACTCACTCTACTTTTTGGTAGTTCGACCAATTTTAATACAGCTTTGGTAACAACGCCTAGTGTCCCTTCGGATCCTATAAATAATTGCTTTAAATCATAAGCGGAATTATCTTTTATCACCTTCTTCAACGATGAAAGAATGGTCCCGTCTGCAAGCACGACTTCAAGGCCAAGCACAAGATTTCTGGTCATGCCATAACGAAGTACTTGCAATCCTCCTGCATTGGTAGAAATAGCACCTCCAATCTGAGCGGAACCCTTTGCACCATAATTCAAAGGGAATAATAACTGATTCTTTGTAGCTGCTTCCTGTACATGTTCCAGAATTACTCCAGCTTCAACAGTAATTGTTCTACTCTGTAGGTCTGGTTGCTCCATACTATTCATGCGTTCCATGGAAATGACAACCTCTTGTTCGTTGGTTTCTGTACTTCCAACCAAATTCGTTAAACCACCAAACACAGTTACTGGTTGATTTTCAGCATGGCAAATCTTCATTAGTTCTGCGACTTCGGATGTTGACTCAGGCAATAACATGGCTTTTGCCTGAAGTGGTTTATCCATTTGCCATATGTGATGATAACGCGACAGTAATGAATCTCCTGTTAAGCACTGTTCTGGCTTAATAACAGTTAAAAAAGAATCTATAATTGTACTCATAGTGATGCTTGAAACTTGCTGTTAATATCTTTGTTCATAGAATTTTGGCACAATTAGTGCGCTACAAAAATCATTGATATTTTTGTATATCTGCCAATTTTTAATTGAAATTGGCGTTTTTATTATTATAAATTGACTCACGAACTTAAAAACGAATTTATGAAAAGATTTTTTGTAACGGCAATTGCTTGCCTCGGATTTGCTGCATTTACAAATGCTCAAGACATTTCGGAAAATGCTATCGGTCTGCGACTTGGTGATAGCGATGGATTTGGTGCAGAGATTTCCTATCAACGTGCCTTAGGAGGAGATAATAATCGTCTAGAATTGGATTTAGGCTGGAGAAGCGGAAGTTCTTTTGATGGCTTTAAACTAACTGGTGTTTACCAATGGGTTTGGAATCTAGATGGTAATTTTAACTGGTATGCCGGAGCTGGTGGTGGTGTAGGAAGCTATAGCTTTGATAACTTACCTCCAGGTGCAGATGATAGTGAAACTTTCTTTTTCCTTGCAGGAAATGTAGGTATAGAATATAATTTTGATATTCCGTTGCAACTATCTCTAGATGCCAGACCAGAACTAGGTTTTGGTGATTTTAGAGATGATTTAGATTTTGATATTGCTCTTGGTATTCGATACCGATGGTAATTTAGATTTCAAGATCATTCAAAATATTCAAGACATGGTCATGCATTTCGGCAGTATAGTCTAAATGTGTGACCATTCTTAATTTTCCACCTCCCATTCCAATAAGCTTGATATTTTCATCTTCTAATTTTGAAACAAACTTTTCTTCACTGATATTATCATGCAGTTCAAAGATTACAATATTAGTCTCAACAGGAACTACAGACTTGATATAAGATTGTTGCTGTAGCACTTGCCCAAGTTCTGAAGCTCTTTTATGATCGTCTTTTAAGCGTTCAACGTTATTATCCAAAGCAAATAATCCTGCTGCAGCCAAATAACCTGCTTGCCTCATATTGCCTCCAAATACTTTACGATATCTTAAGGCATGAGTCATGATGTCCTCATCACCTATCAGCACTGAACCCACTGGGCAACCCAATCCTTTGCTCAAACAGACAGAAATCGTATCGAATATAGCGCCATAATCTTCTGGTTTAGTATTCGTTTCTACCAAAGCATTCCAAATACGCGCACCATCTAAGTGATATCCAAAACCGTGTTCATCACATACGGCACGAATGCGCTTTAGTTCGTCTAAATTCCAACACGCTCCTCCGCCTTTATTTGTAGTATTTTCAACTTCAACTAAAGTTGTTGGGCTGTAATAATAGGCATTAGGATTGATTGCTTCCATAACTTGTTCGGCAGTAAACATTCCCTTATCACCATCAATAAGCTTGCACGACGCGCCACTATTAAATGACACACCACCAGATTCATAATTATAGATATGAGCGTATTTGTCGCAAATGATTTGATCTCCTGGATTCGTATGTAGCTTTAATGCCGTTTGATTAGCCATTGTCCCAGATGGAAAAAACAATGCTTTAGGCTTTCCAAATAGCTTTGCAATGCGATGCTCTAAGGCTTTTACAGTATCATCTTCACCAAATACATCGTCGCCAACGCTAGCCGACATCATAGCCTCTAACATGGCTTTAGATGGTTTGGTAACCGTGTCGCTTCTTAAGTCTATTATCATGAAATTTTTAGTTGAAATAACAAAGGTGAAATCTACAAATAATTAGCGCAATGTTATTACTAATTAGTTGTTAAAAACAATTTTATTACCTTGAACATCTAATTAGCTATTTTTCAATGACCTCAAGGAAATACATAATCCCAGTTGTGTATATCTTAAGTTTCTTTATCCTACTTGCTGTGTATTTGGTAGGCGACTTATTGGATATTCCATACAAATCTATAACAGGCGATCCTGCTTATGCTACTAAATCCAATCCATTTACTGGTGTTATATCAAACATAGGGATCTTGCTATGGGCTACTACTGCTGCAGTCTGTTTATTTACAGGTCTTACATTACGCTACGTTAAGCAGTCTTCTAATGATTCGTCATTCTTAATTTCATCTGGGTTAATTACCCTAATGCTCCTACTAGATGACCTTTTTATGTTGCACGATTATGCCTTTACGAAGTATTTAAACATTAAACAGGTCGTTACTTATGCCTTCTATTTTGCAATAGTCGCATTGTATGGTCTAAGGTTTTGGAAAACTATAAAGAAGAATTCTTATGTGCTTCTCGCTATGGCTTTTGCGTTCTTTGGTACTTCTGTGTTTTGTGATTTATTCTTTGCGGAACGTAATATCGAATACTTTTGGGAAGATTCTCTGAAGTTCTTAGGAATCATTAGTTGGTCTTTATACTTCCTGAAACGATCTTCAAAAGCGATGAAAATGCGTCTGGTAAAAGCTAATTAGTCTTATTAAAAAAACCTTCGTATTCTTCTAAAGACCTTGTACAACACTGGCAATGGATCTTTAATGACATACTTTACGGCTGTGTAGTTCCACAATTGAGTAAAGTAGAATAAACGCATCGGGTTTTTCTTAATATGCTTCCAAAGCCCTGCAGTAGTTACGAAACTTACATAATGTTGCTTATCGATTTCTGGTAATTGTTTATCTAATATTAGTCGACAACTCAAATAAGAAAAGTTCACATTAGTGACCATAGAAGCTAACACAGAGCCCCAAAATCTAGGGCTGATTTCTATGATTTTAAAGGTATCAGTCTTACTATCATAGCGTAAATCAACGTGCGCTACTCCAGACCAGTTCAAGGATTTCATTAAATCTTTCACAATATTCAGAAGTTTTTCATTCTCTAAAAAATCAAAAGCTAATTGCGGCTCATATATGGTTCTACCATGCATAGTTCCTTTCTGAATAGTATGTGCCAAGACTGCACCATTCTTACAAAGTACACTACAATCGATATCATAACCTTCTATATATTCTTGTACCAAATATGGTATTGTGATGTTATGATCTTCAAAGAAGTTTGAAACCGCTTCAGTAGAGTTACATGTAGTAATACCTTTTCCACCATTATTATCTACAGCAGGTTTTAGAATTACCGGAAAACCGATTTCAGATTCAATTCTATTATAATCGTCTCCTGGCTGAATTTGAAAATCTATCGGAGCATTTATATCATAATCATTAAGATGTTTACCTAGCTTAATCTTATTAGTAGCAATATTAAATGAATCTTCTGGCGGCAGTAGTGAGAGCTTATCAACCGCATTTAATGCATTACTGTGCTTTAGCATGCCTTTAATTCCTTCTTCAGAAGTCGGCATGATAACGTCTATATCATACTGGTCACAAACCTCATTAATATGATTGATCCACTGTTCATCATAATGTTCTTTGGGATAGTATAGCAGTTTCTGAACCAAATTGGACCAGCGCATCTCATGCACTTTCTTATCGGACATGAGAAACACCTTAACGCCTTTCACACCAGAAAAACAAGTGATTGCACCATAAGAGTATGCACTTTCTCCATCTGGAATAAGTACCGAGAATGTCTTTCCTACTGCCATAAGAATAAAGCTCTATGAAAGTAAGGTACAATGATAGCCTACTGCTACAAAAACTTATCGATTAAAGCCTCTATTTTAGTTTGAAGAACAAAAATCGGTTCCGATTGGGGAACCATCGGGGATTTTCGGAGAAGATTTCAACTTAAAATCTTCTGGTTTTTCATAGAACTTTTGAATCATGCGCTTGTATTCCATTCCATATACTGAATCGTCCAGCAATTTTGCTATAGAATTGATTGCATTATTAGCATGTGCTTTCACTTGGAAAAAAGTAGCATCGTTTGCAGCTAAATTCATTAGATACTTTAAGACATTCGCATTGATCATATGTTGTACTTCACTATGATAGGTATCCTCATGCGATGTTTTAAAAGTAGCTTCGATCAAACTGTTCAACAATTCATCCAATCCCAATTGCCCTTCACTTAGACTCTTTTGTTGAATCAATCGATTGGCACGTTGAGGATGTAGTAATAATTTTAGTGTAAAATCACTTGCTGTAGAAGCTGCACTCAGGGCATCAAAAGTGACACCAGTTTTACTGCTAAACGATTCTCTGCCTCTCCAATACCCAAATGCTCGTGGTGGAAAAAGCTCAAGTTTATCCTTCGGTATTGCTAGATCAGAGGCTAAAATAGTCTTCAAAACAACTGCTAATGCTAATCGCTGTTCAATCAGTGGAAGATTCTTTTTAGAAAACTGATTGTCTCCTTTCACTTTGTAGTTATAATCTAAGCCACCTATTAGCTTTACTGCCGCTTCAGTTTGGTACCTATGCAAAAAGTAAATAGGTACAAATACATCCTCTAGTACTGAGTAAGGTTCATCGCTTCTGATATTATCTTCAGAGAAATTCTTAATTGCTGATCTCCTTGCTTGTAAAATTTTCACCAACTCATTAGTGGCTATTTTACCATTATCCCATAAATGTGCTAAAGCATGTGCGCCACCTTGAGGTCTAGCATCACTATCAGTAATGAAGCGTAACCCATCGTCATAAGCCTCTTCTAAAATCGAATTTAATGCTTGCTTTTCATTCGTCCCTTTAGGAAAATCTGAATACGAATATGCTACAGTAACTTTGTCCCAATCCCCTATTTTGGTATCATAAGCATTAGTTAAATCTATATAATTACCCTGTACATTGATTAAAGGATGCGGATAATCCATCACAGAAGCTCTGTTATTTGTACTTGCAGCAAAATTGTGAGCAAAACCAATGGTATGGCCAACTTCGTGGGCACTCAATTGTCGTATTCTAGCAAGAGCTACATCTAGCATGAACTGGTAATTATCGTCACTATCTTCAAATGGTTTGAGCATCAATGCTTGAGCAATCATGAAATCCTGACGAATTCGTAAACTTCCTAAACTCACATGACCTTTAATGATTTCACCTGTTCTCGGATCGACCACACTAGCACCATAACTCCAACCTCTTGTGGAACGATGCACCCATTGTATCACATTATATCTACAGTCCATAGGATCGGCATCTGCTGGCAACATTTTCACCTGGAAAGCATCTTTAAACCCAATCGCTTCATAAGCTTGGTTCCACCATCTGGCACCATCTAATAATGCTGAACGTACAGGTTCAGGAGTACCAGAATCTAGATAATAGATTATTGGTTCTATGGCTTCACTCACTTCAGCATTCGGATTCTTTTTTTCTAAACGATGACGTATCACAAATCGCTTTCTAATTGGTTCCTGTACAGGTATTGCATAATCCATATAGGACATTGAAATGGCACCACTTCGTACATCAAATACTCTCGGCTTATAATTATTATCTGGAAGCTCTATAAAACTGTGATGCTGCGTCACTGAGACTAATGAAGCTGTAGGTGTGACACTTCTCAAATAACGCCCAGAAGGTTCGCCCTTGAAAGTTAATAAGACATCAAACTCAACATTCTTCGGAAAGGCTTTAGTTCGGGATAAATTGATAGCACTTTTAGAAGTATCTAGATTATAGTTTCCTTCCTTAGATCGCTTCAATGAATTGCTAACACCATGCGTGTCTTGCATCAAAAACGGTGTCATATCCACAACAAATTTTCCGTTATCCTCTTCTACGATTTTAAAACCAAATAACACTGATTTGGCGAAGGCTTGCTCAATACTTTCACGTTCCAAGTCATTATCCGTATTCGCTCTATAATTAAGATTAGGTTGTACTAGTAATAGCTTATTCCCAGCTCTTTGAAATTTTACCAAGCGTTCATTTCCTAACTGTCCTCTATCCAAACCGATATCATTACTCCCAATACCGCTCGACAGAGAATTGATGTATAGAAACTCTTTATCCAAGTCTTTTACTTCGAGATAAATCTTATCTGTAGATTCTTCATAATAAAAATCAAAAAAACCTTTATAGGATTCTAATGATTTACCCTTTAAAACTTGGGAATAACTAATAAATGAAAGACATAAAATGATACCGAGAATGAGTTGGCGTAGCATAATGAGAAAATTAAAACCTAAAATTACGTATTATCTTCAGAAATTCTATTTTTGTTGAAAATATAAAAGCAATGATTACTTCAGATAATATCAAAGACCTTAATGAGCGTGTTGCTGCGTTAAGGCAATATCTTTGACATTGATGCTAAGCTCATAGAAATCTCTAACGAAGAAGAGCAAACTTTTGACCCAAATTTTTGGAACGATTCTAAAACTGCCGAAAAGGTGATGCAATCGTTACGCTCTAAAAAGAAATGGGTTGAGGATTACAATAAATCCAAATCTTTTAGTGAAGACTTAGATGTACTCTACGAATTCTATAAGGCAGAAGAAGTTACTATAGAAGAATTAGAGACTCAATACGAAAAAGCACAAAATTTTATTGAAGATTTAGAGTTCAGGAATATGCTTTCTGAAGAAGGTGACAATCTAAGTGCCGTACTTCAAATAACTGCTGGTGCTGGAGGTACCGAAAGCTGTGATTGGGCTAGTATGCTGATGCGTATGTACATTATGTATGCTGAAAAAAACGGTTATAAAGTCAAGGAGTTGAACTTACAAGAAGGCGATGTCGCTGGAATAAAAAGCGTAACTTTAGAGATTGAAGGCGAATTTGCTTTTGGATGGCTAAAAGGTGAAAACGGTGTACATCGTTTAGTACGTATTTCACCATTTGATAGTAATGCAAAGCGTCATACGAGTTTTGCTTCAGTATATGTGTATCCTCTGGTTGATGATTCTATAGAAATAGAAATCAATCCTGCGGAAATTGAGATTACTACAGCGCGCTCTAGTGGTGCTGGTGGACAAAACGTCAATAAAGTTGAGACTAAGGTTCAACTGACGCATAAGCCGACTGGAATTCAAATATCCTGTTCAGAAACACGTTCTCAACACGATAACCGAGCCAGAGCATTGCAAATGCTGAAATCGCAATTGTATGAAATTGAGTTGCAAAAACAGATGGCTCAACGAGACGATATCGAAGCTAGTAAGATGAAAATTGAATGGGGAAGCCAAATCCGTAACTATGTGATGCATCCTTACAAACTGGTTAAAGATGTAAGAACAGCTCACGAAACCGGAAATGTAGATTCCGTAATGGATGGTGAAATAATGCCGTTCCTTAAGGCATACCTAATGATGATGGGACAAAAGAATGAAAACGAATTATAAAATAGTACCAATGAAACGTTATTTACTCATAATGCTTCTTAGCTTTTGCTGTGCGATTAGTGCTCAACAAGGGACTTCCTTAACCGATAAGCAAAAAGCAAAGCAAGAAGAAGAAATTGAAAAGCGCAAAGCTAAATATGTAGATGACCTAATAGCGGAGCTTAATATTGACGAGTTTCAGCAGCATATCGTAAAGCAGAAACTATACGACTATTTTGATGAAAAGCTAAAGATTCTACAGATCAATCAACCGTATTTTAAGCGTGAGCAACAGATACAAGACCTTGATGCTACGTATTTTGAAGATTTAAATGGTGTTATTCCAGATGAAGCCATTGCAAAAATGAAGAAACGTCTAAAAGGTGAAGACGAAGAGGATTCAAAAAAGAAAAAGAAGAAGAAAAAGCGCAAAAAGAAGTCTAAAGACAATTAACTTTTGTTTAGTTTTTGCGGCCTTCCTTTTAACACAAGTTTAACCCCTACTCGATTTCTATAGCTCTATTTTTGTGCATCAAAAAAAGACTAATGAAATATTTCGCGCTAACCATCACCCTTTTTCTATGCTGTTTCTCTACTTGGTCCCAATCCGAAGTTAAAGTTTCAGGAAAAGTATTAGAATCAGATACCAAAGCACCTTTAGAATATGCAACCATAGCATTTCTAAGCAAAAAAGATAATACCATTGTTACTGGAGGCATCACAGATGCCAAGGGTGAATTCAGTATTCCTGTACCTCGTGGGATGTACGATATTTCCATCGAATATATCTCTTATAAAACCGTAACGCTAAAAGACAGACGAGTTAATGGTGATACCAACCTTGGTGTCATCAACTTGGATATAGATATTGAAGCCTTAGGAGAAGTAGAGGTTATTGCAGAGCGAACGACAGTAGAAATAAAACTCGACAAAAAAGTATACAATGTTGGTAAGGACTTAACGGTTCGTGGTGGTACCGTTAGTGATGTCTTAGATAACGTGCCTTCTGTTTCTGTAGATGTAGAAGGTAATGTATCGCTTAGAGGAAATGATGATGTGCGTATCCTTATTAATGGGAAACCTTCAGGATTGGTTGGATTGAACTCCACTGATGCCTTACGTCAATTACCAGCAGAATCTATAGAGCGTGTCGAAGTGATTACATCACCTTCAGCACGATATGATGCTGAAGGTTCAGCAGGTATTCTAAACATTATTCTTAGACGAAGTAAACTACAAGGCTTAAATGGTGCCATAACCGTAAATGGTGGCTATCCAACTTCTGCAGGGGTTTCTGGAAATATCAATTTCAGAACAGGAGATCTCAATATTTTCAACACATCAAGTTATAACTATCGTGAAGTCCCAGGAAATGCATTTAGTGATACAGAATTTTTTAATGGTGATGAGCCAAGTACGTTTCTAAGAGAGGATAGAGATTTTGACAGAATCCGTAAAGGCTACAGTACCAATACAGGTGTAGAATGGTATGTTAACAAATCGAGTTCTATCACTGCGGCATTGGTTTACAGAAATAGCGATAATGAAAGTAATACGACCAATATTGCCGATGAGCTAGATGCAAATGGCAACATTCTGAATACTAACTTACGTAGAGACCCTGAGTTTGAAGATGACAAAACTGTACAGTATTCTGTGAATTACGATAAGCAATTCAATGAGAACAGCCAGCATCGTTTGACTTTTGACTTTCAGTATGAAGATAGTAATGAAACTGAAGTCTCACTGATTAACCAAAACGGGTTCGATGTAGAGAATGTCATCACAGATGAAGAACAACAGCGCATGTTGTTGCAAGCGGATTATGTGCAGCCTATCAAAGAAAATGGACAATTTGAAATTGGATATCGTGGCGAGTTTTTCGATTTATTGACGGACTATTTAGTAGAATCTAGTTTTGATAATGGTGAAACGTTTGAAGTTAATACGAACTTGAGTAACACACTCGATTTCAAGCAGCAAGTCAATGCCTTTTACACACAATACGGAAATCGTCTCGGTAAGAAATTCTCATACCTTTTAGGATTACGTTTTGAAGGCACACGAATTACAATCGATCAGGTTACTAGTGGTGAGTTTGACAAGAAGGAATACAATCAGTTATTCCCAACGGTGAATTTAGCTTATGAGCTCTCAGAAGACGAGAACATCACGTTTGGCTATAACCGAAGAATCCGAAGACCAAGATCACGATTCATCAATCCATTCCCTTCTAGGAACAGTGCTACTAACCTATTCCAAGGAAATCCAGATTTAGACCCAAGTACATCCAATGCTTTTGATTTGGGGTATTTTAGACGCTTCGGAAAGTTAACATTGACGAGTTCTATCTACTTTCAACGTTCAGAAGATGCCTTCAACTTTGTGGCTTTAGAAACAGATAACTTCTACATTTTTGAGACAAATCAAACGATAAATATCAACGATCCCAATTTCGATATGCTCAACGAGCAGTTCGATTTGGTTCCTGTAATCAGACGTACTCCTATCAATTTGGCGACCAATGATCGTTTTGGGTTTGAGTTTACACTGACCTACAGACCAACACGCAAATGGAATCTTAATGGAAACTTCAACCTATTCAATTCTAAAACGCGTGGTGATTTTGAAGGACAGAATTTCGATGCCGATAACTTAAGCTGGTTTGTACGTTTGAATAACAAGTACACACTTCCTGGCGATATTGATTGGCAAACACGTTTGTTCTACAGAGGACCAAGTGAAACAGCACAAAGTAAGAACCAAGGGATTTTCTCTACAAGCTTAGCGTTTAGCAAGGACTTATTTAATGACAAGGCGTCACTAGCCTTTAGAGTTGATGATGTGTTCAATTCCAGAAAGCGTAAGAGTGACAACTTTACAAATACCTTTGAAACGTATAGCGAATTCCAATGGCGTGAGCGCAGCTTTAACTTGAGCTTTACCTATCGTTTCAACCAGAAGAAACAACGTGACCGCGGTCGCGGACAAGGTTCTGGAGATAACTTTGATTTTGAAGGAGGTTCGCCTGGTACACCGTAAGACTATTTACGGATCTTGAGCGCAGTTAAAATATAACGGATATTGAGCGGAGTCGAGATGCTGTTATACTTTAAGGTCACTTCGACTCCGCTCAGTGACCTGAAAACAATTCATGAAAGATGCTTCGACTCCGCTCAGCATCCAGGAAATAGAAATAAAAAAAGGGAAACATTATGTTTCCCTTCTTAATATATCTTATATAAAGCTTAAGCGTTAGCGGCTTTCTTAGCTTTCTTTTCTTCTCTGATTTCTTTTAAACGCTCAATAAGCGAACCACCAATCCAGTAAGGAATTACAAAGGTTAACAAAAAGATCATTAACCAAAAGCCAATGGTTAGTATAGTTAAAAATGCTAAAAATCCTAAGTATTGATCAAATTCAAACATGGTGTTCGTGTCGTTTTATAAAGTTTAGGCAAAGATATAGCGTTTGTTTTTTATTTACAATAGCAAATTACAGATTTGTTAACAGGAAATGAACAGAAAAGCGACTTCAACTATTCTTTTGTTAATGCTCTTATTAATGCGCCAAAAAATCCACCAGCAATTTCGGCTAAAGTGTACAAATCAAAATGTTGTGCTCTTATGTTTTTGAACATTCGTCTAATTCTTGATTTGAGTATTTTAAATTCTTGTATGATTATTTCTTCATTCGATTCCAAGAATGGTTCAATTAGTTCATTATGCTTGGTTGGATAACTTCCGTAAAGATGAATTCTACCATCAGTGAAAATTGGATGTACAGTAATCTCATTAGTAAATACACCTATTTGGCTCAATGCCAATTCTGTCATATCATCAAAATAGTTGCCATAATCTATTTTTCCATGTATAGGCTTCTTAGCTTTGAAAGCTTGAGCAGCAAAAGATTTCCCAAATGGTAGTTTCATATCAATGAAATCTTTCAATAAGAGATATGGGCTTTTATGCATTTTTTCTTTGTTCTTATTGAATAAATCCAGAGTGTAGTTTACATTATCTTCATCTAAAAGAAAAATCACATCGTCTTTAATCTTCACAACAAACCACAGTGAATGCATAACATCTGGAAAATTGGAAAACGCGATCTTAACAGGTTTATAAATTTCATTAGATAGAATATACTGACTCCTTAGTATATCTCTCGTTTTTATTAATAACCAACGATAGCACGACTCAAAGATACATTTCACGGCATGCTCTAGAAGCTTGATATCTATGACCAAAGACTTTGGTAATATCAATTCAATTTTATTATAGCGACCTATACCGTCTACATCGAGTTGAAGGTTTATGCTTCTAGCTGGTGCTAAATCACTCTTGATAACTTCAAGGTAGCCAATAAGTATTGTTGAATCAGAGGTTACAGGTTCGCTAACTTTCAATTTAAATAATCTTGACTTACAACTAATGAATTGAGATTCATAAGATGCCTTTAAACTAGAATTCTTTATAAAATTAGCTGTATAAGTATATAAAATTGATTCTATTTGATCTATGATATAGTCGTCAATTTCTTCAGCGGCTTTAACTATATCTCGGAATTTCTTATTTGCGTATTTATTCTCTAAACCCTGAATGATTATTGATCTAAGAATATTTTCAAGTTTGTACATAATAGCTATAGGACAATGGATATTAATATATGTCTAAATTATACTAAAAATTGTTACAATGAATACGTAGATATACGCATTTTTAGAGACTTATCAATATAGAATTAAAGCACAATCAGTTTTTTTCAATCATAGTCTCCCATTTTGAATCAAACTTGGTAATAAAAACTTCATAAGAGCTTTTTTGAGATAGGGCCTGCAATGTTTTAGCGTCAATTTTTTTTGTTACCTCTAAACCATTTTCTCGTTGAAAATTTTCAATCGCTAGAATTAAATCATCATTAGGGACTACATAATCATTTGAAGTAAATATACCATTCTCCACACCTAGAGCACTACAAGTATAGTATATTACTTTTTCTCTGGCTTGTTTACGTATGGAGTCAGAATATATAACATCTAGATTATAGACTTCATTAGCAGCAAGGGCTGCTTGTCCGTAAATTAAAGTCTTATTTTCCGAACTTAGAGCACTAATACTTTGATCTGAAACATAATCCAAAAAGAAAGCATTTGAAAGTGCCATTTTACTTTCCTTATGCTTATAAACCTGAATAAACTCTCCAATTAAAGGACATTTCAGCCCTGTTATTCCATCATAAGTGACAGCATCAATTGGAGCTATGTCAATTTTATCTTTTAACGAGCATTTTTTAGGAATATGAACATATCCATCTTCTGCAAATCCCATGTCCTCACTGTTGAAGTACATTTTACATTTTATAGGTAAATTCTTAGAATTTACAACTCTTATCTTTCTGATTTCTTGAGCGGACAATGAACAAACCAAACATAAACACAATATCTTAATTAATAGCCTCATTTGTTTTCTGTTTTTTAACTAAATATCTATAGTAAATTATTATCAATATCATACTAATGAAAAATATAATCCCGTTGAGAAAAATTTGATTGGACACTAAAAGGGTTAAAAAATCTCGCTCTCTGATTCGTACAGCTTGATCGCCCGAAATACTTGCCAACTCAATTGTATTTCTCTTGCTTTTTAAATTATTGAACTTTACCACAAACTCGGCATCTGGATGTATTTCTTCAATTAAAAAACTAAAACAATTTTTAGTGATTCCGTTTGTATCAATCTTTCTTTGTATCTGAGAAGCCGGAGCTGTTGGATAAATACGAAATGTATCTGGATTAACTATAGTATCAGTACAAATTTTGAAGTTAAGCCCTTTTAGCTTGTGGGACGAAGATAGATTGTTGAGCTTAAGGTTAGACATCCCATTGTTGGTAGTCTTAAATTGGTATTCAATGATTGGAGATAGTTTAGTGTTTTCGATGATGTTATTCAAGGACCAAGTCAATAATCCAACTAAAGCAACAAATAAATAAGGGAATTTTTCTTGAATAAACATACAGTCTAAAAAAGTTACTTAAAGGAATTTTCTACTAAGTTAGCTTTAATAATCTCAAAAGTCAATACGTACACCTACGTATTTTTTCAGTAGTAAATTATAGTACGTTAAGAAGAAAAAAGGTAGGGTTTGTGGTCGACTATATTGCAACCACTATCTCTCTTTAATTAACGATTTAATTGAAAGCTATCCATTATCCTTAATGATTCAATGCGATTGTTTTCATAGGTCTTATGAAGTGTAATAAATGTCAATGTATAGATATCTTTATCTAATAACCAACTGTAGAAAACAGTTATAAACTTATAACCATCTGAACTTCCTTCTGCAATTAATTTATGAAACCATAAGCCATGTTGGTATTCAATTTTACTGTGTAAAATTTTATTATCAACCAATAGCCTATTTATTTCTTTTTCTACTACACTTTTGTATTTCTCTAATGAAATATTTGGGCTATTATTCGGTCGCTTAATTAAGTTTATGTTCTCAGTAAATATGTATGCACTTTCAGAATCATTTGGATAAAGAAAGAAGATTGCCTCATCTTCATCTGAATCATTTAAAATCCAATTGGAAGGATATTCTATATAACAATTATCCTTAAAATATTTATTTAACTCATCTGACTCCTGAGCAAAATTCAATAAGGGGAAAAAGACCAAAAGCAGAACCAATCTTTTCAATTCTTTATTAATACTCGACATAAAGGTATTTACAGTTAAGTTGTTTTGTTTTCAACAAAGTTAATTTTAATAAGCTATAAAATCAATAGGTCACTGATGTATTTTTCAGCAGAAAGTCATCAATTTACGTGCAAAAAATCTTGTTAAATCGTAACTTTGCACTGCAAAATTAAAACCACAAAAAATAGCCACATAATGGACTACAGAATAGAAAAAGATACCATGGGCGAGGTTAAAGTCCCTGCAGATAAACTTTGGGGTGCACAAACCGAGCGTTCTCGTAATAATTTCAAAATCGGAGCAGCAGCCTCTATGCCACTAGAAGTGGTGTATGGCTTTGCTTATCTTAAAAAAGCAGCAGCCTACACCAACTGTGAACTTGGTGTACTGCCAATTGAAAAACGTGATGCTATTGCAGCCGTTTGTGATGAAATTTTAGAAGGTAAGCACGATGATCAGTTTCCATTAGTGGTTTGGCAAACAGGTTCTGGGACGCAAAGTAATATGAACGTTAACGAAGTCATTGCTAATAGAGCACATCAATTGGCTGGTAAAGTCATAGGAGAGGGAGAAAAAACTATTGCTCCTAACGATGACGTTAACAAGTCGCAATCGTCTAACGATACCTTCCCTACTGGGATGCACATTGCTGCCTATAAAAAGATTGTAGAAGTAACAATTCCAGGTGTTCAGCAATTGAGAGATACTTTAAAGAAAAAATCAGAAGACTTTAAAGACTGTGTAAAGATTGGTCGCACACACCTTATGGATGCAACGCCATTGACACTTGGTCAAGAGTTTTCTGGATATGTGTCACAACTCGATCATGGACTTAAAGCCTTAGAAAACACCTTACCGCATTTAGCAGAATTAGCCCTTGGTGGTACTGCAGTAGGTACAGGACTCAATACACCAAAAGGTTATGCAAAGCGTGTGTCTGAATTTATCGCAGAGTTCACAGGTTTGCCATTTGTATCCGCAGACAACAAGTTTGAAGCCTTAGCAGCACACGATGCTATTGTAGAAAGTCATGGCGCTTTAAAGCAATTGGCAGTGTCCTTAAATAAAATCGCAAACGATATTCGTATGATGGCGTCTGGTCCACGTTCAGGGATTGGAGAAATCATCATTCCAGCCAATGAGCCAGGAAGTTCAATCATGCCAGGAAAAGTAAATCCTACTCAATGTGAAGCCTTAACAATGGTTTGTGCTCAAGTGATGGGTAACGATGTTGCCATTACTGTTGGTGGTACACAAGGACATTATGAGCTTAATGTCTTCAAACCTATGATGGCTGCAAACATTCTGCACTCAGCGCAATTAATTGGTGACGCTTGTGTCAGCTTTGATGTGAATTGTGCTGCAGGTATAGAGCCAAATCATTCAGTGATTAAAACCTTATTGAATAATTCATTGATGTTGGTGACTGCTTTAAACACCAAAATCGGTTACTACAAAGCCGCTGAGATTGCTAATACAGCGCACAAAAACGGAACAACACTTAGAGAAGAAGCTATTAATCTTGGTTATGTTACAGCCGAAGAATATGACGAATGGGTGAAACCAGAAGATATGGTTGGCAGCCTCAAATAATGTTGTAACTTTAACATATTCAAAATATTTAACTCACGTATATGAAATTAAGACTACTCACCCTATTTACTATTGTAGTATATTCTTTTTCAGCCACTTCGCAAACCACATTTGCGGCTGGTGTAAACATAGATCCCAATGTTGGTGCTGATCCTTATGCTATTAATTCTGCCGACCTCGATGGCGACACTTTTATAGATATCGTTATTGGTACGTATAACTTCTCTTCAGATTTTATTCGTTGGTACAAGAACGATGGTTTAGGAAACTTTACGCAACAAACAGTAATATCAAACGATGCTGGACTTCAAGGTATTGGAGGCTTAGCCATTGCTGACTTAGATGGTATTAACGGAAACGATATTATCGCTGGTTCCTACAGTGGTAAAGTGGTTTGGTTTGCCAATGATGGTATGGGTGGCTTTGGTGCTGAGCAACTTATAGGAAACTTATTAGGTGCTGGTCAAGTGACTACTGCCGATATCAATAATGATGGTCACTTGGATGTTGTTGGTGTTGGTTTCGACGCTAATAAAGTGGTGTGGTACGCTGGTGATAGTGCTGGAAATTTTGGTTCAGAACAAATCATAGAAGATACTGCGAATTTCCCTGGTTTAGTCACACAACCTGGCAACGTAAGCTTTACTGACCTTGATGGTGATACAGACTTAGACGCACTTATCGGTTATGTAGATACTACAACCGATGGTACTATCGAAGTATTCTACAATCAGTACATAGAAAGCGGTACAATGACTGTATCTTGGTTGAAAGATGCTAATACTGTAACGAGTGGAGATCCATTCTTGTTTGTAGCAGCATTTGCAGATGTTAATGATGATATGGTTACGGACATCATAAAATGTGATAATGTATCTGGTGAAGTCGCTTGGTACAACAAAGAAATGGATGGTACTTATACCGAAACAGGAATCTCTGACGATACCATTATAGACAGACCTGCTGTTGTAAAAGTTTCAGATTTAGATAATGATGGCTATAACGATGTTGTGCTTACGGATGGTGGAACAGCTGATGATTCTATTATTTGGTTTGAAAGTACAAACTCAGGAGGATTCAATACAGAGGCTTTGATTGCGGATAATAACCATCAAGTATTTGCGTTTACAATCGCTGATTTCGATGGTGATACAGATAAAGATATTGCTACTGTTGGTTTTGGAAGCGATACCTTAGATTGGTACGAAAATGAATTATTCACATTAGGTATAGACGATTTAGAATCTGAAACTATTTCTATGTTTCCAAATCCTTCAAAAGGCATGGTATACTTCAAAGGCATCGATACGTTGATGGAAATCAATGTATACAGTATTTTAGGAGAGCGTATTCTCAGTGCTAGTGTCAATGAATCATCACCTTTAGATATTTCTAATCTTGCAAGTGGTGTCTATATGATTCAGTTTGAAGGTTCTAATGCTTCACAACGACTCGTAAAACAATAGATTCAAAATACAATAAGAGAACGCTAGCAATTTTGCTGGCGTTTTTTTATTCCCCAAAATTTAAGCACCTTTGAAACGAATAACGCATCATCTATGTCTTCGATTTTAATTACCAACATTAAAGAATTAGTTCAAGTACGCAATCACAACGTTACTATTGTGAAAGGTAGCGATATGAAGCAATTGCCAGTTCTCGAAAATGCCTACTTGCTTATAGAGCACGATACCATTGTAGAATATGGTCCTATGGCTGATTGTGAAGGTATTGAAGCAGACACGATAATAGATGCAACGGATCGCGTGGTCTTACCAACTTGGTGCGATTCTCATACGCATATTGTCTATGCAGGAAACAGAGTTTCAGAATTTGTAGATCGTATCAATGGATTGAGCTACGCTGAAATTGCTGAGCGTGGTGGCGGTATTTTGAATTCTGCACAGAAGCTTCAAGCGACATCGGAAGATAACTTGTACGAGCAAGCTTCAGAACGCTTGAAAAATCTAATTCAGCTTGGTACTGGTGCGATTGAAATAAAGTCTGGTTATGGACTTACAGTAGATGCAGAACTAAAAATGCTCCGAGTCATTGAGCGTCTCAAAAAGGATTTTAAGTTGCCAGTTAAAGCGACATTACTAGGTGCACACGCCATTCCGGCAGAATACAGAGATAACAAAACTGCTTATGTGGATTTAGTGATCAACGAATTGATTCCAAAAGTAGCTAATGAAGACTTGGCAGAATATGTCGACATCTTCTGTGAAAAAGGCTATTTCGACCTAGAAGACACAGA
The DNA here is from genome assembly GCF_040493455.1 of Winogradskyella sp. 3972H.M.0a.05. Classification (NCBI taxonomy): domain Bacteria; kingdom Pseudomonadati; phylum Bacteroidota; class Flavobacteriia; order Flavobacteriales; family Flavobacteriaceae; genus Winogradskyella; species Winogradskyella sp. 3972H.M.0a.05. The sequence continues at coordinate 28,337 of NZ_JANFDA010000008.1, read as the reverse complement.
CCGCATTTTAGAAGCTGGTAGAGCACATGGATTGATTCCTAAGATTCATGTGAATCAATTCAACGCTTTTGGTGGTGTGGCTTTAGGTATAAAGCATAACGCCTTATCTGTAGACCATTTGGAAGAACTCAACAACGACGATATCGAAGCTTTAAAAGGTTCTGAAACGATGCCAGTGGCGCTTCCACTCTGCTCCTATTTTCTAAGCATTCCTTATACGCCAGCCAGACAATTGCTCGATGCCGAGTTGCCTGTTGCTATTGCTTCAGATTATAATCCCGGTTCAACACCAAGTGGAAACATGAACCAAGTGGTTAGTGCGGCTTGTATAAAACTAAAAATGACTCCAGAAGAAGCTATTAATGCAGCAACGATAAATGGAGCTTATGCGATTGGCTTAAGCAATATGTATGGCAGCATCTGCAGAGGCAAAAAAGCCAATGTCATGATTACTAAACCTATTCCAGGTTATCATTATTTGCCTTATGCCTTTGGTGATCATCATATAGACAAGGTTATCATTCATGGAGAAGTTCAATGAGGTATTTGTCAGTAACGAACCGCTTTCAAAAACATTGAAAGCTCAGGATGTATCTTCCTTCGCTCAAGCTTGTGATTATATTAGAAATCTGCCCTATGGTCGAAATTCGGATCGTAGTGATTTCAACCTTATTTTACGTGAAGAGAAAGGTACATGTTCCACCAAGCATGCCTTTTTAAAGCAGTTGGCCATAGAAAATAATATTCCTGTTGAACTCTGTATCGGTGTTTATAAAATGAATGCTGAAAATACCAAAGGCATTGGTTCTGTTCTAGATGCTAATCAATTAGACTATATTCCTGAAGCGCATTGCTACCTTAAGTTTGAAGGGAAACGTTACGATTTCACGAAGCAAAATTCAAATGCAAACATGTTTGAAAGTGTCTTATTGTTTGAAGCTTCTATCCAACCTGAACAGATTGGTGATTATAAAGTTGCTTTGCATCAAGATTATATAAAGTCTTGGATTGCTTCAGAAGGTATTCCTTATGCTTTTGAGGACGTTTGGACAATTAGAGAAGCATGCATCGCTAACCTTAGCGCATAAAAAAACTCGGGAATTGTAGGATTCCCGAGTCTTAGGATTAATCAATCAATTTTCAATCTCTATTACTTTAGTGTAAACTCCGAAGAGGACACTAAATCTTGATCATTAAAAACGTTAACTATGTAACGACCTTTTTCGAATTTATCGTCACCAGCTGGTGCTACAAATTCGCATATATTTAAGTTTCTGTTTTCGTAATTGAATTTACTTACCAAACTAAAGTTAAGTACTTTACCGTCTTCGAATTGTACTTGTTGGTTAGTACCCAATACGTTGTCATTTGGATCAATTACCTGAACATATAATTCTTTATCTCCTGCTTGTACTAAGCTGTTTTTAGCTACTGTATAGCATACTCTAATCTTGTCACTTCTACGTGCTCTTTCTGTTGGAATTAATTTCCCTGAACTTCTTTCGATAACTCCAAATCCTTTCAATCCAACGGTTTGAAGTACTGCAGCGTTTTCTACAACTTCTGCCAATTCAGTATTTTGTACTAATAGCGAGTCTGTAAACATTGTACGCTCAACTAATTGTACTTGTGTGCTGTCTAATGTTTCTGCTAATAATTTGTTTTCAACTTTTAAGCTATCGTTCTCTGCCAATAATACATTCATTTCATCCTGTAGGGCTAAGAACTTCTTTTTGTATCTCCATAAGCTGTTGACACTATTTTGAGAAATCTTAAGAGAATCCATTAATCCTTGGATACGCTCTCTGGCTTCTACTAATTTTTGGTTTGTAACTTCGTTCTCACCAATTGCAAGGTCATACTGCTTAGCCATATTGCTAAGATCATCCATAACTTGTTTTTTCTCGCTGATGAGCGTAGCCTCGTTTTCTTTCTTCTCATTATACAACTTAGATGTGTAAAATGCGGTTCCTAAGAACAAGGCTAACATAATCCCTAATGCTACCTTTAGTGCTGTACTTTTGCTTTTTGAATTTTCCATAGGTTACTTGTTGTTTAAGTTATTGAAACGTTAATTCTTATTTTTAATTACATAACTTTCTTAACTGCAAAGTAGAAAAAAACTGTATTTTTAACTATTCTTTTTTCGTTTACACTAAACATGGACAACCTTAAACTATTTTCCCAAACTGACGTCAAAACTTTGGTCAATAAGCGTGCTGGTGAATCCAAATTCGGCGAACACGTTAAGTTAATTTCTAACTTCAATACTATATACGAAGCATTACAAAATTTAGATGTTGATTATGTGATTTTTGGTGTCTGTGAAGACGTAGGAATTTTTGCAAACCATGGAAATACAGGAGCTCGCAGCACATGGAAAATTGCAATAAAAGTTTTGTTAAACATTCAAAGTAATCAATTTACCAAAGCAAATAGAGTTTGTGTTTTGGGTCATTTGGAGTATGGACATCTACTTTCTGAAATTGATAAACTAAATCCTGGGAAAAAGAAAGATGTCATCAGCGCCAGAAAATTTGTCGATGTTATTGATAAAGATGTGAGCTATTTGGTAAGCCAAATTGTAAAGGCTGGAAAGAAACCGATTATTATTGGTGGTGGTCACAACAATGCTTATGGAAACATAAAAGGAACTTCACTAGGGTTGAGCAAACCAATTAATGCTATCAATTTTGATGCGCATACAGATTTTAGAAAAGAAGAAGGTAGACATAGCGGCAATGGATTTAGCTATGCGTTTGCTGAAGGCTTTCTAAAGAATTACTTCATTTTTGGGCTGCACGAAAACTATACATCGCAGTCTGTCTTTGACAAAATGAATAAGCTCAAAGAAGTAAAATACAATACGTATGAAGCTATTGAAGTACGAAAGGAAACCAGCTTCAAGACCGAATTAAAAAAAGCATCACAGCATGTCGTGGATCAACCTTTTGGAATTGAGATCGATTGTGATGCCATAGTCAATGTGCCAAGTAGCGCAAAGACTCCAAGTGGATTCTCTGTGAGTAAAACCAGACAGTTCTTAAGTTATTTCTCTAAGTTTGAAACTGCTACATATTTACATTTATGTGAAGCTGCACCAAAGAAAAAAGACGCTTCTAAAGTGGGCAAACTCCTGACCTATCTGATTACGGATTACATCAAATCTTAATACCAAATTTGCTAGTTTGAGAATAAATATATAAATTTGCATAAGCACTTATATAAATATTAATACTATGGATGCTTTAAGAGGTTTTGGAGAATTGGGATTAGGCTCTCGCTTAAAACGTTTGAGTGAATACATCTTGCGTGAAGCTCAGGCAGTGTATCATCATTTCAATATAGATTTCGATCCTTACCTATTCCCTATCATTAAAGTTATTGCACAGAAAGACGGTGTTACCAATGGTGAAATCTGTCAGAATCTTAACCTCACCCAGCCTGCTATAACTCAGGCGATAAACAAGTTGATTAAAAAAGAATTAGTAACCATAGAAAGTGATGCTATTGATAAGCGTAAGAAGAATATTCATCTTTCAAAAAAAGGTTCGGACGTTGTGGCACAGATGAAACCTTTATGGAAAGTCATTGATGTTGTAGTCAAAGACTATACAGCGCACGAATCGAATTCATTAATAGAGCATCTCAATAAGTTTGAAGACAAGCTTTCTAAAAAACGATTAAGCACTATGATTATTGAACAAGCTAAAGCACAGACGAAAAACACGGTAAACATTATCAACTATGATAATGCTTATGCCAAAGATTTTTATGAACTCAATGTAGAATGGTTAAAAACCTTCTTCTATGTAGAACCTTATGATGAGGAAGTTCTGAGTAAGCCAGATGAATATATCATTGACAAAGGTGGTCATATCTTCTTTGCTAAACTAGGGAATACTGTTGTTGGCACTGTAGCCTTAATGCCTTTGGCAGAACCTGGTTTGTATGAACTCACCAAAATGGCTGTATCTCCTAAGTATAGAGGCTTAAAGATTGGTCAGCAGTTAATGCAGCACTGTATTGATTATGCAAAGGATGTCATGGGATTACCGAAGCTTATCCTCTACTCTAACAGACGTTTGGAGAATGCCATATATATCTATAGAAAATATGGTTTTATAGAAATTCCTGTTGAGAAGGATAGTAAATATGTGAGAAGTGATATTAAGATGGAGTTGGTGTTTTAATTTAAAAACTTATTTTTCTTCCCATTTTAGGTTTTTGGATCTACGGATTTTGGTTTTAGACAGTTGATTTAAATCGATGCTATAAACACCTTGAGAAGCTATTGTTGAATAGCTTTTCTCGATATATCCGCCTATGATATACAACTTACCTTTATGAAAAAATAATTCAGGTGATTGTATTTGAAGATTAACTGAATATTCATTTAAAACATCTGTTTCTGTGTTATAAGTCAATAATTTACTATTGTTAAATATATATATCGTATTCTTATGTGATGCGAGTCCTGGTCTTGCAATACGGTTAAATAATTTTCCCTCTACTTCCCATTTTCCAGTATCTAGATCGAAACTTTCAATGGTATTTAACAGTAATCTATTGCGACCTCCAACTAGATAAATTTTATTATTAAGTAACAAACCTTTTACCTCTCTTGGGTTAGGTAGCTTACCCAATTCATACCAGCGACCAGTTTCCAAATTATAAAGGTGCATGGCATCTGAATATCTCTTGCTTCCATTTTTATTAATCTTTTCTATACCTCCTACAGTGATAATATAATTGCCATACTGAATAGAAGCAAAATTCACTGCTTGATGCGGATTAGTAAAGTCATGAGAAATAGTATTGGAATCACGATTGTATACCTCTATAACATGATCTAGATACTTAATTTCTCCATATTTACTTTTTCTATCACCTCCTAAAATATACATGTCATCCTTATAAGCATGTATGCTATGGGAGGTTCTTGCTCTAAATTCTTTATCAGATACTTTCCAGATATTTTTGTTTATGTCATAGATCATCATAAGATCTGAATAGTTTTCTTGACTAAAAGATACCTCCCTTAATTCTTGCAAAAAATTTAATAATGTAGGCTTCCTATACTTTTCACTTGTATTACGGTTTGCGAGCCTAACTCGATCCAAATCAAATGAATTATTACCTCCGACTACATATATTTCATCATCAATAAGCACAGAAGCAAAAGCATATAAGGGTTTATTCATAGGTCTTAGCTCTTCATATTTCAATCTTGATTTTAATTTCCTTTTATGTCCAATTAAGGTTTCATCTAGGGTATTGATGAGAGGTTTTAAATAAATTACAACATCTTTCTTATTTACTATGCGTTGTAGATTAATCTTCTTAGTGTTAAAAGCCACATGAGATATATGAACGAACTGACTATTGGAATCCTCATCACTTAATCTTAATTCAAATTTTCCTTTTTCATTTGAAATGGCACCAATTTTTTCATTTATATAAACATGAACATTAGTAATGACCTGCTTGTTTTCCTCATTCAACACTACTCCTCTAATCGTTTGAGACGATAAACCCAAAGAAAATGAAACAAAAAAAGCAGTAATGATAATCGTTTTCATTATTTATTAGATATTGTAAATTAATTCATAAAATAATAAGATCCGATGCTACTATTTTTTAAAAGGTTTAAATGATATAAAAATAGATTTGAACAGCTCCAATATTGAATTGAATATCAAAAATACATAAGCAATTTAAAGATGGTGTTGGTGTTTTAAGATCCTTTAGTCTGGATCATTATCTGAAGGGTATCTACGAGTAAAATCACTATTGACTCTCTTAACTAAATTATCTACAAATATTTTATACTTAGGATTCGTTCTTTTCTGATTTAAGTGCAACTCTTTTATTGCTTCATGTTGCATTTTTATCCTAGGAATATATATAGGTTTAATGTTAATCTTATAATCTTTATAAATACCCATTAGTTTAGGTTCCGATTCAAGATTAATCCATTCATGTTTTTTAGTGTATTGTTTTATAATTTCAATTACATACCTCTTCTCTGGTCTACTGTATTCTTTATTCTCTCCAAGGTAAAAATCTCCTATTCTTTTGAGCACTTTCCATAATTTCTTATGATTTCCATATTTACTTTCTGTCTCATTAATCAACTTAATAATTGTTTCGGAGAACAAATCGTCTGGAATGTTTTCGGTATTCAAAACCTCAAAATAGTGCACGAGAACTTCTCTAGAGTAAAGCCCACCTACATAAATGTCCTTGTGAGTAAACTTGTGAAGTTTAATAGCTTTACATTGAATCAAATTCAAAAAAGCCAAAGAAATAGTTTCAGAAGCTATTTTTTTCCATTCCTTCTTCGGAAATACAGATACGTAATTAAATTCTAATTGTGGATATTGTCCAATAACATATAAGCCTATATCATCACATACGATCTCATCAGTATCAATAGTAATTTCATCTTTGGATAAAACTTTAGTATTGTAAAAAAAGGAGGAAATCGACATTAGTTACCCAAAGCCTTAATGGAATCTATTTGACGTTGTAGACGATCAATTTCTTTTTGCTTGTTATCTTCATTGATAATAGCCTTTAGCGAATCCATAACGCGATAAGCTTCAGTAATACCAGATTTGCTAAGATCATCTACAGGTCTAATCTCATCAACATAGTAGTGTTCTATACCTTCACTAGCACGCCATGCTTCGTTAAGTTGGTCATAGACATCTTTGTCCCAAGTGCTTGGATGTTTTACATCAATCCAAACAACATCTCTGTATTCACTGTCAATAAGTGCCATGTCTGGCGTTGCAGAACCATCAAACTTTCCGGCATCATTGCTTTTCACTGCTGAAATCGTCCCCAAGAAGAACATACGCTTTCTGCCTGCTATGTCTTTGATATATGGTCTAAACTCTACAGGCTTATTTACGGACCAGTCAAATTCCTTGCGTGACTCGATTACTTTTAGTGGCATCGCAGAAACACCTGCATAACCTTGCTTTTTCGCAGCATGGTCGTAGTAGTAGACTTTATCGGTACCATCCGCAGGAATAAACACACTAAAGGTTAAACTGGTACGCTCATCACCGACAGGCTCTAAACCAAACCAGTGATATAATCCGTTGTAAGCATCAACACCAGTGTCCTCGAAATCAAAATCAGTAACAAATGGTTGTTGATTTTGATCATCTGGCAAATCAGGAATCTTTACAGCCGTCTCCATATTCCATGGTAAAGGATCACTAAAACCTCCTAAGAACTTTAAAGACTCTGCCTGAAGTCGAGATACTTTTTCGCTTAATGTATTTTGACGCTGAAGGAATGGATAGTTCTTCATCTCTTCTGGCTTGATGAATTTTCCTTTTCCTATCGCAATTCGCTCTAAATAGTCATTAAAATCATGCTCGCCATTTTCTATGACCATCACACCTCCGAATACTGGATACGGAAAGAAAAAGCCTTTATATTTGGTTAAACTCACAACTTCCACCCACTTGCCTGCATCATCTTTCATGTAATAAACATCACCTGGCTCGTAATTGAACAGCATCCAAGGATTGAAGCGTTGTACTACAGCGTTATACGTATTTCTACTAAACTTTAAGGATTCACCTATAGAAAAGGTTACAGGAATTCGATTCTCGTTAGAAAACCTAGGAAATGGTGATGTACTAGATACTGAAAAAACTTCTTCTGTATTGTCACTAATACGCTGCCATACATATTTTTCGGACGGCTGAATTGCCATAGTCCATTTGTTCTCACCATCAACTCTAACCAAGTGCGGCAAGGACACATCTTTGGTCTCTCCTACACTTTCATTGGCCATTGAGAATATGTTTCGCAAAGGTTGAATACGCTCATTCTGCGTTAATGGTAGTTCGTTGATTTCAACTTTATTCAAATCCAAGAAGACGTTATAAGTCTTCATGTATTCGTACATCTTATAATGCCAACCTACGAGGTATAAGATTCCGAAGAACACAAGCAATAAGGCTAATATTCCAAAACGCTTTCCTGTTGAAGCTGTCTTTCTGAATTTTCGCAATCCGAAGTACAACACTAGAATACTCAGCAGTATTGGAAAGATGTACTTTCTCAGAAATAATAATGCAGGTTGATAGTCATCTCTTAGGAAAAACAAAAGCGCTACTAATACAATAGCAAGGATTATAGTAATTATCTTCTGTTTACGACCTTTTTGCCAATAGCGTTTTATCATTATTATGAATTATATGTTTTGTTCGTTTTCCTTCTTTGTTTCTTCACGCACTATGATGTATAAGCAAATTGCCATACCAAGTGACCCAGAAACAGACAACCACTTCGTTAAATCATTTTCAACTAGAATCAGCTCAGCTATAACAGCAAAGACAAAAATGATAAGAAATATAAGTGCAGTTTTCTTTCTATTAAAATTCATATTACAACAATCCTTTATCTTTTAATCGCTCTCTGGCACTTTTCTTATCTGCTTCTGAATCTGATGCTTCGTTGGCACTAGTCTCATTAGAACTGTCTTCAGAATCATCATCATTGCCTTTAACGTCTTCTACCAAATCACTAGCTTTTTCTCTAACATCATCAACCAAGTCTTTCCCTTTTTCGACAACATCCTTAACGATACCACCAAGGTCACCTGTCTTGTCTTCAATAACATCTCCAGATTTAATCACAAAATTAGCCACGTATGTACCGACCAATGTTCCGACGATACAAGACGCAAACATGGATATGCCTGGATAGCTTGAAAATATTTTGAAAGGTGTTAAAAACTGTACTATAATAGACACAATTAAAAACAGTGCCGTCACATAGACCAAGCGCAATAAGAACTTTTGCTGGTAAATGAACCCTGTTTTATCATCTGCCTTCATTTGAAGTTCTTTGGAATTGACAATCTTATTAAGGAAACGATACAAACCATTACCATTAGACTCTCGCCAATACAATAAAATCCCGAATAATATTGAGGCAATAAATATGATAAACTCTATAGTCATGATGAATTAGATTACTGTTTATAAAATTAGTCTAATTTCCTTAAATATTGTTACGAATGGTGTCAATAACCCAGTCCTTAAATGAATCTTCCCAGGTTTGATATTGTTGATAGAACTCCTGTTTATCATACCAATATACAAACAAGACATCCTTAGCGGATACATTAACCAACAGTTTCCAAATCAAATCTTGGTGCCTAGCCTCCAATGAAGAATGTGGTTCGTGCAACGCAAAGTAAAGCCCATCATCTACCATATCTGCTATCTTAAAAGCATTACTACGCTCTAAACGCTCTAAGTACATCTCTACACCATTGACACGCTTTAGAGCATGTACATCTATTGTATTAAGGTATCTTCTAAATAGTGTTTTATTTGATAAAATATCAGCAATACTATGTGTCGGTTCTTTCAATTCATTGTAGAAGACAAAGTTCTTAATTCGTGCATAACGAGGTGTTTTCACTACTCTTTCTAGATCTACTTCAACGATAAGATGCTTTCGTAATTTCACCATTAATTCTGGTTGCGAAATATGAAAGATCAATACATCATGAACCGTATCTTTAATCGCTTCCTTATGCGCTTCTTCATCTTCAAAAACGACTATTGGTGTGATAAAATCTCTGAGAACATATACACCTCCGTAAGCACGAGTATAAAAAGAATCCGTCTTAAATTGTAACGGTTCTAGTCTTAAATCTCTCTGACGTAAATCGCCATAAGTCTTTGCAGATTCTAGCAATTGCTCATGTATGGTTTCATTGATAAAGTTATTTCCATCCTTGAAATGCTCTATGAGTTCTAGCTGTTCTTTCTGCTTTTTCTCGAGATCATTTATCAATCTAAAATTGATTGAAACACTCTCATACTTCAAAACATCCAAAGGTGCATAATACATATCAACACCTTGATCGAAATCCAAGCATATTGCGCTATCTCTGGTTATGTCATTGATTCTAGACTCATACGTCTTAAAGACAAACTTCATCATGTCTTTATCGAAAGTGTGGTAAGGAATATAGACTGGCTTTCCCTTTTGTAAAGGTGAAATGATAATACCATGTGGATTGGCATCACCATGATTGAGGTAATTAACATCGTTTTTTTCCTCTGCCACCTCAGGGCTCCAGCCAATACCATCAATAGAAAACTTTTTGAGTTTGGTTTTTGTGAAGCCAAGCGTATCTAAGCAATCGTTATAACGCTCTACGAGTTTCCCGCTTATTGGGATTAATTCACTTTGATATAAACCTGCTTTTTTTAGTTTGTCCATGTTTATTAATCACGCTTATCAAACTGCTCTCTAGCTTCTAACTCAATATTCATCTGGTTAACTCTGGCATCAACTTTTCGTTTAAAGTCTGTATCAGCAATGGTAGCCACATTATCGAGATACCTTACTACTTCTTGTCTACGAATATCTGAGAAGTCCAAACCTTTCATATTGGCACGCATCAACTCTTGAAGCATGTTGTACTTGGTTTCATAATTTTTTTTGAAATAGATTTCAGGATTCTCAAACCAATCATCTTCTAAGTCAAAATCGGTTAATCGTAATGAGACCGCTTTTTGAATGTTCCTCACATCTCTAGATGAGAAGAATGGGAATATCTTCTGAATTTCTTTATATAATGTTGCATAGAACATGTGATCGTCATCTTCATGCTTTTTCAAAACACGCTCGAAAGTTTCTAAAACACGTTCTTCAGTCGGCTTATCATTAAGCTTCAAAATTTCACCCAAATTCTTAGCCAGCCCCTGATCGTCTAAGTAATTATACTTTTCTGGATCATCCATGTTGATAAATCCAGGCATTGTATTTTCGAGCTTGCGCCACCATAAATGATCTTGATCTAAGAAATCGTGCTCTGTTCGTGCTCCGTCAATCTTAAAACGACCTTGCACACGAGAAATAACTGCTTTATCCAACATTTCTGGCAGATTGGTAAACAATCCTATAGAGCTGTTTCCGTAATTGACTGCATAGGCACCTTCGGTATATCTCAAAAACACACCAATAACTTCCTTAACACCAGCTGAAACACCTTGGGCAGTACGTTCTTGCAGATTGTTCTCCGCATCATCAATCGGTGCAAAAATCAATCGTGTTGGATCTTGTAAAGGATGCATCCACTCTACCATTTTTTCAGCTGAACCACCTTGAAAGGTACTAATCAACGTATCTGGCATTGGATGGAATAAGAATGGAATTTCTAGATTATCGCTATGCTCCTTCAAACGTGTTGCGATGGCAGCAATCAACATACTTTTTCCTGTTCCTGGAATACCATATCCCATAAATACTGGCATGAAGCCACCAAGTTCTTGAAAAGGATTTTTCTTTGCTTGAAAGTCATAACTCAATAAACGCTCTGTCAATCGTCTTGCAAAGTGTTTCGCATCTTTATTACCAACAATTTGTTCAAACTGAATTTTATTGAACTCTACACTTACAGCAGCACCAGCAAAGACATTATTCCAACCATCTACCGCAAACTCAGAGTTTTCTAGTTTGTACGCTCTATCAGTAATGGTTTCGGTATATTCTAAAGAATTCTTTCGTAGAATGATTTCATCTAGTAAGGCTTCAAAATAAACTACAGTAAAATCGATCACATCTTTATCCTTAGTAATAATTTCTGGATGATCTAGATATTTATCATAATAGAACAATGCACAGGATATTCCTTTTAATGGGGATAATAAGGACACTTCAGGAATTCCTGCAAACTTCTGTTGCATCACGCTAAGGTCATCTGAAGCATGTGGTTTTAAATCGTGTAAAATCTTGTATGCTGTAGCAAATAGCATAAATGCAGTAGCTGTGAGCATTTTACTTTCGTATTCACGCTTACCGGCATTGTCTAAGGCCGATTTGTTTTCAATTAATGTAGAAAGCCCAGATGAATCATAATAACTGTCCTTTATCCAAATCCCTAACGTTAAGGCTTCTTGCACAAAGAATAAGGTTTCATTGAGAAACACTGGTAGTGCTATCGATTCTGGTAATAATCGTTTCTTAAGTCCAAGAACTGTTTTAGAAACAGAGACCACATCCGAAACACCATTGCCCTTAGCTCTAGACAGGTATAATAATATGGATTGATCTTGCGCATCTTTGTCTCTATTCTTAGCACGCTGACTTTGCTCCCACTGTATGCTCTTGAGATAAGAGGTTGCCTCTTCTCTTAGCATATCGAGCTCATTTTGTTTTATAGGGAATGTTGAACTGTGTTCCATGTATAGTTTCAAGTTATAAGTAAAAAGTTATAAATCTAAGTTCTAATTCCTTTTACTTTTTCGTTTAATATCTTGTGTAATTCGTTGTACTCCTTTTTCTTCATCCAAATCTTCTCGATTTCTAAAACTCCTTTTGAAGAAATTACACCTAATACTTCAGTATCAGAGTAATTTCCTAAATCAATATCGTCTATATCAGAATATCTAATGGATATAAGTACTCCTTGATCCATGAATGGCATAAATAAAGTTGAATCAGTTAACCTAATTTTATAACCTTTTAAATTAGAAAAACATCTCTTATAGAATAAATATCCGTAACCGTAAAAAAACAATGTTCCAAAAAACAACAAAGTATAGAACCACCATTCCTTACCTTCTATGATTATTATATTGCTTAACAACAAAGAACCCAATAAAAAGCCTAATACTATCTGTATTAGATAGTTAAAAGGAGGTCTATATCTAAACTCTTTTTTCAATTACAATTACTACTTTAAATCTGCCACTTGAAATGGAGGCTTAGCCAAACCATTCATTAGTTCTGGCGTTTTGTTATATAACATTTGAATAATCCTATGTGGTGCAAATACATATTGCTCTCTTGTAGGATCATTCCATTTTTGAAATATCTGCTTGTTGAAAAAACTACCTTGTTTGAATTCTGAACTTGATGATATTTCGTCTATTCTGAATGAAACTGCGTAGGACTCCAAAGGAATTTCTTTCTTAGATATACCATCCAAAATCGCATGTGTGATTTCATGTTCATCCTTTGCAAAGACGTTGTGTAAGGGACCTACATCTATACGCTTGATAATTCTTGGTCTTACCTTTTCTAAACGTCTGTCTATGGCATAAGCCATTGCGTCCATGGACATTTCTCTATCCGCTGTTTGCTTTAGGGCTTCGTAGATTTCGTCTTTATAATCTTTGACATCTCTGCCGTCATAGTCAAAATACAGGAAACAAATAAAAGGTCTATTGTGAGCTACATCGTAGAAACTCCAACTGGTCATAAACTCAGCACTGAAGTTTTTTGGTGTCTTGAAGACTTTGCCTTGTACAAAACGATTAAAGATATATTCCTTTTTTACAGAGGTATAATAGGCAATCGAAGCAGCTTCAAAGAGTTTACGCTTCTTTACAGGTTGCTTTCGACGCATAAGCGTATCGAGAAAATCCTCTTTAAGTTGATCTAAATCTGGTAATTTTCGAATATGCTGATCTCTTAGTTCTAAATCATTAAAGAGATAGCGAAACTCCAAATAGTTTGGAAATCCAGAATCCGTAAGATCAATCTTCATATTGTCCTCATCATCATACATATATTTTACACGCATTGCTTCAATAGAATACAACAGCAAATCTGAATATTGCTTGAACAATTGTAATTCTTGCTTATTGCTTAGGTTTTCGTGCTGAACACCTACAATCAACTCTTTCAATGCAAAATCTACCATCTTATGATAGAAGATGTATTGATCTTTTGAATCGAGTTCAGCAGAATCTAATGGTGTAACAATCATACGTAAATGAGGTACAATTTAAAGTAATTAAAACCTGATAGTGTTTTACCACTATCAGGCTCAGTGTTTATGAAAGTAGCTAATTATCCTAATAAATCATCATCTCCAGAATCTTCTGGCTTGCCTTCTCCAGATGGCTCTCCATCATCTCCTGAAGGTGCAGTTCCATCAGCTTTATAGTATTCTTCGAAGATTTCCTTCATATCAATACCATAGCGCTCAGAGAAGTTTTTCTGGATTTCAACATCTTTATTTCTAATTTCCTGTAACGCTTCAGCATAAGTACTATATACGCCTTGCATCACTTTTTCATGTACAGGAATATTATCCATCATTTCCTGACGTGCCTTAGCACTAGCAGTATGCATTGCAGCAAGTGTTTCTCCAATGTGCTCATCAGTCTTCACACCAAGATGCTCTAATATCGCAGCAAACTCCTGGTCTGTTCTTGCCTTAAGTGCTACAACATAACCATCATAATATTTTAGACGCTCATCTGTATCACTCTTCAGTTTTGCACGATGTGTTTGCAGGTTACTTCTTAGAGACGTTAGTACTTTAATGGTAAGGTTGTGCTTGTGCACGAAACTATCCTTACTCGCTGCTAAGGTTGTATACGCATTCTTAAGACCTTCTAGTTCTTCTACTGTTTGCTCTAGTTTAGTAACTTTAGCTAATGCATCCGAATATTCCGTAGACTGCTTATCCGCAACATCTTCTAAAGCTTGTCTAGCCTGCTTAAGTAGTGCATATTCCGCTTCTAATTTATCTTCAACTTCAGCTTTCTTTTCTAAAGCCTTTGTATGATTCTTACTTGCCTCTACGATAGCATCTTGCAAACGGTCTTCTACTTCTTTGATTTCAAGCTCACGATCTTTTAATCGCTTTACAGCAGCCTGACTCTTGAAGGATAATTCATTTAACAACGTTTGAATATCTGCTGTTTCGATACGCTGCTGAAACATTGCTTTAGCCTTATTATCAGCAGAAGCACGATTCTTTTGTGCATCTTTTAGCTCTTGCTGTGCATTTTTGATTTTGCTTTTTCGCCCCCAAAGGTTATTCCACCAGGTATCTGGTTTGCTTTCAGCATCTTCTAATTCAACCTTCGCACGCTCTAAGCGCTTTATCGCATCGTCGATGACTTTTTGCTCTTCAGCATTTAATGCAGAAAACCCTTCAAAGATAATTCCTACTTCATCTTGATAATCCGTAAGGTCCTTTATGGCATCTAAAAGCGTAGTTCTATCTTTTTCGGCCATATGAACAACATCGTCCAAGGTCGCATTTAAGATCTTTTGACGCATCTCCGGATCATCCTCCTGAGCAAGCTTAGACTTCATTTGGTCAATCGCTTTTCCCCAGTTTACATCAACTTTTTCTTGTTTTTCTTGAGAGTTAGTCTCTAATAAATCAAAATCATCAGACATTTATTAATGAATTAATGGTTATACAAATTTTAAGGACAAGCAATTTCGGTAAAAAAAACCATTCCTTAAAATGAAATTTCTAAAATATAGGTATCAAAAAAATATAAAATGTTACAGAAATGGATTTGAGCGATTTTTATTGAATTTTTATCGATTTTGAAGTAAAAAACTGACAATATTCCAAAAGCACTTACTTTATTTTCGCAATTACTGATTTACAGCAACTTATAGTAATTATAACGTTTGCGATGAGTTACTAACAAAACTGGTCTTATTTTTTGTTAATATTTTTAAATTGAAATAGTTAACAATTCGATTTAAATTGTATATTAGCCTTATAATCCAAATCTATTATGACGACGTCTCTCACTAATATTAGCCTACTTGTGACGACTAAGCAACTTACTATAATTCTTATCGTTACAGCGACCATATTCGCATTTTTTATCATTGTTGCAGTGGTAAAAATGTACAAGTTAAAAGCAGAAAATAAGCGTTTGCTCGAATCTAATCCTTTCGATGCAAAGTCTGATTCCAAATATAAAGACTTCAGAGAAGGACATTTATACGAGAATCAGTAATTCACGATACGCTATTTATCTTACTAAGTTTTAACAACCGAAATATTATTCGTAATTTGAATTTATTAATTCAGATCACTAATGAGTAAATCATTATCGCCTTTTACGAAAGAGCAATTACTTCCTCAAGAAGAGACTCTCGAAATACTTAAAAAAAAGGGTGACCTGTTCATCGGTATTCCAAAAGAAACCCATTTTCAAGAAAAACGTGTTTGCCTTACACCAGATGCTGTATCAGCATTGGTTGCTAATGGTCATCGTGTTATGATTGAATCTGGTGCAGGTGATGGTGCCAATTTTAAAAATAAAGACTATAGTGAAGCTGGTGCAGAAGTCACAAAGGATACAGCAAAAGTATTCTCCTGCCCTATTATTCTTAAAGTTGAACCGCCTTCTATTGATGAAATAAAACTTATCAATCCGCAGACATTACTCATTTCTGCCTTACAGCTTAAGACACAAAACAAAGCTTATTTTGAAGCTTTAGCATCCAAGCGAATTACCGCTTTGGCATTTGAGTTTATTAAGGATGACGATGGCACATATCCTGCAGTACGTTCTTTGAGTGAAATAGCTGGAACGGCTTCAATTCTTATTGCGTCCGAATTATTATCTAATGTCAATGGCGGAAACGGGCTAATGCTTGGTAATATCAGTGGTGTACCGCCTACCGAAGTGGTTATTCTTGGTGCTGGTACTGTTGGCGAGTTTGCTTCGCGTTCGGCGCTAGGTTTAGGTGCTAACGTCAAAGTATTTGATAATTCTCTAACCAAGTTGCGCTGTTTGCAAACCAACCTTGGAAGAACGATCTATACGTCTACCATGCAACCAAAAAACTTATTGAAAGCTTTAAAACGTTGCGACGTTGCCATTGGTGCTATACGTGGAACTAACAGAGCTCCAGTAATCGTTACCGAAGAAATGGTCAACGAAATGAAACGAGGTGCTGTGATTATTGACGTAAGTATAGACATGGGTGGCTGTTTTGAAACTAGTGAAGTGACTACGCACGATCATCCTACTTTTGATTATAATGGCATCACACACTATTGTGTGCCCAATATTCCAGCCAGATACTCCAGATCTTCTTCAGTATCCATTAGTAACATCTTTACACCTTACCTTATAGAAATTGCCGAAAACGGCGGTATAGAAAATGCACTTCGTTTTGACAAAGGATTGAAAAATGGGTTGTATTTTTACCACGGAATTTTAACCAACAAATCAGTTGGTGAATGGTTCGACCTAAAGCATAGTGATGTTAATCTACTAATTTTTTAATCCATTTAATGAAATTTATAAATCGTCTTGGTTATTATTTAGGTGGTTTTGCTATTGGTTTAATTGTATTGTTCTTTTTCCTTGGTGGAAAAAAAGCCTCTTGCGATTATGGCCCTAATGCAAGAACTGTAAAGCATTTGGCAGGTTTGAAGAAAGTCTATAGCGATGCTGCAAAAGAATCTATGAAGAAACACGACTTGGATTCTACTATTGTTATTGATGTTATCCGTTATGGAGATGTAGACTTCTCGGAAAGTGAAACACGTACTGAGCCTTGTAAAACCTATTACATTGACAACTTATACAAAGACAAGCCAATTAGAGTCTCTGTAAAAAAGTGCGACTCCTTAGCAACAATCACGAATATTGAACTATAAGCACAGCTTTCATTACCTTTGATAAAATCTAACTAAAAACTTATGTCTGTAGCAAAGAAAGAATATAAGCGTATTACCGTAAAAACGCTTGTAGATATGAAATCTAACGGAGAGAAAATCTCCATGTTAACAGCTTACGATTATACCATGGCTAAGATTGTGGATGGTGCTGGTATCGATGTCATCCTGGTTGGAGACTCTGCAAGTAACGTTATGGCTGGTCATGAAACTACATTACCAATCACTTTGGACCAAATGATCTATCATGCCTCTTCGGTAATTAGAGCTGTAGACAGAGCTTTGGTAGTTGTTGATCTTCCTTTCGGAACCTACCAAAGTGACCCAAAAGAAGCTTTGCGCTCTGCTATTAGAATCATGAAAGAAAGTGGTGGCCATGCAGTAAAGCTTGAAGGTGGTCGAGAAGTAAAAGACTCCATAAAGCGTATTCTTAATGCTGGAATTCCTGTAATGGGACATTTAGGTTTAACACCGCAATCTATTTATAAGTTTGGGACCTATACGGTTAGAGCTAAGGAAGAACAAGAAGCTAAAGAATTGGTAGAAAATGCCAAAATGCTAGAAAGAATTGGCTGCTTTGCTATTGTTCTTGAAAAGATTCCTGCTGAACTGGCTAGAGAAGTAGCATCACAATTGACCATTCCTATTATTGGTATTGGCGCCGGAAATGGCGTAGATGGTCAAGTGTTAGTACTTCATGACATGATTGGTATGACTCATGAGTTCAATCCACGTTTCTTAAGACGCTATATGAACTTATATGAAGACATGACTACTGCTATTTCTCAATATGTAGATGATGTGAAAGCTGTTGAGTTTCCTAATGATAAGGAGCAATATTAGTTAGGTGTTAGGTGTTAGGTGTTAGGTGTTAGGTGTTAGGTGAAAAAACTCATTTTCAAATTATCAAATTTGCTCATTAACGTATTTAAAATCTTTTGAAAGTTCTCTCCACTAAAGACAATCTCCAAGTCTTACACGAAGACAATCACATTATTGTAGTCAATAAGCGTGCTGGTGATATCGTACAAGGTGATAAAACTGGAGATACTCCGCTTAGCGAAGTTGTAAAGTCTTACCTAAAAGAGAAATATAATAAGCCTGGTAATGTCTATCTTGGTGTGGTTCATAGGTTGGATAGGCCAACGACTGGTATTGTCGTATTTGCCAGAACTAGCAAAGCATTACCTAGACTGAATAAGCTATTTGCCGAAAAGAAAGCTAAGAAAACGTATTGGGCAATCGTAAAGAACCATCCATCTAATACAACTGATCGCTTGGTGCATTGGTTAAAGAAGAATCCTAAAAACAATAAATCCACAGCATTTAAATCTGAAGTTGAAGGCAGTAAAAAAGCGATACTTAGCTATACAGTTTTGAAGCAATTGGACAATTATGTTTTATTAGAAGTCAATCTTGAAACTGGTAGACACCACCAGATACGTTCTCAGTTATCGAGTATTGGCAGTCCAATAAAAGGAGATTTAAAATATGGTTTTGATCGTAGTAATAAAGATGCGAGTATTCATCTGCACTCTAGAGTATTAGAGTTTGAACATCCTGTAAAAAAAGAAATGATTAGCATCACAGCACCATTACCTAAGGATCCTATTTGGGATGCTTGTGAGAATTAACCTAAAGCTTATACACCAACTTCAACGAAGTCCCCTCTCCTATTTTGGAGTCAATAGTTAAGTCAGCATTGATAAGTTCAGCACGGCTTTTCATATTAATAAGTCCAGAACCTTTTTCAGCAGTGTTGATGTCAAAGCCTTTGCCATCATCAGTAACAGTAACCGTTAAGTTATCTGAGTAATCCAAAGTAACCTCAATCGTTGTTGCTTCAGCATATTTTAGAGAATTGGATAAAAATTCCTGAATAATCCTATAGATAAAGATTTCATCATTTTTGTTAGAGAGTTCTTGTACATCACCATCAATAACCAATATCGCAGCAATGCCTTTTAGTCTATTAATGCGTTCAACTTCATTCTCCAAAGATTGGTTCAATCCTAAGTTCAATACCACATCGCTATTGAGTGTTTTGGATAAAGTACGTACCTCTTGTATGCTATCTTTTATAGTGGATTTTGTACCTTCTATCGCTGACTTTACGGAATCTTCCAATGTCCCAGAAACGGCATTGAGTTGCATATTGGCATAAGCCAGCATTTGTCCAATGTTATCGTGCAATTCTCTACCAACATCCTTCAAAGTTTGCTCCTGAATCTCGAGCTGAGTTTTAGCTAACTCTTCCTCAAAAGCTTGTTGCTGCTTAAACTTGTCGATAAGGATTTTGTTTTTTCGCTTTTGAAATGAAATAAAAAAAACTGTGAAAAGAGTTACAAAAGCTATAAGGATAAATATCACATAAATAATCAGAACAATTTGTTCATGGCTTAGGATTTCTTCGTCTTGGAATAAAATGTAATGAAACATACAGTAAAGGTAAGATACATAATTATGTTTGAATATGTCATAACCATATCATGAAACGCAATAAAATTAGGGTTTTTTAAATTAAAAAAGCTGGTGAAAATCATCAAAGGCGCAATACATATATACCACATCAATAAAGTAGTAACTACATAAAAATGTACTGACTTATAGAACTTTAAAATTTGCTCACTATTTAATAGTTCATAGTAATATAATGATACAGAAATAAAAATAAATATAGAGCCAGCTAAAAAGCTATAAATAGAAATAAAGCGGAAGAATGTCTCAGTAATAACATATGATAAAACAGAAAAAATCAAAAAGGCTAAGTACAAATAAAAAGCAGCCTTTTTAAATTTAGATGTCTTAAAAAGACTTGAGAAATAAGACATTAACAGCATAATACCAGCTATAAGATATATATTATATAGCCAACTATTCTTTCTAAACACTGTATTCTTTATGCTTTCATATAAAGCATTATCATTTGTGGAATAAATTATATAGGTATAGCACGCTAGAGTTTCTATCACTACAGTTAATAATAAATAGTATAAAAAAAGTCGCAACCTATAGTCACGACTTTTATTATATAATAAATAACAAGATAAAGTTGCGGTAAACTCTAGGCTAATAGTTAACCAATGCTTATTATTTAATATAAAATCATTCACGAAAAGAACCCTTATTGAGGATAATTCGATTCAGGTGGTTGTCCGTTATTACCAAAATTTAATCCGCTACCATTAGGTAAGTCTGGGCTTCCTCCTCCTTTTGCAGCTTGCTGACCGGTTTGATTACCTGTTGGAACCATAAAAACAGTTGTATAGCCAACACCTTCAGAATCTTCAGGGTAAGCCCCAAGGTATACACGTATACCATCCATAGTGTAGCCATCATCGAGAGCCTGATTCTCGGCATAATCTAAATAATCTCTAATGTCTTGTAAAGACCACCATGCAGATCGGTTGTCTGGTCGTTTTACAATCTGTGTACTGATTAAAGTATGTCTACTGTTAAACTCAGTATCCAAATCTTTTGCTTGTTGTGGTGTGATTACACCGGTTGGTTTTGCCATAATCAAAATTTATTTTTAGTTAATGAAAAAATAAATTAGCTCGTTTTAGGGGTAGAGTAATTCAATATTTAAAGTAGTACAAATCTGTAGACCTGCAAAATTTTATACAATCTTTTTAAGTGATTTCTTACACAGGGTTATCAACAATCTTTAGCTGTACTTTTTGCTGTGCTTTTTTTTGAAATAAACAGTGCATCGCCTCTTGCGATAATTGTAGAATTCGCGGATAACCGCCTGTGGTTTGACAGTCTTTGGCCAAAACAATCAATTGTCCTGAAGGTGTTAATTGTACAGTACCTGGAAGGCTTGGTGCTGTAATTATTTGTGGCAAATCGTTTGGTAATACTTCATTGAACAGATATGCCATACGATTACTGCTATTGGAAACAGAAAACTCTGTAGTTGTTAAAACCTTAATTGTTGTTTCATCTAAGCTATCGAACTCTGGCCCTTTGAATACGGATAATTCACTATCAGACAAATGATTAATATTCGCTTTGATTGAAGCCTTATTTGTTGAAGTTTCAGAAGTTAGTGATTCAATAGGGATAGTATCGCCTCGTTTTAGCATTTTGGTTTCAGTAATACCAGAATACATACTTCTACTATTCAGCATAACACTAGATTGAAACCCTCCCTTTACCGCTAAATAGGTTCTACAGCCTTGCTTTAAAGCACCAAAGGAAAGCACATCACCTGTATTAATAGCAATACGTTGATGTACCGCAATAGGCTTATCATTCAAGCTTGGTGACATTTCTGCACCTGTAATTGCAATCTGAGTGTCTGAGTGAAACTTAAGCTTAGGACCTTGAATGGTCATTTCCAACACAGCGTCATTTGTATCATTACCCAATAACAGATTAGCCAAATCTGCTGAATACTGATCCATAGCGCCAGAACTAGGTACGCCAAACTCCTGAAATCCAAAACGTCCTTGATCTTGTATAGAGGTATATAAACCAGAATGCAATACTTCAATCATGGATCACCTCGCTTTCTATTTGGTATATCCCTTTGGTAACTTGTTCTACAATTCTACTGTGTTCTTCCAAATCTACAGCAACAAATTGTAGTTTATCTCCAGCCTTTGCAAAGCATGGCACTGTACGACTTACATCAAAGAATTCTAAAGGTGAATTTCCGATAATATTCCATCCACCTGGACTCACATTGGGATAAATTCCGGTCTGCATATCACCTATTCCTACAGCGCCTTTACTGATTCTTGCTCTAGGAGATTGTCGTCTTGGTATATGTAATTGTTTATCCAATCCTCCCAAGTACATAAATCCTGGTAAAAACCCTATGAAATACAAAGTGTATTTTGAATTGGTATGCAACGCAATTAAGTCAGATTTTGAAATTCCTCTTTCGTTGCAGATGTCTTCACTATCTAAAGCAAAAGTATCGTCATAGCACACAGGAATTTTCCATAATCGCTGCTCAAATCTTGCAGTATTTGAAACCGAATTGTAAAGCGCTTGAAGTTCTGCTCTTTTTGTATTTAATTCAGAAATATAATTTCTATAAGCAACTAACAATGAATTGTATGCTGAATTTACATAAAGTATTTGTTCATTAGCTGAATTCTGAATTTTTTGCTTAAAAATCTGGATATCTTCCAGTATATCTTCTTCAATACGACTTGGCCATTCTATAAGTATGGAATGTTCATTATATGATTTGAAAACAAGGTCGTATTTCATAAAAATCAACGAATTTTCACGCCTATTTCAGTCAAGTTGGTATGAATATATTTCAAAATATTTACCGCTTCAGGATTATCACCATGAATACAAAACGTTTCTGCTTTAATCAAGGTTTCAACCTCACTTACAGTTTTCACTTTGCCACATTTTATCATCAACAATAAATGTTCTAATGCTTCTTCTGGATTAAAAATCACAGCATTAGACTCTGAACGCGACACTAGTGACAAGTCTTCATTATAATTCCGATCTATAAAGGCTTCAAAAGTCACAGGAATTCGTTCAGCTATAGCAATTTCAGAAATCACGGAACCATAAGGTGCATATAAGGATAAGGGCATTGCTATACTTTTCATCACTTCGATTACCACACGTGCGGTTTTTTCATCTTTTGCTGCAAAATTATATAATGCTCCATGAGGTTTTACGTGATGCAATGGTATTCGCAAAGGTCTTAATACGCGCATCAGGCTTCTAATTTGCTGCTTCAAAGATGTATACAAATCTGCTGAAGACATTGTCATTATAGACCTACCAAAGTTTTCTTTATCTGGGAATGAAGGGTGAGCGCCTACTTTAACTTTATTCGTTTTAGCCAAATTAGCAGTCTCAACCATAGAGTGTTCATCACCTGCATGTCCACCACAAGCGATATTACATGATGATAAGAATGGCATGAGCAATGCATCATTACCTATACCCTCACCTACATCTGCATTAATATCTATCGCAGTAGCTATCATACGACTTGCAATACTTTAAGTATGGTTTTTAATCCCAATAGAATTGTAATAGCTAAGATAATGAGGCTAAGACTATTCTGTAGTACAGTATTCTTGTACTTGCCCAATATAGAGGACTTGTTCATAATATAGATTAGCAAAGCAGCTATTACAGGTAATAACAGACCATTAGCTATTTGCGCAAATTTGATAACCTCAATAGGTTTCATACTAATCGAAGAGAAAAACACACCTAGTAGTAGGATAAATATCCAAACCATCCGAAATCGTTTATCTTTCAAATCTGAAGACCATCCCAGACAACCTGAGGTTACATAAGCTGCTGCCAAAGGAGCGGTAACAGCACTAGTTATACCTGCAGCAAACAACCCAATAGATAATAAATACTTTGCATTTTGCCCAAACAGCGGTTCTAACGCTTTTGCCAAACCTGATGCATCACTAATGCTTTGATTTCCTATAGCCGCCGCAGAAATGATAATACTCATAGATACTATACCTCCTAGTATTACTGCAACAATGGTATCTCGCTTAGCAAATTTTATATCCTCAACAGCATTCCATTTTTCCTTAACTAGAGATGAGTGTAGAAAGATGTTATAAGGCACAACTGTCGTTCCTATGAGTCCAATAATGGTCAACAAACTATCCTTAGGTGCCTGAAAAGTAAATAACCCTTTAACAATGTCACCAATATTTGGCTTAGTGATAATTGCAGTTCCTAAAAAGGATAAACTCATTAAGATGACCAGTGCTATCAAAATACGTTCAAGAGCCTTATAACTTCCAATATATAATAACACAAAGGCCAAAACTCCTATTAGTAAACTGAAGTAGTTCACGGAGATTGAGCCTAGTTCTAGAACATAATTCCCAAAAATACTTTCCAGTCCAAGGACAGCTCCGCTGATGTTCCCAGCTTCATAAGCTGCATTACCAATGACTATTGCTGCAATGATTAAGATCAAAACAATGACTCTAGAGATCGGGTTTTGAATCACTGTTCTAATAACCTGAGACAGTCCTTTCTGAGTAACAATACCTAACCGAGCTGCCATTTCCTGCAAAACGATTGTAGCAAAAATGGAGAACAACATCGCCCATAATAATGCATAACCAAAACCAGCACCTGCCAAAGTACAGACAGTTACTGTTCCAGGGCCAATAAATGCCGCTGCAATTAGAGGTCCAGGTCCTATATTTTTAAACCACTTTTTCAATCTACAGAATTTAACGCATATATCGCAAAGCTACCTAGCCAATGCCCTCCTTCGTAATTGTCGTCTACAATACTAGGCAATGAGTAGTTGATATGCTGGTTTGCAATTGTTTTTAAGTGTGAATATTCTGGAATTCCTTCCGCAATAACATTTAAACTCCAAGCTCTAGAAAAATTGACGCCATCAAGATGTACTA
Source organism: Winogradskyella sp. 3972H.M.0a.05 (assembly GCF_040493455.1). Classification (NCBI taxonomy): domain Bacteria; kingdom Pseudomonadati; phylum Bacteroidota; class Flavobacteriia; order Flavobacteriales; family Flavobacteriaceae; genus Winogradskyella; species Winogradskyella sp. 3972H.M.0a.05. The sequence goes on along the minus strand of NZ_JANFDA010000008.1, from coordinate 3,497 downwards.
ACTTTCCATCTTTTCGGTCGGACACTTTCCCAGTATCGAGTTCAAAATCTTTATTGGATAATTGTGGTAAGAACGTTTTAGCCCAATTTTTAAATTCCGAGGTACTTAAAACACGCTTCATAATAGCTGCTTCTTCCAAACATGGTGATAAAAAGTCGAAACCACTAGGCTCATAGTTTAGTGGACAATTTATATCATTTGCATAAAAGTCTTTAGTTCTTTGCTCAATCAGAGCCTTCAAATCTACATGATTCAGAGTTTTCGCATAATCATAGGCGAAGGTTAACCCAAATGCAGTATTGGTATGCTCTCCCACACGTATGGGATAATTGAGTTTTGGTAAAAACTCCAAATACTTTTCAACAATTAAATCCGTAAGCGGCTGGAGATTTGTTTCTAGTTCTTTTGCAAATGGATCATCCCAGGTATGTAATTCTTCAGCCAGCTTCAATAACCAAGCCCAACCATAAGTACGCTCAAATGTGGAATTATGCTTGTCATCGAAGTAAGCGATCTCGGTTTCAATATTTTCTTTAGATATATTTTGAAGTAATTTCGATTTTATTTCATCTCTATTGTTGAGTTCAGGAAATTGCTTTAATAAACTTACCAGACTCCAGTGGCCATGTACAGCAGAATGCCAGTCGAAACAACCATAAAATGCAGGGTGTAATTCTTTAGGTGATTTTAAGTATGTTGAATCTCCTAAAGTCTGTCCTAATCGATACGGGTATTCAGTGTCCATACAATGCAGTGGCAATTGTGCTAAGCGGTTAGCCTCTTCGAGATTAAGCACTGGTGTATCTACTTCATAATCAAGGTTTTTAACATCATCCTTTTTTTCTTGGTTACAACTAACAAACATAAAACTTAGAGCAAATAGAAGAAAGTATCTCATCATGGTTAGCGTGGTTTTGTCCTTTCTAAAAATACAACTTTAATTATTTCATGATAATACTTAGTAAGGATAAAATCCGAAACTTAACTCTTATAGCACCATACTATTCTAATAGTCAAACAATTAAATTACTTAGAAAAAAAGGTGAAATTAATTCAACTTATAAGGTAGGAATTTTTCTACTTCAACTGTTATATTTATATAAGAAAAAATAATAAGAATAGTAAGGTGACTAAATTATAAAATTTACCTACTTTTCGCGTTCAAAAAATTTAAATGTTATGATAAAGAAAAGCATGCTGCTCATGGCTGCTATTAGTTTTTTTTGTGTCAATATTTTAGTTGCACAGTCCCAAAACAACAGTCCTTCTTCAGAATTTATTAAGTATTCAAAAAATGTAAACGACCCTCTTACTGCCAAGGAACTTGGTTTTATTGAAGAGGTTTATCAAGACAAAGCTGAGCAAGAAGTTTTGCAAAATGCACAGGTTTTAAAAGACATTAAGCATTTGCTTAGAAACAGAATATTGATTTATAAAGTTGACGATGACTCAAAACATAAAAAGTGTCAACTACTTTCTGAAGTCCCATTATTTAATGATTTTAATAGCGGATTAAAAAGAGATACAATATTCAACCTAGATACTTTCAATCCATTAAAATATAAGCTAAAGTTTTTTGGCAAAGGAACTTATCTATACAGAATAGATAATACCAATTATTATATACAAGTTACTTCACAATACAGACAATAATATACCCCAACACATGAGAAATATTACCTTAATAGTTTTTTTACTTATTGGTTTATCAGGATATGCTCAAGATTTAAATATGCAAAATGGTACATTCAATCAATGTACAGGCATATTTTATGATTCAGGAGGGCAAAATGGTAATTACTCTAGTAATGAGAATTTAGTCACAACGATTTGTGCCGATAACCCAGGAGACTTTATCATTTTAAATTTCACTGAATTCAGTACACAGTTAAATTCAGATACGCTAACCATATATGATGGAGATGATACCACTGCTCCAATTATAGGTACTTTTAGTGGCGTCGCTGCTCCTGGTGTTATTCAAGCGAGTGATACAAATACGTCTGGATGTTTAACAATTGAATTTCAATCTAATGCAACAGGAACCACAACAGGTTGGGCTGCAGAGATAACTTGTGCTACACCTTGTCAAGATATTGTAGCATCAATAGACAGTACCAATCCTGCTGCTGTTGGCGGAATTATTGAAGTAGATCCAGGAGATATTATCGAATTCAATGGAAGTGCTACATTCTCAGTAGGTGGAAATTTAGCGACCTATGAGTGGGACTTTGGAGATACCCAGACAGATGCTGGTACAACTGTAAATCATGCATATGCTAATCCTGGAACCTATACGGTGACCTTTACAGTAACAGATGACAACCCATTAGGTTGCTCCGACTCAGTCACAATAACTGTAGAAGTAAAAGATAATGATACATGTGCAGGAGCACTTCCGATATGTTCAGGGATCGAAAACGTACCTTCTCCAACTGGTGATGCCACCGCCGAATCGGGAATAGATTATGACTGTTTAGGAAGCCAGCCAGATCCGAGATGGTATTTCTTGCAGACAAGTGACACACCTGGTAATTTATTTTTCACTCTAACACAGTATACTGGTCAAAACCAAACAGGAACTGGTATAGATGTTGACTTCATTATTTGGGGACCTTTTTCTGAGCCTGTTTGTGGTCCAGAAAACTTAAACTCTTCAACTCAGGTTGATTGTAGCTTCTCAGCTGCAGCTATAGAGCAAATCACAATACTCAACGCACCTGCGAACTCATATTACATGTTATTGATAACAAACTTTGCTCAAAGTGCAGGGTTTATTAATCTAGAATTGAATCCAAATTCCACATCAGACACAAGTTGTGATATTATTTGTCAAGTCGATTTAGGATTAGATCAAGAGATTTGTAATGGAGCAGATTATACAATTAATCCTGATTTCAATGGAGCTTTTAATACTTTTGAATGGCAAAAAGATGGTGTAACCATTCCTGGAGAAACTGGTTCTACACTTACCGTGACAGAGTCTGGTACTTATACGCTTATTGCCGAAGGATTCGATGCCGTCTTTGGAGATCCTTGTACTACTCAAGATGAAGTTGTTATAACTATAGGTGGTGCATTTACACTAAATGACAATGTTTCAATATCAGAATGTAGTGTAACTAATACTGCAACTTTTGATTTAAATGATGCAGTAGCAGATTTATTAGCTCCTGCTGACCCAGCTGATTATACAGTTACTTATTACAATAGTCAAAATGATGCTGAAAATGATTTAAATTCTGTTAACCCAGCTGCTTACCTTGGAACAGATGGAGAGGTGATTTATGTAAGAGTTGTGGAAACAGCAACGAACTGTTTTGAAGTTGGATCATTTCAATTAACAATAAATACTCTTTCTATCCCAGCCGTATTGACACCATTAGAGGAGTGCGACGATGCGGTGGCAGATGGTTTCACGGCCTTTACCCTTACTGAGGCGGATGCAGAGGTTTTGGGCACCCAGGATCCAGCGGACTACACGGTGACCTACCATG
>NZ_JANFDA010000007.1:0-173537 GCF_040493455.1 Winogradskyella sp. 3972H.M.0a.05 | reverse complement strand
ATAGTAAGGGTTTTTTGCTTTTTGTATATAATAATATAATGAGTTTTTTATTTGATAACTATATACTGTAATATATGTGGTAGAAACATATAAAAGCCCGGCAATATGCCAGGCTTTTATATATAATGAGAAAAATTAAATTAACTAACCTTTAATCACACCCCTAGAGATTACAATTTTCTGGATTTCAGTTGTTCCTTCATAAATCTGAGTAATCTTAGCATCACGCATTAAACGTTCAACATGATATTCTTTTACAAAACCATTACCGCCGTGAATTTGAACGGCTTCTACAGTTTGTTCCATAGCAACTTTACTTGCATATAATTTTGCCATGGCACTAGACATATCATAGTTGTTGCCTTGATCTTTATCCCAAGCAGCTTTCATAACTAACATTCTGGCAGCTTCAATTTCTGTTACCATATCTGCTAACTTAAAGGCAATTGCCTGGTGGTTGCAAATTTCTGTGCCAAAGGCTTTACGTTCTTTAGAATATTTTAGAGCTAATTCATAAGCACCAGAAGCAATACCAAGAGCTTGAGCTGCAATACCAATTCTACCTCCAGATAAAGTCTTCATAGCGAATTTGAATCCAAATCCATCGTCTCCAATCCTATTTTCTTTAGGAACTTTCACATCATTGAATTGAAGTGTATGTGTATCACTTCCTCTGATTCCAAGCTTATCTTCTTTTGGACCAATATCAAATCCTGGCATACCTTTTTCAACAATAAAAGCATTAATTCCTCTATGCCCTTTTTCTTTATCAGTTTGGGCTATTACTAGATATACATCACTACGACCACCATTAGTAATCCAGTTCTTAGTACCATTAAGTAAGTAATGATCACCCATATCAATGGCTGTAGTTCTCTGTGATGTTGCATCACTACCAGCTTCAGGTTCACTCAAACAAAACGCTCCAATGAATTCTCCAGTAGCTAATTTTGTTAGATATTTTTGTTTTTGCTCTTCAGAACCAAAAGCTTCTAAACCATAGCAAACCAGGGAGTTATTTACTGAAACCATAACAGATGCAGAGGCGTCTATCTTAGAAAGTTCTTCCATAATAAGAACATAGGATATCGCATCCATACCACTTCCACCATATTTTGGATCTACCATTATTCCCATAAATCCTAGCTCTCCCATTTTTCTCACCAATTCATCTGGGAAAGATTGTTTATCATCGCGTTCTATAACTCCTGGAAGAAGTTCTGTTCTTGCAAAATCTCGCGCTGCATCGCGAATCATAATATGTTCTTCAGTTAGTGTAAAATCCATATGGTTTTATTAATTGTTGATTTGTTAAAAAAGAGGCTCAAAGATACGCCTTTGTTGGGATTTTTTCAACAGGATTAACTAATTTTACAGAATATGCTAAATTCTGTGTACAAGGTTATAGGTGTTATGTCTGGTACTTCTCTAGATGGTATTGACCTTGCTTATATAATTTTCACTAAAACAGAACAAAACTGGTTTTTTGATATTCAAAAAAGCGAAACCATATCCTATGATTCTCAATGGAAAGAAGATCTTGAGAAACTCATTTTTTTATCAAAAGATGAATTAGAGGTCTTAGATAATAACTACACGCTTTTACTCGCTAATACTATTAATGCGTTCATAAATAAACATGACCTTACTAATATAGATGCGATATGCTCACATGGTCATACAGCATTACATACCCCAGAGCAAGGATTTACCTATCAGATTGGAAACTTATCCAATTTAGCTGACCAATTAAAACAGACAGTTGTGTGCGATTTTAGAGTACAAGATGTAAAATTAGGAGGTCAGGGAGCGCCTTTGGTTCCAATAGGAGACGAATTGTTGTTTTCGGATCACGACTACTGTTTAAATTTAGGAGGATTTGCCAACATTTCAACTAAAAGAGGAAGAGATAGAATTGCTTATGACATCTGTCCTGTAAATATTGTAATGAATCATTACACAAAGCAAATTGGGCTAGAATATGATGACAAAGGTAGCTTAGCCTCGTCTGGAGAGATAAATGAACAACTACTCAATCAATTGAATGCACTAGAGTTTTACAAGGAATCTTTCCCGAAATCATTAGGACTAGAGTGGGTTACAGATTATATTTTTCCAATTACGAATTCCTATGAATTATCTGTAAAAGATATACTGAGAACTTTTGTGGAACATATTGCTTATCAGATTTCAAATGTTATTGAAGACAATAAAAAAGTATTAATAACTGGAGGAGGCGCTTACAATGAGTTTTTAATTCGCAGAATAGAAACACTTTCAAGTTCAGAAATTAGTATTCCAGATAAATCTATAGTAGAATATAAAGAAGCTCTGATTTTTGGTTTATTGGGTGTGTTAAAATTGCGAAATGAAACCAATTGTTTGAGTAGTGTAACTGGCGCAAAACACGACCATAGTACAGGTGTAATATTTCAACCTTAAAAATATCGTAAATTTAACTTTAGCCTATCAGAGTTTTTTATATTTGTTACTATCCTAAAACCAACTAACTAATAGATGAAAGATCTCCTTACGAAGTATGAAAATAAAGAACCCGAAATAGTTTTTAATTGGAAAGACCCTGAAACAGATGCAGAGGGATGGACTGTTATTAATTCTTTGAGAGGAGGCGCTGCTGGAGGCGGAACCAGAATGCGTAAAGGTCTGGATATGAATGAAGTATTGTCTTTAGCTAAGACTATGGAAGTAAAATTCACAGTATCAGGACCAGCTATTGGAGGTGCAAAATCGGGAATAAACTTTGATCCAAAAGACCCAAGAAAGAAAGGCGTTTTAGAACGTTGGTATAACGCTGTTTCTCCATTATTAAAAAGTTATTACGGAACAGGTGGAGACTTAAATGTTGATGAAATACATGAAGTAATCCCGATAACTGAAGAAAGTGGTGTATGGCATCCTCAAGAAGGTGTATTTACAGGGCACTTCAAACCTACCGAAGCAGATAAAATCAATCGTATAGGGCAACTTAGACAAGGTGTTATAAAAGTGATTGAAAACCCTAATTATTCACCAGACGTTAATAGAAAGTATACAGTAGCTGACATGATTACGGGTTATGGTGTTGCTGAAGCTGTAAGACATTATTACGAAATCTATGATGGATCAGTAGAAGGCAAACGTGCTATTGTTCAAGGGTTTGGTAATGTAGGTGCCGCAGCCGCATTTTATTTGGCTCAAATGGGAGCTAAGGTAGTCGGGATTATTGATATCGTAGGAGGCTTAATAAAAGAAGAAGGCTTTTCTTTTGAAGAGATAACCGAATTGTATCTTAAGAAATCTGGGAATAATCTCAATGCGGATAACTTGATTCCTTTTTCTGAAATCAATGAAAGAATTTGGTCTTTAGAAACTGAGATTTTTGCACCTTGTGCTGCTTCTAGGTTAATTACCCAAGAACAAATAGATAAGATGATAGATACTGGTTTAGAGGTCATCTCTTGCGGAGCCAATGTGCCTTTTGCTGATAAGGAGATTTTCTTTGGGCCAATAATGGAGCACACTGACAAGAAAGTGAGTCTAATACCAGACTTTATATCCAACTGTGGAATGGCAAGAGTATTTGCTTATTTTATGGAGCAGCGTGTGCAAATGACTGACGATGCCATTTTTGAAGACACTTCTAATACGATAAAAGAAGCTATTCAAAAAGTATATAATAAAAATCAATCCTTAAAAGGAATAAGCGAAACCGCTTTCGAAATTGCATTAAAACAACTTATATAATTAACACTATATGGAAACTGTAATTATTCTTGTATTTGCTTTTGGCTATTTGGCCATTACTTTGGAACATAGTATAAAGATTGACAAGCTTATTCCAGCTTTAGTAATGATGGCTATTAGTTGGGCTTTAATTTCTTTAGGAATAGACAGTTTCCCGCAATGGTTTGATTCAGCAAAGCATAGTCTGCTAGAGAATTTTGGAGCCCTTGGACATGAGGATAAAATGCACCTCATGGAAGAAACTTTATTGCACCATCTAGGTAAGACTGCAGAGATATTGGTATTCCTTTTGGGAGCCATGACCATAGTTGAAATCATTGATTACTTTGATGGATTTTCAACCATTAAAAGAGCAGTAAACTTTAATAGTAGACGAAAGTTACTTTGGTTGTTTTCGATTTTAGCATTTATTCTATCGGCTATCATTGATAACTTAACTGCTACAATCGTATTAATATCGATACTTCAAAAAATAGTTAAAGAACGAGATATTCGTATATGGTATGCAGGTTTAATAATCATTGCTGCCAATGCTGGAGGAGCTTGGTCACCAATTGGAGATGTAACGACTACTATGTTATGGATTGGAAATAAAGTGTCTACAGGTAACCTATTCTTGTATTTGTTCATTCCTTCAGTGTTATGTATGGTAGTGCCTACAGTTATTGCTTCTTTCTTGCCACAGTTTAAAGGAGAATTAGAGCTTCAGAGTGATGGAGATAAACCAAAAAACAAGTTTAGCTCTACAATGTTATTTTTAGGATTAGGTGCTATTGTATTTGTTCCGTTTTTCAAAGTAATAACACATTTACCTCCTTATGTAGGTATGATGTTATCGCTAGGAGTTGTAGCCGTTTTTGCTGAAATATATAGTAACTCTAAATTTAGTATCACAAGCATTGATAATGAAGAAAGTGCGGCACATGCAAGTCATAGTCCGGTACATCATTCACTATCTAAAATAGAATTGCCAAGTATTTTATTTTTCTTAGGAATTTTAATGGCTGTAGCAGCTCTAGAATCTCTTGGTATTTTATTTGGATTTGCTAATTCTTTACAGGATACTATGCCAATGGTAGGTACTGAGCTAGACGGAACAGCAGTTTCAGATTTAGTAGTCATCTTACTTGGAGTTGGTTCAGCAATTATTGATAATGTACCATTAGTAGCTGCAAGTTTGGGAATGTTTTCTGAGCCATTAGATAATCCTTTATGGCATTTCATAGCCTACTCTGCAGGAACTGGAGGAAGTATGCTTATTATCGGTTCTGCAGCTGGAGTTGTTGCAATGGGAATGGAGAAGATTGATTTCTTTTGGTATTTAAAAAAGATATCATGGTTAGCATTAGTTGGGTTCCTTGCAGGAGCAGGAGCATTTGTAATAATGAGAGCCATCTTATAGCGTTGCATATACTTAACCATCAAAAGCAACGTTATTACAATAGCTAAAAATTAATCATTAACATATTAAAATATGATGTTACTTAGTAATATTCAGGAAGGTGCTGAATTATTATCTGAAGAAGAATCTGTTGAAAAAACACTTTCTATAATAGAATTAATTAGTAGTGGAGGTACAGCAGGAATGTTCATTATTGCACTTTTGTTTGTGCTTTTGGTTGTAGCCATCTATATATATTTTGAACGTCTTTTTGCAATAAAAGCTGCTTCAAAAGTAGATGCTAACTTCATGAACCAGATTAAAGATCACGTTAGTAATGGTAAAATAGACTCTGCCCAAATGCTTTGTGCACAGGTAAATTCACCTGTATCAAGATTAATTAGTAAGGGCATTACTAGAATAGGAAAACCATTAGAAGATATCAATACAGCTATCGAAAATGCTGGGCGTTTAGAAGTTTATGGCCTTGAAAAGAATGTGAGTATTTTGGCAACAATTTCTGGTGCTGCACCAATGATAGGATTTCTTGGTACGGTAATTGGAATGATATTATCAATATTTGAATTGGCCAATGCAGGCGGAACAATTCAAATAGATGTTTTAGCTAGTGGTTTATATACCGCTATGACTACAACAGTAGGAGGACTAGTTGTTGGTATTGTTGGTTACATCGCTTATAACCATTTAGTTGTAAGAACTAATAAAGTGGTTTACCAGATGGAAGCAAACTCATTAGAGTTTCTAGATCATTTAAATGAGCCGATATAATGAACATTAGAGGAAGAAATAAAGTCACTCCAGAATTTAATATGTCGTCAATGACAGACATAGTATTTCTGTTATTGATCTTCTTTATGTTAGCCTCTACCTTGGTAACAACAAATGCAATAGACATTATATTACCAAAGGCAAGCGGAAAGACAGAGAATAAAAGATCTGTTGCTGTAAGTATCAAAAAAGATCTAACATATTATATAGATCAAAAACGAGTAGGTCTAAGTGTATTAGAAGGAGAGCTAATAAGTGCTTTAGCAAGTCAGGATCAACCTACTATAGTATTGAGAGCTGAAAAATCTGTACCTGTGGATAATGTCGTAAAGGTTATGGATATAGCAAATAGAAATAAATTTAAAGTCATTTTGGCTGTAAAGCCTAACTAAAATGAAATATTTTAAAACCATACACGAAAAAAACTCTGCCAAACTCACTGGTTTAATTGCCGTGATTTTGCTGCTGTTGTTTTTTGTAGTAGGGATGAACTATCTAGATCCTCCTGAAGAGTATGGTGTTGCGGTAAATTTTGGAACGACAGATTTTGGGAGCGGGAGTAAGCCTTTGAGTCAGCCAAAAAAGGCACCAGTTACTAAAACTGTTGAAGAATCTAAGCCGCAAGAAACAAAATCTGAACCTACTGAATCTTCTAAGGCTGAAGACGTAATTACTCAAGAAACAGCAGAATCTATTGCAATAAAGAAGCAAAAAGAAGCTGAAGCCAGAGCTAAAGCAGAAGCAGAGCGTATAGAGCGAGAAAAGCGTGAAGCAGAAGAACGTAAGAAAAGAGAAGAAGAAGAGAAAAAGAAAAACCTCGATAACCTCATAGGAGGCGTTAAGAATTCTAATAGCAACGATGATGGAGGCGAAGGTCCAGACAGTGAGCCTGGTAATAAAGGTCAGTTGGATGGTGATCCATATGCACCAAGTTATTTTGGAGGTTCAGGTCCTGGTAAAGGAGGCGTTGGCTATGGACTCAATGGAAGAGGGAGACCAACGAAGCAAATCTTTAGACAAGAGTGTAATGAGTTTGGGTTAGTAGTAGTGCGTATCGAAGTAAACAATCAAGGAAAAGTTATTAAAGCTGAACCTGGAGTTAGAGGAACAACGAATACGCATCCTTGCTTGCTAGCACCTGCAAAAAAAATAGCTTTGTCACACAAATGGCCTTCGGATCCTAAAGCACCTGCTAGGCAAGTCGGGTTTGTAAGTATTAATTTTGATGTTAGTCAATAACTGATGACCTATACGGAAACTGTAAACTGGATGTTTAAGCAGTTGCCTATGTATCAAAATCAAGGTAAATCTGCATACAAAGCAAATCTTGATAACACAATTCTTCTAGCTAATTATCTTGAAAACCCACATCGAAACTTCAAATCAGTTCATGTAGGTGGAACAAACGGAAAAGGTTCTACAAGTCATATGATTGCTTCTATTTTACAAGAAGCTGGTTATACTGTTGGCTTATACACATCACCACATCTTAAGGATTTTAGAGAGCGTATCAAGATTAATGGTATTAATATTAGTAAGCAGTTTGTAATAAGCTTTATAAAAAAGCATAAGTCATTTTTTGAAGCCAATGCTTTGTCATTCTTTGAAATGACTGTAGGAATGGCTTTCGAATATTTCTCGAAGAAAAATGTTGATATAGCTATTATTGAAGTAGGTTTGGGAGGACGATTAGATTCAACCAATATTATTACACCAGAGGTTTCTGTAATTACTAATATAGGTTTAGATCATACTCAGTTTCTTGGAAATACCCTCGAGGCTATTGCTAAAGAAAAGGCTGGGATTATCAAACCAAATATTCCCGTTGTTATAGGTGAAACTCAGAAAGAAACGAAGCAAGTTTTTATAGAATATTCAGAAATGAATAAATCACCTATAGAATTTGCTGATGTTTCTGAAAATGAGGTTTATGATACAGACCTTAAGGGTAAATATCAAAAGCTTAATGTCAATACAGCGGTTTCAGCAATCAAACATTTAAAACAGAAAGAGTTTAGCATTACAAAGCAAAACATTGAAGAAGGCTTGAAGAACGTAGTAAAAAACACTGGTTTGCTTGGACGTTGGCAAATACTTCAGGAAGAGCCAAAAATAATTTGCGATACAGCACATAACAAAGAAGGGCTAAAACTGGTTATGAGTCAGCTTAGATCCGAAGTTTATGATAACCTTCATATCGTCATAGGCGTAGTAAAAGACAAAGATCTATCAACCATAATTCCATTATTACCAAAAGATGCAGTTTATTATTGTTGCAAACCATCTGTTGAAAGAGGGTTAGATGCTACGAGTCTAACGCAAGCATTAAAAGATTATAACTTAAAAGCAAAGCACTTTTCTAATGTTAGAGAGGCTTTTATTATGGCCAAAAATAATGCTGAGTCAAATGATTTAATCTATGTAGGAGGCAGTACATTCACGGTGGCAGAAATATTATGATTTTTTCAGCAAAAAGTTTTTGAGGTATCAAAAACTAATTTATATTTGCAATCCAATTCGAGGGCGCGTAGCTCAGTTGGTTCAGAGCACTTGGTTTACACCCAAGGGGTCAGGGGTTCGAATCCCTTCGCGCCCACAAGAGCTTCTCAAATAGAGAAGCTTTTTTTATTTAGGACTGTTAGCTCAGTTGGTTTAGAGCGCTGCCTTGACAGGGCAGAGGTCACTGGTTCGAATCCAGTACAGTCCACATCGATAACAGGAAGCTAAGTTTAGCTTCCTTTTTTTATCTTTATATAATGATAATGATTATCTACGCTCTTATACAAGAAGAGCAATCCATTAGCCCAACAGCCCGAATTATATTGCTCTTAGCCTTTTTTCTAGGAATAGGATTTATTATAATTAGCAGATTCTACACCTTTTTTGAACAACTACACGCTAAGAAACATCGGAAACCTTTTTTTAGAGCATTTCCTTTTTTCAGAAGAAAGCTAGATGCGTCGCAAAAGCGAGTACTTGATAGAGAGTTTACGTTTTATCAAAAGCTTAACGATAAGCAAAAACTACTTTTTGAGCACCGCGTAGCTAGTTTTATTAATGATAAGACATTTGTAGGGAGAGACAATCTTACTGTAGATGGTAAGATGAAAGTACTTATAGCATCTACTGCTGTAATGCTTACGTTTGGTTATAGGGATTATATTATCAAAATAATATCTACTATCATAATATATCCTGAAGCGTTTTATTCAAACACAAATAGAGAGCTCCACAAGGGAGAATTTAATCCACATCTTGGAGTCTTAGCACTGTCTTGGAAGGACTTTGTTGAGGGTTATGATATCAGTAATGATAACTTAAACCTTGGAGTTCACGAATTTGCTCATGCTATTCACTTAGAAAGCATACACAGACCAGGAATAAATGCAATTATTTTTAGCGAAAGCTTTATAGAACTAACAGAGTACTTGGATCGTCATGAGGGAGTTAAGGACAAATTAATTGCCTCTCGCTATTTCAGAGAGTATGCCTATACTAACCAATATGAATTTGTAGCTGTAGTTATCGAAAACTTTATAGAAACGCCACTAGAATTTAGGCAACAGTTTCCCGTTGTTTTCAAAAGTGTAAAACAAATGCTAAACTTTCAATTATAACTTAGGGTAATACTTTGACTATTTATTTAATCAAAGTTATAAACTAACTCTACAAAGTGTTGGAAATGGTTAGATAAGAAGAACGTATCTCCTTGACCAAAAGCAAATTTACCCATAGATTTTAGAGCAATTCCCCAGCTGTCATCAAACCAAATAATAGCATCCAAGCCTACGTTTCCAGTAGTATTCATACCTTGCCCTTCGATTGTAAAAATACCTACACCACCAGAAAGTGCTAAATCAAACCAATCTGATCTTCGAGGGAAAATGTAATCATCAAAATACCATTTAACTTTGGTATTGGTAGAAAAGTAAAATAGATCTGTACCCAATTCAGCATTTCCATCAATTTTATTACCATCGTTAAATTGATTAATACTTATTGATTGCTCAATAGAGAAAGGCTTAGTCCAGTTATGTTCCAGACTAATACTGATTGGAATCCCAAAAGCCCAATCTTCAGGGCTATTAAATGGAGAGTTTTTACCGTTACTGTTCACTGTATTTACGCCGAAGCCTAAAGTCCAGTCTCCTCGATCTCTTTGGGCAGTAACTATCAAGGAGCAAAACAAAAATAATAAGGTTAATTTTTTCATAGGTTTAAGTCAATGTTGGACCAAAGGTAAACTTTGATTTATTATAATGCAAATTAAAAGTAAATCTAATTAAAATACCCAATTTGTGTTAAAAAATATTAGAATTACTAGTCATTAAAAGCGGATTTTACTACTCAAGAGACGATTTCGATATGATTTATTAGAGATTATCAATAAGAATCTATCAAAATATACTCTAACCATTCTAAAACCATTTAACCAGTTATGCCATAAGCCGTTAAATATCCTATTGTTGGTCTTAAACAAAAAGAGGAATCTGTAAATTTTATGTTTTATAGTTAAAAAAGAGTAAGTAAAGTCTTTAAAAAAAATGCTTGCTAGTGCGAAGTAATTCTTAAAAGTCTTATTTGAAACTTCACTAATTACGTGATGATGCTTTTTTACAATAGAGACGCTGTCATAAATGTTTTTCAATGAAATAGAATTATAGTAAGCACCAAGGTCATCATACTGATAGCTAAGTATGTTATGCCTCAAAAGATAGATTTCGTTAGGAGTTGGGTGACCGTTCGAATATACTTTATTTGAAAGAATATCATCTTCATTAAGAATTAGATTAATAGAGGATTTCAATACCTTCTTATGTATTTCTACCGCTCCTAAAGCAGATTCTGGTAATAATCTGGGCAAATGTTTTTGTTCTATATAATCAAAGCTCAAAGACTTTTCTAAAGGTTTATAGCCAGACTTAATCAATAAATCTTGAGCAATATGAGCTTGATCTTCTTTGACCAAAATATCAATGTCCCCAATCATGCGCTCAGCAATATCTTCATAATAACCACCTATTATTAAAGCCAAACCTTTAAGGAAGACATAATCAATTTTAGCAGCATTAAATGTTGAAGCTATTTGATAGGCTTCGTTTACTAAGGATTCGTTCCTATTTCGATTTATTTGGGTAATTTCATGTAAAAAACTTTGTAGGTCTTTTGGCAAGAAATCTAATAGATTTTTAGAGTTAAGACGGCAGTAAATGGCAGGTAAAACCAAATGGTCACTTCCTATTTTAACAAGATTGTTCCAATCCATTTTTTCACTCAGAATAGTAGTTTTGAGGGCTTCAGAATTAGAATCAAAACTGAGAATGTCTGCTATGACCTGATATGTTTCTTTTTTACTAGACATCAAGATTATACAAAGTGAAGATACAATTTATTCTAACTAAAAACCTCTTTCAAGATATCACCAACATCCTTATTATTACTGTAGGTTATTTTGTAACAATCTATTGTCTCTAGCCAATCTAAAAATCGCTTGGCATTATCTGGTTTTGGAGATAGCCAAGATTCTGGGATTAAAAATTTCAAAACCTCTTCCTTTGGAATAATTTCTAAATTGGTTTTTTCACCATCTCTATAATTGATCCAAAGTATGGTATTGCATGAATAACAATGTTTGTCAATATAATCTCTAGAAGGTAAATACCTTATTTTACCTTTAGAAGGATTAAGATTGTGGGTGTTATATGTATCCAGATCCGAAAAATAGTCTTTAAGTACATTATAGCTGCCTTCTTTTATAGAAATCCCAGCAGGATAACTATAAATATTAAGATTTTCAGACAATAAAGCCGAAATATCGTCGGCGACAAGTTTATAGCCATTATGCATGGATAATGCAGCGAAAGTACTTTTTCCACTTCCAGAATTCCCTACAAGCAGGACAGCTTTTTTACCATCACTAATCGTAGAGCCATGAAAAGTTCCAATCCAATCTTCTTCATATTTATGATGCAAAAAATTGATTAGAAGCATAGCAAACTTCCCTTGGATCATGTGGTAATCTCGTTGGGGATATTGTATTATGAGCTCATCGTCTTGATATAATGAGAGTTTATTGTCTAAATGATCGATACTAAATACAATGGTTGAAGGTGTAAACTCACTTTTAATACACAAATGCTCTAATAAAGGGTGGATTAGTAATTTTACTTTATCTGAAGCATAATTTATTCTGAAAACTTTTTTGTTATAACGATAAAGCTCAGAAGGGTAAAATTCTTTAGAACATGTGGTGTTTATTGTTTTTTGACCTTCATTCGATTCTTTAAGACTATTTTCATTTAATAATTGCTGAAAGTCATAAAAGTAATGCTTGGCAGAAGAAGAAGAAATATTATGGTAATTAATTGACTTTTCAATGAACTCAATTTCAGAGTTGCTCTGAAGAAAGAGATCAAAGATTACCGCGAGAATATTATCAAGGAGTATATAATTATTGGTGTTTTCAAACCATACAATGGTTAAGTCTCCAATTTTACGGATATATTTTGGAGCCTGTAATTTATTCAAACCAAGTTATTTATACAACTTAATCAAATGGATTTCCTCCTGGATCAGGAGGCGAAGAAGCTTGTGCCTTATGTGGGTTTAATACTAAAAATGTACCCGCTGCAGTTAATGCAGCGTATTTACCCATTTTTTTCAGCGCTTCTTTACGCGTAATGGTATTCTGTTTGGAGCTTTTGTTCATGGTTTAATTATCACTATGAATGTCCAAAAATAATAAAATTATTTATTTTCAAGCAAAATTAAGTAAAGATTACTTTAAAATAACCTTTTTAGTCATTTTAAAGTAATCATTATTAACCACTACAATATATACTCCAGAACTTAGTTGATTTGTATCAATACTCTGAGAAATATTGCCAGAAGCCAAGTATTTACTAGTAATTAGGCGTCCATGAAGGTCGTATAGAGAAGCTACAGAATCCGTGTTCAATTGTCCTTCAATAACAATTTCTTTGGTTTGGTTTTTGGTGAAAATATTTAAAGTGTCAAAATTATTCTCGTTAATAGACAATGCATCTTCACTAAAGCGTAAGAAGAAACGACCAGTTCCACTCAAATTAGTGCTAGGACTTAGTATATAGTCTCCATCGTTTAATAAGAAAGCAGTACTATTTTGAGTATCGTCTAAGTAAACATTGACAGTGTCTGGTAAACTAGATTCAGCAATAGAAATAGCAAACTGCTCTCCTTGATTTGCATGTATACCTAAAGGAATAACAACATCTGCAAGGTCAATAGTATTCAAAGACTGTAAGGCAATTGCTTTACCTTGATTATCTTCCACTAAATGTGAATAGATTGAAAAATCTGGGGTTTCGTTACTAAAGTTTGTTGCATCGTAACCAGGATCTAGACCTAAACTTGAATTATCATTAAAATAAAATTCTGTTTTGAACAGTTTAGTATCACTAGTCATTTCTAATTTTAAGTACTGACTATCTTCATTAGAAGATCTGCCTAATATGAAATCATCAGTGCCAGAAACACGTTGCATTGCAGGAGTGAAAGATATATTTCCAGATGCAACACCGGCTGCAACAAACAATCCTTGTCCAGGAGCTAAGTTTGCCGCTGCATTAGCATTTGCAAAGTTAATAATCGTCCAGCCATCGGTTGCAGAACCGTCATAGCCATAGATTGCTACAGCACTCAAATCTAAAAGTCCGCTATTTTGTGTAAGGAAATCTTCCGGATTTAGATAAGTTGTAAAAGGATTACCTATGGCGTTCCAAATGCTAGTATCCATGTCGATAGCAACATCGACAGTAGTTGTTTCTAAATCACCATCAAAAGTAAATGTAGAGTTATCGGTAGATCCTGTTCTGTAACCAGTTCCAGCGGTTAAAATATGGCTGTCATCTGAAGTCGAGAAATTTAAATATTCAGGAACGCTATTGTCAAAAGGACCAAATAAAAATGCTGGAGAACCACCAATATTTCCTGAAGGTATATTACTATTTGCAGCTCTAAACACTCCAAAAGTCTGGCTAGAATTTGTAACAGGAGGTGAAATAAGATCATTAGACCCTGTTGAAGACCCACCTGGAGCAAATACATTTACATGTCTATTATATGTGGCACTACCTGTTGCAGTTCCATCAACTTTTAGAACAGCATAATTCTGAGAAGTAGAATTCATTGTAATAGTACTTCCTATATTAGAATAATTACCTCCAACTGTCAAACTCTTTGTTGGATCTATATTTAAAGCAGCTCCATTCAATAAAGAAAGATTGAACCCTATGTTAAAGTCTTCGTCAGTTGTATTTCCAGGAGGGTTGCTTAAATCTAAAGTGGCATTATCAATGATAACATTATCAGGTACTCCAGCACCAATTGTAGCACCAACTCCCCATTCATTAAAGCGATTATAGGTGCCAGAAATATCTTTATACTCCAGTGTAGAACCAAAACCATAAGTTGGGATAATATCTGTAAATCCACCCTCATTTAGTGAGAGACTACCATCTAATGTAAAAGTTCCAGGTCCAGTGATGCCGCTAAATGTAAATAATGAGAAACCTGAAGGGATTACCAAAGAACCATTTATTGTCATTGTCTGGCGATTAGTATAATTAATATCCTGAGTAATATTATTATTGATAGTAACTTCATCACCTTCTAACGGCGGATTACCATTTACCCAAGACGCATCATCTGTCCAGTTACCATCAGAGGCTGATGGCGCTCTACCACCCTTTTTATGACTGGAAGCTTGGTAGAATGTATTTATATCTACTAAAAGATACTCTGGATTTATTAATGCATTAAGATCATAATCACTATCGCCAAAAAATTCGTTAGAGCGGAATGCATTACTAGAGTTTAAGTAAGTAGCAAGGAATTTACAACTTTCGGCACCAGGGGATGTGTTAATATCAGAAAAATCAAGGACCATACTATAAACACTTGCAATAGCTGTACCTGTAGGGCTTAAACTTGCGCTAGAAACAAATATATGAGATCCACCTTCTACTATTTCGAATACACCTGCAAAGTTTTGGTCTACTGCGATTGCAAAATCAGCCTCGAAGCCTGGAGGGAAATTGAGTATTGATCTATTAGTGCCATCAAAACCAGAAACAGCACGTCTGCCAGCATCAGCAGTGTCTGTTAATCCTGCAGTTGAAGTAACACCACCTGGTTGACTATCAATATAGATAACCATATGATCGTTAAAATCACCAGTTCCTTTAATGAAATCTATATCTAGTGTTGGTCCAGAGAATGCAGAAACCTCAAGGTCTCCCTCGCCTACTGCGCCACCAAAACCGTTGGAGTCGTTTCCTTCATATACAATTGAAGGTAAGAATCCAGTAATTTTAAAGTTATCAAAACCTGAATAACCAGTTGAACCATTGTCACGTATTTGTAATTGCAGGCTCACTGTACTGATTACATTTGGTACATTGATAGACACTGTACCATTTCCGTTCGCAGGATCTACACCTCCGTCTACGAGAAATTCTACCCCTTGTCCTATTCCGTCAAAGAATATTTCATACCTAGCGTCGTCATTATTGGCATTGTAACCAATAACTTCCCAATCAAATGATACCACAACATTGTTGTATAAGCTTATATCTACTGGGTCAAAGGTTGTCGTAGCAAAGCCACTAGTTCCGTTCCCCTCATCATCTAAATCATTTTCACCTAAAATATTACCACTCATGTTAGCAAATGTGATTGGTGCCGCAAGACCTATGTCTATGAGACCAAAATAGCCGTCTATCCCCCAGCTATTATCAAAGAAAGCGACATCACTTGCATTTGGCCAATTTGGTGTTGAGCCATCAAAGTCTTGAATAGCAATACATGTTGGTAATACAATAACGTCGAATGGATCACTTATAATTGGAGGTAGTAGAGTATCATCAGCAGTTAAGGTGAGGCCTACTCCTAGTGCTGTGTGAGTTACAGTAGTAAATGTAGCTACACCGCTTACTGCGGCTTCTATAACTGGAGACGTACTTAAAGTACCAGTTGATGTAATGCCTACGTTTTGATTGTAATCTGTATCTAGATTTCCATTGGCATCTAGAGCTTGTACGCCTAAACTTGGTATCGGAACATTTAATCCAACCAGTGGTGGTGGTTGTGGCAGAAATTGTAATTCGGTTGCAATAACATCAATAGGCATTTGAGGACCTAAGACTGGTGCTAAAAACGGATCTGCAAAACCAGAACCAGTAGGGTCAGCTAGGAAACCAGCTCCAGGCTGTGGGATTTCCATTTGCATAATACCTCCGTCTGCAATATTGTTTGGATTTAAAAATACACCTAAAAGAAATTCTAAAGAATTACCATCTGGTACTGGAATAGGAAGCCCAAAATCTAAAATAAGCTCCGTATCCAATATGGTTAGAGTAGGTGTATATATATTAAGATTTCCATCAATCAAAGTAACTCCCTGTATAAAATCTGTCCAATCAGCAGTGTTATTTGGACCAGGAATAAAGCGCATTCTGGTGACATTGGTGGGTAATCCATCCGCAGTACCTTGATCTGCAATATCAAAACCGATGATATCAAAAGCAGTACCGCTGGTTGTCGCATTCGCTGCTGTAATTGTAGATGAAGTAACTTGCCCAGAAGTAGGACCTACTACTTGCGTATCGGTATCATTAGATGCAACAGCATTAACGTTCCCGATCAATCGTATTCCGGGGTCAGCAATACCTAAAGCACCTGCCCAGCCAGGAACACCTTCTACATCAAATGTACCACCGCCAGACGATGCACCCCAAGCGTAAAGCCTGAATGTAATTGTACCTGCAGTACCAGAATTGATACTTAGTGAATTAAAATTAAAAGCAGCACCAGAACTACCTACAGTTTGAGCCCCAGTAATATCAATACCTGCAGTTGCAAAATTATCTAGACTGTAAAATATTTGCCAGTTCCCTGGGCCACTATTACTTCTATCCAATCGTATATCAAATTCAGTCAATACGATTTCAAACCCTGAATCAGCTGTAATTGACCATGTTAAATACTCATCATTGGTGTTAGCATCCGCAAAGGTAGAAGACCAACCGTTAGAATTGTAATCTGATCCCGTAGATTGGGAAATACCTGAACCTCTGGTTAATCCAGTAGCAGATATATTAGCCACTGTCCCTGTAGCTGTAGGTCCAGCACCATTAGCTCTGTCTATTGTAGTAATATCAGATTGCCCAAATGTAAATGCAAAAAATGATAAGAATGAAAGGAAAAAGTAGAATTTTTTCATGCTAAAGGGGTGTTGTGAATTAAAATTTGAGCATCAAATATAACAAACAAGATTGGATTTTTTTAAGTTGAAGTTTAAGAAACTGTAAATTAATTTGTTCTGTATTAGGTTTTAACAAAAAAAAGCGCCTCCTAAATGGAAGCGCTTTTTTTTTGGCTTGGTTTATAAGACTATTTCAAAATTACTTTTTTAGTTGTTCTGAAATTATTATTAGAAATTACAACAACATACACGCCACTGCTTAGCCCGTCCGTACCAATGCTATGTGAGATATTGCCGGTAGACAAGGTATTGTCCGTGATTAATCGTCCATTAAGGTCATAAAGAGATGCAACAGATTCTGCATTGAGTTGCCCCTCAATGACAATCTCCTTGGTCTGGTTTCTGGTGAAGATATTTAGAGCATCAACATTGTTTTCAGGAATGCTCAGTGCATCTTCGCTAAAGCGCAAGAAGAAACGTCCCGTACCATTTAGAGTTGTGCTAGGAGTTAATATAAAATCTCCATCATTTAACAAGAACGATGTACTGTTTTGGGTATCGTCCAAGTATACATTGGTAGTACTCGGTAAGGTAGACTCATCAATAGAGATCGTGAACTGTTCTCCTTGGCTTGCATGAATACCCAAAGGCACCACAACATTAGAAAGGGCATCGATGTTTAGGGATTGCATTGCGATGATGTCTCCTTCATTGTTCTCCACTAAATGCGAATAGATGGAAAATGCAGGAGCTTCATTATTGAAGTTTATGGCATCATAACCAGGATCTAATCCCAAACTCGAATTATTATTGAAATAAAACTCAGTAACAAATCGCTTATCAGTAGCGGTCATTTCCAATTTTAAGTAGTGGTTGGTTGCATTAGCAGCTCTACCGGCGATAAAATCATCACCACCAGATGAACGTCGCATAGCAGGTGTAAATGTAATATTGCCTGCTGCTTCTGCAGAAACGAAGAATCCTTGTCCAGGGGCTAAGTTTGTCGCAGTATTTGCATTATTGAAGTTTATTATAGTAAATCCATCTGTTGCAGCACCATCATAACCATAAATACCTGAGGCATTTTCATCAAGAAGCGAAGCATTTTGTGTTAAGAAATCTCCAGCGTTGATATAAGCAGTATATGGGTTCCCAATTAAATTCCAAGGGCTACCTGCACCAATAGTTATAGGAACATTGACGTTAGAGAATAATATATCACCTTGAAAAGTGAATGGAGCGTTATCGGTTGAGGCTGTTCTATAGCCAACACCAGCTGTTAAAACATCACTATCGTTTGCTGTAGTATAGTTGACATATTCTGGGATACTATTATCGAAATGACCAAACAAAAATGCTGGAGAGCCTCCTATCGTCCCAGAAGGAAGATTGCTATTAGCAGTTCTAAATGCACCAAAAGTTTGGCTCGCATTGGTTACTGGTGGTGAAATAAGGTCGTTAGACCCTGTAGTAGATCCGCCAGAAGCAATAGTATTAACATGTCTACTATAGGTGTTTGTGCCTCCAAAAGAGATTCCACTATCAATTAACAGACTAGCATAGTTTTGGGAGTCAGATTGCATTGTAAGATTACCAGCATTGGTTAAATTGCCATTAACAGTTAGGCTTTTGGTTGGTTCTATGATTAAATCGCCACCAGAAGGAATAGTGAGCAAATCGCACAAGAAGTCTTCGTCGGCATTATCGGCTGCGGGAGGATTGCTCAAATAAAAGTCACGAGCTCCAATACTTACAGAAGAAGGACCGCCAGGTTGACCAACAGTAGTATTTGGTAGCCATTCGTTACCGGGACCACTTACGGAAGTACCAAAGTACCTTAAGATTCCATTTGTTGCATACGTTGGAGATATTGAGGTAGAGCTACCGTCATTTAATTGCAAAGCACCACCGTCTCCTACAGTTATAGTTCCTGTACCAGTTATCTCAAACCCAGTATCTAAAGCTAGTGTGTTTGAGGATGTAATTTCAATTGTATTATCTAATGTCACATTAGTATCTAAGGTAACGTTGTTGCTAATGGTAATCTTGTCACTCACAAAAGGTGGGTTACCATTAAGCCAAGTGGCATTATTGGACCAATTGCCATCAGCTTGAGAAGGTGCCTCGCCTCCTTGAAACCCAGTAGAAGCTTGAAAGTAGGTTTGCATATCCACTGTTGTAAAACCTGGATTTGGTAACGCATCTCCATCATAAATGGTACGCCCTATAAACTCATTGGATATGTCGGTAAAAAAACCTACAGCACTCGCTACAAATTTCAAGTCTGATAAATTTGATAAATTAATATCCATATCATTAACGCTAAAGTTATGAGAAGCAGCGAATTGATCATTGAAAGGATTAAGCCCTGGATCGGCAACGAAGGGTAAGCTAGAGTTTTCTACAAGTTCGTATACAGCCGCATCATTAAATATTATTACAATAGCATAGTCTGGTTCAAAACCAGTAGGGAAATTAAGAGTTGATCTTAGTGAGCCGTTGAATCTAGAAATAGCACGAGTCCGAGGAATAGAAGCGTCTGTTAAGTTTGCAGTAGATGTAATGCCACCTGGTTTACTATCGAGATAAAGTACAATATATTTATTGAATACACCAGATCCTGATCCCTTAGAGAAAGTGAAATCTACTGTTGCGCCTCCATCACTGATGGTTATACTACCGTTTCCTAAGGTTCCATCTAATCCAGTGGAACCGTTACCATTAAAAGTCTGTGCAGATACAGAACAACATATCATACAGACCCATAAATAAATGTAAAAATGTTTCATTTTAGGTTAAATTTTTTGGGTGAAAAAAAATGTATGATAAAAAAGGTGGTATCTAGACGGAATCTAGTAAGAAAGATTAATGAGGCAAATATAATAAAAATATTGTGTAGAGAACATGTTACTTTTATTTTAATAGTTTCTGACTTAATGAGCAAACAAAAAGCGCATCCAAAGGGATGCGCTTTTTGTTTTAAAAAAGTTGACTGTTATCTGAGTATAAGCTTTTCTGTTTTTACAGTATTATTACTACTGATAGTCGTAATATATACTCCAGAAGTTAAGTGCGCTACATCTACAAACTGAGACGTTACATTGCTTTCTAAAGATGTAGACATCACCTGTCTTCCCTGGATATCATATAAGGTAAATGTAGCTGTATCATTTAACGAACCTTTTATATAGACACGCTTCGGATTGGCTGTGCTGTAAACCTGTAAACTAGTAAATTCATTATCAATAACAGATAGAGCTTCTGCTTCAAATCTCAAGAAGAAGCGACCTGTACCAATGAGTTGAGTGTTTGGTGTAAGGGTATAGTCACCATCGTTGAGTAAGGTAAATGTATTGGTAACGGTATCTTCTAGATATACGTTGATACCCTGAGGTATCGTGGACTGTGATATACTAATGCTTAATTGTTGACCTTGAGTCGCATTAACACCGATCGGAATAACAACATTGTTATTTACATCGTTGTTGTGTATTGCTTGTACAGCCATATCCTTCCCTTCATTGTTGTCTACTAAATGAGAGAAGATAGAAAATGCAGGTGCAATATCACCAAATGTAGCTGCATCGTAACCGAAGTCTAGTCCTGTTGAGGCATTATCACTGAGGTAAATGGTAGTGTTGTAAGACTCCATATTACTGCTAAGGTTTAATGTCACAAAACTAGTGTTGTTTGCGATGCCTTGTCTACCTACAATAAAGTCATCAGAACTACCAATAGCTCTCATACTTGGTGTGAAGGATACAGTTCCGCCTCCTGAAACAGAGGCTACCAAGAAACCTTGGCCTGGCGTTACTACAGCTCCTGGGTTAGCATCTGAATATGCGAGATTCCAAATAGTCCAGCCATCAGAGGCGTCGCCATCATAGCCATAAATACCTGTGGCGGCAGGCTCGAATTGAGCGCTATTAGTCGCTAAAAAGTCTGAAAGACTCAAGTATGATGGATACGGGTTTCCTACTAAATTCCATTCAGGGTTAGTAGGGCCTGTCGTAACAATAGGCACGTCTACATTACCATTGTTAGCTTCTCCTGTAAACGTAAAGTTTAAATCATCTGTAGATGCTGCTCTATATCCTGTACCAGCATTTAATGTAGCGGTTTCAGTATTTGAGTATAGCAAATAGGTGTCTGTAGCTTTATCGAAAGGGCCAAACAAAAATTGTGTGTCTGTATCGTTACTAACAATATTACTATTGTTTGCCAAGAAATCTGTAAAGCTTTCGCCAGAAACTGGAGGCGCAATAAGATCATTACCACCTGTATTAGTGTTGACATGACGGTTGTAGATTACATCACCAACGATATTTCCATCTACAATTAAACTTGAATATTCATCTGAATCAGAGTTCAATACGACACTTTCATCAGTGGCAACTAGATTTCCGTTAACTGTTAATGACGTTGCTTTCTCTATATCAATTCCAGCTGAATTTACTACAAAAATATCATTGATAATCACATCACTGTTAACAGAATAAGTACCATTGATAACCAGTGCATCATCGGATCCTGTGCTCCCGTCTGGTTCATTTGGCGACCATACGGCATCTTTATATATAAGACCATCGAATGTAGTGGAGAGCATAAAGTTGTCGAATCCAGAATATCCTGTAAGACCATTGTTTCGCACTCTTATTTCTAGAGCTACAGTCGATACCGAATTTGGAATATTGATTGATATTGTACCTTCATCATCTTCAATAGGTCCGTTTCCATCTAGAAGAAATACTCTTGGCTCATTAGATCCATCATATATTAAACGATATTGTGCGTCATCTGCATTTCTGTCATAACCTTGAATATCCCAGTCAAAAGACAAAACAACATCGTCGTAGTTACTAATGTCTACTGTGTCGAAAGTGATTGTTGCCCAACCTGGTGCACCACCGCCTTCATCATCTAAGTCATTTTCACCTAAAATATTTCCAGAGAAACCTCCAAAATCTAATGGTGTTGCTGATGCGAAATCAATAATACCATAGTAGCCATCGGTTCCCCAGCCATTATCAAAGAATGGTGTGTCATTAGTATAAGTCCATTCTGGGGTAGAGCCATCAAAATCTTGTATAGCAATAACAATTAATGGGCCAACAACGTCAAAAACGGTACTAGTGCCTGTGACTAAACCTGTTGAATCTGCATTTAAAGTAATCCCAATATCCTGTACTGAAAATGCTAAATTATTGAAGGTTGCTTCACCATTTGATGCGGAAGCAGAAGTTGTTGCGCTAGCATCGAATGTGCCAGTTGTTGTGATATCTATAGACCCAGTAAAATCCAAATCTACATTACCATTAAGATCAACAGCGATAACTTTAACACTAGGCTTAATGGCTTCGAATTGATTTACATCTGTAGGCTCAACTGAGAAATCTAATTCAGTTGCAGTAACTTCGATCCTGTTATCATCTCCTGCAATTGAAGTATTAGCTCCGCCTGCATCGAATTCTGCAAAGGAAGAACCAGAGGCTACATCGGCAGTAGCAGAATCTATAGTAAGTTGTATTTGTTCATTGTCTTCAACAGCAGTATTGAATGTGGCATAAACATCAAAAGTTTTGGTGCTTCCATCACTTGCTGAAAGTCCAGTTAAACCATTAAAGGATACGCTTGATGATACTGAAGTTATTTCATTGATATTAGTGGAACCATCAAAGATTGCAATAGCAGCCAAATACTCTGACCCTGTTATCGAAAATTCGATATCAGTAAGAATAGTACTTAGTGCATCTGCATCTGTAAGGTCGTCTCCACCATCTTGGATTACAAATTCTCCAATCTTTATAGCATTAACGTCTGTAAGTCCAGAGGTAGAAGTGTACATCGTGTAGTCAATGTTGTCTGGTTCGTCAAAAGTAGATTCAACAATATTGGATTCAATACTGTTTGGAGCTGTAGTTGTAACTGTTCCCCAGAGTCTCAAACCAGGGCTATCAATTCCAAAATCTGACCAAGCATTTCTTCTGGTAATTCTAAACCAACCATTACTAGTGGTTGCTCCCCAAGCATAGAGCCTAAAGGTTATAGTGCCACCAGACCCAGATACTATACTAAGACCATTAAAGTTAAAATTTGTTGCTGTGGTTGAAGCAGATTGAATTGATGTTACAGCAATTCCGGGTGTTGTAAACTTATCTAGGCTATAGAATATTTGCCAGTTGGCAGGGCCGTTTTTGATACGCGATCTGATATCAATTTCGGTGATTTCAATACTATTAATAGCACTTGCAGATACATTCCATTCAATGTATTCGTTATTAGTAACAGCTTCGGCTTGCGAAGTAGCATCCCATTGAGAACTAGTAAAATTTTGGCTATTAGTTGCCAAAACTACACCAGAACCTCTGGTAAGACCAGTTGATGAGATTTCGGGCGGGTTTCCAGTATCTGTTGGACCAACTATGTTGGCTCTGTCTACAGTTACGATTACAGATTGACTAGAGCTAACAGCAATGCATAGCAAAGCCAGTAGCACCAGTAGGGGGTACTTTTTATTCATAACATTAGCAATTATCTCTTACGAGCGTTTATTAATTCTGAGGGTGATCCAAATGTAGGAAAATGAGGTAGTTAGCAAAAAAAACTAGTTGTATGGTTTATAAAATGGGAAGAAAGAACGCTTTTATGCTTAATTCACTACTTTATAATAGAATATTTTATAAGATTAACAGTGGTTTTTTGTAGGGAATAACTGATTTTAACAATGTTATATTGATTATTTATGAAGTAATTTTTGAATTAGGGTCTTTAAAGATGAAATTGATTTTTTTAGTCTTTAGAATTGGTTAGTTTTGCCTCGACAATTTAAAATTATTCAACATAAAACAGCCATGTGCATAAAAGCTATATGTGTAACATTACTGTTTTAGGTATTAGGGATTTACGTATGAAATAGAAAAATTGTTATCGCTAATTAATCCAAACATTTATTGTAAAGAGAGATGATATAAGAATTGCAAAGAGAGATAGTAACAACATATTTTCTTAATTCTTATTAGATTATTTAAATTTTAATTTCATTGCACGATTTAAAATCCAAGACTGTAAAAGGAGGTTTTTTTCTGACAATAACTAGTGTTCTAAACCAGGTTGTTGCCATAGTTTTAAATATTGTCTTGGCTAGACTATTACTAGCAGAAGATTTTGGTATTGTTGCTTTATCAACAACGTATATAGGATTTATAGCCGTATTCACGAATATAAGTTTTGGTTCCTCGGTTATCCATTTTGCCGACATGAATAAAAACCAAATTTCTACATTATACTGGTTGGATTTAATGACCAAGGTGTTTTCATTTTTAATAGTATTTTTTACAGCTCAATTTGTAGCTGACTACTATGAAAAGCCTGAGTTAACCAATATTATTAGAGCGACTTCTCTTTTCATTTTATTGTATCCTTTCTTTATTGTACAACATAAAATTTTAGAACGCGATTTAAAGTTCAATATTACGAGTAAAATAATAGTTATTGCAACAGTTTTAAGTGCTGTGGTTGCTATTGTTGGTGCTTTTTGCGGTTTAGGTGTTTATGCTTTGGTTTTACAAGTTTTGAGCCTTACTTTTTTTAGATTAATATTTACTCTAAAGTACTGTAAATGGAGACCTAATTTTTACTTCAAGTTTAATGAGGTGCGAGAGATGTTTTGGTATTCATTGAAATATGACTTAGGTAATGGATTTCAGTATATCACCAGAAATATAGATTATCTAATTATGGGGAAATTGTTTTCATCTAAAATAATTGGATATTATGCTTTTTCTTATAACATAATGTATACTCCTGTGAAAAGAGTCTCTAATGTGTTTAATGATATACTTTTTCCATCACTCTCTAAAGTAAAAGATGATTTACAGAAGATGAAGATTGGATATTTTAAGTCCAAACAATTGGTAGCTATGATTGTTTTCCCTGTAATGACTCTTGTTGCATTAAATGCTGAGTTAATCATTGAATTTGTTTTTGGGTCAAAGTGGTTAGAAGCTGTTCCAATTATACGAATTTTGTGTTTTGCAGGCGCATTTCAGTCTATTACGCAATTTACAAGTGCTGTATTTGCCAGTCTTGGTAAACCAGAAATCACTACCTACATTTCTGTCGTTAGGACAATAATGACTATTGCAGCTATAGTTATAGGATCATTTTACGGAATACTTACAGTAGTGTGGTTATTGCTTATAAGTAAAATAGTAGATTGGATATTAACTCATATCCTATTGAGGCTGTATTTGAAGTTTGACTTGAGAGATTTTTGGAAATACTTAAAAGGAATCTTAGTATGTGTGTTATTCCTTTTTATGTTGGAATACGTATTTACATTTAGTCAGTTTACAGAATTGCACATAAATGCAACGCTTAAGTTAGTTTTTGAAACACTTCTAGCATTTTTAATCACCATGTTATTTTATAAGTCTATTATAATTGACCTGTATAAAACCATAAGAAAAAAAGTATAAATAGATGGATAAAACAACCAATATCTATGAAGATTTTACATTGTATAAATAGTCCAAGTGTAGGAGGTTTGGAGCGCACAACTATTGAGTTGGCGATTCAGCAAACCAAAAAAGGTATTGATACCAGTATTATGGTTGATCGTGTTGAAGGAGAATACTACGATTATTTAGTCGAAAACAATGTGCCTTTGATTATTTCAAATATTAAAGGAGGTTTTGATTTTAATCCAAAAACCTACAATCGTCTAAAGAAAATTTTTGATGACTTTGATATTGTTCATCAATACAATTTTTCTCCAATACGAGCATATGCTTCTTATAGAAGTAAGGCAGCTAAAGTATACACGATTTGTGGTTTATCTAAAGGTGTAAGAAAGGAGAATGCAATAAAGTATTTTACAAGAGAAACCTTGAAGAAATGGTTTTTACATAAAGTAGATGCTTTAGTGACAAAATCTAGACACCTGATAGAAAAATCTAAAGAACATTATGGTTTAAAGCATATCAATATTAGCATAGTATCCAACGGGTCAACTTTAGATAAGCAGCTTGCTGAGTTGAAGAAAAAGAGTGCCAATGAAGAGTTTACAATTGGTTTGGTTTCTAGATTCATCCCAAGAAAACGTGTGGATAGATTACTAGATGGGTTTAAGATGTTTTTAGATAAAGGAGGTAAAGGGCAAGTGCTTTTAGTAGGAGATGGACCGTCCATGCCAGATATTAAAAAACAAATCGAATATCTTGAGATAAAAGATTATATTAAACTACCTGGATATCAGTCTGAAATGGCTCAGTTTTATGAAGTTTTTGATATCGTAGTACACCCCAGCGACGATGAAGGAACAGGTAATGTCGCAATAGAATCCTATTTATTTGGGAAACCGGTAATTGCGTTTAGTGATTCAGGAGGGTTTAAGGAAGTTTTGGAACCTATTGAGCCCGAAAATATAGTTAACACAAATGAAGAGCTATCAGAAAGGTTGCTTTTTTACTATAAAAACAAAGATTTAATTTTTGATGAGTCTCAAAAAAGACGCAACTATGCAAAGGAAAATTTCAGTATTGAAAGCATGGAAAAAAACTATCGTAATATATACAATCAAATAGTAAACGAAAAAAATTAGAAAAGAGCATGTGTGGTATAAGTGGAATATTTCGGTTGTCATCAACTAATCTGGATTTATGTAAATCAGTAACAGATATGAATAAAGCGATGGAACATCGCGGCCCAGATGATAAAGGAATTTGGGAGAATAGTCAAGGAAATTTATGTATGGGGCAGACAAGATTGAGCATCATAGACCTTTCCCAAGCTGGACATCAGCCAATGATTGATACTGCGACAAAGAATGTGATTACTTATAATGGAGAGGTTTTCAACTTCAAGATTCTCAATAATGAATATTTGAAACAAGAAGAATTCTTTTCTAATTCGGATACCGAGACCATATTAAAGCTTTATAAAAAGTATGGTCTAGATATGATAGCAAAATTGAATGGAATGTTTGCTTTTGCAATTTGGGATGAAGCTAGGCAGGAATTAATATTAGCCAGAGATCGTTCAGGAAAAAAACCACTCTATTATACCGAAATGAACGGGTGCTTTATGTTTTCATCAGAACTTAAAGCTCTTTTTAAATTACCTTGGATTACTAAGGAACTAGATGAAAAGGTATTGTATGATTTCTTAACATTCAATACAGTTTCTACTCCTAATACTATGTTTAAGGGTATATCTAAGTTCAAACCTGGCTACTATATGGTGGTTAACAAGGATGGTATACAAAAGTATGAGTCCTTCAATGACTTAAAATATAGAAAACTCAACTTCTCAACCGAAAATGAGTTGGCAGATATGGTGTACGATAAGCTTGAAGAATCTGTAGGCTTACGAATGATCTCAGATGTTCCAGTTGGAGCTTTTTTAAGTGGAGGTGTAGATTCTTCTGCTATTGTTGCTTTAATGCGTAATAATACGCAAAATGAAATTAAAACCTTTACGATTGGTTTTGAAAATCAGCCAGATTATAACGAATTAAAATATGCTGAAAAAATAGCATCTCGCTACAATACCAATCATTTTATAAAAACAGTTACACCAAACGATCTTTTAGATTTCATACCTAAGGTAACTGATATTTATGACGAACCTCAAGCAGATACTACAGCAATCCCAATTTACTTTATATCTCAATTAGCTCAAGAAGAGAATATTAAAGTTGTGCTCAATGGGGATGGTCCAGATGAGCTTTTTAGTGGATATAGCAACTATGAGCGCTATGTTAAAATGTATCAGTACTATAAAGTAGCCAACAATGCACCAAAATTTTTGAAACAAGTATCTAAGCAAGTTGCCGATGCTATTTATCCAGGGAAACCACTTTCCGAAATGGCAAATCGATTAGTAAAAGGAGAAGATTTTTATTGGCCAGGTGCAGGAGGTATGAAAGAGGGAGCAAAGCACAAACTACTGTCTAGTGAGTTTAAAGATAGAGTGAACGGGCACTCATCTTATGAGTATGTCAAAAGATTGAAGGAAGACTACAATAAGTTTTTAGATGGTAATAAATTTGATTATATAAACTGGCTCTGTTATTCAGGTTATAGGCAAGCTGTTACAGAACGATTCTTGTTTAGGGCAGATAGATTGGGTATGGCCAATTCTATAGAAGCACGCAGCCCTTTTTTAAATCATGAAATGGTTCAGTTAGCACTTTCGATACCTGGAGAGTACAAAATCAAAAATGGAGTTAATAAATACATTCTCAAAAAAGCATTAGAGCGTATATTGCCTGATGACATTTTATACCGAAAAAAGATGGGATTTTGTTTGCCAATTAGAGAGTGGGCAAGCGAAACCATATACAATGGAGTGAAGGATGAGGTTGTGCAATTCAATAAAGAAACCAATCTATTTAATCTTGAAATGGTAAATTCGCAACTTCAGTTATTAAAGGACGGAAATACACAATACACAAACTCCGTATGGACAATTTACTTTTTGATTAATTGGTATAAAAAATGGCTGTAAAGGATAAAAGTGTGAAAGATAAAATCAAAGTAGGAATCCTAGTTAATTCTCTCATTCTTGAGGAATGGAAAAGAGAAATTATTAAAGAGATAAACGCATCCTCTTATGCTGAGGTTGTACTGTTTATAAAAAGAAAGGAACCGAATCCACTGACAAAATCCGAAAAGCTTTGGAAGTATAGAGGCAGTATATTTTATAAAATAATAGAAACACTTGACGCTTTCTTGTCAAAAAAGCTTACCAAAAAGCACGTAAATGCTTTTGCTAAAAAAGATTATAGAGACAGTAATGTTCCTGTTATTGAAGTAGAGCCAAAGACGACTAAGTTTAGTGATATAATAGTTGATGAAGATCTAGATAAGATCAAAGATTATGATTTAGATATAATTTTAAGGTTCGGATTTCGAATTTTAAAAGGAGGAATATTAAATAGCGTCTCAAAGCAGGGAGTTTGGTCTTTTCATCATGGTGATAATAAAGTAAACAGAGGAGGCCCACCAGGTTTTTGGGAAGTCTTGCAAGGATGGAAAGAAACAGGGTGCATCTTACAAAGATTGTCAGAAGATTTGGATGGCGGATATGTGTTGAACAGAACATGGGTTGCCACATATAAATATAATATTCGTGAAAATAAAAACAGGATATACTGGAGAGCAATAAAGATAATCCCGAGGCTCTTAAAAGAACTACATGAAGAAGGAACAGATGTATTCTATAGTAATAAAAAAGTGTTAAATCCTGCAAATGATTTTTATACCAGAAAAATATACAAAGCACCTGGCAATTGGCAAGGATTACTTTTACTGATTAAATACATAAGGATAGTAGTTGCACAGATTATAGATGTTACTTTTTACAAGGATCAATGGTTTTTACTTTATAGAAAAGGTAAACAAACTCCTGAAACCTCATTCAGGAGAATGAAGAAAATAACCTCAAAAAAGTCAATGTTTTGGGCCGATCCTTTTCTTGTACATGAAAATAATAGAGACTATATTTTTGTAGAAGAATATGATTGGTCTATTAGCAAAGGACACATTTCTGTTTTAGATATCGTTGATAATAAGGTTGATAAAATAACCAAGGTAATTGATAATGATTATCATTTTTCATATCCATTTATTTTTCAATATGAAGGCGATTACTATATGATACCTGAGACTGCTTCAAACAGAACAATTGAACTCTATAAATGTGATAACTTTCCGTATGAATGGTCTTTTCAAAAGAATCTTTTTGAAAACATTGCTGCTGTGGATACCACACTCTTTTATCATAATGAATTATGGTGGCTATTTACGTCTGTAGACGAAACTGCTAAAAGTACGAAGCATGATGAGCTGTTTGTGTTTTATGCAACGAATCCTATAACTGGGAACTGGACACCTCATAAGAAGAACCCTGTGATTACAGATGCAAAAGTGGCCAGGCCTGCAGGAAATTTATTTGTTTCTGATGGTAAGATGTTTAGGCCATCACAAAATTGTACAGGAATTTATGGATCATCAATCAATATCAATGAGATAAAAGTTTTGACTAAAGACGAATACAAAGAACAGTTGATCGATAATCTAAAACCAGATTGGGATAAGAAATTAAGAGGAATTCATACCATTAATTTCAATGAAAAGATAACTGTTTTAGATGGATTTGAAAAAGTATCTAAGTTTTTCTAAAGATGAAAAAAAAACAGATTCTCTGGATTCTACCGAACTATAACTTTTACAATATTCAAAGACTGAATTTATTGCACTCCTTTTTTGATATTCTGGTTATGGCTGGGAAGCAAAATGATAAACTTGGTTTTAAAACAGGTAAAGTAGTTTCCAAATCTGAGGTTATCTATGTCGATAAACACAAAAAAGAATTCTGGAGATCCCTTAAGGTCATAAAACTAATATTAAAGAATTTGAAGGATAAGGACTTTGTTTACCTAGCCGTAGAAAACAAGAACCTTGTCATATTACTTGTGCTATTATTTTACAGGCGTTTAAAGAGTTTAAAATTCAAGATATTTTCATACAACCATATGTATTTAAAGTCTGGTAATAAATATGTAGCGAAAATTAACAAGCTGCTTACTAGGTTTTATTTTAACAAACTGGATATTATCATTTTTTATACTCAGAAAAGTTGCGAAACTGCTCTTGAGCAAAAGATAATAAGCCCAGAGAAAGCATTTTGGGCAAATAATACGATTGACACAAATGAAGTGAAGAAATATTATGAATTTATTCCGCCACCTGCAAACCCAAGCATATTATTTATAGGCCGCCTTATCCCATCTAAAAGAGTTGGTGATTTGATTAAATATTTTGATTCACTAAAGTCAGTCATTCCAAAATTGAAATTAGAGATCATAGGAGATGGACCAGACAAAAATATAGTTGAAGAAGCTGCATCTAAAGATGAAAATATTACATGGCATGGAGCCATAATTGATGAACAATACATAGCCCCAATAATGGCTAGAAATAGTATAGTCTTTATTCCAGGTCTCTCAGGTTTATCTATTAACCACGCTTTTGCTTATGGTAGGCCTTATATTACTTTGATAGCAGATAAGCATGGGCCAGAGATTAGTTACATTACCCAAGGTGAAAACGGGTATGTGCTAAATAATAAATTCCAAGAAAATATTGATAAAATTACAGACCTATTAAACAATAATGAAAAGCTACTAGAGTTTAGCCTGAAGGCGAAATCTAAAGGAGAAGATTTATCTGTTGAAAAATGGGTGCAACAAGTAAAACATATTCTGCAAAGTGCATAAACAAAGACCAAAGATATTATTTATAGGACCTGCGCCACCACCATACTCAGGTCCTGAGTTAAGTATGCAACAGTTCTTGGAGTCAAAAACTCTGAATGAAGCTTTTGAAATCAAGTTTTTGAAAACTAATTTTAGGAAAGACAACACGAAAAAAGGAAAAGTAGATGTTTCTATGATTTCTTATTTCTTTATTTTCTTTTTTAAATTAATTAAGCTGTTGTTTACAAATCGTATACAATGTGTTTATTACCCAATAACACCAACTCAAGTAGGTTGGCTAGGAAGAGATATATGGGTGATACTACTAAGTAAGTTACGAGGAACAAAGGTTGTTATTCATTTAAGAGGTAGTCATTTTAAACTCAACTTTCAGCAGTTCAAAGGAGTTGTTAAATCTTTAATAGGGTTTAGTTTGAGACGAGTAGATAATGCTATTGTTCAGGCAGAATACTTAAGAGATCAATTTGAGCCTTATGTTAAGCATTCAAAAACAGCTGTTCTTTACCAAGCTATGGATATTGATCAATATTCATTTGATAAATCCGTAAATGTAGAACAAGGTAAAATATTAGTAATTGGACATATGACAAAAGCCAAGGGGTATACCGATATCCTAAAAATAATTCCTGAGATTTGTCAAGAATTCCCTTATGTTAAGTTTTATTTTGCAGGAAATATGCGCAAAGGTGAGCGAGGTGTGTTTTATAATCAATATACTGGAGAGCGAATTACTTATGAAGATCCTTTTGAAGCCGAAGATAGAATTCTACAATCAGTTTATAAAGGGAATTATGTAAACCTTGGAATTATTACTGGGCAAGACAAAATAAAACATTTACAGACAACAGATATATTTTTAACAGCTTCTTATTCTGAAGGATTTTCGAGATCTTTGTTGGAATCCATGTCTGTTGGAAAGCCTATATTGTTTACGCCAGTAGGCGCACATCGCGAAGTGTTTAAAGATGAGATACATGGATACTCATTTAGACCAGGAGAATTAAAAGAGTTTAAAACAGCATTGAGAAAAATATTGTCAGATAAGCAAAAAAGAAATGAAATGGGATATCGTAACAGACAATACGTAGTCAATGAGTTTTCTATTGAAAAAATATCTGAAAATTTTAAAGAAATCATTTCAAATACATTGGCTTCATGAAAATAATTATTAGGAAAATGGTACATTATCTGGGAAATATTCTTAGGTTTTTTCAATTGACATTTTTGAGAGCTTCAGGAGCCAAAATAGGAAAGAATACTATGATTAGCTTAGGGGCTAAGATAGATGTAAGACGGGGTAAAATATCTATAGGAGATCATTGTCTAATTACACACGGTTGTTATATTTTATCACACGATGGAGCAGCACATGTTATTAACCCAGAAGATGATGGTACTGGATATGTAACTATTGGAGATCATGTTTTTATTGGTGTTAATACTGTAGTAATGAGGAATGTTACTATTGGGAATCATGCAATAATAGGAGCAGGGTCTGTAGTAAACAAAGATATACCTGAAGGTGCAGTAGCCGCAGGTAACCCAATCAAAATTATAAAACAACTAGAACCACCATATAGGGCTCTACCCAAAGTGATTAAAGACGTATCATGATTATAATTCCACTAATAATCATTTTAGTGATTTTCTTAATAAGAATTCAAAAAGGGATGTTCGCAGCACTCCTACTAGTAGTTGCGACAAAATCCATTATTGATGCGTTTTGGGAATATAGGGTAGGACCACTCTCTTTTAGTTCTTTTGGAGGGATTATAATTCCATTAATCTTCTTTCCAGTTCTAAAAAAACAGAAAATTTTTCCGAATTTTTGGAAGAAAAACTCTTACCTGTTATTAGCGGCTTTATCTCTAGGTTTCATCTTTGCATTGCCAATAAAACCTTTAGAAACCATTGAGCTAATGCTTATTGTCATAAATATCTTTTTCGCATTTTACATAATTCCTTATTTGGTTAGAGATTCAAAAAAATTGAAACAGTTATTATTGGCTATCATCATTAGTGGAGTTTTTCCTATTGTAGTAAGCTTATATCAATTTCAAACAGGCGTAGTTTTTCAAGAGAGAGAAACGGTAGGACTTACTAGATATGTTGGGTTCTACCATGATGCTTTTCCTGTACGATTTTATGGACTCTTTACATTATTTTCAATCATAGCTTTTTTTCATTTATTTAAACCGAAGAATAAAATCTTTTCCTATGGACTTATGCTCGTTGGCTTAGGTGCTTTGTTTTCTGTCTACTTAGTATTTAGTAAAGCAGCTGTTGCTATCATCGGACTTTGGGTTATTCTAATATTAATATTTTCTAGATTAAGATTTAGAGCAGCATTTACTATTATGGCTGTAGTTATTGTTTTAGGATTAGTTTTTGGGGACACACTTTTCTCAAATATTGAACAACTCTTTAGTAAAGAAGTAGGATATCAAACAGGAGAGATAAAAGATGCAAGATTTACCTTGGCAGGTAGAGGATACATTTGGCAAGATTATTGGCAGTTTTGGGCTACAGAACAAGCAACCCTTTTTCAATGGTTTGGAGATGGCATCGGAAGACCATCTCATAATGAATATTTTAGAATTCTTCTGTTAAACGGTATTGTTGGATTATTTTTCTTTTTAGTTTACTTGTTTTCTACAGTTAAAATTGTTTTTAAGTCTAACAAGAAAGTGAAAGTACTTTGTTTTATGCTAATGGGAATGTATTTAATAGATTGTATTGGTTTAGATACAGGGTATTATTACTATTATAATATATTACTTTGGGGTATAATAGGATTATTTGTTACTCGGAAAGAATCTTTTTTTTATCAATCCTAAACGCTGTGCATAGAAAAAGATTGATTGATATAGACATAGCCGTCGGAATTACTATAATTCTAGTAGTTTATGGACATTTACAGTTTACTGAAGACATGACGTCAATGTACTTAGTGTCTAGAGACATAGTCTATAAATTTCATATGCCTTTATTTATGTTCCTTTCAGGGTTTTTAATGTCGTATACCTATAAACCATTAATATCTTCGGAAGACTATAAAAGGTTTATTAAAAAAAAGGCAATTAAGTTTTTACCGCCTTATATTTTATTCTCTATCATTTTTATTGTTCTAGAAGGTGTTTTGAATCGTTCAACAAGAGAGGGGATTTTACAAGACTTTATAGATATGCTACTATACCCATCAAAGTCTCCAGCTGGCTTTTTATGGTATATTTATGTCTTATTTCAGTTCTACATCATCCTTCCTTTGTTGATGAAATTAGCCAACAATAAAATTCACATCCTTTTATTAATCGCTATAGGATTACAATTCTTCAAAGAAGTAGAACTATTCAATATTAATTTGTTTTCTTTTTATTTTTTGTTTGTTGTGTTAGGTATAATTGCCACCAAATATTTAGATCAATATTATAAACTCATCTCTAGGTTTGGAATTTTGTTTGTAGTGTTATTTGTAACCGCAATTGTTTTTAGCTTTTATTATGGAATCAATAAACTAAGTTTAGGATTATTGTCAATACCTACTATGGGTTTTATGTCTATAATGATAGAAAAAACAAGGCTCAAGGATCATCTAGGAAAGATAGGGAGACATTCCTTCTATATATATTTAATGAACACTTTAGTTATGGGAGCATTATATGTCGTTTTTACTAAATATTTAAAGTTTGAATTATCTCCTTTTTTACTAGTTATTTTTCTTATATCAGGAGTATATTTGCCAATGATAATTTATAATAGAATTATAAAAAGAAATAAACTTTTAAATAAAATAATCCAATAAACATTCAGGATTGAAATGCAGCAACTTACACAAAAGTTAGGATCAGGACAAATGGTAATTCAAGAGATACCATATCCACAGGTAGGAAAAGGAATGATTGTTGTCAAAAATCACTACTCTATTATTAGTGCAGGTACAGAAGGTTCAACTGTACAAGCAGCACGAAAAAGCCTTATAGGAAAAGCTAAAGAGCGACCACAACAAGTAAAGCAAGTTATAGATACCCTAAAAAAACAAGGGCCAGTTCAGACGTATAGAGCTGTTATGAAAAAGCTAGATGCTTACTCACCACTAGGATATAGCTGTGCTGGAGAAGTAATAGAGGTAGGAGATGACGTCACTGAGTTCCAAATAGGAGATAAAGTAGCATGTGCAGGTGCTGGATATGCTAATCATGCTGAGATTGTTTCCGTACCAATAAATTTATGTGTAAAACTAGATGAAGATTCTAGTCTAAAAGACGCTGCCTATAATACACTTGGAGCAATTTCTATGCAAGGAGTAAGGCAAGCCGATATGAGACTTGGGGAAACTTGTGTCATTATTGGTTTAGGATTACTAGGACAATTAGCAGCTTTGATTTTGAAAGCTTCTGGAGTCAATGTAATAGGGATTGATGTATCTGAAAATGCAATAAACCAAGCTGTAGAAAATAATGTTGTAGATTTTGGATGGACACGTAACACTCCTGGAATTGAAGAAAAAATTAATACTGCTACTAAGGGTGTAGGAGCAGATGCAATAATAATTGCTGCAGCGACCTCGAGTACCGACCCAATAAATTTTGCAGGATCCATAGCCAGAAAAAAAGGTAAAGTAGTTATACTTGGAGCAGTACCAACAGGTTTTGATAGAGATCCTTATTGGTATAGAAAAGAGT
Organism: Winogradskyella sp. 3972H.M.0a.05; assembly: GCF_040493455.1. Classification (NCBI taxonomy): domain Bacteria; kingdom Pseudomonadati; phylum Bacteroidota; class Flavobacteriia; order Flavobacteriales; family Flavobacteriaceae; genus Winogradskyella; species Winogradskyella sp. 3972H.M.0a.05. The sequence continues at coordinate 137,418 of NZ_JANFDA010000007.1, read as the reverse complement.
TAGAACTCAAAATGGCTTGCTCTTACGGTCCAGGGCGTTATGATCTTAATTACGAAGAAAAAGGTATAGATTATCCTGTAGCCTATGTTCGCTGGACAGAGAAACGTAATATGCAAGCGTTTCAAGAACTTCTGTCAAAAAATCGAATCGATATTGGTTACTTAACCACACACGAATTTGCCTTTGATGATGCACCAAAAGCATTTGATTTAGTTGTTAACAGAACAGAACCCTTTACTGGAATTGCACTAAAATATAATATAGATAAAGCACAAAACAAAGAGGCGATTACCACTTCAGAAGATACCAAGTTGGGTAAAATCAATGTTTCTTTTATTGGAGCAGGGAGTTATGCGCAAGGTAATCTACTTCCTAACATACCAGAGTCTGATGAGGTAAAACGTATAGGTGTACTTACGAATACTGGTACTACTTCCAAGCGTGTAGCTGAAAAGTTTAAGTTTCAATTTTGTGCAACACAAGAAGCAGATATACTCAGTGATAAAACAAATACTCTATTCATTGCAACCCGACATGATTCTCATGGGGAATATGTCCTCAAGGGATTAGAATCCAATAAACATGTGTTTGTAGAAAAACCACTATGCTTGCTCGAAAGTGAGTTAGAAGATATTATCAAAGCTCAAAAAACTTCAGGTAAGTCTGTAATGGTAGGATTTAACAGACGATTTTCTCCTTTAACTAAAAAGATAAAATCTACCTTAGGAGATGGTCCTATGAGTATGATTTACAGAATTAATGCAGGAGCAATACCAAGAGATACGTGGATTCAAGATATGGAGATAGGAGGAGGAAGAATTCTAGGAGAAGTATGTCACTTCATAGATTACCTAACTTATCTTAACGGAAGCTTACCGATGAAAGTTTCAGCAAATGCATTACCAGATCCACATGGATTAAATGATACCGTAAATATTTTGATTCAGTTTGAAAATGGTTCCACAGGAACTATTGGTTATTATGCCAATGGTTCTAAATCTTTAGCGAAAGAATATGTCGAAGTATATGCTTCTGGTACCACAGCCATACTTAGTGATTTTAAAGAACTAAAGATTTATGGTAAAGGAAAGCCATTTAAAAAGAAACTAATCAACCAGAACAAAGGGCAGAAAGAAATGGTAGAGTCCTTTATCAATGGCTTACTCAATGAAGCAAAGGCACCAATTAGTTTTGAGGATATTGTTGCAGTTGCTAAAGCTTCTTTTAAAGTACTGGAATCAATAACAGAAGGAGGTCAACAGATTGATGTCTAATTTCGAAGAAAACTTTTTAAGGCTAAAAAAATACTGTGAGCAAGAACAGTTCAAAGGATGGGATCCTTATGATGGATTAAACTCTAAAGTATTTAGAGCACTGCCTCTTAAACAATGGGATTTAGCTAGGTTAGCCTGGATTCAAGGATTTAAAAGAAGTCCTATAAATTTTAGAAGCCTACTGGCAGTTCCAAAAGAATATAATGCAAAAGGTATAGGGCTATTTTTATCTGGCTATTGCAATTTGTATAAAGTGGCAAAAGCAGGCAATGAATCTTTTGGTAATTCAGAAGATATTTTAAAACAAGTTGAAGAATTAGCAGAGTTATTATTATCGCTTCAAACTAAGGGATATTCTGGAGCGTGCTGGGGATATAATTTCGATTGGCAAGCCAGACGGTTATTTTTGTTTCCAAAAGAAACACCTACAGTTGTAGCAACAACATTTTGTGCCGAGGCTTTGTTTGAAGCTTATGAAATAACCAAGAACAAAAATTATTTGGATGCAGCATTAAGTGCAGCGGAATTCATAATGAAGGATCTGTCCAGAACACCTCATAAAAGTGGCTTTTTGTTTTCTTACAGTCCTTTAGATGGAAATAATACAGTATTTAACGCATCATTATTAGGAGCAAAACTGCTGAGTATAGCTTATAAGTATTCTAGTAATGAGACATATCTTCAAACTGCAAGAGAAGCGGTTTTGGCTGCATGTGAATCTCAAGAGCAAGATGGCTCTTGGGTGTATGGACTTCTACCAGTACAATCTTGGATCGATAGTTTTCACACAGGCTATAATTTGGAAGCCATTCAAATATATCAATCTATTTCTGGTGATCAATCATTTCAATCTAATATTGAAAAAGGATTAGATTTTTATATTGAACATTTTTTTGAAGATAATGGCATGCCTAAATATTATCATAATAAGACATACCCAATAGATATTCATTGCCCAGGGCAGTTATTTGTAACGCTAAGCAAACTAGGAGTTCATACAAATCACAAGGATTCAGCTAATCGCGTATTACAATGGACATTGGATAATATGCAAGATAAAAAAGGGTATTTTTATTATCAATTAAAAAAAGGTATAAGCTCCAAGATACCTTATATGCGTTGGAGTAATGCCTTTATGTTTAATGCCATGTCATTTTATTTTCTTGAAACCCAAAATCTGAAAGATGGACTATAAATTGCTTAATGGAGTAAAGACCTACGCACCTTCATCAAGGAAACAACTAATAGAATTTGCTTTTGAGAATCAAAGCATTCTTGTTGCAGTAAACGCAGAAAAAATTCTTCATGCTACAGATGAAAGCAGAAATTTAATCAATAGGAATGTAGGCTATCCAGATGGCATTGGAGCAGTATGGGCACTAAAGAAGAAAGGAGACAAAACTGTAGTAAAAACTCCAGGATGCGAATTATGGTTGGATATAGTTTCGGCTTACCAAGAGGATAAGACATTTTATTTTGTAGGCGGCAAGCAAGAAGTAATTGAAGCTACTATAGACAAGCTAAAATTTGAATTCAAGAATATTAGAATTAGCAATTTTAGAAATGGTTATATAAAGACCAAAGAAGAGGAGCTAGCATTGATTGAAGATATTAAAACCCATAAACCAGATGTAGTTTTTGTAGCCATGGGATCACCAAAACAAGAATTATTAATGGAACGTATACAGAAAGAACATTCTGCATTATACCAAGGTTTGGGAGGAAGTTTCGACGTCTACACAGGAAATGTGAAAAGAGCTCCAAAATGGTGGGTGAAAAATAACTTGGAGTGGGCATACCGCTTAATTAATCAGCCATCAAGGATAAAACGACAAATACACTTAGTCCGATTTTTTGCCAATTTGCATCTTAATCGGTATTAAAATGCAATCTTTGTAAAAATTATAAACATTAACATGTATAAAGTTACCATTGTAGCAGGAGCGAGACCAAATTTTATGAAGATAGCTCCAATCATTCATGAAATTGAGCGTGTTAAAGCAGAAGGAGCGCAAATTGATTTTCGCTTAGTGCATACAGGTCAACACTATGACAAAAATATGTCTGGAAGCTTTTTTGAACAGCTTCAAATCCCAAAACCTCATGTAAACTTAGAATCCAGCGGAGGAAGTCAAGCTGAACAGACAGCCAGCATCATGATTAGGTTTGAGCAAGATTTAATTGAAAATCCTGCAGATCTGGTCCTAGTGGTTGGTGATGTAACTTCAACAATGGCTTGCGCTATAACAGCTCAAAAGCTAAATGTCAAAGTTGCACATGTCGAAGCTGGAATACGTTCTGGTGATTGGACTATGCCAGAAGAGATTAACCGAATGGTGACAGATAGTATAACCAATTATTTCTTTACTACCTCTGAGCTTGCAAACGATAATTTGAAAAAATCTGGTGTTTCCGATGACAAGATTTATTATGTTGGAAATACGATGATAGACACACTTGTTAAGCAACGTCCTAATTTTTTGCAGCCTTCTATTTGGGATGAATTAAATCTATCCAAAAAGAATTATATAGTTATGACATTGCATAGACCTGCAAATGTCGATGAGGAACATGTCTTAAAGGAATTGATTGATGAAATTGTACAGAATACAAAAGACTTACCGTTAATCTTTCCTGTGCACCCAAGAACAGCAAAAATTTTAGATAGGCTAGGGATAAATCATGCTAGGTTGCATAAAGTTCCGCCGTTAAGTTATTTAGAATTCAATTATTTGGTTGAACATTCAAAAGCAGTTATTACAGACTCTGGAGGGATTACTGAAGAGACAACTGTAATGAGAGTGCCTTGTCTTACGCTAAGAGATAATACAGAACGTCCCGAAACTATTTCATTAGGCACCAATGAACTGGTTGGAACTAACCCCAAAAATATAAAACCGTTTTTGGATAAGTTGTTTTCTGATGATTGGAAAAAAGGTAGTGATATACCGCTTTGGGATGGCAGAACTGCTCATAGAATTGTCGATGAATTGCTTAAATTATCCGATTAAGAATAATTTTACTATCTTTAAAAACCCAAACCATAAATGATATTTAAAACCTATTCCCCTTTAAGTATTTGTTAAGTTAGCTATTAATATGTGGTTTGTTAATAGAAAATGGCGATATTTGCATAAAATATTAATAATTAACTAACTGAAATACTGTATTTTAAGTAAAGTGTTTCTCAATTGTTGCCCCCATGATACAATTTTTACAAAACTTCTCACCTGAAGATCATTTAGTTATATGGTTAATTGGAGCTTTCCTTATGGCTTTTTTTATATCATATTCTACTTTTCCTACCATACTTTATGTTACTAAGCAAAAACATTTATTTGATGAGCCAGATAATCGAAGCATGCATTCATCCAAAGTTCCTACTCTGGGAGGGATAGGAATCTTTTTTAGTTTAGTAGTCGTTATTACTATAGTTGGAGCTTTATTAAATACCAAAATACTATTGTTAGTACTCGGAGCTCAAACAATTCTTTTCTTTTTAGGTCTAAAAGATGATTTAACAGTGCTATCTGCTAGAAAAAAGTTTTTTGGTCAATTACTAGCCGCTTTGCTATTGATTATTTTTACGGATACTAGGATAATTGGCTTTTCTAAAATACTGGATGTAGATATTTTGCCTTATTGGGTGTCAGTTATTTTCACATTGTTTGTGTATATATTAATTGTCAATGCATACAATTTAATAGATGGCATTGATGGTTTAGCAGGGACAATAGGTCTTTTAGCTAGCGGTGTTTTTGTATTACTGTTCGTTAAAGCTGAGGAGTATAGTTTAGCAACAGTTGCGGTGGCATTAATGGGTGCATTAATTGCATTTTTGAGGCTTAATTTCTCAAGTAAGAATAAAATATTTATGGGAGATACAGGGTCAATGATAGTAGGGTTTTTGTTAGCCTTTTTTACCATAAGTTTTATATATAAGGCTCAGACCGATGTGTTAGCCCAATATCACAAGGCTGCACCAGCATTGGCTTTAGCTATACTATTTTATCCTTTGATGGATACATTTAGAGTCTTTTTTATCAGAATTTTTATTTTAAAAGTAAGTCCATTTAAAGCAGACAAAAATCATATACACCATAGATTTATTGATCATGGCTTCAGTCATTTATCAACAACATTGATAATAGTTTTACTCAACTTACTTATTATTTTTATTGCTTTTAATTGTCTAGGATGGAATCTCAACACACAAATTTTTGCGCTTTTGGGCTATGGAAGTGTATTATATTGCCTTCCTTTTTTAGCAAAGAAAAAGCTTGTAAGTAAGCCCTTTAGTAGAGAGTTAAAAGTATAGTATATTTTAATAGTTAAGCAAGCTTTGTTCTTGTTTATATTGAAGTTATATTTGCGTCAAATCAAATAGGATTTAATGAATAGAAATATAGCGTTTATTTGCTTGTCCTTGTTCTTAGTTTTCTCTTCTTGTACTTCAAAAAAAGAAATACTGTATATGCAGGACGCTGAGAAATACAACAATACCGAGTTAGAGTATTCACAGTCAGTAATACAACCCAACGATATTTTAAGAATAAGAGTTGAGACTTTAATACCAGAAGCTGCTCTGGCCTACAATAAATCTTCTAATTTTAATATGCAGGCTAATGATCTAGAATTAATGAAACTAGACGGATACCTAGTTTCAGAAGAGAATACCATTAAGTTTCCTGTTCTAGGAGAAATTTCTGTAGAGGGAAATACTACTCAAGGGTTAGAGGAAAAACTGAAAAAACTATTAGTTGATGGAGGGCATTTGGTTGATCCTACAGTTTATGTAAGGATAATTAATTCAAAATTCACAATAATTGGAGAAGTTAATTCACCTGGTACATACAATTTTACCGAGCAAACAATCACTATACTTCAAGCTTTGGGATATGCAAATGACCTTACTATTAACGGTAAAAGAGAAGATATATTAGTGATTAGAGAAACTAACGGTGTCCGTAATATTTCTCATATGGATCTTACTTCTGCAGATTTATTCAATAGTCCATATTACTTAATAAAACCAAATGATGTTATAGTCGTTAATCCAAATGACACCAAGGTGAAATCTGCTGGCTTCATTGGAGAAGTAGGGACAATATTAACTATTGCTTCACTAGCATTAAGTGTTACAATACTACTCACACGTTAGAACTTATGAATAAACCACAAAATAACGACATGAGTAATTTTTTGGAAGACAATGAGAGTATAGATTTTGCTCTTGAAGCAAAAAAATACTTAAGGTTTTGGCCTTGGTTTGCTATAGCTTTATTTGTATGTCTGGTAGGTGCTTATGTTTATTTACGTTATGCTACACCGATTTATCAGACAACTGCCAAGATTAAAATTTTGGATGAGTCTGAAGGACTGGAGCTTCCTACTTCGGCTTTTGTATTCAAAAGAGTTAATATAAATCTGGAAAATGAAATCGAGATATTAAAATCTTATTTAATACTAGAGAGAGTAGTTCAGAAGCTAAATCTTAATGCCAATATATTTGAAGAAGGTAGGATTAGAACATCTAGAGTGAAAGAACCTCCTTTTCAGTTTGAACAACTTATAAAGAGCGATAATATTAATAGAGCTCTTAATTTTGAAGTTGAAGTAAATAAGACTGGGTTTGAAATCTTAGATGTAAAGAATGATAAAACATTTTCAGTTCCAAATCACAATACCTATTTACTAGATCACAATCTTCCATTTGAGATTAGAATATCAGGAGAGGATCAACTTTCTAGAGTTTTGGGTAAAAAGTTTTTAATAAAGCTAAATACAGTTAAGTCTGAAGTCCTAAAATTAAAGTCATCTATCAAGATTGAGGCTATAGGAGAGCAAAGTGATTTATTACAGCTGACATTAAAAGGGCAAAGTAAAAAGAGGACTGAGCAAATTATTAATACCCTAATCAATATTTTTGATCAAGATGGTATTAATGATAGACAATTAGTTTCCAAAAGGACATTAGACTTTATTGATGAGAGATTTGTCTTTTTAGCAAAAGAACTAGATTCAATTGAAATTGATAAAAAGGATTTTAAGCAAGATAATAATATTGTTGACCTAGTTAGTGATGCTCAAATAGGACTAGAGCAAAGGGCTCAATCCGATGAGCAGGTGTTTAACATAGAACGCCAAATTGAATTAACATCATTATTGCAAGAAACGCTTAATGATGAATCAAAAAATAGTAAGCTACTTCCAGCCAACATTGGCTTAGAAAATAATAACATAAATGCAATTATCTCTGAATACAATATTGCTGTTCTTGACTTAGAAAAGTTAGTTGCTAGTGCAGGAAATAATAATCCATCAGTTAAATTACTAGAGTCAAAAATAACTACTCTAAGGTTCAATCTTGATCGATCTCTTATAGCTTATGATAAGCAATTGAAATCGTCTGAAAACCAATTGGTGAATAGGAATCAAAGATTTAAAGGACGAGTTTCAAGTATCCCACAAAAGGAAAAACTCCTAAGAGCTATAGAAAGGCAACAAAAAATAAAAGAAAGTCTGTATTTATTATTGTTGCAAAAACGCGAAGAAGCTGCGATTAATCTGGCGATTACAGAGCCTTCAATCAAGGTTGTGGAATTTGCTTTATCTGGTATAGGCCCAATATCACCTAAAACTAAAATCATTTATTCTGGAGCAATATTAGCCGGACTCCTTTTGCCTTTTGCGATACTTTATTTAATGTTTATGTTAGATACAAAGCTGCATAGTAAAGAAGATATAAGTAAGCTGAAATCTTCAATACCTATTGTAGGAGAAATTCCAAGTATTAAAAGTAAAGGTTCAAAGATTTTTGAAGACCCTAATGATAGAAGTATTTTGGCAGAATCCTTTAGGATTTTGAGTTCAAACGTAAATTACATGCTTCCAACATCTAAGGATACAAAAGGAAAAATTATTTATTGTACTTCAACAATTAAGGGTGAAGGAAAAACTTATGTAAGTGTAAATTTATCTCTGGCGTTATCTAGTATAAACAAGAAAGTACTCCTTATAGGTTCGGATCTTAGAAATCCACAAGTTCATACGTATATGGATATTGATAAATCTCAAGAAGGGTTAACGAATTATTTGCACGATAAATCAGTAAACTGGAGAGATATACTAATTAAAGGATTTGATCTTCATGCTAATCATCATACAATAATTTCTGGTCCAATTCCACCAAATCCAGCACATCTATTAACAAACGGAAGGTTTAATGAGTTGATTGAAGAAGCAAAAGAAGAGTATGATTATGTTATTGTCGACACAGCACCTACCATATTAGTTACAGATACAATGCTTATTTCTCAGCTTGCAGATACAACAATATTTATTACTAGAGCTAATTTTACACAGAAGAACTTACTGAATTTCTCTAAAGAGCTTAGTGAATCTGGTAAGCTAAAGAATATGGCTTATGTACTCAATGGTGTTGGCGCAAGTAAGTCCTATAATTATAGCTATAACTATGGTTATGGATACGGCTATGGAAGTAAGGAATAAGAAGCTTTAAACACTAAGAGTTTACTAAAGCTTTGAGGTCTTTAATAGTTTGTAATTGATCTTCACTTCTAAAAATGTAGCTGCCCGATACTAAAACATCGGCACCAGCATCGATAAGAGCTTTGGCATTTTTGTTTGTAACACCGCCATCAATTTCAATCAAAGTATCTAAACCTTGATCATCTATCATTTTGCGAAGTTTCTTGATTCTATTGTAAGTCATCTCTTCAAACTTTTGACCACCAAACCCAGGGTTGATAGACATAAGTAATACCATATAACATTTGGGAAGAATATCTTCTAAAACAGAAACAGGAGTCGTTAGGTTTAATACAACACCAGCCTTGCATCCAGCATTTTCAATTTGAGATAATGTTCTATGCAAATGCACTGTAGACTCATAATGTACAGTAATAATATCTGCCCCAACATTTTTGAATTCTTCAATATAGCGCTCAGGTTTTTCAATCATTAAGTGAACATCCAATGGTTTGGTAGCATGCTGTTTTATAGCCTTTATTACAGGCATACCATAAGAAATGTTTGGCACAAAATGACCATCCATAACATCGATATGAAACCAATCGGCATCACTCTGATTAACCATTTTCACATCGCGTTGTAAATTGCCAAAATCGGCCGCTAAGATTGAAGGAGCAATAAGTTTAGAAGACATAGTTAGTTTTAGTTTTGGCAAAGATAATTAAAAGTCTTTCCTTTTTTAAAAGAGATTTTAAGATAAAAACAAACCCCCGGTAATCAGCCGGGGGTTCTTTCATCAATCAAAAAACGAACAGTTATGTGTAACTGTTGTAACGTTTATTTAGGTCGTAAAAGCGTTACTAACCTAAATATGTTTTTAATATTTTACTTCTAGACGTATGTTTTAATCTACGAATAGCTTTTTCTTTAATTTGTCTTACACGCTCTCTGGTTAAATCAAACGTCTCTCCAATTTCTTCTAAAGTCATTGGGTGTTGATTACCTAAACCAAAGTAAAGACGAATAACATCAGCTTCACGAGGTGTTAGAGTCTCAAGAGCACGCTCTATTTCAGTACGTAGAGATTCATGTAATAAATCTTTGTCTGGGTTTGGAGACTCACCACTACGTAAAACGTCGTATAGGTTAGAATCTTCACCCTCAACTAATGGAGCATCCATAGATACATGACGACCAGAGTTCTTCATAGACTCTTTAACGTCGTTGATTGTCATATCCAACTCTTTTGCAATTTCCTCTGCACTAGGTGGACGCTCATGACTTTGCTCTAAAAAGGCAAAAGTCTTATTAATTTTATTTATAGATCCAATCTTATTTAATGGTAAACGTACAATACGAGATTGCTCAGCTAATGCTTGCAAGATCGACTGACGAATCCACCAAACAGCGTAAGATATAAATTTAAAACCACGTGTCTCATCAAAACGTTGAGCAGCTTTAATCAAACCAAGATTACCTTCATTAATTAAATCTGGTAATGTTAAGCCTTGGTTCTGATATTGCTTTGCAACAGATACAACGAAACGTAAATTGGCTTTGGTCAACTTCTCTAAAGCAATTTGATCACCAGCTTTAATACGCTGTGCCAACTCTACTTCTTCATCGGCTGTAATCAAATCTACTTTACCAATTTCTTGAAGATATTTATCTAAAGAAGCAGTTTCTCTATTCGTAACCTGCTTCGTGATTTTCAGTTGTCTCATGTAATATGTTTACTATTTAATTTAAGGCAGAACAATTAGGTGTTCTGTTATTATACGTAATAAGTCGCAAAAATGTTACAAAAATTTAATAAATATTAAAAAATAATTTCATATGGCATAATTTTTATTCAAAGTCTAATGTTTGTGAGGCTTCGATGAGTTGGCTTAAAGCACTAATTTTCAATATTATCTTGTTAAAAAAAGTGCGTTGTTCTTTTTCTCCAGCTGTATTCAACAATTTTGAACTTTGTAATTGTTTGTTCAAAAAAGATTCAGCTTGGGTACATGTCAGCTTATCTTGAGTTTGATAATAAGACAGTACAGTAAAAGGTACAAAAAGTGATTTTTGAGTTGAAGTTTTTATGAGCACATTATTATTCATCAAAAGAAGCTCATTATAGTATAGTTGATAATTGTCTCTGTTGCTTTTTACTTTTTTTGAAACTGAGTGTACTAATGACTTAAGATTGCCGCATATTTTTAAAGCTGAATCAGAATTCATCAAACCAGCCTGAAAGTAAAAGTTAATTTGCTTTAAGGTGCTGTTTATAGTTGTGATGTCCCAAATTTCAACAATGTTTAGATCACTGTATAATTTTTGAAGCGCTTTGGAAGCCTCTATAGTTGTTGTTTTTGGAGCATATTGCTCAAAAGAAAGCGTATCAAAACCTGAATCGAGAAGCTTTAACCATACATACATCTTGAAGCGACTCAGAATATCATCACCAATTGTATAGAAAAGGGGTAAGTCTTTTGCAGAATATATCACAGAACTGTCCTTTTGTTGTACTAGCCCTTTTAGAGAATTGTAAGAAGCTAGAAAATAATCCTTCAAACTCTCTTCGTCAACAACCATTTTGGTTTTTTCAACAGAAATATAATTCTCACTAGTGGTTTCAAACAACTTATCTAAAGATAGATTGAAATATTTTGAAAGTAGAATGCCCTCTTCTAACGAAAACTTACTCTTTAGACTTGTTCTTCTATGTGCAGCGTCATAGCTGATGTCCAAAGCGGTGGCAATAGCTTCATTTAAGGAGTGTCCATCAGGTAATTCTTTCTGCAAATTGTCTAGAAATGTTGATTGTAGCATAAAGTGAAGTTATATTTAATTTGTGAAAATCACAAATAATATTTTTAGAAGTAATGGTTAATACAATTATAAATGTGATTATAGCAATAGTTTTGAATAGAATTTTAAACGTATTATCATGAAAAATTATTTGTTACTAATCCTAATGTTATTAGTCCAGATACCAGTTGTCGGACAAGATGTAAAGGATACTATTTATGTGAATAAGGTAAACTTTAAAGATGTTAAATTCACCCAAAACACAACAATCATTGAGCGTAATGTTTTTGCATTTTCACCTTCAAAAGCAAACAAAATTAATGGGCTCAACTTGAACTATTGGTATGACGAATCTAGTGCTACCATGACCAACGGAATAGAACTTGGACTAAATCCCTTAGGTGTGTTTTTTCCTTTCTTAACAGTAATACATTCAATACCTCCATTCATACATGACCCTAATACCTACAAACAATCTTATGTGGATGATATGGTGTTTGATAAGGTCAATGGTATACGTGTTGGAATTTCATTTTTAGAGCCAGCTATTATCAATGGGATTGAACTCAATCTTACTGGAGGGTTTGATACTAAAGTTAACGGGTTATCCATGTCTCCAATAATTCATAAGCACATGATGGTTAATGGTGTCGGGATAGCTTTATTAGGAAACTTTGATACACAGGTCAATGGCATTCAAATAGGATTATTCAACAAGTGTAGTAACCTCAGAGGCTTGCAATTTGGGCTATGGAATAAAAATTCAAAGCGATCATTGCCTTTTGTTAACTGGAATTTTAAATAAGAACTAATTATGAAAACGATAGTGTATTTAATTCTAGGATTACTACTCTGCAATTGTGGAGGAATTCCAAAATACAAAGATGGAAATCAAAGATTTTTGACAAATCCCAAGCTTATTGAAGGCGAGTACAATAACTATAATAATGATAGTTTGAAATTGCGTGGAAATTCAATAAACAGTAAGATAAATTGGAGGAAAAAGCGATTAGACACGACAAGATATACATCAGTTAAAATTAAAATATTAAATGAAAAACAGCTGAGATTTGATTTTATAAAGAATGATTCGACATTGAAAAGTCAAACATTTAAATATAGGCTTAGGAAAGATGGTTTTATAAAGTTGAGAAATAATAATCTTCAAGTCGTTGGAGTGCCTTGGCTATTTGGAGGGTATAAAAATGTTATGTATGATTTGGGTCTTACGAAAACTGATGATTTAATCTTACATGGATATAGTGAAGAAGCTGCAGCTGTAATGGTAGCCCTTTTTGCTGGAAGACGATACGATATTAAAAACATATATAAAAGAAGATAATAAGATGATACCTATTAGAATATTTACATTACTACTCTTAGCTTTTGTATGTACTAGTTGTGGCGTTTCGTTCTCTAAGAAAGAATTCCGAAAAGATTATGTAAAGCTCACAGAAAGTAACATTAATCAATTAAATGGTGAGTATCTATTTTATCCATCAAAACGATATGGAAAGCCATCTAAGAATAAAAGAGCATCGGATATTCGATATGCAAATCTGTATCAGGAAATCGTAAATGAAAGCTATAACAATAAAAAGCAGTTTGACTCAGCAAGATCAGACCGCAATGTGTATAAAGTGAAATTGGACCTTATCAATAAACAATTAATAAAATTGCAGGTTTATGAAAATGATTCCATAATAAGAGACACGATGTTAGTAGGGAAGTTAAAGAAAGGCATGTTTTATTTAGATAATAAGTACTTTAAATGCCATGGTGTGCCATACATTTTTGGAGGTTGTCAAAGTAGTAAAAGACGAATTGGGCTTTCCAAAAATAAAACTCTAATTGTTAATGAAGCTGCGAGTAATGAAGGTGCTTTATTAATCGTTTTAGCAGCAGGGTATTCGTATAATGCGTCTTATGAATATAGTAGAGCAGTGGACGTGTCATCCTTTTATAATTAAAAATAAAAAACCGCTTCAATTGAAGCGGTTTTTTGTTCTTATGATAATTGAAGATTAGTTATCCCCATTATTATTATTTTGATCACCTCTCGGTTTTCTATCATCTCTACGATTGTCGCGGTTTCTGTTGTCTCTTCCACGATTATCGCGATTTCCGCCTCTATTGTTATTGTTTCTTGGACGATCTTCCCAACCTTCAGGTTTTGGTAAGATAGCTTTTCTAGATACTTTCTCTTTTCTGGTTCTTGGGTCTACCCCGAAGTATTTTACATCGATAACATCACCAATGTTAACAACATCAGTAACGTTGTTTGTACGTTCCCAAGCCAATTCACTAACATGAAGCAATACCTCGTTACCAGGAGCTTCAGTATATTCTACAACAGCACCAAAGTCTAGTATCTTGATAACTTTTACTTCATATACGCTACCTTTTTCAGGCTTGAAACACAGCGAATCAATTTTAGCTAATACAGCATCAATACCAGCTTGATCAGTACCAAGGATTTCTACAATACCTTCTTCAGTTACAGGATCTTCATTGATAACAATTGTAGTTCCTGTTTCTTTTTGTAATTCTTGAATCACTTTTCCACCAGGACCAATAAATGCTCCAATAAGATCATTTGGTAAAGTTGCGTTAACCATTTTTGGTGCATGTGGTTTAACATCTGCATTTGGTTGTGCGATTGTATCTGTAAGCTTTTCTAAGATGTGTAAACGTCCATCTCTAGCTTGCTTAAGTGCATTCACTAAGATTTCATACGATAAACCTTTAATCTTGATATCCATTTGGCAAGCCGTAATACCGTCAGCAGTACCAGTAACCTTAAAGTCCATATCACCTAAGTGATCTTCATCTCCAAGAATATCTGAAAGTACAGCATAACGCTCACCATCTGAGATCAATCCCATTGCGATACCAGACACAGGCTTCTTTAATTGGACACCAGCATCCATTAATGCCATAGTACCAGAACATACAGTAGCCATAGACGAAGAACCGTTAGATTCTAATACTTCTGACACCACACGAACAGTATATGGACAATCATCAGGAATCATCCCTTTTAAAGCACGCTGTGCTAAGTTTCCGTGTCCAACCTCACGACGAGACGTTCCTCTAAGAGGTCTTGCCTCACCAGTTGAGAAAGGAGGGAAGTTATAATGTAAGTAGAAGGTTTCTTCACCTTGCATTGTTGGTAAATCAATTACATTAGCTTCTCTAGATGTTCCTAGAGTTACAGTTGCTAATGCTTGAGTTTCTCCTCTTGTAAAGATTGAAGAACCATGTGTAGATGGTAAGTAGTCTACTTCGCACCAGATTGGTCTGATGTCTGTAGTTTTTCTTCCATCTAGACGTAAACCTTCGTTTAGTGTTAAATCTCTTACTGCCGATTTGTGAGCTTTACCAAAGTACTTATGGATTAGTTTCCCAAGTTCTTCTTGCTCTTCTTCTGTAAACGATTCGAAGACTTCTTCTTTTAATTCGCTGAACGCTAAACCACGTTCTTGCTTAGAAGAACCACTTTTAGCAATGGCGTAAGCTTTGTCATACACCATATCATGAATCTTCTTGTTAAGATCTTCATCTTCTACTTCTGGATCGTATTCTCTGGTTTCTTTCTTACCGAAAGCTTCAGCTAGTTTTACTTGAGCCTCACACTGAACTTTAATAGCGTCGTGTGCAAACTTAATTGCATCAGCCATTTCTTCTTCAGAAATCTCATCCATTTCACCTTCTACCATCATTACAGAATCTGCAGAAGCTCCAATCATCATATCGATATCAGCTTCTTCTAATTGAGCGAAACTTGGATTGATAACGAATTCACCATCAATACGTGCCACACGAACTTCAGAAATTGGAGTTTCAAAAGGAATGTCACTCAATTGAATTGCTGTTGAAGCAGCTAAACCTGCTAATGCATCTGGCATTACATTTTCATCGTGAGACATTAACTGAATCATCACCTGAGTTTCTGCGTGGTAATCCTTAGGGAATAACGGACGCAATACTCTATCTACTAAACGCATCGTAAGGATTTCTTCGTTACTTGGTCTTGCTTCACGCTTAAAGAAACCACCTGGATAACGACCAGCGGCAGCAAATTTTTCTCTATAGTCTACCGTTAATGGTAAGAAATCTACATCTGCAGCATGATAGTTAGATACTACAGTACATAACAACATGGCATTACCCATTTGTACAACAACCGAACCATGTGCTTGTTTGGCCAGTTTACCTGTTTCGATGGAAATCTCTCTTCCATCGCTGAGAGTGATTACCTCTCTAAAAGTTTTTGGAATCATAAAATTTTAATTCTATTTCCGATCGTTTTTTTACACATCGGAATACTGTTAAACATTGGTAGTTGTGTTGTTGTAGTTGTTGTTGTGAACCAATGAAAAACTATAGTAGCTTCTTTAATAACCTGCATTTTATCCTCTTTGCATGAGCTTATATAAAAACAAAAAGAGGCTCGGAAGCCTCTTTTAAATTATTTTCTTAAACCTAATTCTTTAACTATGGCACGATATCTTAAGATATCTTTCTTAGTTAAGTAATCTAGTAATGCGCGACGCTTACCTACTAATTTTACTAACGAACGCTCAGTGTTATAATCTTTACGATTCTTTTTTAAGTGCTCAGTTAAGTGGTTAATTCTGTAAGTGAATAACGCAATTTGTCCTTCAGCAGAACCGGTATCATTCTTTCCTTTACCGTGTTTTGTGAAGATTTCTTCTTTTGTTTCTTTAGATAAATACATTCTAATATTATTGTAAATGATTGTTATGTACTTTGAAAGATTTTCTTTCAAGCGGCAAAGATAATCATTTTTTGTGATTTACAAGGAATTGTGAGGTTTCTTTGATTTTTTCCATTCCCATTTTAAACCTTTTCCAACTACTTCGGTCTTAACATCATATTAACAAATAAAATAATTAGTAATGAAAACAATTAAAGTTACAACAAAGCTATTGTCAATGCTTGTGGTTTTAGGCTTGACGTTTACAGGATGTAGTGACAACGAATCTGTTGAGCCAGAAGCAGAGTTACAAGATGTTACTGAGATGAGACTAGCGGCCGAGATCGATGAAGCTTCGGGGACTATGGATGACATTGCCATCGAAATCTATGAAAGACAGGAGCAAAGCGAACTTGGACGCACAGAACCAAACTTTGGTATGCCAGATTGTGTTACCATTACGGTGGTATTTGAGCAAAACTTCAGAGAAGTAACGATCGACTTCGGAACGGAAGGGTGTTATATTAATGAGAACCTACTCAAAGGAAAAATTATCTTATCATGGGAGCGAAACCCAGAAGCGCAACAAGTATTTATTTCTAAGAGCTTAGAAGACTTCTACTTCAACAACAAAAACATCTTAGGAAGCAAAACAATACTGAAACAATTATCCAATGATAACGGAAACCCTCAATTTACTCATGAACTTAGCCTAACTGTCATCTGGCCAAATGGCGCACAAGCATCTCGCGAAGGGACTAAGATTAGAGAATGGATCGAAGGGTTTGGTAGCGGAATCTTTAGTGATAATGTATTTAAAGTCACAGGAAACTGGACGTCTACGTTTGTAAATGGCAATACACATACTTACGAAGTAATGACGCCTCTAAGAAGAGAAGTGATTTGCTACTACTTTGTTAGCGGTAGTGTTGATGTGCAACGCACTAACTTCGGAGGATTGTTTGATTACGGAGAAGGGAATTGTGATAACCAAGCCACATTTACGTTCAATAATGGCGAGACAGTTGATATAACACTTAATTAGTTTTGAGTTATTTTTTGGTTGGTTTTTAATGAAAAAGCCTCAGGATTTCCTGAGGCTTTTTTTTATGCTCTTAACGGTTGATTTGTAATCAAATCGATATACTGATTGATCTTGTTCTTAAGATTTTTTCTATGAGAAATAAAATCTAAGAATCCATGTTCTAGTAAGAATTCAGCGGTTTGGAATCCTTCAGGGAGTTCCTGCCCAGTCGTGTCTCTTACAACACGTGGTCCTGCAAAACCAATTAATGCTCCTGGCTCACTAATATTAATGTCTCCCAACATTGCAAATGATGCTGTAGTACCTCCTGTAGTAGGATCGGTACAAAGAGATATGTAAGGAATTTTGGCTTCTGCCAGTTGCGCTATTTTAGCTGAGGTTTTTGCCAACTGCATTAAGGATAATGCAGCTTCCATCATTCTGGCACCACCAGATTTTGAGATCATTACAAAAGGCATCTCATGTTTTAGTGCATAGTCAGCAGCTCTGGCAATTTTCTCGCCTACAACGCTTCCCATGGAACCACCGATAAAACTAAAATCCATACAAGCAATGACGAGGTCTTTGCCTTTAGATTTTCCAACTCCTGTACGAACTGCATCTTTGAGTTTTGTTTTTTCTTGAGCGGCTTTTAAACGATCTGGATATTTTTTATTGTCCTCAAATTTTAATGGATCTTTAGACGTAAGATTAGCATCGAGTTCTTTGAACTCTCCATCATCGAATAAGATTTCAAAATACTCTTTACTCCCTATTCTTACATGATAACCATCCTCTGGGCTAACATAGAAGTTCTTTTCGAGTTCTTCCGTGTCGATTATTTTTCCGGTAGGAGACTTATACCAAAGACCTTTTGGTGTGTCTTTTTTCTCCTCGGTAGAGGTTGTTATTCCTTTAGTCTTTCTTTTAAACCAAGCCATATTGTTGGATTATTTTTTTAGTTAGTTAGAATGCAAAGTTATAAAGTATTTACATTATTTAAATCCTCAAATGCTTTTTTGAGTCTTTCAATGAATGCATTCTCTGCTTCACGCAACCATTTTCTTGGGTCGTAGTACTTTTTATTTGGTACGTCGTCACCATCAGGATTTCCGATTTGAGACTTAAGATATTCCGATTTGTCATTGAAGTAATCTCTAACACCACTCATAAATGCATACTGCATATCGGTATCGATATTCATCTTAATTACACCATATCCAATAGCTTCTCTGATTTCTTCAAGTGTAGAACCAGAACCACCGTGGAATACAAAATCGATATGGTTGTGACCTACATTATATTTTTCAGAAATGTACTCTTGTGAGTTCTTCAAAATCTTTGGTGTCAGCTTTACATTTCCTGGCTTGTATACACCGTGAACATTACCAAAAGCAGCAGCTACAGTAAATTGATCACTAACCTTACTTAACTCTTCGTAAGCATAGGCAACTTCTTCTGGTTGTGTATATAATTTTGAATCGTCAACGTCTGTATTATCTACACCATCTTCTTCACCACCAGTAATACCTAATTCTATCTCTAGAGTCATGCCCATTTTGCTCATGCGCTCTAAGTACTGCTTGCAGATTTCAATATTCTCCTCTATTGGCTCTTCAGAAAGATCGATCATGTGAGAGCTATAAAGTGGCTTACCAGTTTCTTTAAAATGTTGCTCACTAGCATCCAATAAACCGTCAATCCAAGGCAGTAATTTTTTCGCACAGTGATCTGTATGCAATATCACAGGAACACCATAAGCTTCTGCCATAAGGTGAACATGTTTTGCTCCTGCAACAGAACCTGCAATAGCAGCTTTTTGATCTTCATTACTTAGTCCTTTACCAGCATTGAACTGTGCACCACCATTAGAAAACTGAACGATAACAGGTGCATTCAAAGCTTTTGCAGTCTCTAGCACACCATTGATAGAGTTAGATCCAACAACGTTTACTGCTGGAAGTGCAAATCCTTTTTCTTTAGCCAATTTGAAGATTTCCTGAACCTCTCTACCTGTAGCTACACCTGGTTTTATATTGTGACTCATTTTGTTTGGTTTTAGTATGAATTTAGAGGGTTCAAAAATAAGGTTTTTTCATAAGGAAAAATAGATCCTTTTGAAAGAAATATAGCTAACAAATGTTAGCATGTTTTGCTAGAAAGGATAGTTGATACCGATATTATAAACGGCATTTCTGAAATTGTAATCGTTGAGCCAGCGATTGCCCAATTCGTAGGACGGATCGTAGGTCTTGAAACCGATATCGAAACGTACTATAAAAAACCTGAAATCGTACCTCAATCCAAAACCAGACCCAATGGCAATATCTTGAAGCGAGTTGAAACCACTAAACGTTGCTGCTTCATCTTCAACATCATCTAAAACATTCCAAATGTTTCCTGCATCGACAAATAAAGCACCTTTAAGGCTTCCAAAAATATTGAAACGCTGCTCAGCACTAAGATGAATCTTGAGGTTTGCTTCATTAAATTCATTCGCATTTACTGAGCTTCCAGGACCTAAGTTATAAGCTGTCCAGGCTCTGTTATCGTTTGGTCCACCTCCAAAGAAACTTTTTGCAAACGGAATGTTATCCGAGTTGCCATAAGGAATCGCAATACCAAAATAACTTCGCAATGCGAACACACTGTTTCGTCCCAGATCCCAATATTTAATATAATCTACTTCACCTTTAGCATACTGAGAAAAGGCAACACCAAAAATCTTGTAACGATCATCAGCGTTTTTATCTAAGTTGAAAACATTAGCAATGTTCGATAACAGATTTCCCGCAAACTCTAATCTGAATTTGAATGTAGAATAGTCATTATCAAAGATGCTTTCTTTTCGATCTTTGACATAGTTAAAGCTCGAAGCGAAAATAAGGTTGTCTTCCGTCAGTCTATCTTTTCGTTGATTGATACTCGTTACAGCAACTATATCATCAGTAGTAGGATTGAGAGTTGTGTTTGGGTCGAGAACATCATTGATAAACATATCTGCACCATCAGGAATGCTCAATGTTTCATCCTCCGGAATATAGTCTAGATCTCTGGCAATATCTACAAGTCGATTAAATGAATTGTTATAGACATTGAAATAATTGCTCGTATTTAGATTTTTTACATATTGAACATTAAAGAGATCTAATGTATTGGTAACTTTTTCTGAAGGAAACCAATTGTAACTAATCGATCCAGAGAACGTTTGCTTGTCTAGACCAATATTTCTTTGACTTGTAGCAGCTAGATTAATTCTTGTACTTGGTGACATAAACTTAGGAATGATCTTTTCCGTATTAAACGGGAAGAACATACGTGGTATCGTTAACTTAGCTGTTGCACCAAGCTCATTGATATCGAAGAAGGGATCATCCGATTCGCCACCATCTTTTGAAGCACCAATAGTATATATTCCAGAAATGTCCAGAGTTTCAGCACCTCTAAAAATATTCCTGGTAATCAGTCCAATACTTCCAGAGAATCCGACAGTTTGAATATTACTTTGAGAGATGTTGAATTCGAATCCTAAATCATATTTCTTCTTTGGAGATAAAAAGATGTTAGCGGTTAGTGTTGAATCTTCTTCATTCTCTACGTATCTAATTTCAGGATATCTAAATGTTTGTAACTGACTCAACGACTTATACGTTCTCGTTCTATCAATATCTCTGAATAGACTCCCTTTTTCAATAAATATAGCATCAGTCAGGGCATTTGGTCTATACTTCAATTTGTCATAGCTGTACAAGTTGTAATTGTCGTACGTGGTACTATCAGTTATCGCATTGTTTCGATTTTCGAAACGATAATCGGTGAAGATGTTTACATCCTTAATCGTATAGGGTTTGAATGGGACTCTATTAGTAGAATCACCATATCTAATAGAGCGATCTGCAATATTAAGTTTTGTGTTTACTTTTTTATCAGTTCCAATCGTGTCGATTTCAAAGGTTACATAGTCCTGCGCAAAATGATAGATTCCCGAGTTTCGCATATGTTCGTTGATACGCTCACGCTCTTTGGTATAATTATCTTCTTCGAATTGCTCGCCAGTTTTTAATAAAGACTGTGCTTCAATAGAATTATATAACGAATCAATAACAGGTGAAGCTATCGTTTTGGTTATGGAATCTAGCATATATGGTGTGCCACGGTCTACAGAATAATCTATTGTAGCACGTTGGTTATCCTGTAAATTGATGCTATAATCTGCCTTAGCATCAAACCAACCTTTTTTAAAGAAATATCGCCTTAGCTGATTTGCCGATTTTTTAGTTTTTTCTTCATCAACAACTACAGGAGCTTCGCCAGTACGTTTTAGCCAAGCATTGAATTTTTTACGAGATCGTAGATACGCGTCTAACTGTTTTTTTGACAATAGCCTTGTCTTACGTCTTACTTTCAGGGTGTCGCTTAGTATTTTGGCATTGAGAATAGAATCAATATTCGGTCTCGCTAGATTGTATACATTGAGACGAACAGGAACTCCTAATAATGGAATCTTAGAATTAGGTTTCTGTACAAGGATATTGTTTATGGTTTCGGAGTTTTCCTTTTTCCCGTCAACAGTAACTTTGTTTTCAGTAAGTAAATGTTCATCAGCCTTAATTCGTTTTATTGGATTACAAGAACTAGAGAACACAACTATAATTGTAAGTGCGAGTATGTAAACAGAGTTATGTTTCAAATATATAGGTAACAATTACATCAAACTAAAGCAAAAGCACAAGATTCTAAAGTATAACAAAAATTAGTCCAAAAAGGTTTACTTTGTACTATACAACAAAAGTAAAGACATTTTAATGTTATCAAAGAATCAGCTAAAATTAATTAAAAGTTTAGCGCTGAAAAAATATAGGACTCAGCATCGTTTATTTACGGTTGAAGGTATAAAAGGGATTACCGAGTTTTTGAATTCAGACTATACCTTACATCATTTATACACAACCAAAGCCATCTTTGATACTGAAAACTACACATTAATTTCGGAGACTGATCTTAAAAAAATAAGCAGCTTAAAATCACCAAATACTGCTTTAGCCATATTCGAAATTCCTGAACCTAAGCCTGTAAAATTAGATGGTTTAATAGTTGCTTTAGATAATGTTAGAGACCCAGGGAATCTAGGGACAATCATCAGGCTTTGCGATTGGTTTGGAATACCAGAACTAGTTTGTAATCTGGAAGCAGTTGATTGTTACAACTCAAAAGTGGTACAGTCTACTATGGGATCTTTAACTCGTGTTAATGTCTCTTATCTCGATCTCGAAGCTTTTATTGATGAGCATAGTATCACCTCTTTTGGAACCTTTATGGATGGTGAGAATGTTTATCAAAAACAATTACCAAAGAGTGGGATTATTGTGTTAGGAAATGAAGCGAACGGAATTTCAGGAACCTTAGAAAAGATAATTGATGAGCGAATAGCAATTCCCAGATTTGGAACACTAAAAGCTACCGAAAGTCTAAATGTAGCTACAGCTACAGCAATAATTTTGAGTGAATTTAAAAGAGGATCTACTGAAAGGTAAAGTTGATAAAAATACCTCGTGTCTTCATTCTGTTGACATTGCCAGTCCATGGACTATTTGGATCCACATCTCTAACGATTTCATCATTAAATGCGAAAACACCTCGTATTGAAGGCGTGAACTTAAACCAGAACAAATAAAAATCTACACCAAAACCTAATTCGTAGAAATACATGTTACGTTTAGATCTAAACTCGCCAGCACTATTATCATCTGGGTTTTTTTCGTTACTCGATAAATTCAAAGCAGTCGATACACCACCAACGATAAATGGTTTGAAGTTATTTAATCGTTTCGTAGAAACCTTCAAAAGAAGCGGGAAGTGTATATACGTTGCTTTAACCTCTCTTAGTAAATCAGAGTCATTAAACTCTAAACCTTGAAAATAAGACTCATCATATACAAGGTTTCTTTGCGTAATGTAAAGTCCAGGCTCAAAGCGAAGATCTAAATGATCATTAATACGTAGATTGGAAATAAGCCCAACATTAAAACCAAGAGTGGTTTCTGTAAGGATATCTTCCAAATCCTGCTCGTACTGAAACTTATAATCATAACTATTAAAACCAAGGAAAAATCCCCATGACCAACGTTTTTTGTCAAAGTTTTCATTGTTTTTAATACGCTCTTTACTAAATAGTTGTGCAGAAGCTGTTTGTCCAGCAATGAGCAGCGCTAATATGATAAGTAGTTTCTTCATTGATATCTTAAGCATTAAGGGCTTTTGACGCTTTATAAATACTTGCCACACCAAATGTTTGCGGCATATCTTCGACATCTATAAACCCAATTTGGCGCAAAATATTGTTCAAAGCTTCACCAAAAGGGAATACTGAGGCAGAATCACCTAAATATTTATAAGCACTCTTGTCCTTAGAAAACAGTTTGCCAATATTAGGCAAAATATATTTGGTGTAAAAGTTATATCCCTGTTTGAAAGGCGTTTTCGTAGGATTTGAAGTTTCCAAAATCACAAAAATACCATTAGGTTTAAGTACTCGAAGTATTTCTGAAAGCCCTTTTTCTAGGTTTTCAAAGTTGCGAATTCCAAAAGCTACAGTAATGGCATCAAAGCTATTATCTTCAAAAGGGAGGTTTTCAGAATCTCCAATAATCATTTGAATAGTGTCTTGCAGGTTTTGCTTTTCTATTTTCTCGCGACCGACCTCTAACATTCCTTCACTAATGTCGAGACCAACGATAGAATTTGCAGCAGATTTAGATAAGTTTATAGCCAAATCTCCAGTTCCAGTGGCAATATCTAATATGGTTTCTGGATTGGTTGCTGAGACAATATCAACAACTTTTTTTCGCCATTTCACATCTATTCCAAAAGAAATAACACGATTTAATCCATCGTATTCCTTTGAAATATTATCAAACATTTGAGCAACTTGTTGTTTTTTATTCAAGTCACTGTCTTTATAAGGCTTTACTTTTGAGGACATTCAAAATTTTTGACAAATATAGGATATTGCTTCTGCAATAAGTAATTTGCCAATGCAATTTTAAGCAAAGGGGAAACGCACTCTAAGAGCCGAAAATGTGCTATATTTGCCTGTTTTTCCGCTTTGTTTATTGCAAAGCGCAAATTTTTTTAGATGAAAATCATTATAGCTGGTGCTGGAGAGGTGGGGTTTCATTTGGCAAAGTTACTGTCTTTTGAATCCCAGGAAATAACGCTAATAGATACCAATAAGCATAGTCTAAGCTATGCAAACGACCATTTAGATATTAAAGTAATGAGAGGTGATACCACCTCTTTATCACTTTTAGAGGAAGCACGAATTCAGGATACTGAATTGTTTATTGCGGTTACCTCTTCTGAGACTACGAATATTACGGCTTGCGTTCTTGCAAAGCAATTGGGTGCTAAACGTACTGTTGCTAGAAT
This sequence comes from Winogradskyella sp. 3972H.M.0a.05, assembly GCF_040493455.1. Taxonomy (NCBI): domain Bacteria; kingdom Pseudomonadati; phylum Bacteroidota; class Flavobacteriia; order Flavobacteriales; family Flavobacteriaceae; genus Winogradskyella; species Winogradskyella sp. 3972H.M.0a.05. The sequence goes on along the minus strand of NZ_JANFDA010000007.1, from coordinate 112,682 downwards.
CGCTAATACTGAGTTTATTGAGCACAAAGATGCGGTTGGATTTTCCAAGTTTGGAATTGATGAATTGATTTCGCCCGAATCTTTAGCGGCTTCAGAAATTGAATTACTACTTAATCAGTATGGGTTTAATGAAAGTTACGAGTTTGAAGAAGGTGCGTTAACCATGCTTAGTTTAAAGCTTTCTCGTACGGCATCTTTCGTAGACAAGACTGTAAAAGAAGCAGCCGAGATTTTTCCAGAGCTGCATTTTATTCCTATTGCAATACAGCGATTTGGGACTCAGTATACCATAATTCCTAGAGGAGACACTCAGTTTAAGGAAGGAGATAAGGTAGTATTTATCACTTCAAAAGGAGGTGATGATGAATTGCTGGAACTATCGGGAACCGTTAAGAGTGAGATTAAGAATGTAATGATTCTTGGTGGTAGTAAGATAGGTCTCAAAACTGCAAAAGACTTGTGTAAAGGTAAGTTCAATGTGAAGCTTATTGAGAGTAACAAAGATATAGCCTTCGACCTCGCAGACGATTTGCCAAATGCTTTAGTGATTCATGGAGATGGTCGCAATGCTGAGTTACTTGAAGAAGAAAGCATAAAGAACATGGACGCTTTTATCTCAGTTACCGGAAATTCTGAAACGAATATAATGTCTTGCTTAGTTGCAAAATCTAAAGGCGTTAGAAAAACTATAGCATTGGTTGAAAATATGGACTATTACCAGCTTTCAGAATCTATAGGTATCGATACCTTAATTAATAAGAAACTATTAGCGGCTAATAATATTTTTAGGTATGTGAGACGCGGAAAGGTTGTAGCCATGACTAAGTTGAACAACATGAACGCCGAGTTACTCGAGTTTGAAGTTATCAATACGTCATCTATAGCCAACAAGATGATTAAGGATATAAAATTCCCAAGGTCGGCGATTATTGGAGGTGTTATCCGAGACGAAGAAGGATTGATTCCTCTTGGAAGCTTTAAGATTGAAGTAGGAGATCGCGTAGTGGTATGTTGCTTACCTAGATCTATTTCAGAAGTAGAAAAGTATTTTTACTAATCGATGAGACTCAACTACAAAATTATCTTTCATTTTTTAGGATTGCTTTTGCTGTTCAACGGCGGCTTTATGCTATTTGCAGCATTGTTTAGCCTTATTTATCAAGATGGAGTAACGATGCAGTTAGTACTTTCTGGTTTAATGGTGCTTCTCATTGGTATTTTTGTAATGGTAGCTACAAGAAAGCATAGAAAGGAGATGAACAAGCGCGAAGGGTATATTGTAGTGACCTTCGGCTGGCTTATTATGGCACTGTCTGGAACCATTCCTTATATGCTTACTGAAGCCATACCCGTTTTTTCAAATGCTTTTTTTGAAACCATGTCTGGTTATACCACGACAGGTGCTACTATTCTTAGTGATATTGAAAGCTTACCGAAAGGTGTTCTGTTTTGGAGAAGTATCACACATTGGATTGGTGGTATGGGAATCATTGTATTGGCAGTTGCTATTTTACCATTATTAGGTATTGGAGGAATGCAGTTGTTTGCAGCAGAAGCTCCAGGGCCAAATGCAGACAAGTTGCATCCTAGAATAACAGATACTGCAAAGCGTTTATGGTTGATCTATTTTGGATATACTGCTGCGGAAACCATATTACTGAAAGTAGCTGGAATGTCCTTCTTTGATGCTATTAATCATGCGATGTGTACTCTATCTACAGGAGGATTTTCTACTAAAAATGCGAGTGTAGCACACTGGAATGGACAGCCTATAATTCAATATATCATTATTGTTTTCATGTTCTTAGCTGGGACTAATTTTGTATTGAGCTATTTTGTGTTCAAAGGAAAAGTACAGAAGGTACTGAGAGATGAAGAGTTTAAATTATATGCCAAATTTATTGCTGTCTTTACGATAATAGCATCACTGATTATTTACTTCAATACCGATCCTTCGACATCTACTGTAGACCATCCGATGGTTTGGGGAGAGCTAGAAAGTTCTATAAGGCACGGATTATTCCAAGTGCTTGCCGTAGTAACCACTACAGGTTTTGTAACAGCAGATTTTACGGCATGGACGCCATTCTTGGTAATCTTCTTCTTCGGGTTGATGTTCCTGGGAGGTTCTTCTGGAAGTACATCTGGAGGTGTTAAGGTGGTTAGACATCTTATATTGATAAAGAATGGATTCTTGGAATTCAAACGTGCGTTGCATCCCAATGCTATATTGCCAGTGCGTTATAATCAAAAGTCCATTTCTGGAGGTATTGTATTCAATGTTCTAGGTTTTTTCATTCTGTATATGCTTTCCTTTATAGTTGGTGCATTGGTGTTTTCTATGTTTCAAATAGATTTTGAATCGGCTATCGGTTTATCAGCATCAAGTTTAGGGAATGTTGGTCCTGCTTTAGGAGATTTTGGACCAGTGAATAATTACGCAGCGTTACCTTACGCAGGAAAATTATGGGCTGCTTTTTTGATGCTTTTAGGTAGGTTAGAATTGTTTACCGTACTTATTTTATTGACACCTTTCTTCTGGAAAAACAGATAATTTTTACGATTTTTTTCAAAATATTGAATTTTGAAATTTCTTAGAATCCATGAGCCTTCCCAGAAATTTATACCTTGGTTTTTAATGGTTTAGTGCAAATATCGCTGTAACATTTTTGCGCTATATGCGTCATATCTGTGTAACCAATTAAAAAAAACCAATCATGGAATTAGTATTATCAGCAACAGATTTAGATCCTTTACCTAAACGTAAATCGGTATCAAACGTTATTAAACCAGAAGGTATTTTAAACTCTAACTACAAGCAAGTAGTTAAGGAAAACTTCAACAAGAAATCGTCTCAATCCATTTTCGGAATTAGACAACGCATCAAAAGCAGACGTTACCAATTTACTCCAGGTATAGATGTTATCCTAAAAGTGTCTGTGTTCGTAATTGCATTAGCCGTAATTTTTTAGAAACGGTATCTAGAACTCCTTTTACTTCAAAAAGTATAAGTGTAATCAATAAGCTTGATCTTATTGGGTGGTAGTGTATTGTCTAACTTTTAATTTGAATGTTATGCATAGTGCTGGAATGAGAGCTATTTTGAAGAATAACAGAAACCTTCTAAGAAAGAATAGAAGAGGGTTTAAGGAGAATTATGAGGCAAAATATGTATTCAAAGGAAAGGCTAAACGAAAGTTTGAAAGCAATGCACCAGAATTACACGAAAGGACGATTGCACTAATAGGTGAGCGTATAAGAAGAGAAAATCGACGAATACTCTATAAAACAATCCTTGTATTTGCCTTATTGGTGTCTGTAATCGTAGGAGTGATCCTATACTATCTATAAAAAAAGCACTCATTTGAGTGCTTTCTAGTTTAATATATTTTTAATGCGTTTAATGGCATCAATAATTTGTTCGTTAGAAGCCGCATAGGATATTCGTATACAATCAGGGTTTCCAAAAGCGTCACCAGTTACAGTAGCCACATGTGCTTCTTCCAATAAGAACATAGAAAAGTCCGTGGCATTATGTATCGTTTTGCCTTTTATAGTTTTTCCAAAGTAATATGAAATGTCTGGGAATACGTAAAACGCACCTTCAGGTTCATTGGTTTTAAAACCATTAATGTCCTTAAGTAGATCCAGAATCAAAGCTCTACGAGATTTGAATTCATCAATCATGTATTGCACTTTAGAAGGAGGCGCATTTAAAGCTGTAATCACTGCACGTTGAGCAATACAATTGGCACCACTCGTAATCTGACCTTGCATTTTGTTACAAGCTCTGGCGATCCATTCAGGAGCACCTATATAACCAATCCTCCAACCAGTCATTGCAAATGCTTTTGAGACACCATTCACTGTAACAGTACGATCGTACATATCATCGAATTGAGCCATACTAACATGGCCTCCTATAAAATTGATATGCTCGTAGATTTCGTCAGAAACCACATAGATATTCGGATATTCTTGTAAAACATCTGCTAATGCTCGCAATTCTTTTCTACTATAAACCGATCCACTTGGATTGCAAGGAGAGCTTAACCAAAGCATTTTAGTTCTAGGTGTTATAGCACTTCTAAGTTGCTCGGCGGTCATCTTAAAATCAGTATCGATAGAAGTTTCAACCTGCACTGGAGTACCTTCGGCTAGCTTTATCATTTCAGCGTAGCTCACCCAAAAAGGACAAGGCAAAATGACTTCGTCTCCCTTATTGATCATAACCATAGCCACATTAGCCAGAGATTGCTTTGCGCCAGTAGACACAACAATTTGAGGTAATGTGTAATCTAGATTATTATCCCTTTTGAATTTTGTAATGATGGCTTCTTTGAGTTCAACATAACCATCTACAGGAGTGTACGAATTGTAATTGTCATTGATGGCTTGTATAGCAGCATCTTTAATGAAATCGGGAGTATTAAAATCGGGTTCACCAAGGCTTAAGCCTATAATATCCTTTCCTTCAGCTCGTAACTCTCTAGCTTTAGCCGCCATAGCTAAAGTCTGAGAAGTCGATAGATTATTTATTCTATCAGATAGTTGGTTCATTGATCAAAACGTAATTAAGCCTGTAAGGCTGCTGGTTTCATTCCCATTTCTTTCAAAAATCTGAAATGAGCTGCAATTGCTTTTCGAGTTGATTTGTATTCTTTATATGGAAGATTAAACTCTTTAGCGGTTTCCTTAACAATTTTAGAAATCTTAGTATAATGAATATGGCTTATGTGTGGAAAAATATGATGCTCCACTTGGTGATTTAAACCTCCAGTAAACCAATTCACGATTCTATTATTTGTAGCGAAATTCACAGTAGTTTTTAACTGATGTATAGCCCATGTATTTTTCATGACACCATCTTCTTCTGGCAAATGCATCTCAGCTTCATCCATAACGTGAGCCAATTGAAATACTACACTAAGTATAAGACCAGCCGTGTAATGCATTATAAAGAACCCAAGTAATATTTTCCACCAAGCAATGTCCAAAATCAACATTGGTAGCACAATCCAAATTCCAACATAGATTATTTTAGAAATAACTAATTTACTCCAGTTCCAAACAGGATTAGGGAATTTGCCATAAGAGAGCTTACGCTTCATGTAGCGCGTCATCTGCTGCCAATCTGTAGTAATAGCCCAGTTTATCGTTAACAATCCGTATAGTAAGATTGAATAGTAATGCTGAAATTTGTGATGCCACATCCACTTCGAATGTTGCGTAAAACGTAAGATTCGACCAGCTTCAAGGTCTTCATCATGACCATGAATGTTTGTATAAGTATGGTGGAGAACATTATGCTGTACTTTCCAGTTGTAAACGTTTCCAGCTAAAATATATATGCTACTTCCCATTAAACGGTTAATCCATTCTTTGTTGGAATACGAACCATGATTACCATCGTGCATTACATTCATACCAACTCCAGCCATTCCAATCCCCATTACGATTGTCATTAACAATTGTACCCAACCAGGTATGTCTAAGGTTAGAATGAGGAAATATGGAGCTAAGAATAAGGAAAACATTATGACGGTTTTGAGCCATAGTTTCCAGTTCCCTGTACGCTTAATGTTATTTTCTTTGAAATAGGAGTTTACACGCTTATTCAAGGTTTTGAAGAACTTTGCTGAGTCAACTCTCGAAAATGCTAAAGCCTGTCTTGACATAGTGAAAAATTAAAGGTGTAAATATAAATAATAAAATAAGGCAAAGGGTTAAGTCTTTGCTAAAATAATCCACACTAATTTGGCTATTTTTGTTGAAAATTTTGAAAATGGATATCATCCTGAAATATTTCCCAAACCTCACAAATACTCAGATAGAACAGTTTAAGTTGCTAGAAGATTTGTATCAAGACTGGAATCTAAAGATTAACGTTGTCTCCAGAAAGGATATTGATGAGCTGTATATACGACATGTATTACATTCATTAGCAATTGCAAAGGTTATACAATTTAAGGATGGAAGCTCTATTATGGATGTAGGTACTGGTGGAGGTTTTCCAGGTGTACCGCTTGCGATTCTTTTTCCTGAATGCCAATTTCATTTGGTAGACAGCATTGCAAAAAAGCTTAAAGTAGTTAATGAAGTTGTTGATGGTTTAGGAATAGAAAATGTGAGAACAACCCATTCGAGAGTAGAAGATATTGATGAGCAATACGATTTTATTGTGAGTAGAGCTGTGGCAGCCATGCCGACTTTTGTGCATTGGGTTAAAGGAAAAATTGCCAAAAAACAAAACCATGATTTAAAGAATGGGATACTGTATTTGAAGGGTGGTGATTTGACAGAAGAGTTACAATCCTATACTACCGCAACCATTTATAATCTAAGCGATTTTTATTCTGAAGATTTTTTCGATACAAAAAAGGTGGTGCATCTTCCACTAAAATATAAAGGCTGAACAAACGTTCAGCCTTTTTTATACTATTTAACTTGAATTATTTTACTGCTACTTTAGTAATAAAGTTGAATCCTTGATCATTAGTAATGCTGAAAATATAAATACCAGATTGCATATTTACAGGAATACTAGTTCTATTACTAAGATTCATAGTGTTTGAATATACAACTTTACCTGTAAGATCAACCAAGCGAATTTGAGCATTGTCTATAGGTTGCTCATTAAGTACAACAATCTCATTCTTAATTGGGTTTTTTTCCAATTTTATTGTGTTTTCAGCAAATGTGCTAACACTCAATGGGGGAGATGTAATTTCCGTATAAGCAAAGTTTACATTACCAGGCGTTAAAGAAATGTGAGGCTCATTATTATCTGGAATATATGTAGCTGCAAATGGGCTCGATGCTAAAACAGGTGCAGCATACCAATTAGGCTCTGGGATTGATAAAGCACTTAATGTTGGAATAAAATCAAAATATTGGATCCCTAGATTATTTACGAAGTCAGTTAAAATAGGATCGCTTCCATCATCAATATTAGTAATATCAAACTGCCCTCCTGGAGCACTGTCTAATCCATCAGAAACAGCTGGTGATTCTGCAGATGCAGTATAAGAAAAAATGGTTGTCCACCCGGGAAAAGGAACAATATTAATTTGTACTTCAACACTCGTTACGGTATTTGTGTTGCCTGCTGCAGGTGTGAAATTTAAGTTGATAACAGCTCTTGTGTCAAAACCAGCAAAGTTTCCAAGATCAACAATGGCATTGTTCATGAAAGACATGCCTGGAGTTCCATTTGTGGCTTGAAGACCGCTTCCATTAATCATAGCAACATTACGGCAATCTTGAGGAAACCCTTTTGTATTTAACTCGTTTTGGAAAGCATCTCTAAAATCTGGAGCCCCAATAGGCAGAGTAAGGCTAGGGTCTTGCAAAAAATTTGATCCTCCTTGTAAATGTCCTAAATAATGATCGACCAGCATTTGTTTTGCTGCAGGGCTGTTAAGTAAACCATTAACGGCAGGCTCAAGAGTTGTTACGGGTGCATCATCATTATTCACTAAAAAATTCAATAAATATTGTAATCCTATAGGAACATTTGCTCCATAATGAGGTGAGTCAAAAGAAATAAACAAGCGAGTTTCGTGATCAACTAAGTCTTCCTCCATATCTCTTAATGCATATCGAGAAATTAAGCCCCCCATACTTGGTCCAATAACTACGTTTTCTTCAGAGCCTACTTTAGAAGCATTAATGATATCAATTAAATTTCTAAGAGTGTAAGCATTACGCTGAATAAAATCTACCCCTCCATTAATAGTGTAACTATTGTCAGAAGCACTCATATATACTGGAAAGTTCAGAATAACAATATCAAAACCTTCGTCACGAATATCTTCTCCAAAGTTTTCAGCACCTAAGTAGTTGAAAATGTCAGGAATTTTCCTTCCATCATCAGGATCGAACCCATCTACAAAAAAGACAGGTTTATCTAGAACACCATCTACATTATCGTAGTAGATTTTGTATTCACCAGTCCCAAGGTGAGGCATAGCTTCTCCAAACCCTTGATATGTAAGAACTGAGTTAATAGGTGTTATAGCACTTTCACTTCCAGGTTGGGCAAATAATAAAAAAGGAAGAAGGCTAAAAATTAAAAAGTAATTTATTTTCATAGAAATTGATTTTCAGGTTTCTACATAAAAGTACAAAAAATAGAGCGTTGTAAAGCAAAAAAGCCTCAAACTTAACGTTTGAGGCTCAATTATAATGATTGCTTAATCTTATCCCAAGAAAGGATAGCGATAGTCTGTTGGAGTCACAAAGGTTTCTTTAATTAATCTTGGTGAAACCCAACGTAATAAGTTTTGAGCAGAACCTGCTTTATCATTGGTTCCAGAAGCTCTGGCACCACCAAAAGGCTGTTGCCCTACAACTGCACCGGTTGGTTTGTCATTGATATAGAAGTTGCCAGCAGAATTCTCTAAAGCTTTAGTAGCTTCATTAACAGCATATCTATCAGTAGCTAGTATAGCACCTGTAAGTGCATACTCACTAGTTTCATCAACTAATTTTAAAGTTTCAGAATAGTCATCATCTTCATAGACGTAAATAGTAATTACTGGTCCGAATAACTCAGTACACATTGTTGTGTATTTAGGACTTGTAGTAACAATCACAGTTGGCTCAATAAAGTAACCTTTTGATTTGTCATAGTTACCACCTGCGATAATCTCTGCATCACTATCTTGTTTAGCTTGATCAATATAAGATGCCAATTTATCAAAAGACCCCTCATGAATTACGGCAGTGATGAAATTGCTCATATCTTCTGGAGAACCCATTTTGAACGAATTGATATCATCAACAAGATATTGTTTTACATCACTCCAAATTCCTTTAGGAATGTATGCCCTAGATGCTGCACTACACTTTTGCCCTTGGAATTCGAAAGCACCACGAGCAATGGCTGTTGCAACTTGCTTAGCATTAGCCGACTTGTGAGCAACAATAAAGTCTTTTCCACCAGTTTCACCTACAATTCTTGGGTAGGTATTATAGTTGTGGATGTTGTTTCCTATTTTTTTCCAAAGTTCTTTAAAGATGAATGTAGAACCAGTAAAGTGTAGTCCCGAGAATTCAGGATGCTCAAGAACAGTATCTGTAATCATTACAGGATCTCCCATAACCATATTGATAACACCATCTGGTACACCAGCTTCTCTAAATACATCCATGATTACTTTTGCAGAATAAACTTGGCTGTCACTAGGTTTCCAGATTACAACATTACCCATTAGTGCCATACATGATGGTAAGTTACCAGATATAGCGGTAAAGTTAAAAGGCGTTACGGCATAAGTAAATCCTTCTAATGGACGGTATTCTACACGGTTCCAAGCATCACTTGTACTTTCTGGTTGCTCCATGTAGATGTCAGTCATAAACTGCACATTGAATCGTAAAAAGTCGATAAACTCACAAGCAGCATCAATTTCTGCTTGGTGAATCGTTTTAGATTGTGCGATCATTGTAGCCGCATTAATCTTTGCTCTGTAAGGTCCAGCAATTAATTCAGCAGCTTTTAAGAAAATACCTGCCCTTTGTTCCCAAGGCATTTGAGACCAAGATTTTCTAGCTTCTAAAGCACTTGCTATAGCATCTTCTATATGCGATTTTTCAGCAAGGTGATATTCACCTACAATATGCTGGTGATCGTGTGGAGGAGACATGGTTCTGGTATTTCCAGATTTTATATCTTTTCCATTGATATGTAATGGTACTTCTGTATTACTATTGAATTGCTTTTTGTATTCAGCAAGAACTGCTTCACGTTCAGGTGATCCAGGTGCATAACCTTTTACAGGTTCGTTAACCGCTACTGGTACATTGAAGAATCCTTTTCCCATGTCTTTAGTTATGTTTTATATGGTTAAAAATTGAGCACAAATTTACGACTTTTTTAGAGGATATCGATATTTTACATTTTATGATTTTACAGGGATAAAATGATATTTTTTTGTAAGTTTCAGGACATAAACAGACTGAAAAATATCTCATTGATTTCTGACAATTGAAAAATAATGCTTTCATACTAACATTAGCTTACCCAGAAACTGTTGTAATGCATGCAAGAGAATGGTATTCACCATTGCTCAAATATGTTGGTATAGGTAACAAAACACACGTTAGGGCAGGGCATGCAGCACTCGTTTTAATTGATAAGGATAGTGGTGTTTTAGAATATCATGATTTTGGGAGATATATTACCTCGGAACCACACGGAAGAGTGAGAGATAAAAGCACCGATCCTGAATTGGATTTTCCTCTTAAAGCTAAAATTGATAAGGATACCATTTCTAATCTAGATGAGGTTTTAAAGTTTTTGGGAACTAACGCCAAGCTAACCCATGGAGAAGGTAAATTAATCGCTTCTGTATGTAGTGCTATAAATTATGATGTTGCGAGAGCCACAATAGATGATTTTAAAGCCAAAGGTTTTATGCGTTATGGAGCGTTTATTAAAGGTGCGAGTAATTGTGCACGTTTTGTGACATCGGTTTTGATTGATGCTGTTACAGATAAGAACATGAAGAAACGTTTGGTGAAATCGACTCGATTTACACCAAGCACGATAGGTAATGTTATACTTTCTGATACTGAAGATTTTATATATGAAGTGTCTGAAGATGGAAAGATTTCTCGATTCGACTCTTCGGTAAGAAAGACTAATATAAAATGCTTTTTAGATCGTTTGAAGGATCATGAAGCTAATTTTGAAGGCGCCTTGGAACCAAAGCACAATAGTATTAAAGCACATCATGCACAATGGTTGCCTGGTGTTGGAGTTGGTGCTTGGTTTGAGTTGCATGATTTGGGAACAAACGATCGTTACCGATTTAGACGAATTTCACCTTACGGCGATATTGATATTGATGCTGAATATACAATCGATGATTTGAGTTTCGATATTAATGGCAGCTACACATTTATGCACAATTCAAATTGCGAATTTTTCCACGTCGAACAGAATGGAAGTGAATATAAGTTTGAATTTGATAGGTTGACGATTAATTCAGTGCAAAAGGAGCGCTCAGCTTAAACGAAGGAATAATTACCTTAAACTTATTTGTAGTGGTAAAGTTTACCATATTATAGTGACCTTGCATGGCACCAAAAGGTGAAGTCAATAGACATCCAGAATTGTAAGTGTGGGATTCACCGGGTTTTAGTACAGGTTTTTTACCGATTACACCTTCTCCTTCAATAATGTCTACATTATTCAAAGCGTCTAAAACTTTCCAATATCTAGAATTAAGTTGTACAGAATCTTTACTTTGGTTTTCAATAGTCACTTTATATCCAAAAGCAAAATGCACTTTATAATTTTTATAAAATGTGCCTTCGAATGATGTTTCTACAGAAATTTTTATTCCACTTGTGACTTGCTGTACCATCTACAAAATCAAATAAGTATGCTAAAATAACATATTTTTAAATACGAGAATCAAATTTCGGATTAACGATAGAATTTTTAACATAAAAGGAACTTTATCCTCAATTTTGGCGCTCTACAAAGGATTCTAGCCTTTTAAAGAAGTTTATAATGTCTTCCTCTTCCAAGATAGAATTTATTGTTACTAGTCTAACGAATTCTTCACCCTTAAAATTGCCATAACCCACCATAAGTTCTGCATTGTCGTATAATGCAGTGCAAAGATCTCTCGACGGAATATCCTTATAACTAAAGCAAACAGAGATAGAATCATCAAAGCTATATATCTGATAATCACTATTGGATCTAATATAATTTCTGGCAACATCTGCTAAATGAAACTGCTTGTCAACCAAATTTTCTAAGCCTTTGGTGCCGATAGATTTCCACAGAGTCCAAAGCTTTAAAGCATCATTTCTACGACCACATTGTAGTGAGGTTTTTCCAAGATTAAAATCATCTCCATCGGTTTGGTATAGATACTCTGCTTCATTAGAAAGAGAGTCATAAAGGTGTTTCTTGTCCTTCACAACAATAATTGAGCAGGTTAGAGGCGTGCCAAGCATTTTGTGCGCATTCACACTGAATGAATCCGTAAGCTCAATACCATCAAGTAGATACTTATATCTTTTGCTAAACACAACAGAACCACAATATGCACCATCAACATGAAGCCATAGGTTATGATCTCTACATACTTTGCTTATGCTTGTTACATCATCAAAAGCACCAAGGACAGTAGTGCCAGCTGTTGCATTAACAAAAAAAGGAAGAAATCCGTTTGCAATATCTTCTTCGACTTGCTTTCTGAGTTCGTCAACAATCATCACGCCTTTATCATCAGCTTTAATCTGTCTTACATGATCTCTACCAAGACCCAAAAATGAAGCGTTTTTTGCAATGGAGTAATGTGAGGTTTCGGACGTATATAGTGTAAGTGGTTTGGTAACACCTTTATATCTTACATTAGGATCAATACGATCTCTGGCCATCAACATTGCCATGTAATTACTCATGGAACCACCTGGAGCAAAAGTACCATCGCTATTCTCATCGTAGCCTATAAGATTGCAAATAGCTCTAAGAACTGTTTTTTCAATACCTACCTGCGGACCAGCCACCTTGTAGGTGTACATACTATTATTAAAAAGTACAGCTAATAAATCTCCAAGCGCAGCACGACCTAATCTACCACCAAATAACTGATTAAAGAATGATTTGGAAGCTGTTTTGGGTGTGTACTTTACAATCTCTTTCAGGTTGTTTTTGAAAGTTTCATCCAAAGTAGGATCGTCATTCAGGCTCAAATCTAATCGACTGTAAAGCTCATTTGTGGGGATTGGTTTTGCAACCGGATTTGCGGTTTCTTCTTCTAAGAGTTGTTCCGCAAGTTCTATAAAAAGTTTTAGGTCATTGTGCATAAAACCTTAAGATGAAAATTAGTATTAATGACTTGTGTAAAATTATTCTTATTTTCGCTGATATCTAAATATTTCTCTTTTAATATTATAACAACGAAACCTTAGTCGATTTTGAATTCTTTACTTACAGTACAAGATTTAGTAAACAAATTAATTGAGTCTCCGAAGACAGAGTATACCTCAATATTAGAGCAGTTGAAGGATTGCGAGACGCTCTTTTCTGAGTTCGAAAGTTGGTCTGAGAAAAAGTATACCCGAAATTGCATTTACCGATGTGATGACTTTGAATTGATTTTATTGTGTTGGGAAGAAGGTCAGAAAACATCAATCCATAATCATGGAGGAGAAGAATGTTGGTTGTATGTCTTAAATGGAAAAGTCGTAGAGCACAATTTTATTCAAAATAGTGACGAAAGTCTTACACTAGTTAATACTGAAACTCTAAACGCTCGTCAGGTATCTTATATTAACGATAGAATAGGATTGCATCGATTGGGTAATGGTTCTACAGGAAGAACAATGAGTTTGCATCTTTACGCCAAACCAATAGAACGATGTGACTTTTATTGTGAAGACAGCGAAAAGTTCGTAAATAAAGAACTTAAGTACGATACTTTTAAAGAGATTGAACAAACTTCGGTTCAGTCCTAGTTGGAAATATTTACTGAGTTTCCTTCTCCGAAACCAATCAGGCGATCGAACCTAGCGCCAATATCCCTGTAATATACTAAGACTTTGTAGTTGTTTTCCGTTTGCCAATAGTTGCCACTAATAGCGCCTTCATCAATGTTGCCATCAGCATCTACGATCACATACTTATAATTATAAAACCCTTGTTTTAGCTTCATAGTGCATTCATAATTATTTGTGTCTGGATTAAAGGCTAGTTTAGTCTCTTCTGTAATTGCATAATTATTGAAATTACCATAAACATGAATACTTTCACCTGCTTTCAAATCGGGATATAAAAGAGAAAAGTGAATCATAGCATAATCAGCTTCTACTCTTGGATCTCTATCCAGCACATTAACTAAAAAGTTTCCATTAATATCTGGATTATAGGTATATGGTTGCTCACTTCTGTTTATGTCCAAAAACAGATAGTTGTGATAAATATCTTGTAAATCAGTAAACTGTACACCAACATTTGCAGCTCTAATATCCTTGTTTTCAAAGAACATAAATTCATTACCAGCCCAAAAGCTAGATTCCGTATTGTAACGATAAATCAGTTCGTTGCCAAGAGTATATTGAGGTCTTAGATTAGAAATAACAGTGTTGAGGTTATTATTCTGAATAATTACAGTTTTTATATTCTCCATCGGATTGATGAAGTTGATGCTATTGGTAGACACTACATAGTCCACAGACTGCTTTTCGTTAACAAAGCGAACATCTCTAGAACGCTTAATGGAAACACCAACATTGACTAGGTCTTCGTAGATCATAAATTTTCTACTGAACATCAATTCATCATAATCATCATAAATGGAAATAATATAGTTACCGCTTTTCAGTAAACCTCTTGTTTGCTGATTCGGGATTTTGAGCATATAATGTGAATAGATTTGATAGGTATTGAACGAATTCTCATAATTAAAAATTCGCTGATTATCCATGCCTCTCAAGTATTCACCCTTTACCAAGTTGGATTTAGTCCAATCAAAATTATAATGTTCAATGACGTAATAGAAATCTTCCTCATTACCATTAACGGCATCAAACTCCAAATACAAAGGTTCTCCTAGTCTAATAACAGGAAGCTGTCCCTCATTGGTGGTACCTCTAAAGGTTATGGTCTTGATAAAATCTGGAGGATTAACTTCTTGTACTTGAGCTAAACCGATTAATGGAAATAGCGCAAAACACAAAAAATGTTTAATGTTTTTAATCATTTATAGTGTTGATTTGTGGTAAAGATAAACAAAATCCATGCCTAAAGAGGAAGTCTTATTTAGAATTAATATAAATAGATGATATGCCCTGTTGTAGACGTTTCATTTCGTGTTTTTAATTTGTAAATTTGCACGGATTTTTAGACAACTAATTACAATCATTTACATATGTCCAACGACATTAAAATTAAAAAAGGTCTGAACATAAATCTTGTAGGTGAAGCTGAAAAGTCGATAGAGAATGCGATTATCAGTAACTTTTACACCATCAGACCTGAAGATTTTCACAGTATTATTCCAAAAATGGTTACTAAAGTTGGTTCTAAATTAAAGGCAGGTGAAACTGTTTTTTATGATAAGAACGACGAGAATGTAAAATTTGTTTCGCCTGTTTCTGGTGAAATCATTGAGATTAATCGTGGTGAAAAGCGTAGAATTTTAGAGATTAAAATTCAAGCAGATAAAGAACAAACTTACCAAGATCATGGTAAGCTAGATGCAAGTTCAGCTTCAAAAGAGGACATACAAGCAAAGCTTCTAAGCTCTGGTTGTTGGCCATTTATCAAGCAACGTCCATACGATGTTATTGCTAAACCAAATTCAACTCCTAAAGCTATTTTCATTTCTGGTTATGCCAGTGCACCACTAGCTGCTGATTTAGACTTTGCACTTCAAGGAAAAGAGGCAGAGATAAAGGAAGCAGTTACCGCATTATCAAAGCTTACTGACGGAAAAGTTAGAATAGGCGTTGGCTCTAACAATTCGCCTCTGGCAGGATTGAACAATGCAATTACGCACAGAGTATCTGGGCCACATCCTTCAGGAAATGTAGGAACTTTGATCAATAAATTAGATCCAGTAAATAAAGGAGAAGTTGTTTGGACAGTTAATGCTCAGGACTTAGTAATCATTGGAGAATTATTATTAACTGGTAAGTTCAATGCTGAGCGCGTAGTAGCGTTAGCAGGTTCAGAAGTTAAGAAGCCACGTTATTTCAGAACTAAGATAGGCGCTGAGGTAGCCACAATGATCTATGATAATGGTATTGAAAAAGATGCCAATGCTAGAATTATTTCTGGAAATGTGTTAACTGGAAAGCAAGTAAAACCAGATGGAAATTTAGATTACTACAGCAATGTGATTACTATAATTCCTGAAGGTGATGATTACGAATTTTTCGGTTGGAACAAACCAATCTTCAATAAAATATCAACATCAAGAGCATTAACATTCTCTTGGATGAAGCCAAAGAAGAAATACGATCTCAACACCAATACAAATGGTGAGCATCGTGCTTTTGTAACTACAGGAACTTACGAAGAAGTATTTCCTTTAGATATATACCCAATGCAAATCTTGAAGGCTTGTATGTACAAGGATTTAGATGAAATGGAAGCTTTAGGAATGTACGAAGTTGCTCCAGAAGATTTTGCGTTGACAGAATTTGTATGTGTGTCTAAACAACCACACCAAAAAATAATAAGAGACGGTTTAGACTTAATGCTTAAAGAGATAGGATAATGGGTTTAAAACAAAATTTACATAAGCTAAAAGAAAAGTATAAAGGCACTAAGATGGCGCCTGCATTTAATGCATTGCACACGTTTTTATACTTGCCAAATGAGACCACTCATGGCGGCACTCATATCAAAGTAGCAGATGATCTAAAGCGTACCATGAATACAGTGATCATGGCTATGGTGCCATGTTTGATTTTTGGAATGTTCAATGCGGGATATCAACATTATGCTGCATTTGGTACACCAGTAGACTTTTTGTCTTGGGATGCATTCTATATCGGAATGATTAAGATATTACCATTAGTTGTAGTGTCTTATGGTGTTGGTCTTGCTATCGAATTCGTATTCGCAGTGATCAAAGGGCACGAAGTAGAAGAAGGATACTTAGTTACTGGAATGCTTGTGCCACTAATTGTTCCTGTAGATACTCCATTATGGATGCTTGCAGTTGCTGTAGCATTTGGAGTTGTAATCGGGAAAGAAGTTTTTGGAGGTACAGGGATGAATATCCTTAATCCAGCATTAACGATTAGAGCATTCTTATTCTTTGCCTATCCTACTTGGATGTCTGGAGATAAAGTATGGGTACATGGTGCAGTAGAGCGTGCTAACGATATTGCAGCAGGAGCAAAAGAATTAGATGCAGTTTCAGGAGAAACTATTTTAGGAGCGTATGCACAAGGACAAGATGTCACCTATAGTACTATGGATATGTTTATGGGATATATACCTGGTTCAGTAGGGGAAACGTCTACCTTATTAATATTGTTAGGAGGATTGTTCTTAATCTTCGCTAAGATTGGAAGTTGGAGAATCATGTTGTCTTCTGTATTAGGAGCACTAGCAATGGGATTAATCTTCAACGGAGTTGTAAGTGCAGAATGGATTTCAGAAAGTAGTAAATTCTACACGCTAATGAGTACAGAGTTCTGGCAACACCTAATTATTGGTGGTTTTGCCTTTGGTACTGTATTTATGGCAACAGATCCTGTAACAGCGTCACAAACAAACAAAGGAAAATGGATATATGGATTCTTGGTTGGATTTATTTCAATATTGATTCGTGTATTTAACCCTGCATATCCAGAAGGTGTAATGTTAGCAATTCTATTAATGAATGTGTTTGCACCAACTATTGACCACTACGTGGTTCAAGGGAACGTGAAAAAACGAATGAAACGTCTAAAAGCTAAAGTAGCCTAAGTTATGAGTAACAGGACAGATTCAAACTTATATACAGTACTATTTGCCATAGGAATGGTAGTAGTCGTAGGTACGTTGTTGGCATTTACAGCATCGTCACTAAAAGATAGAATTACAGAGAATAAGCGTTTAGAAAAACAACAGAACATTCTTTACGCAATGGGTGTTAATGAAAATGATGAAAGTAGTGCAACCTTTGTATCTACAGAAAAAGCACCAGAATTATTCGAACAATATATCAAGAAGCAATTAGTCATCACCAACGGTACCAATGTTGAAGAAGATGACAAAGCATATTTGATTGAAGTAAAGAAAGAACAAGCTAGAGCCAAAGATGGAGAAGAAAGACGTTTGCCATTATTTGTTGGAGAAAAAGATGGCGAAACCTATTACATCGCTCCAATTAGAGGAAAAGGACTTTGGGATGCGATTTGGGCTTATGTAGCTATGGATAAAAATATGGTGGTACAAGGTGCTTACTTTGACCACAAAGGAGAGACACCAGGTCTTGGTGCTAACATTAAAGAGCGTTTCTTTATGGACGACTTTATTGGAGAGCACTTAATGAAGGATGGTGTTTTTAAAGGCATTAATGTTTCTAAGAGTAATGCCGACCCAACAAACATAGATAAAGTAGATAACGAGGTTGATGCTATTGCTGGAGCAACAATTACTGGTGATGGTGTTGCTGCCATGATCAAGAAAGATTTGGCATTATATGTACCTTATTTTAAAACCTTAAATTAATATGGGCTTACTTTCAAAAAAAGACGCAGCACTAATAAAAGATCCTTTAGCGGATAATAACCCAATTACGATTCAGGTATTAGGTATTTGTTCTGCTTTAGCGATTACTGCACAGTTGAAAGCTTCGATTGTAATGGCAATATCTGTATTGTTTGTAATGGGAGTTGGAAACGTGGTGATTTCAGCAATAAGAAATATCATTCCATCAAAAATTAGAATTATCGTTCAGCTTACAGTTGTAGCGGCATTGGTAATTATCGTTGATCAGGTACTAAAAGCCTTCGCTTACGAATTGAGTAAGGAACTTTCTGTTTTCGTAGGATTGATTATTACGAACTGTATTATTATGGGACGTTTCGAAGCCTTTGCGCTTGGTAATGGTTTATGGAGATCGTTCCTAGATGGTATAGGAAACGCCTTAGGTTATGGTGTTATCTTAATCATCGTAGGATTCTTTAGAGAGCTTTTAGGTTCTGGTACATTACTAGGTATTAAGGTTCTTGGAGACCCAATTGCAAAGACTGGGTTATACAGTATTGGATATGAAAACAACGGGTTCATGTTATTGTCACCAATGGCATTGATCGTCGTAGGAGTTATCATCTGGATACAGAGACATAGAAATAAAGCATTAATCGAAGACTAAGCGCTTAGCGTTTCAAGACTATAGACTATGGAACATATAGAATTATTTTTCAAATCAATATTTATAGATAACATGGTATTTGCCACGTTCCTTGGAATGTGTTCTTACCTAGCAGTATCTAAGAAAGTAAGTACAGCTGTAGGTTTGGGGGCTGCGGTAATCTTCGTATTAGCGATCACTGTACCATTAAACTGGTTGTTAGACCAATATATATTAAGAGAAGGCGCGTTAGTTTGGTTAGGCCCTGAGTATGCGGATTATGACCTAAGCTTCTTATCCTTCATTATGTTTATTGCTACTATTGCAACAATGGTACAGTTGGTAGAAATTATTGTAGAGAAGTTTTCACCTTCATTATATAACTCATTAGGGATCTTCTTACCGCTTATTGCTGTAAACTGTGCAATCCTAGGAGGTTCATTATTTATGCAATCTAGAGAAATCGCTACACTTGGTTTAGCATTCAACTATGGTATTGCTTCAGGAATCGGATGGTTCTTAGCCATTTTAGCAATTGCAGCGATTCGTGAAAAAATCAGATACTCTAACGTTCCTGCGCCACTCAGAGGATTAGGAATTACATTCATTATCACTGGTCTTATGGCTATTGGTTTCATGAGTTTTGGAGGAATGTTAACTGGTGGAGATGATGAAGCTCAAAAGGAAGAAGAGACTGTAAAAGTTGAAGAGAAGGAAGACGATAAAGAGACTAAAACATTAGCTGATAACACAACTAAAGTAATCGAATAACATGATATTAGCAGCAAGCACAACAGGAGTAATCATAGCAACAGTAGCAGCATTTTTGCTAGTAACGTTGCTATTGGTTGCATTGTTATTATTTGTAAAGCAAAAGCTTTCACCATCTGGTCCTGTGAAGATTAAGATCAATGGTGAACGTGAGATAGAAGTAGCTTCGGGAGGAACGTTATTAACGACTTTAGGAGCACAAAAGATATTTTTACCATCTGCTTGTGGTGGTGGTGGAACATGTATTCAGTGTGAATGTCATGTATTATCCGGAGGTGGTGAAGCGCTTCCAACAGAAACACCTCACTTTACACGTAAAGAGTTACAACACGGAGCACGTTTATCTTGCCAGGTGAAGGTAAAGCAAGATATGGAGATTACCATTCCTGAAGAAGTATTCGGAATTAAGAAGTGGGAAGCTACCGTTGTTAGAAATTATAATGTAGCATCATTTATTAAGGAGTTTGTTGTTGAGATTCCAGAAGATATGGGTTACAAAGCAGGAGGTTATATTCAGATTGAAATTCCTGAATGCGAAATAAAATACTCAGATATTGATATTACTGCTCACCCAGAAGAGCATGAAACACCAGATAAGTTTCAGGCAGAATGGGATAAGTTTGGGCTTTGGCCTTTAGTAATGAAGAATACTGAACCAGTAGAGCGTGCATATTCGATGGCTTCTTACCCTGCAGAAGGAAGAGAAATTATGTTGAATGTTCGTATTGCTACACCACCTTGGGATAGAAATAAAAATGCTTGGATGGATGTAAATCCAGGTATAGCATCTTCATACATATTTGCTCAAAAGCCAGGAGACAAAGTAACGATTTCTGGACCTTATGGAGAATTCTTCATCAATGAGTCTGAAAGCGAAATGCTTTATGTTGGTGGTGGAGCAGGAATGGCACCAATGCGTTCGCACTTATACCACTTGTTCAGAACCATTAAGACAGGTCGTAAAGTAACATACTGGTATGGTGGACGTTCTAAGCGAGAGCTGTTCTACATTGAGCACTTTAGAAAATTAGAAAGAGACTTCCCTAACTTCAAATTCTACATGGCATTATCAGAACCATTAGAAGAAGATAACTGGAAAGTTAAAACAGATATCAATGATGAAGCTGGAGATGGATTTGTTGGATTTATTCACAATTGTGTGATCGATAATTACCTGAACCATCACGAGACACCAGAAGACATAGAATTATATTTCTGTGGACCTCCATTAATGAACAAAGCAGTTCAGAAAATGGGAGAGGATTTTGGTATTCCAGATGAACACATCAGATTCGACGACTTCGGAGGATAATATTCCTGCGAAGGCAGGAATCTGTTAAATAATACTTCAAACCAGCTCTAGTTTTAGTGCTGGTTTTTTGTTTTTAATATTCCCACTGATTTGATGATTTATTGCATACTAAAGTGGCAAAGCAAATTTCAGAATAGATAAGATTCCTGTTTTCACAGGAATTATTAAAACCCAATACGAAAGTGTTGGGTTTTTTCGTTTTAGTGCTATGAAAAAACTATTACTCTTCTTACTATTCTTAGTAGCGGTCTATTTTGTAGCCATTCAAATTAAACCAGTTAAAGACGTCTCGCAAGCAATTACTAACAGCGTATTAAAGCCTAAAGAGTATGTCAATAAAGAAGGACTTACCGTAAAGAGTAGGATAAAAATACCAGATGGATTTACAAGAGTAGACTATGAAGACGGTTCATTTCAGGAGTATATAAGAAACTATAAATTGAAACCCTATGGAGCCAAAGTGATTAATTATGATGGTAGCCATTATTTTAATCAGATAGGACATTTTGGAATTTTAGAAATCCCTGTGCCTAAGAATGGGTTACAGCAATGTGCGGATGCATTGATTAGGATTCGAAGCGAATACTTGTGGGACAACAATAGAAAAGATGAAATTGGCTTCAATTTTACTAGCGGCCATTATTGCTCATGGAAAAAATATGCAGAAGGTTATAGGCCTAAAGTAAAAGGAAGCAAAGTAACATTTCATAAAACAGCAAGAGCAAATAACTCAAAAGAAAACTTTTATAAGTACTTAAATCTTATTTACATGTATTCTGGGACTATTTCGCTCTATAGTGAACTTCCCAAAATTAATGATACCAATAAGCTAGATGTTGGTGACATGCTCATTATAGGAGGTTCGCCAGGTCATGTCGTTATGATTGCTGATGTTATAAAAAATGAAGCAGGAGAAAAGCGCTTTACATTGCTGCAAGGCAATACTCCTGCTCAAAGTGTTCATTTGCTCAAAAATCTTGAAGACAGTTCTATGTCTCCATGGTATGATTTGGGGCTCAATACTAGAATTGATATTCCAGGATATACATTTTACAAATCTAAATATGTTCGCTTTAAATAATTAAAATGAGTTCATAACATTTATAGCTTCGCGCTCACCAGTTTCCAAAGCACCTTGTACTGTTGAGTTATGACCATTTTGATGTGTAGCTTCACCAGCGAAAAATACTTTGTTGTTAATTGGCTCAGCTAATACTTCTCTTGCATTTCCCATACCAACTGTTGCATAAGAATAGGCTCCACCAACAAAAGGCTCTTTAGCCCAGTCTTGCATAATGTATTCGCCAGTATAATTTGCTGTTGCTTGTCCGTTGTAAATCAGATCTAGCTCAGCTAGGATAGCAGCTATGGCATCCGATTCTTCCATGTCACTCAACTCTTGTGCGTTAGTTCCGGTAACGAAAAGCCCTAGTATTGGAACACTGGAAGGTTTTCCGTGACCAGCATCATAATAATAAGGTCCTACACTTCCTCCAGATATGTTTTGATCTTCAAAGAAGTTTGTATTGAACTTTAAGTAAACCTTCATGCCAGCTTCCATGCCTATGGCATTTATTGCTTGCTGCTTGTTACTGCTAAGTGCAGGAACAAATTCTATGTATTCAGCTTGAAGTATTTTTAAAGGAACCGTTACAATCACTCTGTCGGCTTCATAAGTATTACCGCCAGCCGTAACAATGATTTTATCATTAGTGTAATCTATTTTGGTAACAGGAGCGTTGAGAATGATGTTTTCTTCTATTTGAGGCACCAAAGTATTGTGGATAAGGTCAAAATAAGTTTGGTTTTTGAATTTATAATCGTTTTCACCAGAGGACCAGTTTTGCTCTCCAGCAATCGCATTTGGTACACTGACATTATCAGCAGAGCCGCCAACGCCATTAACAGATGCTTCTAACATTGGGTATGAGCTTTCGTCATATCCATTAGCGATTGCCCAATTTTTTAAAGATTGATCGGTGTCTCCCAGAGCATCAAACATCATGTAGCCGAGAAGTGGATAGAACGTTTCAGGAATTTCCTCTTCAGTATAAACTTGATTGTTATACCAAAAGTAATCATCTGATTGATCTTGATAAATGTCGATGCCTTGCGAGGTAGCCCATTGATGTGTTAGAGCTTGATTCCCATGAATCCATTCTGCTCCCATATCTAGCGGAAAGTCTGTAAAGGTTGAATTCTTTTTTAAGCGACCACCAACAGTATTTGAGGCCTCAAGTATTGTAAAATCTATATTGTTGTCATTTAATATTTTTCCTGCGTGTAACCCTGAAGCACCAGCTCCTATCACAATCACTTTGGCGTTATCTGGAACATTAGCACTGTTATTGTCATCATTTTTATTACAGGATTTAAATAATGAGCCAAAAATTACCATTAGTATTGTACAAGCCATTAGTTTCATATTATTTCTTTTTTTTAACTGCATTTTATTTACTTTTAGTTGCAAATAAAGTGTACCCCTGTCGATGAATAGTATATATACCACACCTTTAGTGTCGATTCATGAATTAGGACGTGTCAAAACAAAAAATGTGTAATATAGAGTATGGATATTCTTGCGATTATAGAAATTATTGCCATTGTTGTTTTGATAGGTTTTTTGGTTTTTAAACCAAAGCATAAAACATCTGACTTCTACCTTACTTTATCGTTGGTGTTGATATTGGTTTTAAGTATAGAAGAGTTTTTTGGGTTTGCTATTATTGATGCCGAAGAGGCATATATCACTACCTCGCATTTGCCAACAGTTTTAGGGTTTACCTTACTGGGACCAATGATTTATTTTCACATTAAGCATATCGTAAAGAATGAAAAAATTCCTTACAAATATGTCCACTTAGGATTGCCCATTATCAATGGAGTTATACTCACATTGATTTTAGCATTGTATGATAATCTCAATGTTCAAAACATCCTATTTTACCTCCAAGTTTTCTTTATAGTGTTATCATCAGTTGTCTATGGAATTTATATGATAACCTTTTATCAAAAATTATCATTCATAACCAATGCTTTAGGATCTAATATTAAACTATGGATAAGAGTAATTATTAGTGTTTATCTAGCTTATGCTGCTATAAATTTTTTATCCATGGCACTTTGGAATGTGGATATTATTGATGAATACGTTGTGTTATGGATGATTTCTGTGATTATCTCAACTACTATTACAATTATCATGTTTTATTTTGCTTTTAAGTGCGGTATTGTTAGCACAAGTAGAGAAACACTAGACGATACTATTGATAGTGAATCTAAAAAATGGGAAACCCTATTCAGTAAGATCAACGAAACTGTTACTAATGAGCACTTGTATTTAAACCCTCAAATAACCATAAATGATATTGCTAAAACTTTAAATAGTAATAATAGGTACATTTCTAAAGCTGTGAATGTTGGTTTTGGAGATTCTTTTACGAATTATATTAACTCGCTACGCCTTCAATTGTTTAAAGAAAAGTTATTAGAAACGAGTAATGCACATCTTAGCATTGATGCTATTTCTTTGGAGTGTGGATTTAACTCCAAATCGGCATTTAATAGATTCTTTAAAAAGGTTGAAGGGATCACACCTTCAGAATTCAGGATGAAGTATAAAGTGGATTAAAGTTCAACTAAATTAACTGTTCTTTGCTTAGTAAATAAGCTAGAGTAATCCATGATATTTCTAATACCGTCTAGCTGGCAAAGAAATTCTATTACCGCCTTTAGACCATTAAAAAGGACATCTTTGCTTTCAGGATATTCAGGTCTAATACCTTTGTGATGTAATGGTAAAGAATACCCACAGCCTTTCAAAAATTCAGCTTCTATTTGAAGTAATTCCATAGGTGTATAACCATTGAAACGCTTGTCAAATTTTTGATTTACCAATCCGACATAATTCAATTGTAAAGAGCCATGCTTGTCAGATAAGTTTTTCCAAGAATCTGTATTGTCCAAAATATTCCCAACAGCACATTGTTTAGAACATTCAGGGTTTAGATGATTGTTATGAAAAGCTGTGTATAGCTTTTGGATGGCATTATCGAAACGAGCAGTGGTCTTCATAACAAATCCTTTTTCTTTTAAAGATACAAAAGAATTTAATCATGATTCTTTAGAATTGAAAATAAATGAACTGTTCACCACTACCTTGCGATATTAATATCAAGAACACAAGTATTGCCCAAAAAACACCCAAAACAACTGGTGATGTCTTTTTTGAAACCTCTTTCATAGAGGTGTTTCGCATTATCCAGTGACAGATGAAAAGAATCGTAATGACTACGCCCACTTTTATGACTTCAAAAGTTTGTAATACTTTAGTACCTTCATCATTCATAAAAAACATAGACGTTATCATGTTCTTAGCAGTGCTAAATTCTCTAGCTCTAAAGAACACCCAAGTGATGTTTACACAAGTATAAGTGAGTAGAGCTAATAATATGCCTTGAATCCCAACAGTTTTTACGTTAACCTTTCCTCTAAATTGGCGTTCAATTACTAAATACAATCCATGCAATGCACCCCAAATCACAAAGGTCCACGCAGCTCCATGCCAAAGACCACCCAAAAGCATGGTAAGCATTAAGGCAATGTAGAGTCTTACAATACCGTGTCTATTACCACCTAAAGGAATATAGAGATAATCTCGCAACCAGCTAGAGAGTGAAATGTGCCAACGTTTCCAGAGGTCGGAAAAGCCAATGGCCGCATAGGGATATTTAAAGTTATCTGGGAGTACAATCCCAAGCATTAGAGCTATACCAATAGCACAGGTTGAATACCCAGCAAAATCAAAGAAAATTTGTCCAGAGAACGCTAAGGTTCCCATCCATGCATCTGTAGCATGCAATATATCTTTGGCACCAAAAACAGTATCCGCACTGCTCGATAGCAAAGTATCTGCCATCACAACTTTTTGAAATAACCCAATAGTCAATAAAAAGGCTCCCCATAAAAACTGATTCATTGTGGCTTTTTTGGGTTCGTAAAATTGAGTCACCAATTCCTTAGCTCTTACAATTGGACCAGCAACTAATTGTGGGAAGAACGTCACGTACAAGGCAAAATCTAAAAATGTTCGAGCACGTTCTGTCTTTCTATTGTACATGTCAATGGTATAAGACATGGTTTGAAACGTGTAAAATGAAATACCCATTGGAAGAATAATGTCCATAGGTTTCGCCTCGAAATTAATTCCAATAGCATTCACCAAATTGGTAAAGTTTTCTAACAAAAAGTCTCCATATTTGAAGAACCCGAGAAAACCTAGATTGACAGCTAAGCTTAATAGTAACCAAAGCTTACGCTTCTTTTGATCAGTTAAAACAGCTAGTTTTTTTCCAGCGGTCCAGTCGACCATTGTTGAAATCCATAACAGAATGACCAAAGGTGGATTCCACATGGCATAAAACAAATAACTAGCCATTAGCAACATGAATTTTTTCTGTTGCCATTTGAAAATTGGGCTATAATACAGTACCAAAACTATAGCCAGAAATACGAAGAAACTTAATGAGTTAAACAGCATGATTAATCGGCTTTAGTAGTTGGTAAAACATTATCGTTGAGCATTATCTTCACCAATTCTTTTGTGAAAGTATCCGCATTCTCAGCAGATAGGTGAGACCATTCTGGACAGCAATCTATAGTTTTTAATTGCTCATAGTCTTGATAATGATAACCAGGTGAATTGACTACAGTCAATAAACTGTCATAAAAGCGTTCTCTTGGTAAGAACATCGCTTCACCTTGTTCAAAAAACCCAGAAGATGGTGATCTTACAAAAATGATTTTCCCACCACGGGCTTTAAATGTTTTAGCATCTTGTTCAAAAAAAGCGGTTGTGCTGTTTTTATCTGGCGGCGGATTTTCACCACCCAAAATAAACTTCCAAGCCTTTTTAATCTTGTTGGCGGCAACAGTATCTGTAGAAGTTTCAACAGTCATTCTTACATTGCGATCTCTTCTCACGCTTCCAAATTCAAAAAACTCAGGATATCGAGGTCTACCAGTTCTGTTATTGATCTCTACATTATTGAGTAAAGTTTTCAAGTCTACATTATCGTCCAAAACTTCGCCATGAGTTGCTATAAACACAAAGTTTTCCTGTAGAGGAATCGATAACCAGTGATTAAACCGTTCGGACAAAGTCCTTTTATGAAAATAATCTACACGGGATTGTGGCCACTCAATAGGTGAGGCTTTGGGGTAAGTTGTTGAGAAAAACAAACCGGGAGTTACACCAACGATGACAGTGCCTTTAAAATCAGTATTGTTCACAATATCATGGAAAACAGGAAGAGGTGAACTTCCGACATTAGCCAGTTGTATTGGTTTTACACCTGTTAGTTTTTCAAACTCATCTAGTTGAATATTGAACATCACTCGAGACGATCCTACTATAATAATATCATCTGAGGTTAGTTTATCCACTTTTGCCCTAGAGGCTGCAAAGAGATATTTGTCGTCATCTACAGTAGGAACTCGACCTTGTGATCGCCAATAAAATTCCCATGAGGTTATAAAAATAAGGGTTAGGACTAGAGCAATAATTGCTGAAGTTTTAAGATTCATATGCTTACAATTGTAAACAGATCAAGCTTGGGGAGTAGTTTGGTTGGTTGTTAGATTTTCAGCTTAAAGGTACAATTTTGTATGATTAAAACACTAATGGTATAAAAAACTTAAACATAAGAATGAGCAGAGCCACTGCGATAAAGTTAAGAATAATCCCAGCTCTGGCCATTTCCTTCACCTTTATATAACCACTGGCAAAGACGATAGCATTTGGTGGTGTGGCCATCGGTAACATGAAAGCACAACTACTTGCTATAGTGACAGGGATTAATAGATACAGCATGTTAATTCCTAGCCCAATAGCTATACCAGCGACTACTGGAGCAAGTACAGCTACTAGTGCTACATTGCTCATCAACTCTGTCATAAAGAGCATTAGTACAATCAAAAGTGACGCCGTCAATAAGATGCTAATGTTGCTTCCAGCTATTCCATTAGCAACCATATCTACGATACCAGTACTAGACATGCCTTTGGCTAATGCTAAACCGCCACCAAATAAAATTAGAATTCCCCAGGCTAGTTTTTGGGTGTCATTCCATTGTAGTATGAAATTCCCAGATTTTAGATTATGCGGAATTACAAATAATGCTAACGCTCCAAAAATACTAATCATAGTATCCGTTAAATTCAATCCTGGTATAAGTGAATTAATCAATGACCTAAATATCCATAAGAATACAATAACTCCAAAAGTGATTAGTACTTGTCGCTCTTTGGGTGAAATAGATCCAAGTTTTTGTAATTCGTCATCAATGACATCAGCAGAGGTTCTAAACTCTAAACCATTATTTGGGAATAACCATTTTACCAAAACAAAATAGATAATCGTAATCAGCACAGCTGAAAATGGGAAGCCTATGAGCATCCATTTATAAAACGAGATTTCTGTGTTGTATTCATTTTCTAGTAAGCCAATTAATACTGAGTTTGGAGGTGTTCCAATAACAGTAGCAATTCCTCCGGCGTTAGCAGAAAATGCTATCCCTAGCATAATACTTAGTGCAAAGTTTTTGTCCTTTTTGGTAAAGCCATCTTCGTCGTCAATTAGTAATCGTATCACAGACAATGCAATAGGAAGCATCACTACTGTACTCGCCGTATTGCTAATCCACATGCTCATAAAGGCTGTGGCAATCATAAACCCAAGTATGACTCGGTTTGGTGTAGTGCCAGTACGTTTTACAATGGTTAAAGCAATGCGTTTGTGAAGATTAACCTTTTCAAGCGCTAATGCTAAAACAAAACCACCAAAGAACAGGAACACAATCGGGCTTCCATAGTTAGCACCAACATCTCCCATTGGCATTACTTTAAAAAGTGGAAATAGTAGCAATGGCAATAAAGATGTTACAGAAATAGAAACAGCTTCGGTAATCCACCAACAGACCATCCAAAGTGCAGTTGCGATGACTGTGTCTGCAGTTTCAGAAATAATTTGAATCGATGAAAATTGAAGGATTGCAAATAATAAAGGTCCCAAAAACAGACCTAATTTTTTTGAAGTAGGATAGTCTTTCATTTGAAGTAAAAATAGAAATTTAATTCGGAAATATCTGCGCCACGCAATACCTTTGCAAACAAGATTATTATTTATTTAATGTCAAAAGCACTCACCAAGCAAGAGTTACACAATCTTGCCATGAATCATGTTGGGAAAGACCTTGAACAGCGAGGTTTCGAATTCGTGGCAATAAATAGTCAGTTAAAGAAGCATCCACAATTTGTATGTATCGATAAGAACAATCAGTACTTCTTTGTTATTGTAAGAGCTGTAATGTTACCAGAAAATCCAAATAATTATGATGTGGTTTGGATGGAAACTTTCAAACAACATGCTAGAGACAAGGATGTTAAGGTGCTTTATGCAGGTGTTGGATTGGGGAATCCTAATGGAGAAGATTTGCCAGTTTATCTGAATGAAGATTATTTGATCGAATATAATGGCATTCAAGTCATTGAAACGAATTTGAATTAGATGAGACAGTTTTTAATAGGATTCTTAGCATTAGGATTGTTGTGGTCATGTAAGTCAGAACCAAAGAATACAAAAAATTCAAAGATTGGAGGTGCAGTATTTGGGACTACGTATTCTGTAATTTATGATTCTGCTGTAGATTATGAAAAGCAGTTTGATAGCTTATTCTATGTCATTAATAAATCCATGTCTACTTATATTCCAGATTCTGATATTTCTAAGTTGAACAGGAATGAAAATAATGTCATTGACAGTCATTTTAAAAAGGTTTTAGAATCATCATATTCTATTTTTGATAAAACTGAAGGTGCTTTCGATCCTACAATTGGTGCTGTGGTTAATGCTTGGAGCTTTGGTCCTGAGGGTAGAATAGTTGATCTTGATAGTCTAAAGATTGATAGCTTGATGCACTCTGTTGGATTAAAAAAAGTAAAGCGAATAGAACATACTGTCGTAAAACCAGAAGGTACCTTTATAGATTTTAATGCTATTGCTAAAGGTTATGCTGTAGATGTTGTTGCTGAGTTTTTAGAGTCTAAATCTATTGAGAATTATCTGGTAGAGATAGGAGGGGAGATAAGATGTAAGGGATATAATGCCGAAAAGCAATCGTCATGGACTGTAGGTATAGACAAGCCTAATTTTGATGGTAGTCAATCGGTGTTGAAGGCAATTAATTTGGAAGATGCTGCGATGGCAACTTCCGGAACCTATAGAAAATTCAAAGTGGATGAGCAGGGTAATCGCTTTGCACATATTATTGATACAAAAACTGGTTATCCTTCTAAAACCAATGTACTCAGCGTCTCAGTAATTGCTTCGGAATGTATGGTGGCTGATGCTTATGCTACGGCATTTCAAGCTATGGGGATAGAAAAAGTTATGGCGCTTTTAAAGAACAATTCAGAAGTAAAAGTATTCTTTGTATTTGAAAATGAAAACAACGAGTTAGAGACTTTAGCCTTGAATGGTTTTCCAGAATGAATATAAAATAAAAAAGGGAACTTGCTCCTAGTTCCCTTTTTATTAACTTCTACTATTTACTAATAATAAACTTTCCTTGATAAGTTTTTCCGACATCATCTATTAACCTGTAGAAGTAGATGCCATTAGATAGTTTAGAGCCATCATAAATAAAATCTCTACCATGAGGTCTTCTTAAATGCTGTTCGTTAACAAGAACACCTCTCATATCATAGACTTTTATACTTAAACTACTAATGTCGTTTGTTGAAGCAAATGAGGTTTGGGTTGAAAATGGATTAGGATAATTAACCATTTGCGTATTTAAAGGTTGTGATAAAGTATCTTCTCTTTTTTGAGTAAACGCAACATCATCAACTTTTAAGGTAAATGGTGCGTAATCTACTTGATTTCCTTTTATTGAAAACAGAATTGTCTTGATGTTACTTATGCTTATTGAGTTATCAAAAGATTCAAAATCAGTAAATGGGATTGAATAGAATGTCGCTTCATCGTTCGCTACGATAGTGTAAGATAATCTGTTGTCCCAAGACACTCCTTCTGGTAAAATAATGACTTCAACATCTCTGCTAGTATTGATAGAGAACTCTAAGTTTTCGTACTCTGAAACATCTAGTGATAAGTCTCCAGGCATGATATGTCTGAATAGGTTCATAGTTCCTTTAACTTGTCCAGAAACTATAGGATTTCTCTCAACATGGTATGTGTTATCTTTATATTCAACGTTTTTTTGAGCGACTTCATAATTATCTATGGTAGCGTCACTAGAGTCATAATCTAAAGCCCAAGGACCATCAGCTAAATACAGTAAATCTGGTATTGGTTGAGAATCGACTGCTAATGAGATGCCTACATCGAAAAGGTTATCGATATCTAGTTCGATGGTTTCTGTTAGTTCGCCAGATAAAGATTGTGTAACATTAAACCCTTCTCTATCTTCGGTTTCAGTAGCTGCAATTGTGCCATAGAATATTGCTTCTTCTGCACCAATAGTATTGGTAATGGTTAGATTTAATTTCCCGTTCGAATAATAACCAGATTTCACATAGACTTTTGGTATTCTGTTTTCTTCAGGGCTACTTAATAAGGGCTTTTGAGTTTCTAACTTAGATATTATAAAGACTTCAATATGTATTTGTCAAATGAAATTGAAAACATTGAGAAAGATTATGGTCACACTATTTTAACTCTTAACTCTTAGTATTATGTATATAGGTCAAAAAATATTCGAATTTTACTTTTACTTTTTTACGGCATATAGCGTTTCAATATTTATACTCTACATGAGCATAATGTTTGTTTCTCTAAGAGACATTAGGAGGTATTTCAGACGTAATAGTTATATCAATTATGTGAGCATTTTGTCTTCACCTTTTGCACCTTCAATTTCAATACTTGCACCAATGTATAATGAAGAAAAGAATGCTATTTCCTCAATACGATCGCTACTATCAAATCATTATGTGAACTACAATATCATTATCATTAATGATGGTAGCACCGACAGTACATTAGAGCTACTGATTAGTACATTCTCTTTAAAGAAAATTGAACACACAATAAACCAGAAGATTGAAACTAAAAAAGTAAAAGCCATTTACAAATCAACCAATGGAGCCTATGAAAAATTAATAGTAATAGATAAAGAGCAAGGCGGAAAGTCTGATGCCTTAAATGCAGGCTTGAATTTTTCTGAGAGTGATTACGTTTTAAGCATTGATGGTGATTGTATTCTGGCAGAAGACTCGTTACAGAAAATGATAAAACCGTTCATGGAATATACTGATAAAACAGTAGTGGCATCAGGTGGAGTAGTAAGAATTGCCAATGGTTGTGAAATAAAAGATGGGCGCTTAGTAGAGAAGAGATTGCCAACCCCATTTGTGTTGAGGTTTCAGATACTAGAATATCTGCGATCATTTCTATTAGCAAGGGTTGGCTGGACGCGTTGTAAGGGTCTGATGCATATTACTGGAGCTTTTGGAATTTTTGAACTAGAGAAAGCTATTATTGTTGGAGGTTATAATAAAGACACTTTGGGGGAAGACATGGATATCATTGTCAAAATCCAAAGATACATGTACGAAACCAAGCAAAAATTTAAAGTAGCATACATCCCTGATCCATTGTGCTGGACAGAAGCACCGTCAGATTATAAGAGTCTCTCTAGGCAGAGAAAACGTTGGACGCGTGGAAATATAAAAACGCTATGGGATCACAGAAAGATATTTTTTAATCCTAAATACGGATTAATGGGTATGCTTGGCTATCCTGTTTGGATACTTTATGAGCGTTTTGGGCCGATTATAGAACTTATAGGTATTGTCTACTTTATATGTGCTTCTTATTTGGGTCATGTCAACTGGCTATATACTATTTCATTTTTAATAGCTACATATCTATTTGCAATAATGTACTCGCTTTTGGCAATATTGACTGAAGAAGTAACCTATCATCAGTATAAGAAAAAAGGGGATTTAACCAAGTTAATACTTACAATATTTATGGAGCCTTTTACATATCATGTTTTTCTCCTATACCCAGCTTTACTTGGAAATATTGCGCAATTATTTAAGTTCAAAAAGAAGTGGGGGAGAATTGAAAGAGAAGGATTTCAAACTACAAATATTGGTCAGCTATGAAGAAATTAAATTCGTTACTATATCTAGTCTTCCTATGCTTTTGCACGACATTGACGGCACAAGATGACATTATCTTATATAAGGTAGATTCATTAAGAAATCATAATGCCATAAGTCTCAATTATTGGCTAGATACGTTCAGCGAAGTATATAAGCCAAGACACTTCACATCACTAGATTATAAGAAAAAAATAAAAGCAGGAGCCTTTATTGCTCGATTAAATTATGTGAATCGATTTAACATGGAAGACTATTCTTTTGAAATAGAAGCCTATCCAAAAATAAACGATAAAATGTACGCCCTTGTTAATTATGCTGGCTCCTTTAATAATACATTGTTACCAAAAAACCGATTTGGTTTGGAGCTTTTTCATATCATATTTAAAACTTACGAAGCCTCTTTCGGTTACCGATACTTAAAATTTGATAGTCGGGAGAATAACATCTATACAGTGTCATTGGGTAAATATTATAAACACTACTGGTTCAATTTTAGAACTTACATAACCACTAGTAATGGAAGCACTTCGTATTCGCACAATGCAATAGCAAGATATTATTTTAATGGTTCGCCAATGACTCACTTGTCATTCAATATTGCATATGGAACCTATTTCGAGCAATTGAACTTAGGCGATGTTTTCGGAGATTCGTTTGGACTAGAAGCCAATAGCCAGTTGAGGTTAAGTAACAAGCTATTCTTAAGGCTTGCATTATCATATAGAAGGGAGGAAATTTTATTTTCACCAGATGATTACCTTAGCAGATATTCATTTAAGTTTGGGTTGAAGAATATCTTTTAGATCGGAGATATTAATCTTTATGAACCACAGGAATTATTTCGCCTTTAGCCAAGCAGTACTTTTCAATATCGTCTTCAGAAAGTTTTGAAGTATAGTCTACTTCTTCAACCTTAAAACCAATAAAGCGAAGCTTATCAAAATAGTCGCGACCATAAATACGAACATGGTCGTATTGTCCAAAGATTTTTGCACGCTCTTTTTTGTCAGTGATGCTATCATCTTCAAATGTAACCTCACGTTTTAGATCTTGAGGTATTTGAAAGATTCCCCAACCGCCGGGTTTCATAACACGAAACAATTCTTGCATAGCTTTTGTGTCATCAGGAATGTGTTCCAAAACATGATTGCAGAGTATGATATCAAAGCTATTATCCTTGAAAGGAAGGTCGCAAATATCTGCTTTGACATCTGCTAATGGTGAATTGAGATCGGTAGTTGTATAGTCGAGATTTTTCATTGACATGAAACGCTTGTAGAAAGCTTGTTCAGGTGCAAAGTGAAGTACTTTTTTTTCAGCTGAAAAAAAATCAGTCTCATGTTTTAAATACAACCACAATAAACGATGACGTTCCAATGAGAGTGTAGAAGGGGATAGGACATTATTCCGTTGATTACCATAACCATATGGTAGAAAAGACCTGAAACTTTTTCCGTCTATTGGATCAGTAAACGTTGAGCCTTTTAAGAAAAGTGCTAACATGGGTCGAACAACATAACTCAACCTTATGAGAATAGGTCTCGGAATTACATTGAGTATTATTTTGAAAATACGTTTCAAGAGTGATTACTTGTAGTCCTCTCTTACTGGAGCAAAAATGTCTATAATTTTACAATCTGTAAGAGCTCTTCCAGAGTGGATTGCATTAGATGGAATTACCATAACACCTCCCGATTCGCAAACTGTAGATTTTCCTTCGATAGTGAGCTCGAATTTCCCTTCAGTAACAATAGCTATCTGTTCGTGTGCATGAGAATGTTCAGGTAAAAGAGCACCTTCATCAATATTCCAATGGGCAGTAGTCATATTATTACCATGCACAAATCGTACATTAAAACCAGGGATGAGTTCATTCTGAGGAATATTTGAAAGTCGAGTATACATTATAAAACCAATTGATTCTGTCTGAATTCTTGCTCTTCGTCACTTTCGATTCCAAGAGCTTCGTAGATATAGCCAAACGTTGATAATAATTCTGGCTTACCATTAACGATGGCAACATCGTGTTCAAAATGTGCACTAGGTTGCTTATCCAAAGTTGTAATAGTCCAACCATCTTTGTGTTGTTTGATGCGTTGTGTTCCCATATTTATCATAGGCTCAATGGCTACAACTTGCCCTTCAATGAACTTTTTACCACGACCACGACGTCCATAATTTGGCATTTCTGGGTCTTCGTGCATTTTGCGTCCAAGACCATGACCTACTAATTCTCTAACGACACCATAACCATGAGCTTCGCAGTATTTTTGTATAGCAAAACCAACATCTCCAACACGGTTTCCAATTTTGTATTCTCTAATACCTACATAAAGAGACTCTTTAGTAATCTTTAGCAATTTTTCAGTTTCAGCATCAATCTCGCCAACAGGGAATGTGTAAGCATGATCACCATAAAAACCATTGAGTATGGCACCACAATCTATACTGATAATATCACCTTCTTCGAGAGGCGTATCATTAGGAATACCATGAACAACCTGCTCATTTGGGCTAACGCAAAGCGTATTAGGGAAGTCATATAACCCTAAGAAACCAGGAATTGCACCTTGGTCTCTAATATACTCTTCAGCAATTTTATCTAGCTGAAGTGTAGTGACCCCGGGTTTTACTTCCTTAGCCAAGATGCCCAGTGTTCTGGAAACAACCAAAGCACTTTCTCGCATTAACTCTATTTCTTCTAATGTTTTGGCTATAATCATGCTATCGTTTTAAAAATGAAAACAATCCTTTTCGTTGAGGTCTTTTGGCAATATCTAAATCTTTGTTCGATATCTTTTGATAGATTTCTCCCCAGCCCAATACGCCACCAAGATTTCTATCATCGATAAATAGGTCTGCGTATATCTTTCTGCTCTTAGAATTGTCGAATTGCTCCTCAGGAAAACTATGGTTTACAGCATAAAACTCGATACCGTTATCTCTACAGAAATCTACAGCTTCTTGCAACCTTACATCACAACGATACGTCCATAAGATTAATCGATGACCATCTTCTTCTAAACGCTTTAAAGTTTCGAAAGCGAATATCCTTGGCTTACCAATTTTTGGGTAAGCATCTTCTACGATAGTACCATCGAAATCTACTGCTATTATTAGTCTATCCTGAAAATTCATGCTTAGTTTTTACGTTGGCAAAAGTACGATAAATATATGGATTCTAATTTATTCGATTAGAGACTTACAAGTCATAGCTTCAGGCTGTTCTACACCCATTAGTTTTAATATTGTTGGTGCAATATCACCAAGAATGCCATCGTTTATTTGCTTCAATTCCTTATCAATAAGAATAATTGGAACTGGGTTTGTCGTGTGCGCAGTATGAGGCGACCCATCAGGATTAATCATTGTCTCGCAATTTCCATGATCAGCAATAAGTATCGTAGTATATCCATTGTCTAGGGCAGCGTTAACAACATCTTTTGTACATTCATCTACAGCCTCGCAAGCTTTGATCGCAGCTTCCATAACACCTGTATGACCTACCATATCTCCATTGGCAAAGTTTAAACATACAAAATCAACATCACCTTTATGTAATTCAGGAATTAGAGCATCTCTCAATTCGTAAGCGCTCATCTCAGGTTTAAGATCGTAAGTGGCTACCTTTGGAGAATTTCTAAGGATGCGCGTTTCGCCTTCAAAAGGCTCTTCTTCACCACCCGAAAAGAAAAAAGTAACATGGGGATATTTTTCGGTTTCAGCAATTCTTATTTGCGTTTTTCCATGATTAGCCAAGACTTCCCCAAGTGTATTATTTAGATTTTCCTTTTTGAAAACAATATTGATGTTCTTAAAGGTGTCATCGTAATTAGTCATGGTTACATAATGCAGGTCTAGCTTATGCATGTTTTGTTCATGAAAGTCTTTTTGAGATAATGCTTCTGTAAGTTGACGACCTCGATCTGTTCTAAAATTGAAAAAGACAACAACATCACCATCTTTGATTTTTGCTGTTGGCTGTTTAGAATCATTAACCATCACTATCGGTTTGATGAATTCATCTGTAATATCTTCTTCGTAACTATTTTCAATGGATTTTAAAGCATTGGTAGATTGTTCTCCAATGCCATTAACAATGGCATCATATGCTAATTTTATACGTTCCCAACGTTTGTCTCTATCCATAGCATAGTAGCGACCAGTGACTGTGGCCAATTTTCCGTTAACTTTTTCCAGATGGTCTTCTAATTCTGAAATAAAACCATAACCAGATTTAGGATCTACATCGCGACCATCAGTAAATGCATGAACATAAAGTTGATCCAGACCATATTCATTAGCAGTATCTAACAAACCAAAAAGATGATTGATATGCGAATGCACACCACCATCACTCACTAATCCCAAAAAATGGATAGGTTTTGAATTCGTCTTTGCATACTTGAAAGCTTCAATTAAAGTGCTTTCTTGAGCTAGTGTTTTATTTTGAACAGCTAAATTTATTTTGGCTAGGTCTTGGTACACGATTCTACCTGCTCCAAGATTCATGTGTCCAACTTCACTATTTCCCATTTGGCCTTCGGGTAAACCAACATGCAGTCCATCGGTTCGTAAACTGGCATTTGGGTAAGTGTCGTAAAGTGAATCTATAAATGGCGTATTAGCATGGTCTATTGCAGAGACAGACGGATCTGGAGAGGTTCCCCAACCGTCAAGGATCATCAAAATAACTTTTTTATTCATGTGCCTTAGTTAGGGTTTCAAAGATAAGTCATTATATGACTATATAATATTTTAAGAAATCAAAATATGGTAGATTACATCTTTCTTAAGGAAGCTTTTCCATAATCTTACTGAGTATCTGTGTATTAATATAGTATTAACAGATTTGTTTAGAAAGCGTTAAATAAATGTTATTTATAGTTTTTTAGTGTAACACTTATGGAAATATGTCGTCTCTTTAATGTAATCAAAAAACAAATCAATTAATTTAAATCTTTCATCATGAAAAAAACAGCAGTAATTATTGCATTAGCATTAGGGTTTTCAGTAAGCTCTGTAAATGCTACTAACAACTTTGAAACTATTGACAACCTAGAAGTTACAACTTCTATTGCAAAAGTAAAGGTGAATCCTTTTTGTACTTCAATTGCTAAAGGAGACATCGACACAGTAAAAAAACTTATCGAGCTTGGTTCAGACGTAAACCAAAAGTCTAATGGAATGACACCATTACAATATGCAGCTAAATTTAACAGAGTAGAAATTATGAAACTCTTAATTAAGCATGGTGCAAAAGTTGGTGTAAGATCTGATAAAGGAATGACTGCTATGAAATATGCGAAAATGTCTAACGCTAAAGAAGCAGTAGCTTTATTAAAAGAATTAAGTAAGAAGAAAAAATCTTAAATGCCTGATTAAACTAAGGCAATTATTTGAGTTGGTTAGTTAGAAGAATGCGTCCTTTTTAGGACGCATTTTTGTATTTTCTAATGGCTTCTTTTATTTTTTCAATTCTGTTTTCAGGATCTGGATGTGTACTTTGAAACTCCGGTACACGATTTGGGCCAGCCGCCGCTTTTAAAATCTGCATTACGCCAATTAAGGCTTCAGGATCGTAACCAGCATCGATCATAAATTTCACACCAAGCTCATCACTTTCCAGTTCATCTCCACGACCATTTTTCAATAATGTCTGTTGACCTATTCCATTAACCAGCCCGCCCATATCGGCTCCAACAGATGCTCCTGTAGATACGGTACGCCAAAACTCAGTTTCACCAATACGTTCTGCAG
The DNA here is from genome assembly GCF_040493455.1 of Winogradskyella sp. 3972H.M.0a.05. Lineage (NCBI taxonomy): Bacteria > Pseudomonadati > Bacteroidota > Flavobacteriia > Flavobacteriales > Flavobacteriaceae > Winogradskyella > Winogradskyella sp. 3972H.M.0a.05. The sequence goes on along the minus strand of NZ_JANFDA010000007.1, from coordinate 73,823 downwards.
AATGTTTACCTAAGACATGACCAATTTCGTGACCTAGAACTCCTGCTAATTGATCTTCACTTTCTAATTTAGAGAATAGGGCATAAGTGATAAAGATTTGTCCTCCAGGTAAAGCAAAAGCATTGATTGTATTTGGATCTGCGAGTAAATGAAACTCATATTTGTATGGTGTTTGCTTAGCTATACTATTATTTACAAGCTTGTTTCCTACATTGTCAACTAAAGCCTGCCAACGATTGTCTGGATGTAAACCACCATGTTGTCTTGCCATTTGCGGAGCACTTTGTAGCCCAATAGCTATCTCCTGATCTGGCGTCATTGTAATGGTTTGTGTTCTGCCTGTGTAAGGATTTTTTTCTTGCTGACTGCATTTTTTGAAGAATGCAAACGCAACAATGGCCAACCCGATAAGAAGGCGAATTTTTAAATTTTTTCCTCTCATTAGTTCTAAGGATTAATGAATCTTAAAATTACAAAGTTCTATTAATATCTTAAAATTAATGGATTACAATTTTCTTGTTCAGACTTTTAGAACCAGAACTCACATTGACGACATAAATGCCTTTGCTTAGACTTGCCGTGCTAATACTGTTGAATTGATTTTCCAAGGAAGTACTGTTTAATACAATCTTACCCAATGTGTCAGAGATGTACATAGAAGGCGTTTCTGGTGCAGGTGTTTCAAAATCTATGTGAAGCGTATTGGTTGAGGTATCGTTGTAGATTTTAAGCTCATCATTTGTAAATTGAGGTGTAGACAGCGCTTCTGTGCCAATTGCAAAATGTAATGCTGCACCAAGTGATCCTTTGGTTACCTCAGTTAGATAACTGACGTCCATATTGGCCAGAGTATCATTTGGTGAATGTGCATAAGGCGATTGATTCTTTTCGAACAATCCAGTAATCACTTCACCATTATTTTCAAAAGGAATATAATCCGATCCGTAAGCAAAAGAAATTTCAGTGTTAAGGTTTGAATATAGCTCCATACAATTAGCTAACTGTATGGTAGCTTCAGTCGAAGCTGCGTTATTAGTTGGAGGGCTACTTCTGTCTTCTTCGCAGACAATAGTATCATTGACTTGCCCACTAACGCCACCAACTTCATCAATATTGAATACTAAAGAGATGTTTAAATTTTGAGGATTAACCGTATTGTTTACATAATAACTACTTCCCCAAAGGCCATCTTCTTCTCCACTAAAATGAATGAACTTAATAGAATATTCAGTGTCAACATCTTTCAGAAGTCTTGCTAATTCCAGAATGAGGACTGTACCACTTCCATTATCGTTAGCTCCTGGTCCATTAATGGTGTCGTAATGACCATCGATGATCAGGAATGTATTAGGATAAACCGTGCCTGTTTTAGTGATAATGATATTATTACTAGTACCACTAGCATAAGTGAACTCTTGTAGCTCTACATTAGTATACCCTAAATTTTGATAACGTTGTACAATCCAATTCTCGGCATTGGTTAGAGCATTAGTTCCTACTTCCTTAACTCCAAAATTCTCAAAAGTCGTAAGATCATTCAGAATATTTGTATAGGATACGTTATCTACTAAAGAGCCATAAAAAGCATCGAAAGTTTGAGCGTTTACCGTACACGAAAATAGCGCGCACAGCAAAGCAGCGATAGAATTAGTCTTCATAAAAATAGCAATTGCACTATAAATATAAGACTTTGAAAATAAATGCTAAGATTTACCTATTTCCTATAGAGGAAGTAGTTGTTTACGAGGTCGATATAAATTCGTTTGGCCTCATCTACGCTAACATTTTTTACCTGAAAAAGGGCATTGGTTTTGAAGGCATTAATCATGGGTTTTCGGCTGCTAGGCCTTCCGTAATTGTTAGTCGCTTTTTTATAGTAGGCGTAAAGGCGTAATAAAAAATCGGCAGGAAAAGGGCCTTCAAGCGCATTGATTCGCTCTACGGCATCTTGAAATTCTTTATCTAGTTCTTCAGAAGTCATGGCATTTCTGCAATAATACTTTCTCCGCCTCTTACTTTTTGGTTAAGGTCTACTTTAATCTTTGCATCTAAAGGTAAGAACAAATCCACTCTAGAGCCAAACTTAATGAATCCAGAATCCGCACCTTGTACAACTTTGGTTTCTGGGACTGCATAATTTACGATACGCTTGGCCAGCGCACCTGCAATTTGTCTGTATAGAATTTTTCCTGAGTTTTGGTTTTCTACTACAACAGTAGTACGTTCGTTTTCTTCACTGGCTTTAGGGTGCCAAGCCACAAGATATTTTCCGGGATGATATTTACTGAATGCAATCTCGCCACCAATTGGATACCTTGTAACATGTACGTTTATTGGAGACATAAAGACAGAAACTTGTAAACGCTTATCATTAAAATATTCTGGCTCAAAAACCTCTTCAATAACAACAACTTTACCATCTACAGGAGATAATGCATGGTTGTCGTTGATTACAGTTTTTCTCTTGGGATTTCTGAAGAATTGAAGAATAAGAATGAAGAATACCAATGCCAAAACCATTAATCCAGTTCTTAACCAATAAATGGTAACAAATTCATCTACCAAGAACAATAATCCAACGGTAAATACCATTGAAAAGAAAATTATTTTATGACCTTCTTTATGAAACATAATCAATAAATCTTAAAAATACATATACAAATGGTGCCGCAAATATTATACTATCGAGGCGATCTAGAAGGCCTCCGTGTCCTGGCATAATAACACCACTATCTTTAACTTCTGCTTGACGCTTAAATTTGGATTCTATCAAGTCTCCCAGTGTACCAAAAACGCTCACAATAATAGCTAAAATAAGCCACTTGGTGAAATCTAATGTCTCTGTAAAGGTAGCAATAAAATAGCTAGCGATACATGCAAAAAAGAGACCACCTAGGAACCCTTCTACTGTCTTTTTTGGAGAAACTCTAGGGAACAGTTTTTGCTTACCAAAATTCTTGCCGATTAGATATGCAAAAGAATCATTTACCCATACCAAAATGAAACATCCAAGAAGTAGATACGGAGTAAAGGTTCTATTGAAATGTGCTATAAGAATTAAGAATACAAATCCGCTTGTAAGGTAACATGTTGTAATGATGAAACGCTTAGTGTTGAAAAGGGGAATTCGCTTTTCTGAAAACAAATCTTTAATCAAGAATAGTAACACAAAAATCGTTATCACTTGAAGGATCTGTACTGCTTCACTAAAACCATTTTCGTAGCCTATAAGTTCATCCCAGAACCCAAAGCAAACATAGAGTATCAAAAAGATGATGTAAGGGACTATACTTTTGAGATGAATAAGTTTGTTGAATTCCATCAAACTGATGATTCCAAAAACAAAAAACACTCCAATGAGAACATAAGACCATTTGAGTGATATTAGTAATAAGCTTACATATATGGCTCCAGATATAGCTCTAGTAGCAAGTTCTTTCATGTTTAAAGATCTTCTAAGAGCAGTAAATATAAGTTTTTTGAACTACTTCCGTAAGTGAGAAAGTCTTTATTGTCTTCACTTTTGAAATGCTTTATCGTAGTGATATTCGTAGGTATTTTGGCTTTGTTTTTAGCTTTGATACCTTTTAACCCTTCACCAATATTTTCTACAAATTGGCTAGTTGTAGCATAGATGATGAAGTTTATTGGTAATTCTTTGAGTTTTTTCTCTGCAATTTGATTGGAACAAATTAATAATGAACCATCATCAGAAATTAAGTATTCGCAAGTGGATAAGAAGAAAGTGCCTTGAGGTATTGATTTAGTTACTTTGAGATTGGCGTCTTTGAATAAGTCTTCTAGTCGTTCGTCTAGTAAAAGTGCATCTTTGTCATTCCACTTATTCTCCTCGAGAATATTACCCAAACTTTGATGAACCTCTCCCATGTTTTCACAATACAGAAATTTCCCTCCATTGGCTTTAAAATTTATTGTAAATCTTTCGTCAATTGGGAGCTTAACTTCTGGCATGTATTTGCCACGTTCTTCGTTTTTTATGTTTTCTTCGGAATTGTCTTTAAGTCCAAAGATTTTACGAAATAGGCTCATTTATAAGGTAACTATTAATCTGGGTTCTTCTGCAATTTACCAAATATAAAAAAACTTAAACGAACACGGGGTTTATTTAAGTTTTTTCTAAGAGTATATCGATGAGTTACAGCATTAATTATTCCTCTACTGTATCCTCTTGTGTTTTTTGCTTAAGATCGAATTCTTTAACAGGATCTTCGTTTTCTTCTTTTTGGGCTTCAGATTTATCTTTATCAAATGGTCGTTCACCAAAGATTTTTTCCAAATTGTCTTTAAAGATTACTTCTTTTTCCAAAAGAACTTCTGCAAGCTCGGTAAGCTTATCTTTATTATCTGCCAAAATCTTTAACGCACGCTGATATTGCTCTTCAATAATATCTGAAATCTCTTTATCAATTAGTTCTGCAGTTTGCTCACTGTAAGGCTTTGTAAAACCGCCATATTCAGATTGCCCAGAAGAGTCGTAGTATGTGAGGTTACCTACTTTATCACTCAAACCATAGATAGTAACCATAGCTCTAGCTTGCTTTGTAACTTTTTCCAAATCGCTAAGCGCCCCTGTAGAAATTTTATCGAAAATTACTTTTTCTGCAGCTCTACCACCTAATGCAGCACACATTTCATCAAGCATTTGTTCTGGTCGAACAATTAAGCGTTCTTCAGGTAAATACCAAGCAGCACCTAGAGAACGTCCACGAGGAACGATAGTAACTTTTACCAGAGGGGCAGCATGCTCTAGCATCCAGCTTACAGTGGCATGACCAGCTTCATGAAATGCAACAGCGCGTTTCTCTTCAGGTGTTATAATTTTATTTTTCTTTTCTAATCCTCCTACAATTCTATCAACAGCATCCAAGAAGTCTTGTTTGTTTACTGCTTTCTTATTGTTTCTAGCAGCAATTAAAGCCGCTTCGTTACATACATTGGCAATGTCAGCTCCAGAGAAACCTGGTGTTTGTTTAGCTAAGAAATCTACGTCTAGGTTGTCGGCCTTTTTCAAAGGCTTTAAATGAACTTCAAAAATCTCTTTTCGCTCTCTAACGTCTGGAAGATCTACAAAAATTTGACGATCAAAACGACCAGCACGCATTAAGGCTTTGTCGAGGACATCTGCTCGGTTTGTTGCTGCTAATACAATGACATTTGTATTCGTGCCAAAGCCGTCCATTTCAGTTAATAACTGGTTCAATGTATTTTCACGTTCATCATTAGAACCAGAGAAATTGTTTTTACCTCTTGCTCTACCTATCGCATCAATCTCATCAATGAAAATGATAGAAGGTGATTTTTCTTTGGCTTGCTTAAAGAGGTCACGTACTCTAGAAGCACCAACACCTACGAACATTTCAACAAAATCTGAACCAGATAATGAGAAGAAAGGTACTTTAGCTTCACCTGCTACTGCTTTGGCAAGAAGCGTTTTACCAGTTCCTGGAGGGCCAACAAGTAGCGCACCTTTTGGAATCTTTCCACCTAATGATGTGTATTTTTCAGGATTTTTAAGGAAATCTACAATCTCTTGGACTTCTTCTTTTGCACCTTCGAGTCCGGCTACATCTTTGAAAGATGTTTTGGTATCCGACTTTTCGTCAAACAGCTTTGCTCTAGATTTACCAATATTGAATATTTGTCCACCTGCACCTCCACTAGCACCAGAAGACATACGCCTCATAATGAATATCCAAACACCTATAATCAATACAAAAGGGAGGAGGGTAAGTAATAAATCGCCCCATACATTTTGATCTGTATCGAAGGTTAACTCTGTGTCGAGGTTTTTGTCTCCAATGACTTTGTTGACTTCATTTTCGAAATTTTGTAGGTCTCCAAACTCAAACGTATAGTTTGGTATTGCAGATACTGTAGGGATTAAGCTCTTAGATTTGGCATTTTTATGTTTATCCTTCTCTAAGGCTTCTTTTGATAAAAAGACATTGGCAACGTGAGTGTTTCTTATAATCTCAAGTTTAGCTACATCTCCATCTTCAAGATACTCCATGAATTGCGCAGGAGACGTTCGCTTTACGCTAGAGCCTCCAAACCCGCCAGAAACGATTTGTATTCCAAGGAAGATTGCAATCACAATACCATAAATCCAATAAGGACTTATTTTTGGTTTCTTGTTTAAATTCTTGTTATTGTTATTATTATCGTTTGCCATTAATGTTTTTTTAGTAACTAGTTTCTATAACGGTTGTTTTGGCATCTCCCCAAAGACTTTCAATATCATAAAACTCTCTGATATGCTTCTGAAATACATGAACTACGACATTAACGTAATCCATAAGAACCCATTCGGCATTATCATTACCTTCAATGTGCCATGGCTTATCTTTTAGTTCTTTGCTAACTTTTTTCTGGACGGAATTAACAATGGCGTTTACTTGGGTGTTGGAAGTTCCTTCGCATATTATGAAATAATCACAAACCGTGTTTTCTATTTCTCTTAAATCTAAAATATTAATTTCTTGTCCTTTTACATCTTCAATGCCGCTCAAAATCACTGATATCAGTTGATCCGCATTCGGTTTTTCTTTCGTCATTAAATTGATTTAAATTTGTACAAAGTTATTACTTTTTTAATTCTTAAAGCGCTTTATTTGTCTTAAGAAAGTTATAAAAACTCTTTTGTTGTTATATGCAAATAATCAAACTTGATGCCATTGACTCTACGAATACCTACCTAAGGCAGTTAAGTGTTGCAAAAGCATTGAAAGATTTCACTGTTGTTAGTGCTCAATATCAGAAAGAAGGTCGTGGACAAATGGGTACTACCTGGCAGTCTCAACCTTCCAAAAACCTTATGTTTAGTGTGTTTAAGGATGTTTCGTTCCTGAAAGTAAATCAGAACTATGCGATAAGTATGGTCGTGGCATTGGCACTGATGAAGACATTGAAATTATTTTCGATAAAAAAAGTACAGATAAAATGGCCTAACGACATTTTGTCAGAACAAAAGAAAGTGGGCGGCATACTCATTGAAAATATTTTGAAGCAAAACACTTTGAAAGCTTCGATTATAGGTGTCGGACTGAATGTGAACCAAACGGAATTCACAGATTTGCCTCAAGCGTCATCTTTGCGCTTAATTTCTGGTAAGAATCATGATTTAGATGAAATACTTTTTGCGTTTATACAACAACTCAAGGAAGGCTTTCAAAATATGAAAGCGCAATCATTTCTTGATTTGAAGCGAGATTATGAAACCAATTTATTTAGAAAAAATAAACCTTCAACATTCAAAGACGCTGAAGGCAATACGTTCACTGGTATTATTAAGGGTGTAACCGATTCTGGAAGACTTAGAGTATTAGTTGAAGATGATATCATCAAAGAATACGAGCACAAAACCATTACGCTCCTATACTAGACCGCAGTTTTCATACTTGTAACTAAAGTTTCAATAAACTTACCAATAGGTCCTTTGATCATCATAGCCATCATAGGATTAAAGTCTCCCGAAAAAACCAACTGTACATCACTACCATTGTCACCAGAGGCTTGGATGTTTGCTGTTAGAGAAAAGTCTAGTTTGCCTCCAGCTGCACCAAGTACAATCTTGTTTGGTGCTTCTGCTTCTTTCTTTTTTAGTACTATTTCTGGCATACCCTTTAATGCAAATAAGAAGGTGTCTTCTTCAAGGACTTCGAACTTACTAATGTTTTCTGGCATTAAGGATTCAAAATTCTTAACATCAGATAAAAAATCAAATACCTCTTGAGGTGATTTATTGAGTGTTACTTTAGGAGATTCTAAATTCATGTAATAATATTTTATGTAAGCACTATATCAATTAGCGTTCCATTCGCTAGGATTGGCATTCCAAAGTGCTAAAATGTCTTGTTCTTTCTCAGTAATATAGTTGGTGTCTAAAGCTTGTTCTAGTAAATTTTCATAATTGCTAAGAGTATGTAATGTTACTTCTTCTGTATCAAAATTATTTGAAGCGACTGCAAACCCATAAGAAAAGATAGCAACCATACCTTTAACATTCACTTCAGTTTCACGGAGTGCTTTTACAGCATTGAGACTACTTTTTCCTGTGCTGATTAGATCCTCTACTACGACTACATTTTGTCCTTTTTGTATGAAGCCTTCAATTTGGTTTTGACGGCCATGTTTCTTTGGCTCTGGTCTTACATACACAAAAGGTAATCCCATATATTCTGCAACTAGCATACCTATCCCTATTGCTCCAGTGGCAACACCAGCAATAACATCTGGTTTTCCATACTGGTTTTCAATATGTTTTGCCATTTGCTCACGGATATAATTTCTAATAACAGGAAATGATAATACTATTCTGTTATCACAATAGATTGGCGATTGCCAACCAGATGCCCAAGTAAAAGGTTCGTTTGGCTGTAATTTTATAGCATTGATTTGTAATAAAAGTTCAGCCGTTTTTTTTGCAGTGTCTTTGTCGAAAATCATGCCGCAAAAATAAAGCATTTTTAAGGATTGGAGAATTAGAATAAAATTAATTTTCGACATGAAGCACTCCAATAAAAAATGATATTTTTACAATGTCATTGAAACCATTATGTACAAAGTTTTTGTTGGCGACAAGCCCATCATTCTTACTACCAAGGTAGAGAAGGAAACCTATTTTAAGAATTACTTACTGGAGACAGTAACTCTGGGTAAACTAATTAAGTTACTTAATAATACTGGCTTACAAGAAATAAGACTTATACATGAAGATAAGGATAAGCTTCTTAAGCTTTTTCTGAAGAAGTTGCCAAATGTTATTGCAGGTGGAGGTAAGGTGAGAAACAAGAAAGGTGAGATTTTGTTTATCTACCGTAATAACAAGTGGGATTTACCAAAAGGTAAGGCAGAGCGTAGAGAGACCATTGATAAAACTGCTATAAGAGAAGTGGAAGAGGAGACAGGTGTCACTGGGCTCAGCATTGTAAAACCGCTAGAACGAACATACCATATCTTCAAAAGGAATGGCAGGCATAAAATAAAAGTTACTTACTGGTTCGAAATGAAAACAGATTTTGAAGGAGAATTATTTCCTCAAGAAGCTGAAGGTATTACCAAAGTAAAATGGCTTAATGATGACCAAAGCCAAAAGGCATTAGAGAATAGTTACGCAAATATTAAACTATTGGTTTAATAATTACTCTTTGGCTTTTTCAACTTTTTCCCATGTACCCCAAATCTCATCTAATCGCTGTTTGAATTCCTCAGCATTTTTTGACTTTTTTATTTTATCAAAAAGTGTGTGCATTTCACCACGAAGATTGGGATAATTGTTGGTAACTAATGTCATTTTATCCCATGCAGTAATATGATCTTCGAAAGCAACTCTAAAGTCATCAGGACAAGTAGAGAAATCCATTAGCTTCATTGCTTTAACGTACGCATTTATAGTTTCAGAAAGCGATATTTTTTCACTTTGATGGTTGCGGATAGTGCCTAGAGAATCATCTTTTTTCAAGATTAATGATATACAGTCTTCTTCGGGAAGTTCTACGGTTTCGCTTTTCTTTTTGCATTGTAAGAACATAAAAGCGATAATGATTAATGCTAATGTTTTAGTCTTCATAATTCTAAGGTATTCTATAAACAGGATATTGTAAATGGGCTTTCTCATAGTTGTCACTTTTTTTATGTAACCAATCTAATTGCGCAAACCAATTCTTTGCAAATTCGGGATCTAGTGACTTTTTCAAATTAAAATCTATTTGCAATTTAGGATTTCTTCTCAGAAGTTCGGCAGCTTTGTCCTCCCAAACATAAGGTGAGAATCCTTCTTTTTGTTGAAGAATGGTATCAAAGAAATTCCAGTTAAAGAAAGAATCTGGTGCTTGAGGCTCTAGAGTTTCAAGCAAATACCTAACTGCTTTTTGGTCAGTATCAATGATGTAATCTCCTTTTCTGAATATCAGGGTTTGGCTTTCTGTTGTCACATTAGTATTATAATGTGGATAATGACCTTCATAAGCACTTTGCCTGGTTTTATAGTCGGAAATCTTATAGGATTGTATAGTGAATGACGAGTCTTTTTCAAGCATAGTCATTTCAACATTATTGAGCTTTAAAAGATCAATAACATTATGCCATCCTTGTGGAATTATATAACCATTTGGGATTGTAACTTGTGTTTTTGGTACAAAGTAATTTTGATAGTTTACGTCTTTAGTAAATGGTTTGCTTCTATCAAACTTAAGTCGATCCGCTCCTGTGAGTGCACTAGGAATCATTTCACCTTCATAGCCCTTAAATTGTAGTTTGGAGACTTGCGTGGTATCTATTGTCCAGTCTAAGGTGTAACTTGCGCCTTGTTTTAAATTATTAAAAGCGCTATTTCTAAGCTCCTTAATAATAGCATTGTCTTCCTCTACAATTTCTATCATACTTTTCATGAGTTCATAAGTCCCTTCAACACGATCTTTATATGGTTTTAGCATATGTGTTTCGACCATCATGCCCAAAGTATTAAACAGTGTGGTATATCCTGTTGAGTAGCGTGGATAATCCATAAACTGTGTAAATCCTTGCTCTGGAGTGCGATTGAAAACATTGACATAAGGTGTAATGTCCCAATTCTTTGATTCCAGCTTTTGTTCTAGTTTAGGCATCATTTCGGTATGTAAATAATTCCCTAATTCACCTCCAAGTTTATTATGCTGAGTAAAAAGGTGTGTCAATACATATTGATAGTCCGCGCCATTACTTACATGATTATCTATAAACACATCTGGCTGAACCTTATGAAAAATTTGAGCAAACGTTTTTGCGTTTTCAGTATCTGATTTTACAAAATCTCTATTGAGGTCATAGTTTCTCGCATTACCTCTAAAACCATAAGACACTGGACCATTTTGATTGGTTCTTGTTGTGGAGTTTCTATTCAAGCTTCCGCCAATATTATAAATAGGAATAGTAGTGAGAACAGTGCTTTTTGACATCTCAATCTTACCTTCTGCTATATCTCTAAATAGCATCATAGTTGCATCAATACCATCTGATTCACCAGGATGAATCCCGTTATTGATAAGCAGGACTCTTTTATTACTTCTAATGTTTTCAAAATCGAAGTTTCCATCAGGGTTTAATGTAACAAGATGTAATGGATTTCCAGAATCGGTTGTGCCGATAGCTTTAATGTCTATTTCTGAATAGGCTTCTGCTAATTTGTTATAATAGGCGATGGTCTGTTCGTATGTAGCCGTTTCTGTACCATTACTTTTTTCAAAAACAGTTGTGAAATCAAAGTCTGTACTCTTAGTATCGGTATTGCAAGAAAGAAGTAGTAATGATAAGGCTAATAGTTTTTTCATATTGGTTAGTTATATGCTTTTCAAACTTAATTAAAAACCAATTAAAAGTGATTAGATTTAACTTTAGATTAAATACTAAAAACCCTAATTTTGTGTTCCACAAACTTCAGATATGCAACAAACAACCAACACAATACTCATGGTACGTCCTGTAAACTTTAGGATGAACGAACAAACTGCTGTAAATAATTATTACCAGAAGGTATTAGATGGGCTTTTGCCTGAAACCGTTAATACTAAAGCACAACAAGAGTTTGATGCTTATGTAGACAAACTGAGAGGTATTGGTGTTAATGTCGTTGTGGTAAACGATACTGAAGAGTTTGATACACCAGATTCTGTTTTTCCTAATAACTGGATTTCATTTCATGAAAATGGTACTGTAGGCTTATATCCTATGTATGCTGAAAATCGTAGATTAGAAAGACGTGAAGATGTATTGGAGCAATTGGAAGCTGATGGTTATATCATAAATCATGTACTCGATTATACCAGTGCTGAGGAGGAAGATGTATTCTTGGAAGGTACTGGAAGCTTACTTCTAGATCGTGTAAACCGTAAAGCTTATTGTGCTTTATCGCCTAGAGCTGATGAGAGTCTGTTCATTGAGTTTTGTGAAGATTTCGATTATTTTCCTGTGATCTTTACTGCCAACCAAACTGTAGGTGATGAGCGAAAGGCCATATATCATACTAATGTAATGATGTGCCTCGCTGAAAATTTTGCAGTGATATGTTTAGATTCTATAGATGATAAAAAAGAACGTAAGAACGTTATTAAACATCTAAAAGAAGATGGAAAAGAAATCGTTGACATTACCGAAGCTCAAGTGAATAACTTCGCCGGAAATATGCTTCAGGTCAAAGGGACTAACGATAAGCGTTACTTAATTATGAGTCAGGCAGCATATGATAGTTTAACAGCAAAGCAGATTTCTCAGATTGAAAAACACTGTGATATTCTATCGAGTTCTCTAGATACTATTGAAGCTTGCGGAGGCGGAAGCGCTCGTTGTATGATGGCAGAAGTATTTCTGCCTAAAGCTTAATCGAGTTTATTAAAAATATAGCCACCTTTTTCGGCACCCCAAACATGGTTGCCCTCGGCATCAAAACCTCTATCCCAAGAGATAATTTTGTCACCCATAACTTCTACCTCACTTCTTGCATAAGAAGCTCCTCTTAGTGTGCTCTCGCAAGTATTGTCTCCTGTTTTTCCTGCAAAGTAATCTTTGTCCATACGTTTTAAGACAACTTCACAGCCTTTTCTTATCGCTAAATCAGATTTGGAAATAGAATCAAAAGCGCCTGGAGTTTTCCATTTGCCAATCCAGAGTGAATCAGTTGGTAGACTATATACAGCAGAGCTAAACATACTGTCATTTAGTCTGGTAACTTCATAAACACGTTGTCTGTAAGGACGGTCTTGCATACTGTTTAGAGCTTGTTCAACATAAAGAAAGTTTCCTTTACCCTCCCAAATTGGGTACATGTGAAGCGAAATATTGTAGTAAGAAGAATCTACTTTTGCTTGCACCTCAGAATTGAAAGATCCTTGCATAAGTGCAAAAAGTTCTTTGAGTTCTGTGTCAACTTTTGGTTCTTCGGTTGTAGTTTCTGCTTGCTTAGTGTCTTTTTTACAGCTTACAATGGCAAATGCCATACATAGAATAATGAAGTAACGTGTCATATTTAGTCAGGTTGTTGTTTGGCTAAATATACAAAAGTTTATGAAGCAGGAGGAGCTTTTGGAAGCTCTACGAAGAATTTACTGCCAACACCTATCTGGCTCTCTACCCAGATACGACCTTTATTGAGTTCTACAAGCTCTTTACAAATCGTTAATCCTAGTCCTGTGCCTTTTTCATTTTTTGTCCCAATTGTAGTAAAGGCTTCATTACCGAAGAGCTTATCAATGTTTTCTTTTGAAATACCAACGCCAGTATCTTCAACACAGAATATTATATTTCCGTTTACTTCCTGGCTAGATACAGTGATGACGTCACCAACTCTACTAAACTTCACAGCATTAGTAATAAGGTTTTGTATGACGATTTCAATCATACTTCTATCAGCATAAACAAAATCACTTTGAGATTCGTCGATAAGTACAATACGTTTTTGCTCAACTTTCTGTTCAACTAAAGCAATTTTAGTCTCAAAAACATCTTTAATATTGAAGAGTTCTGGTTTAGATTCCAGATTTTGCATTTGTGACTTGGACCAATTCAATAAGTTGAATAGAAGTAATGATGCATTATCTGCATTTTCACTAAGCTCAGGAATAAGCTTATAGAACTCTTTTTTGGTAATACTATCTTCTTTCAAGAGATCTATAAATGCCTTTATAGATGAAATAGAATCTTTAAGGTCATGAGATACAATAGAAAAAAGTCTGTCTTTAACTTTATTGATTTCTTCAAGATTGGTAACCTGTTCTAGATATGTATCATTTTCCTTTTGAAGAATTCGTCTTTCAGATTCAAGATTCTTAGTATGCTCTTTCTCTCTCTGACGCCTAGCGTTATTGACTAAGAACACTACAATAGTCAAAGCTAGTAAACCGACAAGAGCATAGGCCAACCACTTTAGCTTATCAATCCTTTCAGAAATATTTTTGTCTGTGTTTTTGTTTTCGACAGCAGTCTCTTCTTCGATAGGTTCTTCTAAGTCATTTGGATCAACATCTAAAGCAAGTTTTGGTTGTTTAGCTTTATCGAGTTCAGTTTTGAGATCATAATATTTGTTTTGCCAGAAGAATGCATTTTGGAAGAATCCTTTGGTTGAATCTAACTTTACGTGAAGTTTATAATTCTTCAATAACTCATCCTTATTATCGATTTGCAAAGCAATATTATAAGCTTCATTCAGTTGCCCTTCTGCAGTACGGTAGTTTCGACGTTGCAAGTTGAGGTTACCAATAGAGTTTAGCGATCTAAGGATTCCGTCTTTGTTATCTACTCTTCGATTGTATCTCAAACCTTGAATGAGATATTCTGCGGCCTTATCAAATTCTCTAAATTGAAGATATTCATCTCCAATTCGTGGTAGTACTTCACCTCGAAGTGTCTGATCCGTATCAGGATCGAGCAATGCCAGAACTTTTTCGTAGTATTCAATGGCTTTACGATGCTCTTTTCGCATGGAATACAACTGCGCAATATTCTTGATTGAAATTTTTATACCTGTACTATCTTCAAGTTGTTCTCTAACCTCAAGTGCTTTGATGTTGAATTCAAGTGCTTTGTCAATCTGGTCGGTATTGTAGTAGGCCTCAGCAAGATTGTTGTAGGCTTTGCTTAATTCACCTTTCAGATCCCGATCTTCAAAAATTTCAATGGCAGATAATGAACTTCTGAGTCCCACCAAATAGTTGCCGCGCTTTATTTCTATAAGTCCAATGCTATTATTCACTTTGGCTATGCCAAGTGTGTCACTCAATTGTTGAAAGAATTTTTTAGACTTGGTGTAATTATCTATGGCATTGTAATAATCGTCCCTAGCTGTATAAATCAATGCTTTGTAGTAGTTTGCCTCGGCATTCCCTTTGGTGTAGTTAAGGGTTTTAGATAATCTTTGTGTTTGGTCTATATGTTTTAAAGCACGCTTGTAATCTTCAATGTTGTAAAGCGCTTCTATAAGTTTTATGGAGGTGTCTACCTTGGCAGAATCTGTGTTTTGGTAGGCCAATTCGATCATAAGATCGTCTATCTCTTCACTTTGTGAGTAAGTGAACAGGGAAAAGAAGATGACAGTTATGATTAATAACTGCTTCATCTTTTTGGTTTGGTCGATTCAATTGCAATGTAGTTGTGTTTAAATTTAGCCTTGAGGGAGAGGTATAGTCCTAACACAAAAAACAATAACAATAGTGTTAATGTGATTTCAGTGAGTTTCATCAACATTTGGGACATTGATTAATAGCCTACCAAAATTGACGAAAAGGTCAGTAAAACCCTAATTTATAGGTTTTATTGCCAAAAAAATAGACGAAATGGTTGCTGTGTTCGATTAAAAAAAAAGTATTTCGACAAACGGTATAAAATCATGGAAAAACTACACTTTTATCGATGAAATGCATAATATTTATAACTAATTAATAATCAATAATTTAAATATTTTAAAAATACAATTTAAAGAAGATTTAATAAGTTAAGACTGAACCAGAAATAGAGGTGTATTATCCATATATACGCATCAAAAGTTACAGTAAAAGTTGCTATCTTTGGCGTTTCAAAAAAACCATAGATTTATGAGTCTTCAAGACCTTTTGTCTCAACATGTAAAAGCTGCTGTAGCCAATAGTTTTAGTGCAGAATTAGATACTGTAGAATTTCAAGCCACGCGCAAGGAATTTGCAGGAGATATTACTGTCGTAGTGTTCCCAATGTTACGCGTTGTAAAAGGCAACCCTGTGGTTATTGGTGAGACCATAGGACAATACCTTCTGGATAATGTTGAAGACGTCAAAGCATTTAATGTTGTAAAGGGATTCTTGAATATTGAAATCTCTGATGTTTACTATCTGAAGTTTTTCAATACCATAAAGGATGATGTAGCTTATGGCTATGATCTCGGAGGCAAGGATGAAGCTACAATGGTGGAGTATTCATCACCAAATACAAACAAGCCTCTACATTTAGGACATATTAGGAATGTATTGTTGGGCTATAGTGTTGCTGAAATCTTAAAAGCTTCTGGTAGAAAAGTATACAAGACACAAATCATTAACGATAGAGGAATTCATATATGCAAAAGTATGTTAGCTTGGAAGCGTTATGGAAATGGCGAAACTCCTGAAAGCACTGGGTTAAAAGGCGATAAACTTGTTGGAAATTATTATGTGAAGTTTGACAAGGAGTACAAAGCAGAAATAGAAACATTAATTGCTGAAGGTCAAACAGAGGAAGATGCAAAAAAGAATGCGCCAATACTCTTAGAGGCTCAAGAAATGCTTAGAAAATGGGAATCTGGTGATGAACAAATCGTAGCATTGTGGAAGAAGATGAACCAATGGGTTTATGACGGTTTTGAAGTAACTTATAAGGCTATAGGAGTTGATTTTGATTCTTACTATTACGAAAGCAATACTTACTTATTAGGAAAAGAATTTATTGCTGAAGGGCTTAAATCTGGAGTGTTCTATAAAAAGGAAGATGGCTCGGTTTGGTGTGATCTTACTGATGAAGGTCTGGATGAAAAGATTGTACTTAGAGCAGACGGAACAGCCGTATATATGACCCAAGACATTGGAACTGCAATACAGCGTGTAAAAGACCATCCAGATATTAATGGTATGGTTTATACAGTTGGTAATGAACAGGATTATCACTTTAAAGTATTGTTCTTAATTCTGAAAAAACTTGGTTTCGATTGGGCTAAGAATCTACATCATTTGAGCTACGGCATGGTAGATTTGCCAAGCGGAAAAATGAAGAGTAGAGAAGGTACTGTTGTCGATGCCGATGATTTAGTTGATGAAATGGCAAAAACAGCCGAAGAGATTTCAAAAGAGTTAGGTAAACTTGATGGTTATTCTGAGGAAGAAAAGAAGGAGTTGTATAGGACTATTGGTTTAGGGGCTTTAAAGTATTATATTCTTAAAGTGGATCCAAAAAAACGAATTCTTTTCGATCCTAAGGAATCTATAGATTTTCAAGGGAATACAGGCCCTTTTATTCAGTATACTTATGCAAGAATTCAATCCATTTTAAGAAAAGCTGATTTCGATTATACTAAAGGTGTTGAAGTTTCTATGCATGAAAAAGAAAAGGAATTGCTTAAGCAAATTAAGCTATTCCCAGAAGTACTTCAGCAGTCTGCAAAAGAGTATAGCCCAGCATTAGTTGCCAATTATACCTATGATTTGGTGAAGTTGTATAATTCATTTTTTCAGAATGTATCTATTCTTGGGGCAGAAACTCAAGATGAAAAAATCTTTAGAGTACAGCTTTCACAAACCGTTGGAAATACAATCAAAAATGCTTTTGCAGTTTTAGGTATTGGTGTGCCAGAAAGAATGTAGTGTTTTAAAACAATTCCTTAATATCATCTTCCTCTTCATCCTCTTTTTTTTGCTCTACTTGCTCAATGAGGTGTTTAGGTAAATTATCTTTTCTGTATGTGGTTATGGGAAATGGCATTACACAAGCCAAGGCAATTAATAGCACTAATGCGAGTAATCGCAGTCCTTTTTTTATAGTCATAATAAATGCATTGCAACACTCTGAAATAGAATGTCTGATTAATACTTAGGTGAAAAAGTCAATGCGAATTATGACGCAGTTTCAGAAGGGTATAGGAGTGAATATTCTGAGTGAAGTTTTATGGAGTGTTGCTTTACGAAATTGTAACTGTCTTGATAGTGATTGAAAGTAATAGCTTGCCTTTCATTATGAAGATTTATAACACTATTAAAGCAAAATGCATAGTGATTAAGAAGACTTGTGGAGCGTTCAACCTTAAGATTTGAAATGTTATAAGCCCTTGAATCTTTTTTAGAGGGTTGAATCCACTCCGATTGATTTGGAACTCTAAGCTGATGCGTGTGAGGAACAGAATAAGACGCTAGGCTAAATGTAAGTAAGATGCCTAGAATGAAAAAATACCTTATGTTGTTGATTCTCATATCAAAATGAAAGTCAAGAATCTTGCCAAGACACAAGTAATGTCATAACGACATATTGATATTGACTATTCTAATTTCAGTTTGGTGGAAGACATAAGGTCGTGAAGCCCAAGTTCGTAACCCATAAGGTAGGATATGGTATCAAATGGCATAATTCTCCAAAACGATCTTAAGAATATTCTAAAAGTACCAGCTTTAGAACCGTTCAAATGCACAACTTTAGTATTAGTAAATAGTTTGCCAATAGTTTTTCCGGTAGTAGCTTCAAAAGCAAAATAATAAACAAATACAAAGAGATAGAATAAGCTTATTCCTATGTCGAAAGCTTGAAGAGCGAAAACAACAACAAACCAGCAAAAGAATATTATTAAATAATCAATCAAATAATTGGCAACTCTTATGGACTTATCAATAGAATTCATCAATTAAAAGCACCTTTATGATCCAAGGCTTGTTTAACATGAGCTAGGTGATGATTACTGTGCCATGCATAAACGCCTATGGTTTCCTCCAGACTATATCGCTTACCATATTCTGGATGAATAAATTCTCGTTTTAAGTCAGTATCGGATAGATTTCGAAGTAGCTTGCTCAATTTTGCATGCAATCCAGTAAGCAAACTCAAGGTGTCTGAAAGATCATCATCATTACAATCAATTAAGGTTGCCCAACGATCTTCAAAATAAGGTCTTATTGTAGGCGAGTCTTCAGTTAAAGCAAGCTTAAATCGTATAATACTATTTATATGGCTGTCTGCACAGTGATGAACAACCTGCTTTATAGTCCAACCGTCGGGTCTGTACTTCCAGTTGAGTTGTTCTGTAGTTAAACCTGCGGTAGTATCTTTTATGCGTTGCGGGAATTGTTCTATGTCAGAAATCCATTTTTCAATGTTTGTAGTAGAAATAACTTCTGGTTTTTCAAATTCACCAATAGGGTATTTTAATTGCTGTAGTTCTGAAGCTGTCATTCTATTTGGTTTTTTCTTTTAGTGGTAAACGATAGACGTAACCAAGGCTCAACTCGGTAAAGTCTGCCTGCCCTAAGTTGGCATTGATGTGGGCACCAATAAAAATATTATGTTTTGGAGACTTATCATTTGTAATGAAATAATATTTTAATCCTAAGCGGCTAGAGATAGTCCGTTTGATTTCATAATACCAGTCGAGTTCACCTAAAACAACAATAGTTTCACCCTGAGGATTTACAAAGTCATAACCTTGATTAAGTATCCAATCAATCTTATAGAAAGGTTTAGAAATGTTGATGCCTATATCGAATTCTACTCCAAAATGACTGAGTAATAACTCTGCTGTTCCGAACAATCCATAGGCTGAGGCATAGCCAAAAGGATTTTCTTTGAAAATTGGATAATCAGATACTACCAATTCGCCATCAGATTTTATGTAATCATAATAGTGTTCATAAAATCTATAGTACAATCCTCCTCCAAATTTGAAGGTTTTGTTATGAATTCTACCTACAGACACTGCTACGGAATACACCTCTTTTTTATTATTGAATATTTCGGAAAGTACGTTTTGTCCCAACCCAGCTTTGAACGAGAAATAGGTTTGACGAGTCGAAGTCTTCTCTATTTCCGGTTTTGGTTGATGGATTTCAGGTGAAGTTTTAATAAATGCAGAAACGCTAGCCAAAAACGAATTCAACCCCTGATTTGGTAATCTTGTATGTCCATTAGAATGGTGTACATAGCCCAACCCAAAACGCCAATCTATAGATTCTTTTTTAAAAACATCATAATAGAAAAAAGATCGAAACGACCAGTTGAGATCTGTTGTAATGGCTTCATTAAATGGATTGGTAACAGGATCAAATTTTGTGTCTGTATAGGATAATCCAATTCCAGCATTAATATGAAGTCTATTCGATAAATCATATTCCATAAATGGCATAATCGTGTAAGCTCTACCGACTTTTTCTGTATTACCAAAATCGTACACACTAGCAGATATACCAGTTTTTGGAAAATTGAGCCATTTTGCCCAAACCCTTTCTTGGGTTAGATTATACCTCCCAAGTCCAAATGTAAACCCAGTTTGTAAGTTGGTTTTTGGAAATCCCTCATTGGGCTCAGTAGCTTTACCTACTAATATTTCTGGATGAAAATAATGAGACGTGTTTTCCTGAAACTGCTGATTTTGTGCAGGAAGATAACTAAAGCCTATAAAACATAGGAATAGAATTAATAGCTTAGATGGTCGGTTTGGTTGCAAATCTGTAAAATGCGTTTCCCAAATATAAGATTAAAATCTTACTCTAAAATTGATGTTGGGTGTAAATCCTAAAGATTGGTTTTCGATAGGAATAACCTCATCATCACTGTTTACAGTATAATACCTATTGATGATATTCTCTCTGTCAAAAAGATTCAAAATAGAAACACCAGCTAGAGCATCTATATTCTTGTTCATTTTGAAACTATAAGTTGCAGATAAATCAGTTCTTAGATAATCTGAAAGACTTTCACTATTAGGTTCATCATAATTAATCAAAGTGCCAATATTTGGATTTGAAGCTAAGGGAGGCGTTACTGGTTTTCCGGAATGCCAATTAACACCAAGCGCTATCTTTAAGTTGTCATAATTATAAGTGCCAGCAAATGTAGCAGAATGTCTTATGTCATTATTGTTAGGGAAGGGAATGGCATCGTTTAAATCTTCAAACTCGTATTCATTTTTACTGTAAGAATAGCTCAACCATGTACTAAAGTTCTGAAATTGCTTATTAACTAAAACATCGATACCGGCAACTTGATACTTTCCTGATGCTGTAACAAACTGAAATTGGTTCTGAAATCCTTGACTTCTGGTACTAATACCATCGACGTTTTTTATAAAAGGCTCTACACTTATCAATAGCTTCTTTTTATTGTAATGCAATCCAACAGAAAATTGTTGACTTTCTATTAGAGGAATTTCTTCACCATTAGATTGTAACCATCGACGCTTCTCTATACCTAAGAAATCTTGTTGTAGATCAATAACCTGACTAATGGATTGACTTTTGAATTCTCCCAAAATTTCCATTCGCCAGGAGTCATTTAATTTCTGACTAAAAGCCAAACGAGGTTCCGTATAGAATAGTGAGAACTGTTCAATAAAGTTGGTTCTCAAACCAATTCGGGCATAAGTTGTTTTATTTTTTGAAGTAAATTCTGCTTCACCATAAATAGCGTGAGTCCTGGTAAAATCTTTCGATAGACTCCTAAAGTTTGGTAAGTTGACGACTTCCAGATTGCTAACACCAACTTCATTAAATTGATATCCAGCGGAGATATTGAGGCGCTCATCAAGAGCTCTAGTCATATTAAAACGAACACCCAAATCTTCAACTTCATTTTCTTGTAAAAGACGTTGACTATTACTGAGATCGAGATTAATACCTTTCAAATCATATGTGGAATAATAAACCTGTAATGAAGTTCTGAAGGATTTATTCCAATATTTAGAGTACTTGGCACCAAAGGCCAAACTAGATTGAGTCAAATCACTATCCGACTCTTGAGATACGGAATTGGCTAGTGAGGTTTCACTATAATTCAAATCGTTAAAGATGGAAATGAAATTCACACGAAGCTGATCAGTTTTGGAGATATCATAAAGCAATTTTGCACTAGTATCATAGAAGTTAAAGCGTTCAGAATTCGATAAGACTGATCCACTATTGTTGTTAAAGTTTGAATCCTCAAAAATGCGCTCAAAATATTGATCATAGGTTGGAGAGTTGACAATGTCTGTTATCGATTTGCGTGCCGAGAGCTGCATTTCTATTTTTTTTGAAAGCGGTATTTTGATGTAACCATCAGCATTAATCAGATTAATGCCAAGTCCGGCTCCAAAAGTTTGATCCAACTCGTTACTGTTCTGCATGTCTATGACTCCAGAAACGCCATCACCATAGTAGACACTAGTTCCATTTTTTGCAACATCTATTTTCTTAGTAAGATATGGGTTGAATGCAGAGATCATTCCGAAGAAGTGACCAGATTGGTACATCTTAATGCCATCCCAAAGAATTAAGTTCTCATCATGTGTGCCACCTCGTATGTTGATGTTTGAAGTAAGTTCATCTACACTCAGAACACCAGGTAAAGCCTGTATGGTCTGTAGTACATCTGGTTCTAGAAGTCCTGGTAAGATCCCAAATTTTTGAGGTTCTATCGTAATTGTATTAGTGAGCTTCTTTGATATTCCAGTGGTTAAATAGTTAGTGATTACAACTTCCTCCAGACTTTGTATTTTAAATGAACCATCATCAGATCTACCTCTAATAGCAAT
Organism: Winogradskyella sp. 3972H.M.0a.05; assembly: GCF_040493455.1. Lineage (NCBI taxonomy): Bacteria > Pseudomonadati > Bacteroidota > Flavobacteriia > Flavobacteriales > Flavobacteriaceae > Winogradskyella > Winogradskyella sp. 3972H.M.0a.05. The sequence continues at coordinate 51,568 of NZ_JANFDA010000007.1, read as the reverse complement.
AAAACGATCATTTAGTATTGTAAACTGAAGGTCGGTTTTATCCCTAAGAAATCTTATAGCTTCTTCTAGAGAAAAGTTGCTGTCTGGTGCTTCAATAGTAATATTATCTATCTGATCATCTGCATAAGAAAAGCTTACGTTGTAACGAATCTCTATGAGTTCTAGCACTTTAGATAATGGGAATACTGTCTTAGTAGTATCTTGGGCAACACTATTGCCAAGACCTAAATAAAAAAGAATGAGTAGAAAAAGACATAATCTCTTAACCACGTGTTAGGATAATGCTGTTATCTGTTTTTTGATAACCCAAATTTAGTGGTAATGTGATAGATTTTAAGGCAATATCAAGATTATTATGCGTAAAACGTCCAGTAAATAATAATTCTGCGTCTATAAGACTTTGGTCAAAGGCCACAGAAACATCATATTGTCGTTCTAATTCCGCAATAACTTCACTAAAAGGAATACTTCTAAAGGAGCTTTCGTTTGTTATCCAGGTAGGTTGCTGATTGTTTTCTTTTTCATTAACAATTCGTTTCCCATTTACTATTAGAAATGTATCTCCAGGATATAATTTGGTTTTCTCGTTGTCGTATGTAACAGCAACCAACCCTTCATAACAGATAACTTCAAAAATATTATTACGTTGTCTTACATTAAATTCTGTACCAAGAACACTTACAATACCAGCACTCGTGTTAACACTAAATGTCTCACCTTTGGCAACTTTAAAAAATGCTTCACCTTCTAGAAGTAATGATCGTTCTTCATCCCAATCATTCTCATTATAAGTCATACTAGACTCAGCATTTAGTTGTACCTCGGATTGATCTGGTAAAAAGACAGAAGTCTTTTGAGCAATGTCAGTGTTGATTTTAGTGTCTAAAGTTGTCGTGTAATAGTAAGCACTAAAACAGATTACTAAAACTGCTGCAATCCTCATAAGAGGCTTAAAGAAGTTTATTGATTTAGTCGAATTTTCTGTATCGAGTTTAGATAATACAATATCCAACTCTTCAGAAGTGTTATACTCTGGAGCCTTGAACTCTGCCAATCCGTTAGATAATTTCATCAATGCATCATAATCTTCAAGCTGCTTGAAAGCTTCAAGTTCATTGGCATTGAGGTTATTATCTAACCATTTTTGTATGAGGTCTTCTCTGTTCATGATTGTATTATCACCTATATAACAGTTAAGTTGCTTATTTTCCTACCCCTTTCGAGATTATTTTTTTTCATATTATAAACCTTCAATGTCTTCACGCAATTTTTTTAATGCACCATAGATGCGTTTTTCAACCGCTTTTGTAGAAATATTAAGGATTTCAGCTATCTCTTTAAAGCGTTTTCCTTCAACCCTATTCAAAAGAAAAGCAACGCGTTGTGCTTCGGTTAAATTGGCAATTGCCGTGTCTAATTTTTGTTTGAATTCCTTTTCTCGCAATGCATACTCAGGAGACTCATGCGTTATAGATTTGGGCTGACTTTTTTGATGTCTCAGTACCACTTTTTGATGAGCAACCTCATTTAGCATTAAATTATTAGCAGTGGTGAACAAAAAACTTTTAGCCTTATTTGGTGGTACTTTTCCGCAGTTTTGCCACAACTTTATAAAGGCATCTTGCACTTTATCCTTTGGGTTGAGATCAGCGCCAAACTTATAATACAAGAAATCATGAAGATCCTTTGCATGCTTTTTAAAAAAGGCTTCAAAAAGGCTTTTATCACAAATATTATTATGAAGATCTTTTGGCATTGAGAGGTTGTTGTCGGCTAAATTAAAAATAAAATTGATGGTAGGAAAAACAAAGAATGAGATGTTTTATGATAAAAACAACTTTAAAATTGAAGCTATGAAACCTACCCCAAAGCTTTTATCACTAATTGCCTTTTTTGCCCTATTAGTGTTTACATCTTGTCAAGATGAAGCTACAGAAACTACTGAGACCCAAACTCAGGAAACAATTGCCCCAGATTCTCAAATTGCAACAGTTATGGCGTATGCCTCTGCCAATTATGGAGGCGCAGATAATATACTAGATAATTCTAGCTGTATCTCTGTAAACTTACCAGTTACCATTATTGCAAACGGAATTACAATTACTATTGAAACTTTAGAAGATCTTGCACTTATTGAAGAGATTTTTGAGGAATTTGATAACGATGAAGATATCCTAGAATTTTTATTTCCAATCACAGTTATCTTAAACGATTATACCCAAGTAACGATTGAAAATTTGGATGATCTTGAAGCATTTATAGATGAATGTACTGATGAACCAGATGTTATTGAATGTATAGATTTTCAATATCCTATATCATTTTCAATATTCAATACAGAGTTCGATATTGTAGATACAGTAGTCATAGAAGATGACGAAGCATTGTATGAATTCTTGGAAAGTTTAGATGATGAAGACAATGGCGTAGTATTAGCCAGTCTCAATTATCCTGTAACTCTTGTCTATGCAAATGGTGAAACTATTGAAGTAAGTAATAATACCGAATTAGTTGAAGCTATTGAAGCAGCAGAAGAAGATTGTGAAGATATTAATGAATGTGACATAACACCTGAAGGATTAGAAGAAATACTGCTGTCATGCTATTTTGAAGCAGATATTTATAATGCAAACAACGAAATTGAAGATGTTAACCATGTTAATTTCACTCAAAGTGGAGAGGTGATCGTAAATGGTGATCCAGCTGTAACGGATGTTGGAGAATGGGATATCATTGAGTCTGATGAAGGTCCTGTACTCGTAATTGCTGGACTACAAACCTTTACATTATTAAACGCTACATGGCAGTTGCTAGACTGTGATGATGAAGAGCTGAAATTTACTAACGGCGAAAATACTTTAGAATTAGAATGCGATGACGATAATGAAGTAGATTGTTCTGCTCAAGAAGTAGCAATGTACTTGCAAGAGTGTCATTGGTATGCAGGTACAAATCTATTTGATAATGTTATTGGAGATCAATTCTATTTCTATCCAAATGGAGAAGTCATAGTTAGCAATCCTGAAACCGATTATGAAATAGTTGGCTATTGGGAAGTATCACTAACTGACGAAGGTGTATTTGTAACCTTAGAAATCCAAGATCCTTATGATGTCATTTCTTTGACATGGGAAGTGTATGAATGTGATGAAGATCGAATCAAATTAATTGATGATGATAATTACTTGGTTTTTGAACGCGATTGTGAAGAAACTTCAGATTGTGAACAAGGCGAAGTCAGGGAGCAACTGGTGAGTTGCGCTCAAGTGCCGACATTAAACGAATGGACGCCATCCTTTACAACATTCATGTTCAATGATGATAATACATTCTTTACATTATACGAAGGAGATCTGCCGTACAATGGAGTTTGGGATATCTTCTCAGACGGCGGTAATGTTTATATACTAATTACAGTAGAAGGATTGGGAGATTTTAATGGAACATGGTTAGTTATTGATTGTGGAGAAGAAGGTATTGTTTTAAAACAAGGTCAGGATATATTAGTGCTAGAATGTGCTGAAGATAATGGCAATCCTTTAGAATGTTTCGGTAACTATGGGCTTTCAGTATGTGATGAAGATGATGGTACTACTGATGGTTTTGGTGTTTTTGACCTAGAATTAATATTCTCTAACTGTCCGTTCGACAATGTAGAATACAATTTCTACTTAACAATAGATGATGCGGAGAATGAGATGAACCCGCTTACTAACCCATTTGTAAATACAGTTAATCCTCAAACTATTTACTCAAGAGTATCATTAGCTGGCAACCCATCAGTGTTTGAAATATTTTCGCACGATTTAGTTGTTGAAAGTTGTTACGAAGGCTGTACAGAACAACAAGTAGACGAATACTTGTTAGAATGTTGGTGGCAAGTTGCTAATTACAATGGTAGCAATAACTTATTGAGTTTTTACCTAGTTTTCGAACCAGATCAAGCCTTGCTTATAGAGGGCGAAGGAATGAATATAGATGCCAGCTGGTCTACATCTCAAATCAGCGATGGTGTTGTTTTAATACTATATAATATAGCTGGTCCAAACATTCAAGCCATTACAGGAGAATGGTTGGTTGTAGAATGCCAGGAGGATAGATTAGAGCTTGTGTCTTTGGCAAATAATGAAGATTTCATTGTGCTAGAACGTACATGCGATTAATCCATTGAACGATAACCGCTAAACTTAAGTTTTAAGTTAATAATTAAGGGTTGCATGCCATAGCAACCCTTTTTTATTTTATAGGCCTTCAAGCTTTATAAATACGTATCAAATCCTTAAATTTGCGTCTTTTAAAATAGACAGAGAACTATGTTCAATAATTTAAGTGAAAAGTTAGATAAAGCCCTACACGTCCTCAAAGGCCACGGCAGTATTACAGAAGTTAATGTTGCAGAGACTTTGAAAGAAGTACGTAGAGCGCTTTTAGATGCCGATGTCAATTTCAAGATAGCAAAAGAATTTACCAATAAAGTAAAAGAAAAAGCACTTGGACAAGATGTGTTAACAACCTTACAGCCAGGTCAATTAATGGTTAAGATTGTTAAGGATGAATTGACCGAACTTATGGGAGGTGATGCTGAAGGGATTAATCTATCAGCCACTCCAAGTGTAATTTTAATGTCTGGTTTACAAGGTTCTGGTAAAACAACATTTTCTGGGAAATTAGCCAATTACTTAAAAAACAAGAAAACCAAAAAACCATTACTTGTAGCCTGTGATGTTTATCGCCCTGCTGCAATTGATCAATTGCATGTTGTAGGAGATCAAATCGGTGTAGAGGTGTTTAGCGACAGAGGCAATAACGACCCAGTAGCAATTTCTCAAGCTGGTATTGCTCATGCAAAAGCAAATGGTCATAATGTTGTTATCATAGATACCGCTGGTCGTTTGGCTGTAGATGAGGCAATGATGAATGAAATTTCTAACATTCATAAAGCTATAAATCCTCAGGAGACCTTATTTGTTGTAGACTCTATGACAGGTCAGGATGCTGTAAATACAGCTAAAGCCTTTAACGATGTACTTAATTTTGATGGTGTTATCCTTACCAAATTAGATGGTGATACCAGAGGTGGTGCCGCAATATCGATTAAATCGGTTGTAAACAAGCCTATTAAGTTTATTGGTACAGGTGAAAAGATGGAAGCTATTGATGTGTTCTATCCTTCACGTATGGCAGATCGTATCCTTGGTATGGGAGACGTTGTTTCTCTTGTAGAACGTGCTCAAGAGCAGTTCGATGAAGCCGAGGCTAGAAAACTTCAGAAGAAAATTGCAAAGAATCAGTTTGGATTTGATGATTTCTTGAAGCAGATTCAGCAGATCAAGAAAATGGGTAACATGAAAGACCTTATCGGTATGATCCCTGGAGCCGGAAAGATGATGAAGGATATCGATATTGACGATGATGCATTCAAAGGTATAGAGGCGATCATCCATTCTATGACACCAAAAGAAAGAGCAAACCCGTCCATAATAAACGCAAGCAGAAAGAAACGCATTGGTAAAGGATCTGGAACTTCGGTGCAAGAAGTGAATCAATTACTGAAGCAATTCAACCAAATGAGCAAGATGATGAAGATGATGCAAGGCGGAGGCGGAAAACGTATGATGCAAATGATGAAAAACATGAGGTAACAACTCATGTTTTTTTGTTTAAAAACGAAACTATTAACAACTCATAATATACAACTACAATGACAATTCTAGACGGAAAGAAAATAAGCAACGATATTAAAAATGAAATTGCTGAACACGTAAAAGAAATGAAAGCTAATGGCGAAAAAGTGCCACACCTAGCTGCCGTTATTGTAGGAAACGATGGAGCAAGTTTAACCTATGTTGGAAGTAAGGTTAGAGCCTGTGAACGCGTGGGCTTTGAATCTACCTTAATACAATTGTCCAATACGACCAGCGAAGTTGAGTTATTAGATAAAATCCATGAGTTAAATGACGACCCAGAGATTGATGGTTTCATAGTACAATTACCGTTGCCAAAACAAATCAATACCCAAAAAGTATTGATGGCGGTACACCCAGATAAAGATGTCGACGGATTCCATCCCACCAACTTTGGGAAAATGGCATTAGACATGTCAACATTTATTCCGGCAACACCTTTTGGTATTTTAGAATTACTAGACCGTTATGGTGTGGAGACCAAAGGAAAGCACACTGTGGTTATTGGTCGTTCACATATCGTTGGTAGACCAATGAGTATATTAATGGGACGTAAAGGGTTTCCAGGGAATTCAACAGTGACATTGACACATAGCCATACTAAAAATATTACTCAAATTACATCACAAGCAGACATCATAATTACTGCACTTGGAGTGCCTGGATTCCTCAAAGCAGAAATGGTTAAAGATGATGTTGTTATCATCGATGTAGGGATTACCAGAGTGCCTAACGAAGATTCTCCGAAGGGCTATATAATTACTGGGGATGTTGATTTTGAGAATGTAAGTAAGAAAGCTAGTTTCATCACACCAGTACCAGGTGGAGTGGGACCTATGACTATAGCAATGTTACTTAAAAACACACTTTTAGCGAGAGAGTATCACAACCTTAATAAGAATTAACTTACACTAAGCGTCTATTTATCAAATATTTAAGTTTTATAGCATGACTTATGTGCTTCAAACTATTTTTTTGTAAATTAGTAAGACGATTTTCCCTACACTCATTATTTAATAGCAACATATATATATATCAGGTTGATTAATAGCGTGATCAACCAAGTCTGCTCTTAAATGAGTGCCTATAATGTTTGGTTTTAACTAAAAATCATTCATTATGAATTCTCTTGCTATTTACCCATGTCAACTGTGTTGTTACATTACAGACAACCTATTATCATTACCTAAAGTCAAAAAGCAATTACTGCTATTTTTGACTTTTTTGTTTTTTATAGTAGCTTCAAGTGCACAAACCACAATTTGGTCAGAAGATTTTGAATCTTCTTCTAATGGTGATACTACTGGGACTGGTACACCAAATACAGTTACTACTTGGAGCACAAACAATGGCGATTTTGATGTAAATCAATCCGGATCTAACAAAAGATTGAGCGGTATAGATTTAAACCCAGGCACCAGAAGCTGGACTACAACTGCTATAGATATATCATCTTATAGCGGAGTGAAGGTTTCTCTGGATGTTTTTGAAGAAGGAGATACGGAATCTGATGATTTCCTAAGAGCTCAATATAGCTTTGATGGGACTAATTGGATAAACTTTTTTAATGAGACCGCAAATTTCGGAAGTACAACGGCAGTTTCACCGACACTAAGCGGAACGAATCTCTACCTAAGAGTTCAAGCTGAAAATAGTACTACAAATGAGCGACATGGTTTTGATAATGTTCTAGTGAGGAGTACACCTTATGCTAGTGACTTCTTTTGCGACCAATGTAATTCTTGCCCAGCAGTTAATTCATCACCGAATCCAGATTTAGGTGTAAGCTGTCAGCAAGAGCTCGATGTAACCATAGTCATTGATGAATCGGGTTCTTTAGGAAGTGATGAAAATAATGTAAAAGCAGGAGTTTTAGCATTCTTACAAGAGCTATCATGTACACCAGTACGAGTAGCCATAATCGAGTTTAGCTCAACAGCACGATATGTAGTTAGTGACTATACTGCAGTGGATGCCACATTAATATCCAATATGACTGGTTATTTTGATGGTGTAGCTTTTAATGGACAAACTTACAACGCTACTGGTTCCACCAACTGGCAAGCCGCTATGATTTTAGCAGATGGTGTGCCAACTCCAGCAGACTTATTATTAGTCTTTACAGATGGTGTGCCAACCTCATATTCTCCAGATGAAACCGATCCAGGAGGAAGTTCTAACACCTGTGGTAGTGGTAATACGACCCAGCCAGTTGAGCTTTATAATCCAGTACAACTTACCAATAAAATTAAAGGAGAAGGAACTCATATTTTTGCACTTGGTGTAGGAGGTGGAGTAGATGTAAGTCAATTGCAAGCTATCTCTGGTCCAACGGCATATAATCCTGCCGGTTCTGGCGATGAAACTAGAATTATCACAGCAGATTATGTGGTAGATCCTAACATAGATAATCTTGCCAATTGTTTTGCTACAATTGCTAACGATATATGTCCTTTAGTAGCCAGTTTAGAAGGCTCGACAATTTGTGAAAACGATTCGGATGGTACTATTACAGTCGGAATATCTCCTGGTGCTGAAGCACCATATACAATAACAGTTACAGGCGGAAGTTTAATTAATCCATTAGTAATTGTCACAAATAATCTTAATGAAGTTATCCCTAACCTTGGTGTTGGCAATTATACTGTAGAGGTAGAAGCTAGTGGTGATTGTTTTGGAACATTTACAGATTCAGTCGCAGTGCTTGGAGAAGTTTGCTGTACACCAGCGGCCACTTGTGATCTTCAACCTATAGATGATGAAAGTTGTGAAGTACCAGATGCATTCACTGATCCAGCAGATGTATTTAGTGGTATAGAATCATGCGGAGATCCTGTAACTATGGATCATGAAGATGTAGGAGATACCGATATCTGTGGTGATGGTGACGGTGCTGAATTTACGAGAACCTATACCTTATATTTTGATGGACAAGAATTTGCGACTTGCGAGCAAATAATTATAATAAATGCTCCAGAACTGAGTTTAGAAGGCTCTTGCCCTTCTGATCCAAACTTGGATGGTTGCTCTAGTCAAGATGATATTAATTCTGCACTGGCAGATTGGTTATCTGATTTGCAAAGTAACTTTAGTGCTTCTGGAGGTTGTAATGCTTCAGTAGAGTTTTCACCAGACTTTAATAGTATAAGTGTTCCAACGCCTTGTAATACTCAAGCGCAAACTGTAGAGGTTTCTGTGAAAGCAGTTGATGATTGTGGTGAGACAAGTGAAGTAGTATGTACGTTCACAGTCAATCCATATTCAGACGATTTATCATTAAGCCCAAAGCCTGCTGACGTAACTACACAAGCATGTGTTGATCCAGCAGATGAGTTTGATGCATGGATTTCAGCGTTAAATGGTATGACAGCTTCAGGAGGTTGTAATGCTGAGGTAGAATATTCAGTAGACCCAAATACATTATCTCTTTTAGATGGATATTGTAATTTGAATGAGCAAGTGATATCTGTTGATATAAGAGCAACAGATGACTGTACAGAAACATCTCCAGTTACAGCAACGTTTACAGTACCAGCATATTCCAACGATTTAGCATTAAGTGCAGACTGTCCAGGAGACCCACAATTAACAGGTTGTGCAACTTCTCAGGAAATTAATGATGCATGGAATAATTGGATTAATGGTCTTAATGCGATTTCAGCGACTGGAGGTTGTAATGCATTTGTAGAATATTCAATACCAATAAATGAATTAGTAAAACCAAATACATGTGGTGATCAAGAACAAGTAGTTTCTATAATGATTAATGCGAAGGACGATTGTGGAGATACAGAACCTATTGAATGTACATTTACTGTTGGGCCGTATGAAAATACACTTGCGATCTCAGAGTGTCCTTCAGATCCAAATCTAGACGGTTGTTCAACTCAGGCAGAGATTGATGCTGCTTGGAATACATGGATTTCTGGATTGCAAGCGATGACTGCTAATGGATCTTGTGGATCAGCTATAGTGAATTTCAATCCAGCAATTAATTCACTTCAAAAACCAAGTGAATGTGGTAATGGAGTACAGCAAGTATCTGTTGATATTGATGCAAATGATCTTTGTGGGCAAGTTGGTGGAGTAACCTGTACGTTTACGGTCAATCCAGCTCCTATTTTAGCAATCAATGAAGTGCCAAATGTGTCTTATAACGCTTGCGATCTAGGCTCACAAGATGCAATAGATCAAGCGTATGCAGACTGGATAGCTCTATTTGGATTCACAGGAGGTTGTAACCCATCTGGGGAGTTTACAGTGCCTTCAATTGTTGATCAAGTGCCAGAATTCTGTTCAGGTGCTAATACAAGAACTGCAACTTATGCAGTTTCTGACTTATGTGATTCAGGAGAAGAAACAGCGACATTTGAGCTTATTAGATTTGATGAAGTAGAAGTTATGTGTCCAGACAATGTTGAATTGCCTGCAGGTACAAGTGAACAAGATATCATTGATGCTTATAATCTATGGGTGTCAGGGTTTGGCTTTACAGGAGGTTGTCAGGTAGAAGATATTTCTGGTCCAATTCCAGAACTGCCACCATTCGATTGTGGTACTAGGATTGAACTATCGCATGATGTAACAATCAATGATGCTTGTGGCAATTATAACTGTTCTTCAGAATTTGTTGTTCTTGGAGAGGAGTCATTAGAGATAACGTGTCCAGATCCAGTAAACCTAGATGCTTGTACAAGTGAAGGCGACATAGTAGCGGCTTACAATGCTTGGGTAGCTGGATTTAGTGTTGATGGAGGTATTAATGCAACATCGAACATAGGAGACATTCCACAATTGCCAGATTATGTATGTGGAGCAGCTGTAAGTCTATCATTTACATTAGAAGCATCCGATGATTGTGACATTGATGAGTGTAGCTCTACATTTGATGTAGCTGCACCAGCGCCATTAGAATTAGTGGGACACTGTGACTTTTTAAACGATATAGATGGATGTTCTACTCAGGAAGAGATTAATGAAGCTTTTGGAAATTGGAAGACAGGAGTATTGTCAAACTTTAATGCCGTTGGAGGCTGTAACCCTGAGGTGGAGTATTCAACCGATGTTTCAAGCTTACAAGCACCATCAAAGTGTGCAGACCAAGATCAAGTCATTAGTGTTATGGTCAATGCTGCTGACGATTGTGGTAAGACCCAGGCTATAGAATGTACGTTTACACTAAGAGCTTTCGTTTCAACATTAGAATTGAATGAAGTAGAAGACGAATCATATCCAGCATGTGATTTTGCGACTCAAGAGGAATTGAGTACAGCTTTCCAAAACTTCTTGAATAAGTTTGGGTTCTCAGGAGGATGTGATGCAAATGGAGGATTTGATGACCAGTACAGTGAGCCAGTCTTATGTGTAGGAGGAAATGTAGAGGTTAGCTATACCGTTCAAGATCTGTGCGAAGAGCAGACAGAAACTGCAAACTTCACCATTGTACCATCTGAGCAATTGATGGTCGACTGTCCAACAGGAGTGGTACTAGATGCTTCATCAACAGAACAGGAGATTTTAGATGCTTATAATTTATGGATACAAGGCTTCACAAAGAGTGGAGGTTGTGATCCTACAGATAATATAGATACTTTACCAGAACTTCCAGAATTTGAATGTGGAACTGAAGTAGATCTTAGTTTCGATTATACAGCATTTGATCGTTGTAATCCAAATGGCGTAAGTTGTAATTCAACATTCTTTGTGCCAGGAATTACTGGACTGAGCGTTAAATGCCCAGATCCAGTAGACTTGGATGCTTGTACAAGCGAAGGTGACATAGTAGCAGCTTACAATGCTTGGGTATCTGGTTTTGAAGTGAATGATGGAGACAATCCAACTTCGAACATAGGAGACATTCCTGAATTACCAGAATATGTTTGTGGTGAACCAATCGATTTACAGTTCACGTTGACAGCATTTGATGATTGTAATCCAAATGGTGTGTTTTGTTCGTCAAGTTTCAAGTTGGCAGCGCCAGAGCTATTGGAATTAGAAGGACACTGTGACTTTTTAAACGATATAGATGGATGTTCCACTCAGGAAGAGATTAATGAAGCCTTTGGAAATTGGAAGACAGGAGTATTGTCAAACTTTAATGCCGTTGGAGGCTGTAACCCTGAGGTGGAGTATTCAACCGATGTTTCAAGCTTACAAGCACCATCAAAGTGTGCAGACCAAGATCAAGTCATTAGTGTTATGGTCAATGCTGCTGACGATTGTGGTAAGACCCAGGCTATAGAATGTACGTTTACACTAAGAGCTTTCGTTTCAACATTAGAATTGAATGAAGTAGAAGACGAATCATATCCAGCATGTGATTATGCTACACAAGATGAATTGAATAGTGCATTCTCTACTTTCTTGAGTCAATTTGGATTCTCTGGAGGATGTGATGCAAGCGGGGATTTTGATGGTCAGTACGAAGCACCGGACCTATGTACAGGAGGAAATGTAGAGGTTAGCTATACCGTTCAAGATCTGTGCGAAGAGCAGACAGAAACTGCAAACTTCACCATTGTACCATCTGAGCAATTGATGGTAGATTGCCCAACAGGAGTGGTTCTAGATGCTTCATCTTCAGAACAGGAGATTTTAGATGCTTATAATTTATGGATACAAGGCTTTACTAAGAGTGGAGGCTGTAACCCAACAGATAATTTAAATCAGATTCCATCACTTCCAGAATTTGAATGTGGAACTGAAGTAGATCTTAGTTTCGATTATACAGCATTTGATCGTTGTAATCCAAATGGTGTAAGTTGTAATTCAACATTCTTCGTGCCAGGAATTACAGGACTGAGCGTTAAATGCCCAGATCCAGTAGACCTAAATGCTTGTACAAGCGAAGGCGATATAGTAGCAGCTTACAATGCATGGGTATCTGGTTTTGAAGTGAATGATGGAGATAATCCTACCTCGAACATAGGAGACATTCCTGAATTACCAGAATATGTTTGTGGTGAACCAATCGATTTACAGTTCACGTTGACAGCATTTGATGATTGTAATCCAAATGGCGTGTCTTGTTCGTCAAGTTTCAAGTTGGCTGCACCAGACCCATTAGAATTGGTAGGGGAATGTCCAGGTAATAATGTGTTAGATGGTTGTTCATCAGATGCTGAAATAGGACTAGCATTTAATGATTGGATCACAGGCTTGGCGAATAACTTCAGTGCTACTGGAGGCTGTAACCCAGAGGTTGAATACTCTGCAGATATTTTCAATCTTCAACCACCTACGCAATGTGCAGATCAAAGTCAGGTAATCAGCGTCATGGTTAATGCTGCTGACGATTGTGGTAAAACACAAGCTATAGAATGTACATTTACAGTAAGAGCTTACTCTTCTACATTACAAATCGAAGAGGTAGATGATGAGTCGTATGAATCGTGTGAATTTGCTACACAAGACGAGTTAGAAGATGCATTCTACAATCTCATGAATAAGTTTGGATTTACAGGTGGTTGTGATGCTTTAGGAGGTTTTGATGATCAGTATGAAGCACCAGACTTATGCGAAGGAGGCACTGTAGAATTTAGTTATACTGTAGTTGATCTATGTGAAGAACTCACAGAGACTGCAAGCTTTACAGTAGAACCATCTGATCCATTGACTGTGGATTGTCCGGTAGATGTGTCTTTAGGTGATGATCAAACGCTCCAGCAAATACAAGATGCTTATAATGCATGGGCAGCTGGATTTACAAAATCTGGAGGTTGTGAGCCTGCTGATAATTTAGGAGAGTTACCACCACTTCCGCCATACGAATGTGATACAGACATAAGCATAAGCTTTACATACACGGCATTTGATCGTTGTAATCCAAATGGCGTAAGTTGTACATCTACGTTTGAAGTAGATGGTAAAGAATCTGTAAGCGCAGGCGATGATGGAAGCCTTACCCTGTGTTCTAATGACCAGAATAGCTATAATCTCTACGATCAATTAACCAATGCAGATCTGGGAGGAGTATGGACAGGACCAGATAATCAACCAACGGACGGTATATTTGAAGTTGGAGATCTTGAAGGTGTTTATCAATATACAGTACAAGGTGAAGCGCCATGTCCAGATGATACGGCTACGGTAACTGTCGTGGTTAATACTAATGTTGAAGCTGGGGATAATGGAACTTTAGAAGTCTGTGAAGATGATGAAGGAAGCTACGATTTATTTAATCAGTTAGTATTAGCTGATGGAGGCGGATCTTGGACAGGACCAGACGACCAGCCATCTGACGGAATCTTTGAAGTAGGTGACTTAGAAGGTGTATATACATATACTGTACTTGCTGAAGAACCTTGTGAAGACAAGAGTGCTACAGTTACAGTTACTGTAGAACCACTTCCAACAATTCAAGCAGGAGATCCTGAATGTAATGAGTCGGATGACTTTGGAACGTATTCTGTCAATGTTACTACTAGCGAAGGTATTGTCACTAGTGACTTTGGAACGCCTGTGCAAAATAACGAGGTATCATGGACGATTAATGATATACCGAATGGTCAAGATGTAACGATAACTACAACAACAGCATCTGGATGTGATAGCTCTATTACAGTTGAAGCACCAGAATGTATTTGTATAGAGCTAGACTTATCTTATACAGATGTAACTTGTATTGGTGAAAATGATGGTACCATAGTAGTAGACTTTGTTACCGAAGGTGCCACAGTTACAATAAATGGCCAGCCTTATGTTGAAGGTATGCTTTATGGTCCTGGAGACTATGAAATTGTTGCCTTCTTTGAAGGTAATGATGATGATAGATGTATCATAGAAGAAACAATAACAATTGATGAGCCAGACGAAGTGTTCATAGCAGTTTCTTCGACAGATGTTACCTGTAATGGGGCAGATGATGGTACCATTACAATAGACTTTGTTAGTGAAGGTGCTATATATACCATCAAGAAGAATGGTGTTGGAAACGACCTGAGCGGTCAATCAGAATTTGAGCCAGGATACTATGCTGTGCATGCCTTTTTGCCAGATGTAGAGGTTCAAACGATTAGTACAAATGGAGAAGCTTCAAGAGTTGTTGACCCTTGTACCTATACAGTTGTTGTTCAAATTAAGGAACCTAAAGAGCTAGAGTGTAATATAGATCCTTATTTCCCATCTGGTAAAATGGAATGTGGAGAAAATAATAGTTTGAATGCTTTAGTTACTGGTGGTACAGAACCGTACTCATACTCTTGGGCAGTTCATGAAAACCTAACCTGGGATATTCTTTCTGATGATGACTTGTCTGAAATAGAAATTTGGCCAGGAATGGGTTGGGCAATTTATGAGCTTACCGTGACTGATGCCAATGGTTGTGTAACAACGTGCAACATAAGTTTGTTTAACAAGTGTAAGAAATCTATCAAGGATTACAATAGAATGGCACCAACAATGTCATTATATCCAAATCCTGTTAAGGATAAATTAAATATACAGTTTGAGACTAAAGTCAATTCTGATGTTACAATAGAAGTATTTGATTTGGTTGGTTCTAGAGCATATCAAAAGACGTATAAGTCGTTTAGCGATAATAATATAAGTGTAGACTTTGCGAACTTTAGAAGTAATGTGTATTATGTGAAGATCACAACTAAAAATGGTACAACTATTAGAAAAGTGCTGTTAGATAAATAGCATTAAGGCTATTGATTTAATAGCAACTATCACCATCCTTGTTCCTCTACCAGGCGAGGGTGGTGTTTTTGTTTTTAACCCTATTTGTAAGTTTAGCCATATATTTGTGTGATATGGATAGAGTTCAGATAGGAAGTTTAGAACACCTAATTCCAATTGTATTAGCACTAATAGGAGGTGCAATCTTCATTTGGGCTTCTAGACGCTTCCTTACTAAGAAAGAACAATATCGGGCTGTACATTTCTTGGCCATATTGATTTCTTTAGCCCTCATTGCTTTCCATTTATATTACATAATTATAGGAGACTACAATTATAGAACAGATTTACCACTATTTCTCTGTAGTTTTCTGGGATTGATCATTCCGTTTTTTACGCACTACAGAAAGTTTTGGATGTATGAAATTTTATTGTTCTGGATAGTAGCAGGGACAAGTCAAGGCGTTATAACACCAGATATTTCTGAAGGCTTCCCAAGCTTGGATTATTTCAGGTATTGGATAGTACATCTTGGTCTGCTTACCGTTATCCTCTATGCGACTTTCGTATACCCTATGCGACCAACAATAAAGAGTGTGTTTAAGTCAATATTAATGTTCCAGCTGTATGTGGTCATCATGCTAATTGTCAATAAAATGCTTGGTTCTAATTACTCATACCTTAATCATAAGCCAGACTCAGCATCTCTACTGGATTATTTTGGAGAATGGCCCTATTATCTTCTAGTAGTTCAGCTTTTACTGATTCCAATTTTTCTATTGATATACTTGCCCTTTTTCCTTTGGAAGAAGAAAAAATCCAGAGTTATTTAGCAAAGATTTGATCTGTGTTTTTGAAGGCTTTAAACTCTAGCGCATTACCAGAAGGATCTTTAAAGAACATGGTGTATTGCTCACCAACTTCATTTTTAAATCTCACATAAGGTTCTATGATGAATTGAATTCCTTTGGTTTTTAAAACTTTTGAAAATGTTTCAAATTGCTCCCATTCTAGAATGACTCCAAAGTGAGGCACAGGAACATCTTTCCCATCCACAGGATTAGTATGCTCGGAAATCGAATCTTTTGGTTTGTAATGAATAACTAATTGATGTCCAAAGAAATTGAAATCTACCCAATGATCACTGCTTCGACCTTCTTTACATCCTAATACATCTCTGTAAAACGTTCGGCATAATTCAACATCATCTACAGGTATGGCTAAATGAAAAGGCGATAAAGGCATGGAAACATCAGATAATTAAATTCCCAATAAAAATACTGACTAATTTCTATTCTTTAACGCCTTTTACAATCAATTTTCCAGGTCGGATAAACGATCTGCTCAGTTTTGTCTACCCAATCTCCAATCCATTTATAACCACTTTTAGACATGTCATAAAATGTAATCCTGTAATAGCCTTCCATGCCGTTTGGAGCCTTTTGGTCTCTGTAAAGTATGATTTTACCATCTTCAGTTTTATTGCCTTCCCATGTTGGTAGCGTAGTAGATTTTGATATAGAAGAATAATAATGCACATACCACTTACTACTGTCTGCAATAAATTGTCTGATGCTTCCAGAATGCTTCCCATCTGCCTTAAGCGTTTCATCTTGCACGGCAAAACCATTCATGATGTATTTCCAACGCCAAATCATATCCACAGGCTCTGCCCATGAACCATCTTGTTTTCTTGAAACAGATGAGCAATTACATTCACCGATTAAGGGTTGAAAATCTTTGACCTGTTCTGGAGCTTCAGGATTGGCTTTGCCAAAAGGATAGTCTTTCGAAGCTTCATAATCATATTGCGCGTTGGCAATATTTAAAACAAAACTCGAAAAAATAAAGAGAGTTATAATTCTACTGTTCATTATTGATGAAATTTTATTTGAAGCCGTTTTAAGAGGAACTAATTGGCGTAAATCAATTAATCTATGTGATTGGCTTTGCTCCTCATGAAACGACATCTTAATTAGTTAGTTTCTCAAATCAATGAAAAAAAACGTGAGACATCAATACATTTGCAGAGAGTGGATGCTTATTTGCAGTAAGCTTAGTTAAGGAAATTATAATGCTAAGATAGGTAGCTGCGCACCAGTTTTAAATAACTTTTAGAAACAGGTATTCTCATATCATCTTTTAAGACTAGCGAAGGACTTTCAGATAAATCTAATTCTTTAGTCATGTGCATATTTACAATTGCTTTTCTATGCACACGCATAAAATTATTATCCAATTTTTCATTCAAAGCCTTTAGAGTACTTCGCATGGAATAAGTTTGTTCATTAGTGGTGTGAACTTTAACACAATAGTCATCAGCTTCAATCCAGGTAATGTCCTCAACAGGAATTATTTTGCGCTTATTTCCAATCTTTATATTCAGAATAGAGGCTCTATCATCTATTTTTTTGTTTAATTGATCATACAATTCAACATTAGTTCTTTTTAAATCCGCCAAGTCTTGTACCTCTACCTGAAGTTGTTCATTGATAAGGTATAAGTGTGTAATAACTAAAATGGCAATATAACCAAGTGTATAAATAGGTGCTTTTTGAAACGTGAAAAATGGCATGTTGTCCACAAATAATGACGCAAAATTTAGAGGGAACCCTCCAATAAAAACTTGAGTTATAGATATTATTAAAATGTTCAAAAAGACTAGGCTTATTATCAGAATGGTATATCTAATAACAGTCGCAAAGGAGAGCCCGTTTTGAGTTACATTCCGATTTACGTAGGTTATAATAAAGCCAGATAGTATCATCCATATCAACCATCTATAGGATTGGTTCTTTAAGATTCCTAGAAAAGTGGCTTCATCAGATAAGTCAAATCGTCTGATGTAATATAATTGCTGTAAGGTTTCAAAAGTAATAGCAAGTACTAGTATTGCCACTATGAATATGGCAATCTGTTTCTTTCTTAATATTGAAAAAAGCACTTTCATTTTTATTAGCGCCTATTTTGTCTCCTTCTTTCTAATTTAGGCTGAAACGTTTTAGAAGAATCTGAAATTAGTTCATTTAAAGTTTTAAGTTCTTCCGCAGTAAGTTCTCTATACTTTCCAACAGGCACATCTAACTTAATGTTCATAATGCGAACACGTTTCAGTCTCGTTACCTCATAGTCTAAGTATTCGCACATACGACGTATTTGTCTATTCAATCCTTGAGTTAATATGATTCTGAACTCATATTTACTTAGTTTTTCAACCTTACATTTTTTGGTTACTGTGTCTAGTATAGGAACACCATTAGACATACGTTGAATGAATGTTTGAGAAATAGGCTTATCAACAGTTACAATGTATTCCTTTTCATGATTGTTACTAGCGCGAAGAATTTTATTGACTATATCACCATCATCAGTAAGTAAAATCAAGCCTTCGCTAGGTTTATCCAAACGACCAATTGGGAATATACGCTTGTGGTAGTTTACGAAATCAATAATATTGTTTTTCTCTACTCTAGTGTCTGTTGTGCAAACTATCCCAACAGGCTTGTTAAGGGCTAAATAAACAAACTCTTTCTTTTGGTTTACAATGAGTTCGCCATCAACCTTTATGACATCATCAGGTGAAACTTTCAAACCCATTTCAGGTAGAGAACCGTTGACGGTAATTCTGCCAGCATCAATAAGTCGGTCTGCTTCTCGTCGTGAGCAATAACCAACTTCGCTTAGATATTTGTTTAGTCTTACCAATCCTTCACTCATAGTACAAAGCTACAATTTTAAGCGTTGATAAAATCCAGCATATGATTAGTAACTTCTTTTTGCTTGAGACCATGACCATTGCCTTTGGTTGATACTAAAGAAGCTTTAGGGTAATTTTTTTCATAAAGCAGCGCATCTTCATAAGGAATAACTTCATCTTCAGTATCGTGAATCACTAAAACCTCAGAAGTTATTTCTTTTGAAAACTTTGAGCCCGAAAAATGAGATGGTGGATACTGAAACTTTTTTTCAATGTATCGATCTATAGCACCTTTAACTCTGTTGTTATAACTCATTAATTCTGAATACCGATCCAAGACACCAACAAATTCTGAAGGTGAACCAAGTGTAATTAACTTCTTTAGAGATTTATTTTGATATTTACTTTGGAAGAATACCGTTGCCATGCCACCAACCGAATGTCCAATAATGATTTCTGGATCAAATTTGTTGGCTACGACATTAATAAACTCAGAATAGAGAATAGCATTAAACTGCTTCCCTGACGATTTACCATGCGCAGGTGCATCTAGAGCGATAATATTATAGTCAGAAGCTATCAATTGATTGATTAAAAACTTCCAACGTGCCGAATTGCTTTCCCACCCATGTACCAAAAGAATGGTTTTACCTTCACCAGGCCATCGGTAGGTCATAATTTCATACTCATCATAATCAATACCTTCTTGATAAGCCTTGGACAAATACTCGTCATCATGCTCGTTTAATTTTCCTTTCCTAGGCGTAGCAAAAAGATTGAGTGCTTTTTCTGCCGCATATTCTGTTGAAATAAAACTAAGCAGGTTTATGTACGAGCCAATGGTTTTAATGATGAGGTTTTTCATTAAGCATCCTCTCTATTTACAGCATCAATCGAAAATGCCGGAAGACAAATAGCTAAATATTCACAATCTTCAATGAAAGGGTTAGAATATTGAACTCTGGTGTTTTTTTGGATTTTTATCGACTGACCTGCTTCCAACACAACAGTGTCTCCATCAACAATAAATTGTTTTTTTCCTCTGATAACAAAAGTATACTCATCAAAATCAGGAGTTTGGAAAGGTTCGCTCCAACCAGCGGGAGCAATCATATGTGCAATACTAATGTCTGCATTACCGTCACTAGCTAAACCAAAATGTTCCTTAATGGTTTTGCCATCATCTGTTGGGACTATAAATGGCGAATCCTGGATGAAATACTTTTTCTGTTTCATGTTGAAGTGTTTTACGAGAATTACCAGTGTAGCATAAAATACTTAATCTTAGCACCATCTGGGATTTGAATAGGATCTATTTTAATATTCATGTCAAATCTCAAACTAGCAGGTAGCTCTTTCTTATCTATGGTAAACGAAGCATTGATTTCATTTACGGAAACCACAATACTATTAATGAGGTTGCTGATTTTATTGATTTTATAGTTGTCTTCAATATCCTTAAAAGTGCTCAACTTGGAGACTAATTTTTCGGTTTTATAACGGTCATCTTCAATTCTTACCGAAGTGATTACTGCAGTAGAATCTAATGCCTCGCTAGGTGTTAGCGTTAACAGCTTTTTTCCACCCTTTTCGTAGATTTCTATATTGTTTATATCACCTGTAAATTCATCACCACCAATGTATTTAGAGATAGAATCGTTAGGGAAAACCATCTCAAGGTCTTTTACTTGAGTAGAATCAGTAAGTAAGCCAACATGGTGTTTAGAAATTTCAAAGGGGTTTTGTTCTTTTTTGCTACAACTGAGTACCAATAAAAAACTTAGCAATAGGTAAAAAAATGATTTTGTCATGATAGATATTAAGGATTCAGGTTTATTTCAGCATTTTAGTTAAGATACCCAATACGCTTCGTATTACGGTTGGGCTACTTAGTACTTTTACAATCGGGTTTTGTCTTGTGCTTCTACGTCTTTCTTTACGTTTGGTTTCAGCTTTTTTTATAGCCTCTTCTTCTTTACGAGCTTTCTCTTTAGCTTCTTCAGCCTCAGCAATTTCAATTTTCTTGTTAAGCATCTCGTAAGCACTCTCTCTGTCAACTTCTTCGTTGTATTTTCTGGTTAATTTTGAAGTTGATAAAAGTTGACTCAACTCTTGAGGTGTTAAAATATCCATGCGGCTCATTGGAGCACGCATCATGGTAGCAGCGAGAGGTGTAGGTTTACCTTTTTCATTTAATGCTGAAACTAAAGCTTCGCCAATTCCTAAGGAGGTTAATACTTCAGCAGTATCATAGTAATCCGTGTCTGGATAATTTTCAGCAGTAAGCTTGATGGCTTTACGGTCTTTAGCTGTGAAAGCTCTAAGGGCGTGCTGAACCTTTAATCCTAACTGGCTCAATACTTCTGGTGGTACATCGGTTGGGTTTTGTGTAACAAAATAAAGTCCAACGCCTTTACTTCGGATAAGCTTTACGATACTTTCAATCTGATCCAAAAGTGCATCAGAAGCTTCATTAAAAATAAGATGAGCCTCATCAATAAACATTACTAGTTCTGGTCGTCCACTATCACCTTGTTCAGGGAATGTAGAATAAATCTCAGCAAGAAGACTCAGCATAAATGTTGAGAATAACTTGGGCTTATCTTGAATATCGGTAAGTCTTATAATATTGATATAACCTCTTCCGTCCCTGTCTACTCTCAATAAGTCATCAACATCAAATGACGTTTCACCAAAAAACACATCACCACCTTGCTGCTCTAGTTCAACTAACTTTCTTAAGATTGCACCAGTTGACGCCGTAGAGATACGACCATATTCCTGTTCAAATTCTTTCTTTCCTTCGCCTGTCGCATATTGAAGGATTTTTTTGAAGTCTTTAATATCTAGTAAAGGCAATTTATTATCATCACAGTATTTAAAGATCACAGAGATAATTCCAGCTTGTGTTTCTGTAACTCCAAGTATTCTTGAAATTAAAACAGGTCCAAATTCACTTATCGTTGCTCTTAGGCGTACACCATCTTGTTCAGATAAGGACATAACTTCTACAGGGAAAGATTTTGCCTCAAACGGAAGGCCAATCTTTTCCATGCGCTCGTCAATCTTTGGATGTCCAGGGCTAGGTTGGGCTAATCCACTAAGATCACCTTTAATATCCATAAGCAATACTGGCACACCTTGTTCAGATAGATTTTCAGCTAAAACTTGTAAAGTTTTCGTTTTTCCGGTTCCTGTAGCACCAGCAATTAAGCCATGTCTGTTCATGGTTTTGAGTGGTACATTAACATAAGCATTCTGTAAAGTTTCGCCATCTAACATGGCCGAGCCTAGTGTTATGTAGTCTCCTTTGCTTGTATTGCCTTCAGTAATATGATTGAAAAAAGCGTCCTGTCTATCCATTCTTAGAAATTTTGAGTAAAAATAACTTAATTTTAATCAAGTTTAAAATTCAATATCATGAATAAAGTTAAGTGTTTTCTTTTGTGTTTGCTTGTCTTTACAGTAGTTTCTTGTAATGAAAAGTCCGAAATTATTTTTCATAAATCTCATGAACCGAGTCGACAAAGTATACCATTTAGTGATGCTGTTGAAACTGAAGATTTTTTGTTTTTGACAGGACAAATAGGAAAGGACCATAGTACAGGAAAATTGGTTGAAGGGGGTATTGCAGCAGAAACAATTCAAACTATAGAAAATATAGAAGCTGTGTTAAAGCACCACAGCCTTTCTTTGGACAATGTTGTAAAGTGTACAGTAATTCTAAGCGATATCAATGATTTTAAAGCGTTCAATACTGAATACATAAAATATTTCACAAAAAAACCAGCCAGAACTACGTTTGCAGCAGCAGGTCTTGCTGCTAATGCTAAGATTGAGATAGAAGTAATTGCTGCCAAATAGTATGAGCTCTGGTCTTTTAAAGTATCTTTGCTGCTTATGACAAGAAGAGAACGACAAGAATTAATAGATAAAGGAGAATTGCTTCCTTTAATGGAAGCGTTCTATACGATACAGGGAGAAGGCTATCATAAGGGAACTGCAGCATATTTTGCTAGGATTGGCGGCTGTGATGTAGGTTGCCATTGGTGCGACGTTAAAGAAAGTTGGTTGGCAGAATTACATCCACCGACAGAAGCAACAAAAATTGCTGAGGATGCAGCACAGTACTCAAACACAATTGTGATTACTGGAGGAGAACCTTTAATGTGGGACATGAATCCGTTAACGAGTTTACTCAAGGAAAAAGGTCTTAAAACACATATCGAAACCTCTGGAGCATATACCTTATCTGGTCATTGGGATTGGGTTTGCCTTTCACCAAAAAAAACTAAGTTACCTACGGAAGAAGTCTATAAAGTTGCAGATGAGTTGAAGGTAATCGTCTATAATAAAGACGACTTTAGATTTGCTGAAGAACAAGCAGCACATGTATCTGAAGATTGTATTCTTTATCTACAACCCGAATGGAGTAAGCGAGATAAGATGATGCCGCAAATTGTGGATTATGTTATGGCTAACCCAAGATGGAAAGTCTCACTACAAACACATAAGTATTTAAATATACCATAACAATAAAAAGCCCTGAAAATTCAGGGCTTTTGTCTGCCTAATTACTAAGTAATTATTTTGAACAGATTAGTTACTATTTAGATAAGGGAACGGCAACTCTAGTTGTATCCCATCCTAGGTGCATCGTTACACCATCTTTTACTTCTTCAAAAGCAATAGAGAATGCTTCAAGAGATTCTCCTCCTTTAGATATTGGCGCTTTTACTCTTACGACATCATTAGCTTTATTATAAGAATAGGCTCCCCAAACATTTAAGTCGCTACTCAAAATAATTTCCCACTCTCTTTCTCCTGGTACAGTAAATAAAGAGTAAGTTCCTGCTTTAACAGTTTTACCACCAAGCTTCATGTCTGCATAAAAAATGATTTCAGCAGCTTCATTTGCACCAGTACGCCATACTTTTCCATTTGGAGCAAGTTTGTCTAAAGAGCGTCCTTTTAGTTGAGGTCTGCTGTAAATAACTTTAATAAGTTTATTCGATGTTCTGTAACTGCTAGGATAGGCAGCAACATCCATTGGGCTTTTATCTAGCCCAGCAAAATTTTGAGCTTCAACAGTAAAACTCGTTACTAATGCTAAAGCAAAAAGCCATAAAAGTTTTGAGATTTTCATAATGTCTGATATTAGTGATTGAAAGATTAAACTAGAAGTTGTAGACGTAATGATAAAGTATAGTTTACAGATTAGAAGTTAAAGTCTTCTTAAAACACTGATTGGCTTTTAATTATTATTAAAAGTGAATTTTATAGTTTCAAATTATAGCTAATATTGATATTTATGTTTTTATTATGAAAGCTTAAATTCATATTTGTATCAGAATTAAAAACTATAAAAGAAAAATTATGTGCGGAATTGTATGTGCGTTTGATTTAAAACAAAAGAGTGAAACATTAAGACCACAGCTACTAGAGATGGCGAAAAAGATTCGTCACCGTGGACCAGATTGGAGTGGGATATATTCTGATGAGAAAACAGTAATGGCTCACGAGCGATTAGCGATTGTTGATCCAGCCTCGGGGAAGCAACCATTGTTCTCTGAAGATAGAAAATTGATTCTGGCTGCTAATGGCGAAATATACAACCATAGAGAATTACGTTCTCAATTTGAAGGAACTTACCAGTTCCAAACCCAAAGCGATTGTGAAGTTATCCTTGCACTTTATAAAGAAAAAGGCGTTGACTTTTTAGATGACTTAAATGGAATTTTTGGTTTCGCAATCTATGATGTTGAAAAGGATGAATATTTGATTGCAAGAGACCATATGGGAATTATTCCATTATACATTGGTTGGGATAAATTCGGAACATTTTATGTCGCTTCAGAATTAAAAGCACTTGAAGGCGTATGTACAAAGATTGAATTATTTCCTCCAGGACATTATTTGAGTAGTAAAGATGGTGAGTTTGTACAATGGTACAAAAGAGATTGGGCCGATTTTGAAGCAGTAAAAGATAACGAAACTAGCATTATAGAATTACAGCAAGCACTAGAAGATGCAGTACATAGGCAACTGATGAGTGATGTGCCATATGGTGTATTATTATCAGGTGGATTAGACTCTTCAGTAACATCTGCAATCGCTAAAAAATATTCTCAGATGCGTATCGAAGCAGATGATAAAGAACAAGCATGGTGGCCACAATTGCACAGTTTTTCTGTTGGATTAGAAGGCTCTCCAGACTTAGCTGCAGCACAAAAAGTAGCGGATCATATTGGTACTGTTCATCATGAAATTAAGTTCACCATTCAAGAAGGATTAGATGCCATTAAAGATGTAATCTATCAGCTAGAAACATATGATATTACCACAGTAAGAGCGAGTACACCAATGTACCTAATGGCTAGAGTCATTAAATCAATGGGAATAAAAATGGTACTGTCTGGTGAAGGAGCAGATGAACTGTTTGGGGGATATTTATACTTCCACAAGGCACCAAGTGCCGAAGAGTTTCATGATGAGACAGTTCGAAAGTTGAGCAAGTTACATATGTACGATTGCTTAAGAGCAAACAAAAGTTTAGCAGCATGGGGAATCGAAGGACGTGTGCCATTCTTAGATAAAGAATTCATGGATGTTGCTATGCGCATCAACCCAAAAGATAAAATGATTACTGAAGAACGTATGGAAAAATGGGTGATCAGAAAAGCCTTTGAAGAGTATTTACCAGAAAGTGTAGCATGGAGACAGAAAGAACAATTTAGTGATGGTGTAGGTTACAGCTGGATCGATACGCTTAAAGATATCGTGGAGCAGGAAGTCAGTGACGAGCAAATGGCGAATGCACATTTCCGTTTTCCAATTCAAACACCACAAAACAAAGAAGAATATTATTACAGAACCATTTTTGAATCGCACTTCCCAAGTGATGCAGCAGCGCAAAGCGTACCACAAGAACCAAGTGTCGCTTGCAGTACCAAGATTGCCTTAGAATGGGACGAAGCTTTCAAAAACATGAACGATCCAAGTGGACGCGCAGTTGCAAAGGTCCATGAAGATGCATATACATCATAGATATGTAGTTTTTTTTATTTTTTTAGTTCTTTAAAAGACCAGCAACAGCTGGTCTTTTTATTATGCCTAATTACAAATCAAAAATGATATATTTGTTGAAAATCATCTCGAAACCCTTGCAAAACCTGCAAATGACAGATAGGTGACATTTAAATGGCGTGAGAAAAACCACGATTACCCTTTAGATTTGTACCAACAAAATGTTACAAAATGAAACAGCAAACACTTAAAGAAAATTTAGTGTATCAACGAAAGTTGAAAGGGTATACACAAGAAGAACTTTCAGAAAAAACTACTGTTGGTGTACGCACAATTCAACGTATTGAAAAGGGTGAGGTAAAACCACATCTACAAACCATAAAATTATTGGCCGTAGGATTAGATATCGAAGTAGAAGATCTAATTGTACTCAATGATCCTAAGGAAGAAACCGTAAAGCGCAAATGGATGCTAATGATACATGGCTCACCCTTTTTTGGGTTGTTTATTCCATTCGCAAATGTGCTCATCCCGTTGTTTGTATGGATTAGTAAAGCAGAAGACAATAAAGTCTATGATGCACATGGTAGAGCAGTAGTTAATTTTCATAGCACATTAAATCTATTAATAATAGTATCCTTACTATTGTTTTTCATAATTCCAGGATACAACTATTTTGTTACTGGAGCAGTATTTCTATATGGGATAATAATGAGTATTGTAAATCTGTCGTCAGCATTAAGCAAGCAAACTTGTAGTTATCCGTTATCAATTCCTTTTTTAAAGCCTAGGGCTTAAACCACATTTAATTTTTTTAGAAACATGTTAGGACTATTAGTAATAATGGTAGTCTCTTGGCTGCTATTGCATTTTATTGAGAAAAAAAATATAGACGTATTAGGTATTATTCCTAATGTTAGTAGAGTAAGTCAGTTCATAATAGGATTTTTAATTATGACCATCATTGTCTTGCTTAACATCTATATAGAAACCATTATTTTAAAGGCAGAATGGAGGCTGAATGCTATTGAATACACTTCTGTTTTTAATGCTTTTGTATATCATCTGAGGTCTGCACTAACGGAAGATTTAGTATTTCGAGGAGCGATTCTCTATATCCTCATCAGACGAATAGGAGCGACAAAGGCCATTATTATATCTGCTATTGTATTTGGAGCATACCATTGGTTCTCCTATGGAATTATTGGAGAAAGAATTATTCTTTTAGCATATGTCTTCTTAATTACCGGATTAACAGGATATGTCTGGGCATATAGTTTTCATAAGACAAAATCTATTATGTTACCTCTCGGATTCCATTTAGGATACAACTTAATCATGTCCTGTTTTTTTGAAGCGCAGCCTTATGGAGAACTCATAATGAGTCAGATGTCAAAAGTTGATTTGATTGGGTGGAACGATTTCTACCTCACAATGTTTAAAGGATTATTTCCTCCTGTAGTGACTTTAGTTTGTGTGAAACTATTGCTTAAGACGAGATTGTATCTACAGCCAGAAAACGATTAACCATGAGGATTTTGCTGAAAAAATACCCAATAGCATCAAGATATGTTTTGGCAATTGTTTTGTTTGCAATAGTACTGTTCGTAAGTGGTATGATAAACAGAGGAGTTTTAAAGCAGTACTTCCCATATTTACCATGCATCCTTTTATCTGTAATTACATGGATACTTTATAAAACCGAAAAAAGATCATTAAAAGCTATTGGGCTAAATTTTAATCTAAAAAACATATCCTTATTTGCTCTGGGAACTTTAATAGGAATTTTGGCTCTCTTTGGTGCCAAGTACTTAAGAGCTTTATACCTAGGAGAAACATTTGAGGTCAGTACATCTATAAACCAAACAACTATTCTTTTGGCGTTTTACTACATATTACCTCAAGTAGCTACTGAAGAACTATTATTTAGAGGTTATCTATTCAAGAAAACTATTGAGATTTCAAATGTAGTAGTAGCCAATATTATTTTTTCAATTTTGTTTACGTTGATTCATGTATTAGATGAAAACGTACTGAACAATAAAGGAATGCTAATTTTACTCTTGATATCAATTCCTGTTGGCCACCTATTGTTTGCAACAGCCTTGCTAAAATCTAAAACCATTTTTCTTGCAATCGGACTACATTTGGGCAATAACTGGGCGACTAGACATTTAATAATTAATAGTAATTCAGGAGATAGTATTTTTTATATCGAGAACATAGCTAGATTTGATTCTTGGACTCCATTCATCATCTTCATTTTCATTTTTAATGGGTTCTTTTTATTTGTCACATTCTTAATTTGGAAGTGGGATAAAATTTCAAATTCTATCACTAGAAAGTTCAAATAAAGCGTTTTAAGCTGTCTTTGATTTTTTCGTTTCAGCCTGAAATAAAAAAAACAGTTGAAATTCATTTTAAAGTGCTTTTTAGACGTTTTAAGCCGTTTTTTTATTTTTTAATTTTTGTTAATAAATATGTGATAAATTGCTTAAAACGCTTTAAAATGCGTTTTTATAATCGTATCTTTGTATATAACTAAAAAGGATGCTTCTAAGCGTCTTTTTTTTGTAAGAACAAGAATTAAAAAAATAATCTAAATAGATGAGCGAAGAAAATAAAAAACAGTATTCCGCGGATAGTATCCAAGCACTAGAAGGAATGGAGCACGTACGTATGCGTCCTTCCATGTATATTGGAGATGTAGGTGTTCGTGGTTTGCACCATTTAGTATACGAAGTTGTCGATAACTCTATAGATGAAGCCTTAGCAGGACACTGTGATAATATTACAGTAACGATTAATGAGGATAATTCCATAACAACTGAAGATGATGGTCGTGGAATCCCTGTTGGAATGCACAAAAAGGAAGGCGTATCTGCACTTGAAGTTGTAATGACCAAGATTGGAGCAGGAGGTAAGTTCGATAAAGATTCGTATAAAGTATCTGGTGGATTGCATGGTGTAGGTGTAAGTTGTGTGAATGCATTATCAGAGCACTTAAAAGCTACAGTACATAGAGATGGTAAAATTTGGGAGCAAGAATATGAGCGAGGAAAAACACAATACCCTGTAAAAACTGTAGGAGATTCTGATAAAACAGGAACAATTGTAACCTTTAAACCAGATCCTCAGATTTTTACGCAAACGCTAGAATATAACTACGATACCTTAGCGAGTCGTATGCGAGAGCTAGCATATCTTAACAAAGGGATTACAGTTCATTTAATTGATAAACGACATAAAAAAGAAGACGGCTCTTTTGAAGGTGAAACATTCCACTCTGAAAATGGATTACCTGAATTCGTGAAGTTCTTGGATGGAAACAGAGAACCATTAATGAAAGACGTTATTGCTTTTGAAGGTGAAAAGAATGGAATTCCTGTTGAAGTGGCAATGGTATATAATACCTCTTATGCTGAAAACCTACATTCTTATGTAAACAACATTAATACACACGAAGGAGGAACACACTTATCTGGTTTCCGTCGTGGATTAACACATACATTAAAGAAATATGCTGACAACTCAGGAATGTTAGACAAATTAAAGTTCGATATTTCTGGAGATGATTTCCGCGAAGGATTAACAGCTATTGTATCTGTAAAAGTTGCAGAGCCTCAGTTCGAAGGACAAACAAAAACAAAACTTGGTAACAGAGAAGTATCAGCTTCAGTAAGTCAGGCTGTGTCTGAGATGCTAACTGATTACCTAGAAGAACACCCAGACGATGCTAAGACAATTGTTCAAAAAGTAATCTTAGCTGCTCAAGCACGTCACGCTGCTCAAAAAGCACGTGAGATGGTACAGCGTAAGACAGTGATGAGCATTGGAGGCTTGCCAGGAAAGTTAAGTGATTGTTCAGAGCAAGATCCTGCTAAATGTGAAGTATTCTTAGTAGAGGGAGATTCTGCAGGTGGTACAGCAAAACAAGGTAGAGATAGAGCATTCCAAGCTATTTTACCATTACGTGGTAAAATCCTTAATGTTGAAAAAGCCATGCAGCACAAAGTGTTCGAAAATGAAGAGATCAAAAACATTTTTACAGCACTTGGTGTTACTATTGGTACAGAAGAAGACAGTAAGGCATTAAATCTTTCAAAATTAAGATACCATAAGATTGTGATTATGTGTGATGCCGATATTGATGGTAGTCACATTGCAACATTGATTTTGACATTCTTCTTTAGATACATGAAGGAACTTATAGAAAATGGCCACGTATATATAGCGACGCCACCATTATACTTAGTGAAGAAAGGTTCTAAAAAACAATATGCATGGAACGATGAAGAACGCGATGGTATTGTAGAAAGTATGGGAGGAAGCGCAAGCATACAACGTTACAAAGGTCTTGGAGAGATGAATGCTGAGCAGCTTTGGGATACAACGATGAATCCAGAATTCAGAACGTTACGTCAAGTAAATATTGATAATGGAGGAGAAGCAGATCGTATCTTCTCAATGCTTATGGGAGATGAGGTTCCACCACGTAGAGAATTCATTGAAAAGAATGCAATCTATGCAAACATTGATGCTTAGACATTATAAATTGATTTGAAAAAAGCACCCTTTCGAGGGTGCTTTTTTTATGAATTTTCTTTCAATAGTGTTAATATTAATATCGATTAAGTGTATTTTTTATCGTTAAAATGCATTTTAATTCATTTTTTTACTATGTTTACAACGAAATTAACCTGCAAAAATTATGAAGAAGTTACTCCTTATTTTGCTTTTGGGACTCGTTGGAAGACAGTCTTTTAGCCAAGAACTCGAAACTATTATTCTAGCGGCAGACGATGCTAGTAAACTTACTGAGAATTACATTAACCCAGTAATGAATGGATTAATGTATAGCATGAATGGTGGTTGGTATACGACCGCTAAGACGCATAAGAAGTTTGGTTTTGATATTACTATTAATGCAAATGCATCATTTGTTCCAAGTAAAGATGAACTATTCGCATTTGTTCCAAGTGACTACTCTTTTATCTCATTACCAAACGGAGAAACCCAGCTGCCTACTGTGATGAGTGACCAAGATACAGCAACAGATGTTGAAGTAAGAATCCCAAATGGAGACGGAACCTTCAACGTGGCAACCTTTGAAATGCCTGGAGGAATTACAGACGATCTACCTATAAATGCAGTGCCGACACCTATGGTACAAGCAGGATTGGGATTACCTTTCAAAACCGATGTGAAACTTCGATTTGTGCCCAAAATTAGTTTTGATGATAATGTAGATGCAGGCCTGGTTGGACTAGGGCTTCAACATGATATCATGCAATACTTAGGGCCACTAGATAAATTACCTTTAAACATTTCAGTTTTGGCTGCATTCACAACCATGAATGTAACATACCAGATTGAAGACGAAGACGCTCTAGACAATGTTGCAGTAACTAATGGAGAAGTAGAATTCAAAATGAATACTTGGACACTTCAAGCATTAGCATCTTTAGATTTCAAAATCATAACGCTTTATGGTGGATTTGGATATAACAGTGGAAACTCAACCATTAAAATGAAAGGAACTTACAACCTTACCTATGACTTGGAAGACAGCAACGGAAACGTTATTGGTTCGGCTAGTGATTCAATCACAAACCCAATCAATTTAGACTTTGATGCTAGTGGTGCAAGAGCGACTTTAGGAGCGAGACTGAACATAGGATTCTTCAAAATTTTTGCAGATTATACACTACAAGAATATAATACAGCGACAGCAGGTATTGCATTCAGCTTCAGATAGATTATAACTTAGAGACCCAAATACTGAAACACTCAATTTTCTTTATGAATTTTGAGTGTTTTCTTTTTTAGATTTAATTACTTTTGCAACGCAAAATAAGACTATGGATTACGCAAAGAATATACTCGAAACCATTGGTAATACACCTTTAGTAAAAATCAATAAACTTGCTGAAGAATTACCTTGTTTGGTATTAGCTAAATACGAAACATTCAATCCTGGGAACTCTGTAAAGGACAGAATGGCACTCAAGATGATTGAAGATGCAGAAGCAGACGGAAGGCTAAAGCCAGGAGGAACAATTATCGAAGGAACTTCGGGGAATACAGGAATGGGCTTAGCACTTGCAGCCATTGTAAAAGGTTATAAGTGTATCTTCGTGATTAGCGACAAGCAGTCTAAAGAGAAAATGGATATTCTAAGAGCTGTAGGCGCTGAGGTTATTGTATGTCCTACAGACGTTGAACCAGATGATCCAAGAAGTTACTATTCAGTATCAAAACGATTGGGAGAAGAAACTCCAAATTCTTGGTACGTAAACCAATACGATAATCCAAGTAATGCTAAAGCACATTACGAAAGCACAGGGCCAGAAATTTGGAAGCAAACAGATGGTAAGGTGACTCACTTTGTCGTTGGTGTTGGTACAGGCGGAACAATTTCTGGAGTTGGTAAATATTTAAAGGAACAGAACCCAGATATTAAGGTTTGGGGAATTGACACCTACGGAAGTGTTTTCAAAAAATATCATGAGACAGGAATCTTTGATGAAAAGGAGATTTACCCATATGTTACCGAAGGTATAGGTGAAGATATCTTACCTGAAAATGTAGATTTCAGTATTATAGATGGGTTCATGAAGGTTACTGACAAAGATGCGGCAGTGTATACACAAAAACTTGCTAAGGACGAAGGTATGTTTCTTGGAAATAGTGCTGGTGCAGCAATAAAAGGTCTTTTACAGTTGAAAGAACATTTCACTAAAGATGATGTAGTGGTTGTGTTATTCCATGACCACGGAAGTCGTTACGTAGGTAAGATGTTTAATAACGACTGGATGAGAGAAATGGGATATATAGATTAACAATTAATATCATACAATAAAAAAACCAGGATAAGCATCCTGGTTTTTTTATGCTCTAATTTTAAAGTGTGATTACCAAAGAAGCATCGACACCATTCAAAGACACGCTAACTCTATACTCAGACTTAGGAGTTTTATTTTTCACGAAAGTGAACTTAAGTTTAGTGTTTACGATTTCCCAATTAGGAAATTTTCGAGCTACTTCTTGTCTTACTGTTAGAGGTAAAGGAATATCAAAATAAGTTTCATTAGTACTTAGCAACTCTCCTTCACTATTAAATTTAGCAATGATTTTATTTCTACCTTCAACAACAGAGATGTTATAATAAGACGGCTCACTGTCATTATAAACACTTAAATCCTTAATGTTGATGGAATTTACTTTGTGTCTAAGTTTTTCTACAACTCTAGAGTCGTTAAGCGATTTGAAAGGATATTCAAAGTCTGAATTTGTTTCCGTCAGAGTAATGTCTAGACTATCAAAAGAAGTTAATTCTACAGAGTCTTGAGCGATTGTGATGTTAAAGAACAACAATGTGAATAAAGCAATAAAAGATTTCATAATAATTGTATTTAAAGATTATGAAGCAAAATTCAGCCAATAAGCCTACTTAGGATTTTCTCTAAAGCCCAAAACATATTCTAAAAAGCCCAAAGCTTTAAATCTCTAAGAATTTCTGTACTCTAAAGGTGTTTTGTTGTACTTCTGTTTGAATAATTTATTGTAATGCGAAGGATTTTTGAAGCCACTCTCATAGGCAACTTCATTGACATTGAGTTGAGAATTCTTTAATAAGGAGAGCGAATATTCCAACCTTTTGTGCTTTAACCAATTGGCAGGACTGTCATTAAATAAAGTTTTGAAGTCTCTCTTGAATCCAGATAAGCTTTTACCACAAAGTTTGGCAAAATCTTCAATCTGGAGGTCATGCTGAAAATTTTTGAGCATTAAAAATTCCAATTCAGACTTAGAATTAGAATTAAGCGTTTTTAAGTAACTAACCAACTCACCATTGTGCTTGTCTAATAATATGTTGAAGAGTAATTCTTTAAATTTTAATTCTACTAGTTCCTTTGGAATATCTTCTTGTTGTAAATAATTAAAGGTCGAAAGCACTAAGGATTGAAAGGATTCTGTAGTATTGATTTTAAAAATATGAGGATGTTCTTGTTCAGTAGAATGATTACCAAACATTGATTCGTGTTCAATAATAAATTTTCGAATGAAACTATCTGAAATAAAAAAGAGCATCACACAGTATTCAACTTCAAAATACTGCTTCGTTGAATACACACCTTTTCGTATAAATAAAGCATCGCCTCCTTCAATAGAATAAGTTTTGTCATAAGAATACCAATCTTTTCTACCGCTAATCACGTAGGTGATCATGTTAGTTTCTGACCACAACTGAAACTCTTCAGAATTGATAGGACACTTATATTCTACAATAAGGTAATCATCTCCTATAACCTTATTGTATCTAGGATGATTCTTGAAATACGTATAGAGGTCGACAATCATTACAGTGATTATTGAGTTTAAGTTATGTTTTTTTCAAGTAATCTCAAATTTTAAAGGCTTAACAATTTCATTTATCTTTAAAGCATATGAAGTTTGAGCAATACCATCCATCAGAAGCTTTTCAAAATATAATAGCCTATTATTGGACGTTAAAAACGACCGAGAAAGACTTCAATGTTTCCAAGTATAGGTTTGTCCCAGATGGCTATGTCGACTGGGTATTTCACCTTGGTACGCCATGGCAATGCAACTTTTCTGGTAAAGATTCTAATGCTGCAACAGATCGTTTTCATGTTTTTGGACAAATAAAAAACTATGTCGATTTAGATATTTCTCAAGGAGCGATACATGTTTTTGGAGTTAAATTTTATCCTTGGGCAGTCAATCAATTTTGGAAGATAGACATGCACTACCTTACAGATCAAAGCGTCGACTTAGAAAGCTTAGAGCTGAAGCAAATAAAAACACTGAGTGATAAGATAATCAATGCTAAAACCTTGACTAGTCGAATAAAAGCTGTAGAAAAGTATTTATTGAAGCATTGCTCGACAAATCAAAATGAAACACTACAAACCGTTTTTAATCGTTTTGATCATAATACTAGTGATTTAAATTTGAATAAT
The DNA here is from genome assembly GCF_040493455.1 of Winogradskyella sp. 3972H.M.0a.05. Lineage (NCBI taxonomy): Bacteria > Pseudomonadati > Bacteroidota > Flavobacteriia > Flavobacteriales > Flavobacteriaceae > Winogradskyella > Winogradskyella sp. 3972H.M.0a.05. The sequence continues at coordinate 16,553 of NZ_JANFDA010000007.1, read as the reverse complement.
CTAAATGTCAGCAAACGTCGACTTGAACAAAGATTTAAAACTGAAATCGGTATTTCGCCACATCATTACAACAAGATTATTAGAATTAATAACATTATTGACAACCTGAAGCAAAATCAAGAAGATACACTTACCCAGTTAGCCTTAGCACATGGGTTTTACGATCAGTCGCATTGCATAAAAGATTTCAAAATGTTTACAGGTTATAGCCCGAAACAATTCCTGAAGTCCATTAATCCAGATGGCGATATTTTGAATTTAGTAGCAAACTAGCATTTCGTTTTTTTACTATTTCTAAAGGTTTTTGATCGATACTTTTGAGCTAAAAAATTATGTTAGCGCTTCAATCACCACGACCTTTTATCTTAGGAAAGCTTATTGTTTTAATTACATTTTTATCAACATTCAATGGCTATTCGCAATCATGGCAAACGCTCAATGCTAACACCTTTAGTTGGCGTTTCGAAGATATGCACTTTGTAGACCCAGATATAGGTTGGGTTGTTGATGGAGGAGGTCAAATACTAAAGACTACAAATGGAGGACAAAACTGGACTCAGCAATTTTATGATTCTGATTTATACTTTAGAAGCGTAGAGTTTTATAATGATCAAGTAGGTGTCGCCGGAACTCTAGCTAATGGAAACCCAACTGCTCAGCTACTTAGAACCACAGATGGAGGGCAAAACTGGGAAGACATTACATCTAATTTTCCTGCTAATGTACTAGGAATTTGTGGGATATCTTTTGCTAGCGAAAATACCATCTTCATTACAGGCGTGTTTTATGGACAAGCGTACATTATGAAATCTACAGATCAGGGAGATAATTGGACGTATCAGAGTATGGCATCATTAGCCAATGGATTGGTGGATGTTTATTTTAAAGATGAAAACAATGGCTGGGCTGTTGGTCAGAGTGCGCAGGGAACTGGATTGAGAGCAGTCATTTTAGGAACTACAAATGGTGGTGCCAATTGGAATGTATTAGCAACAGCAAATCACAATAACCAGAGAGCCTGGAAGATTCAACAGCTAAATGACGATGTGTTTTATGTCTCCATTGAAGAGTTTGAACCAAGTCCTCAGTATTATAAATCCACAGATGGAGGACAAAACTGGAATTTAGAGAATGTCGTAACCACCAATACCTCTGGAACTATGCAAGGCATAGGCTTTCTCACAGAAGATATAGGCTGGATTGGTGGCTTTAACCAGCTATTTTACGAGACTTTAGATGGAGGACAAACCTGGGAGTATAAACCAAGTGTGGGTTCTAGTTTTAACCGTTTTCAGAGAGTAAATGATACACTAATGTATAGCTCTGGAACTAATGTATATAGATATGCCGATGCTTCACTAAGCATAGAAGAGTTTGAAATCAACCAGCCAAAAGGACATACCATAACTATAGATGGTAAAGTTCCTGTTGAAGGCAATACAGATATCATGGTCAATCTCGTAAATAACACCTTTGCAGAATTGAGTGTTTATGACATTAATGGGAAACGAGTCCAGACGATTAGTAGAGGTATGAAATCCAGCGGAGATCACCATATTTCATGGGAAACTTCGTCGCTAACACCTGGTGCGTATTTTCTTGTTTTATATACCTATCATGGCTATGAATCTATCAAGGTGATAGTCAGATAATAACTTCTTAGTTTTTAATATTGCCATTTCCGTAATAATCTTTACGTCAAGCGTTTTTATTGGTGCTAATTATTCGTAATTTTGCGACTCTTTATTTTATTCAACATTAAAAAATAATATTTAAATGAAAGTTACAGTAGTTGGTGCAGGAGCAGTAGGTGCAAGTTGTGCTGAATATATTGCCATTAAGAATTTTGCTTCAGAAGTAGTTTTATTAGACATTAAAGAAGGTTATGCAGAAGGTAAAGCCATGGATTTAATGCAAACCGCTTCATTAAATGGATTTGACACTAAAATCACAGGAAGTACTAGCGATTATTCTAAAACTGCAAATAGTGATATTTGTGTAATTACTTCAGGAATTCCTAGAAAACCAGGAATGACACGCGAAGAGTTAATTGGTATCAATGCTGGTATTGTGAAGTCTGTATCTTCAAGTTTAATAGAACATTCCCCAAATACAATTATTATCGTAGTTAGTAATCCAATGGATACCATGACATATTTGGTACACAAAACTACTGGATTACCAAAACATAGAATCATAGGAATGGGAGGAGCATTAGACTCTGCACGTTTCAAATATAGATTAGCAGAAGCCCTTAGTGCACCAATTAGCGATGTAGATGGCATGGTAATTGGAGGACATAGTGACAAAGGCATGGTGCCTTTAACACGTTTGGCGACAAGAAATTCTGTGCCAGTATCTGCTTTTATTTCGGATGAACGTTTAAACCAAGTAAAAGAAGATACTAAAGTAGGTGGAGCTACATTAACAAAGTTATTAGGAACATCTGCTTGGTATGCACCAGGAGCTGCAGTGAGCGGGTTAGTGCAGGCAATAGCTTGTGACCAAAAGAAGATTTTCCCTTGTTCTGCATTATTAGATGGAGAATATGGATTATCAGATCTTTGTATTGGTGTTCCTGTTGTTCTTGGTAGAGGAGGAATAGAGAAAATCGTTGAGATCGAACTTAACGATGCTGAACAAGCGCACATGGCAGAAAGTGCTGCTGGAGTTCAGAAGACAAACGGGTTATTAGAAATTTAAACTTTAAATATTATTACATGAAAAAGCTATTTTTTGCATTGTTCTTAACCTTAGGGCTAACAGCAGTAGCACAAGAAAACATTACCGAAGGAAAAGTTACACTAAAGCAAACTATGTCTAGCGACAACGAACAAGTCAATGCACAATTGGCAATGGTTGGAGAAATGAGTACAGTAACTTATTTCAAAGGGAATAAGTCTAGAACCGAAGTGTCATCTGCAATGACAGGAAGCAATGTTACTATCGTTGATAATGATGCTAAAAAAGGAATCGTATTAATGGATAATCCAATGATGGGTAAATCCTATACAGAAATAGACCTTAATAATATTTCTGAAGAAGATTTTGATAAAGTTAAGGTTGAAAAAATCGATGAGACCAAAACAATTCTAGGCTATAAATGTCAAGGTTATAAATTGAGTATGGAAGAGCAAGGTGTGAACATGAATATGATTCTTTTTTCTACCGAAGCTTTAAAAATCGCTACAGACAAGACTAAGTTTGGAGAAAAAGTTAAAGGCTTTCCTCTATTCATGGAAATAAAAGTAAACCAAATGGGTTCTATGATGACTATCATCACTGAAGCTACAGGAATCGATAAAGAAGTTGTGGCAGACGATATGTTTAACTTAACCCCTCCTAAAGGATTCGAAAAGATTACACCAGATGGTGTAGATTAATACTCCTTAGAGTTAAATAAAATTTAAAAGCAGCTGATCACTGAGCGGAGTCGAAGTGCAGCTGCTTTTTTGTTTAGATAATTCCAAGAGTATCTTGAAAGAATTTATCTATATTAAAACCCAAAATAGAATTAAATGAAAAGAATAGCATTGCTCAGTCTTTTATTACTTTTTTCGTGTGGAAATTTTAGCCAAAACAAAGAAGGTGTCAAAATCGTTTGTGCTTTTGCTGATGAAACCTCAATAAGCATAGAAGAGAAGAACAGCACAGTAGAAACAATAAAAGAGAGATTGAGTAGGTTTAGTGATGATTATGAAGTAAAACTGAGTGAGAACAATCAGATAGTTGTTGAATATTATGGTGAGTACAATGAAAGTAATTTGATTCAAATCATAACAAATGAAGGTAAATTAGATTTCTGGTTTTGCTTGAAAAAAGATGACGTAATTCCCATACTAGCTCAGACTCAAGCTAGCTTTAACGAGAATGGCGATGATGATCCTTTGATGCAAATCGAAAGTCTAAAAGTTTCATATGTAGGGATATTCGATCTGGCAGTAAAAGACACTTTAAAAATGAATACCTTTTTAAATAAAGTAAAAATAGAAGAGTCCACTGCAAAAGAATTAGAAGGAATCAAATTTTTATACGGAATACCAGACGAATCAGGTAATATTACCTTATATGCTTTAGAAACAAGTGGAAGACAAAGAGCATTAGTCAATGAGAGTCACATTGTAAATGCAATGCAGAATTACAATTATATAGGAAAACCATGTGTGGCAATAGAAATGAATGAAGAAGGCGCTCAGAGGTGGGAATTGATGACAGGAAGAGCATATCAAGAACAGCGTAACATAGCTATAACCTTAAATAATGTTGTTTTTTCAGCACCAGGAGTATCTGTAGGTCCAATAGAAGGGGGAAGGAGTGAGATTTCTGGAAATTTCACATTAGAAGAAGCACAATCTATTTCTACAGTTTTAAAATCTAAACGCAGTATCCCAGTGCTCAAGCTGCTAGAAGTTAAGTTAATAAAGCGAGAATAAACACCAGATAATACTATATTTTACTATATTTGGCGTCGTGAAAATCCGCTGGAGTCACATATCGTTTATAATACTTCTATTTGTTTTAGGAGCTATTCATCAACAACAAGTCGTTGTTCCAAATCAGGAAATTGTTTTACAATTCAATGATGATGAGGTTTCTAATGAAGAAGCACAACAAACTATACTAAAAGTTCAAGAGCAATTAACAGCACTTGGAGCTGATAATATTAGTGTTGTTAGAGGTGATGATGGAAACCTGAAAATAAGCTACTACAGTAACTCCGAAGTCATTGCTGTTAAAGAGGCACTGTCTGATAATAGTTTATTAGCTAATACTTCGGATGACAATAATGGTCATTCAGAGATACCACTTTCCTCTTCTGACGATCAGATTAGTTACAATCTAGATGTCTATGAAATCCATCAATCTACTAATCTAGATGGATTCAATGGGAAACTATTTTTAGAATCTCAACCAGAAAATGATCGCTCTACATCAACAAGTCTCAGTGGTATTTCAAACACTAACGGTTACAGGTTGAAGTTTTTCGATGAAGCAACTACTCTAAAAACTCAAGAAACTATTGTCTTAGCTATAGACAATAAATTATATCAGATACCTGAAGTTAGAGCAGGACCTTCACATATCGGAGCTTAAATTATTAAAGCTAGGAGTTTTAATAGAACTATTCTATAAACTAGTATTGCGCTCTAAAGCTTATTCCGAAAACTCAAATACTACACAATAAAAAACTAAAGTTTAGTTTCCAATATTAACATAAGCGATATAGTAGCTGTGTTAGTCGTTTAAACATAAAAAAATAATTGTCAAATCGAGGGTAAATGATATATTTGCTCGTTTTTAAAAAATTTGACCAAAATATAATACAATGCAAAACAAAGGATTAGTAAAATTGTTTGCCTTATTGTTTGGACTGGTAAGTATTTACCAATTGTCATTCACATTCAAGGCCAACAGTATTGAGGATGAAGCAAAGGTATATGCTGAGAACAAATTTCCAGAGGATATTACTGAGTCTAATAATGAAGAAATTCGTTACCTAGATTCATTGTCTACGAAAGAAGTCTACGACTTAGGACTAAAGAACTTTACATTCAAAGAAGTTAAGGAAAATGCCATGAACTTAGGTCTTGACCTTAAGGGTGGTATCAATGCAATTATTGAAATTTCTGTAAAAGATATCCTTAAAGGATTAGCAAACCAAAGTAAAGACCCTATTTTCAATCAGGCTTTGGCTGATGCAACAGAAATACAAAAAGACGCTCAAGAATCTTACTTGGAGTCGTTCTTTAAGGCTTTTGATGCTATTAAAGGAGACACTAAGTTAGCCTCTCCAGATATTTTCGCTAATCGCTCACTAAGTGATGAGGTTACTATCGATATGACTGATGAGCAAGTGCAGCGCGTTATCGAAGTAAAGATCGATGAAACCATTCAATCTGCTTTCGAAGTATTACGTAAACGTATCGACCAGTTTGGAGTTACACAACCAAACATTCAACGTTTAGGAAATTCAGGAAGAATCCTAATCGAATTACCAGGTGTTAAGGACAAGCAAAGAGCTATAGACTTAATTACTAAGACTGCACAGTTACAGTTCTGGGATGTATTTAAGGCTGATGAGATTGCAGGTTACTTAATTCAAGTAAATCAAAGATTAGTAGAAGCTAATAAAGCAGATGATGAAACCGAAGAAGTTACAGAAGAAGTAGATTCTACTGACACGACAGAAAATACAATTGATAATCTTACAGGTCAAATAGAATCTGATTCTACAAACATTGAAGATGTAAATCCATTGAAGATTGCTGGTTTTGGTGGTGGTCCTGTGATTGCTGTTTTTGAATCTAAAGATCAGGAAGAAGTATTAAAGCAATTAAACGACCCAGCAAACAGAGCTTTACTTCCTGCTGACCAACGTTTTGTGAGGTTTGCTTTTGGCCTACCAGTATTTAATGCAGAAGCTAACATAGAAACTGTAGACTTATACGCAATAAAGAATAACAGAACTGGAGTTCCAGAATTAAGCGGTGCCGTTATTACTGATGCGAGACAATCTTACAGCCAGGTGGGACAACCATCTGTAAGTATGCAAATGAATGCAAAAGGCGCTAAAACTTGGGAAGATATGACCAGAAGAGCTTATGAAACTCAAGGTTATATTGCTATTGTTTTAGATAAAACAGTATACTCTGCTCCAGGTGTTTCTAATGGGCCTATTTCTGGTGGTAACTCAGAAATCTCTGGAAACTTCACAGTAAATGAAGCGCTAGATTTAGCAACTGTACTTAGAGCAGGTAAATTACCTGCATCTGCGGATATTGTACAAGCAGATGAAGTTGGTCCATCTTTAGGACAAGAAGCTATCGATAGTGGAATGATGTCTTTCCTTATCGCATTAGGATTAGTACTTATCTGGATGATATTCTACTATGGTAAAGCAGGTATTTTTGCTGATATCGCTTTATTATTAAACATCCTATTGATTTTCGGAGTACTTTCAGGTTTAGGAGCAGTATTAACATTACCAGGTATTGCAGGTATCGTATTAACAATCGGTATTTCGGTGGATGCCAACGTACTTATCTTTGAACGTATACGGGAAGAACTCGCAAAAGGTAAAGACCAAAAGTCATCAATTAAAGATGGTTTTGCCAATGCATTATCTTCAATCTTGGATGCCAACATTACAACAGGTCTTACGGCAATCATCCTATTCGTATTCGGTACAGGACCAATCAAAGGTTTTGCAACTACATTATTAATAGGTATTGTTACCTCATTATTTACTGCAATTTTCATTACCAGACTATTAGTGGACTGGTATGCAGACCGAGGAGGGAAGTTAGAGTTCTCTACAGCCTTAACAAAAGGATTGTTCAGAAACATCAATATCGACTTCTTAAGCAAACGTAAAGTAGCTTACATCATATCTGGTATATTGATTTTAGCAAGTTTAGGATCATTATTCACTAAAGGATTAGACCAAGGTATCGACTTCGTTGGAGGTAGAACATATCAAGTAAGATTTGAAAATAGCGTTAGCACAGAAGAAGTTAAGGGTGCTGTAAATGCTGTATTCGGAAGTGCAGAAGTAAAGACTATCGGTTCTGATAATCAATTGAAAATCTCTACGAAGTTTAGAGTAGATGAAAACTCTGCTGAAGCTGATGAAGAAATCCAAACGGCGTTATTCGAATCTCTAAAACCATTCTTACCAGCAAACATGACGTATGATCAATTTGTTGACGGATCGGGAGATGCTAAGATTGGTAAAATGTATTCAGGAAAAGTGAGTCCAACGATAGCGGATGATATCAAGCAATCTTCTATTTGGGCAATTCTAGGATCATTAGTCGTAGTATTCTTATACATCTTGGCGCGATTCAAGAGATGGCAATTCTCTCTTGGTGCAGTAGCCGCAGTATTCCACGATGTACTTATAGTATTAGGAATCTTCTCATTGACATGGAGTTTTATGCCATTTAGCATGGAGATTGACCAAGCATTTATTGCAGCGATATTAACGGTGATTGGTTACTCACTGAATGATACCGTGGTAGTGTTCGATAGAATTAGAGAATTCTTGAATGAGCATACCAAGTGGGATTTTGGTAGAACAATCAATGCCTCGCTAAATAGTACATTGAGTCGTACATTAAACACGTCTCTGACTACATTAGTGGTGTTATTGGCGATGTTCATCTTAGGTGCAGATTCATTAAGAGGATTCTTATTTGGATTGATCGTTGGTGTTATTGTTGGTACATACTCATCTATGTTTATAGCTACACCAATAATGTACGATACAGCTCGCAAAGGTGATGCAGCTGAGTCTTTAAAAGATAAAGTAAAAGAAGAGGATTTAGTTGAAGCTTAATCTTTTAATAATATACTGAATTAAAAAAGCCTTTCAATTTTGAAAGGCTTTTTTGTTATAAATTATTTTCAATCCACTCCTCGGTCATTTTCCATAAAGACTCTTTGAAGGTCTCTCTGAAGAATCCAAAATGACCAACATTAGGAATCGCTAAGTCTTTAGGAATAATATGGCTTCTATCTATAGGAGCATTGCTAAACTGGAGAGCCAGCCAATCCACAGCCGTTTTTGGAGCGTACTCATCTCTAGGAAAACTTAAAACAAGCATTGGGTTATCATATTTTGAAAACGCTAAACTATCTGAGTCAAATTCGCTCAACATATAGTTCTCGTGCTGAGCCCAGCGACGCCATTGATAGGTCATTTGTTTTGGTAAGTTTTCAAAAAGTCCCATCGTTTTCGCAGGAAAATAACCAAATATAGGCGTCAAGGCAGGAATAAAAACATTCCAAAAGATTTGCATCTTTAATCGCTCAAAGCCTTTCCAATGTTTCCAATAACCACTTTGAGATGCAACGGTAATAATTAAATCTACCTGATCTAAGTTCTTATTGAATGGTAAGATCTGCCCACCAATGCTATGCGTCATTAAAATAATCTTATGACTAGGCTGTCGAGTTTTTGCGAAGGCAATCATTGAAGCCTGATCATTTTCGCCCCAAGATTTTAGATCGACATTATTTCGTTTTAAAGGTGTAAGATTAGAGGCGCCAATTCCCGAATAATCAAACGTATAAACCGTATAACCAATTGTAGAAAAGTGAGCTGCTAATTTTGAATAGTAGCGTTGCAGAACGCCTGTAGCAGAAGATATAACAAGACTCTTACCATTAGAGCTTAAAGGATAAAACACAGTGGCTCCAATGTTGTAACCAAGATTGGTTTCAACAAGATAAGTACTTGGTTTAATCATTAGAATTTAGTGTATGCTATACTATCTCCTTCAATAAGGTTCCATTGGTCGGATAATCCACCATTAATTTCGAGTACATACTTAGCAGGTTTCTCAGAAGGCAAAGAGGTTTCATCGAGAGGTTTTGCATCTTTCTGAAAACTAACGATTTTGCCAGTCGAGCTGATGTAAATAATATCCAAAGCAATCTTGGTGTTTTTCATGTAGAAACTTCTAGGCTGCTCATTAGGAAATACGAAAAGCATACCTTGGTCATTTCCCATACTATTGCGATACATTAAGCCAGTCTGCGTTTCGTATTCATTGTCAGCAATTTCGATTGCTATAGTTTTTACAATTGAATCTTTTTTGAAAATATTCAATTCACCTTCTTTTTTAAAGGAAATTTCAACAGGTTTTACAGTCTTAGCCTTTTCTTTTTTACATGAAAAACTAAGGACAGACATAAAGCCAACTAAAAAAAACAACTTCAAAAAACGCATCTAAGCTCTAGATTTTGGTTTGTATATAAACATGAAGTAAAGACCAAGTAGTATAAATGGAATACTTAGCCATTGTCCGGTATTGAGTACCCAATCAGATCTTTCATCTACCTGTGCTTCCTTAACAAATTCTACGAAGAAACGAACAGTCCAAAGTAGTAAAAGGAAAAACCCAAATAAGAAGCCTTCTTGTTGTCTCTTTTTAGTTTTCCAGTAGGTATATAATAGAATCAAGAAGACTATTACATAACAACCAGCTTCATAAAGTTGCGCTGGGTGTCTAGCAAAATCCTCACCAAGTTTTTTAAAAACAACACCAAAATCTGACCCTGTTGGCTTTCCTATGATTTCAGAATTAATAAAGTTTCCAAGTCTAACAAACACAGCACCTAAAGCCACTGGAACAACCACGCGATCTAACACCCAGAGGAGTGTTTTTTTAAGAACCTTTTTGTTGTACAAGTACATGGCAATTATCATCCCAATAGCTGCACCATGACTCGCTAAACCTTGAAAGCCTGTAAACTTGAAACCACCTTTGAAACTAAATGGAAGAAATATACTAAAGAAATCTTCTTTAAAAAGTTCTGGTTGGTAGAAAATCACATGACCCATTCTGGCACCAATCATAATCCCTAAAACCGAATAAATGAATAACGAATCCAAAGACTCTTGCGTTTGCCCTTCTTTCTTATAAATACGTTTCATAACAATGAGGCCAATCACAAAAGCCACTATCCACATCATGCTATAATAGTGGAGCGTAAAAAAGCCTAAATCAATACCTTTATCTGGGTTCCAAGGAAACTTTAAGAAGTGCATAGTAGAATTAATTTCTTCGATGTAAATATACTATTTTGAAAAGGAAGTGCTTTAAGCATTAACGGATTTTTAGGCATCTTTTTCCGGTACAGGATCATAGCCACTCCCTCCCCAAGGATGACAACTAAAAATACGTTTTACAGCTAATTTTCCACCTTTCCATAAACCGTGTTTTTTAAGTGCTTCAACCGAATAATGGGAACAGGTTGGTTGATATCGACAAGTCGCTGGCAAAATCGGAGAAATTAAAGTTTGATAAACTTTAATGAGAAATAAAAAAGGCGCTATGAGAATGGATTTCATTCTTAATTGGTCGTAAAAGTAGTACCGTCTTTACCATCCTGAAGCTGAATCCCAGCCGCAGCAAGATCATCTCTAATTTTATCAGACAATGCAAAATCTTTATTAGCTCTCGCTTCTTGCCTTAATTGAATTAACAGGTTTACAGCATCAGATAATTTATCTGTGCCAGATTCTGTTTTCGTAACATTCACTAAGCCTAGTACATCAAAAACAAACGCATTTATTTTTGATTTGAAAAGCTCAAGATCGCCTTCAGTAATTGAAGCTGAACCATCCTTAATTTGGTTAATAAACTTTACGGCATCAAATAATTTAGCTATAAGAATTGGTGTATTAAAATCATCATTTAATGCATCATAGCCGCTTTGCACCCATTCTTCAATATTAATTGAAGAAGTATCACCGGTTTTTAATTCATCCAGGATATTAATAGCATCCATAAGCCTATAAAACCCTTTTTCACTAGCCAATAAGCCATCATTAGTAAAGTCTAAGATGCTTCTGTAATGCGCTTGTAGCATAAAGAAGCGCGCCACACTAGGAGCATAAGCTTTGGTAATATGAGGATTATCACCTGTAAATATTTGATTAGGAAGAATGTAATTCCCCGTAGACTTAGACATTTTCTTACCATTCATAATCAACATATTGGCATGCATCCAATAGTTTACCGGCGAATGACCATTGCAAGCTTCAGCCTGAGCAATTTCACACTCATGATGTGGAAATTTAAGATCCATTCCACCACCATGAATATCGAAATTTTCGCCAAGATACTTCGTACTCATTGCAGTACATTCTAGATGCCAACCAGGAAACCCATCACCCCAAGGTGAAGGCCAACGCATTATATGATTGTCTTCAGCTTTTTTCCAAAGCGCAAAATCCTGAGGATTTTTCTTGTCACTTTGACCATCCAAAGTTCTGGTGTTATGAATCAGGTCTTCAACATTACGTTTACTTAAAATACCATAAGACTTACTCTGGTTGTATTTAATGACATCAAAATAAACCGATCCATTTACCTCATAAGCTAAGCCATTATCAATAATGGTTTTAATGATTTCAATCTGCTCAATCATATGGCCAGTGGCAGTAGGTTCTATACTTGGTGGTAGAAAATTGAATTTATTCAGGATATTATGAAAATCAACAGTATAACGTTGAACCACCTCCATAGGTTCAATCTGCTCTAATCGAGCTTTTTCACCAATTTTGTCTTTACCTGCATCACCATCATCTGTAAGATGACCAGCATCTGTAATGTTCCTAACAAAACGCACCTTGTAATCCAAGTGTTTGAAGTAACGAAAAATCATATCAAACGACATGAATGTTCTAACGTTTCCTAAATGGACATTACTATAAACCGTTGGACCACATACATACATACCAACATAGCCTTCAGTAATAGGATTGAATTGCTCTTTTTCTCCAGTGAGAGAATTGTATATTTTAATCTGTTGGTTTTTGTAAGTCTGCATCGTTACTTTGTGTTAATAGAACAAAACTAATTAACTAATAGCAAACGACAAACTAAAATTGGGTATCTAATTTTATGTAGTCCAAGAACTCTCTTCGAGTTTCTTTTTCTTTGAATTTTCCGCCAAATTCAGAAGTCACAGTGCTACTATCTACATCTCTAATTCCTCGCGAATTTACGCAGAGGTGTTTAGCATCAATAACACAAGCAACATCTTCGGTACCCAAAACCTCTTGGAGTTCTTTTACGATCTGTATCGTTAAACGTTCTTGAACCTGAGGGCGCTTTGCGTAATAGTCAACAATACGATTCATCTTAGAAAGCCCTACGACAGTACCATTAGAAATATAAGCAACGTGAGCTTTACCAACAATTGGAAGTAAATGATGTTCACAAGTAGAATAGACAGTGATGTTTTTTTCTACCAGCATCTCTCCATACTTGTACTTATTCTCAAAAGTAGAAGCAGAAGGCTTCTTATCTGGTCTTAAACCACCAAATATCTCTTTCACAAACATTTTTGCAACGCGACTAGGAGTGCCTTTAAGACTATCATCAGTTAAATCTAATCCTAATGTCTCTAAAATATGGCGTACATCATCCTTTATGATGTCTATCTTTTCGTCGGTTGTAAGCTTAAAAGCATCATTACGCATTGGCGTATCACTAGATGTTCCAATATGATCATTACCAATGGCTTCGAAATCTTCTATGTTATGTTTCATTTTCATATAAAGCTAAAAATCCGCTTAACCTGTAAGCGGACTGCAAAGATAAGCAATTAAAAAGTCATGGAATAGGTAGGAGTTTTTAAATTTAACTTGTTCTATAGATGAACTGTTATTATCATAGATAAACGAACAGTTCGATTAGTGAATTTTTTTTAAATTTCAAGCTTATAAATTTAACTCACATTGCTATGATCAACAAGGTCTTCATCTTATTGTTTATTGGTATGCTTATGACCAATATATCATTCTCCCAATCTCAACCAAAGAAAGTACATTCTACTCATGTAAATTATGGCAATAACATTGATGCTCCACTCACTCAGAAAGAGCTTTCCCAAATCACAGAAGTTTATGGAAGTGAAGCAGAAAAATATGTTCTCAATATCCCTCAAAGGCTTAAGGATATAAAGCATATTTTAAGAAATAGAGTACATATTGTTGAATATCCAGGTAAGGACTTATCTTCTTTCAAGAAATTATCTCAAGTACCATTGTTCAATGAGTACAATAAAAGCCTTAAACGAGATTTAGTTGTTGATAAGAACAACTTTAATCCTCTCAAGTATCAATTCCAATTTTTCTCTAAAGAATCTTACAAAATTAGGGTTGACAATACGCAATATCTTATCATAATTAATTCTCAGTTCGATTAAAAAAAGCACTATGAAGCGATTTATACTATCAGCCGTCTTAATAGCATTATCACTAGTAGCATTTTCTCAAGATATAAATATGCAAAACGGTACATTCAATCAATGTACCGATGTATTTTATGATTCAGGAGGACAAAATGGTAATTACTCTAGTGATGAAAACCTTTCATTAACAATTTGTCCAATAAATGTAGGAGATCAAATTCAATTAGATTTCACAGAGTTTAGTACTCAGTTAAATCAAGATGTGATGACTATCTATGATGGGCCAGATAATACAGCACCTTCATTAGGTAGTTTTTCTGGAGTTGCAGGTCCTGGAACCGTACAGGCAAATAACCCCTCAGGTTGTTTAACTATAGAGTTTGTCTCCAACGGCTCTGGAACGACAACAGGTTGGGCAGCAAATATCGCTTGTGCCACACCATGTCAGACCATTACAGCCAACTTCGATAGTTCTGTGCCAGCAGCTGACGCTTCAAATACAATTAATGCGGACGTTAACGAACAGATAACATTCAACGGTAGTGGTACTTTTTCTGTAGACGGAACAGGAGCAACTTACGAATGGGATTTTGGCAATGGAGATACCGCATTTGGGCAATCAGTAGATTATATTTATACCATTGCAGGTATTTATACAGTAAATCTTACGATCACAGATACAAATCCGCAAGGATGTTCCAGTACAAATACGATAAACGTCACAGTTATAGTAGGAGCTTCAACACCTGGTAATCCTTTTGTTGATGCAGGAGATGATGTCACAGTAGATTGTGCTGGCGGATGTGTAGATTTATCTGCAGAATTTTTAGATATAGGTGAAACAAATACCTATACAGTAACTCAGATACCATTTGTACCACCATTTGAGTTTAATGGATTAACCAACTCACTGAATCCTAATATTGATGATGCATGGTCTTCAGTTGAAAACTTACCTTTTGATTTTTGCTTTTTTACCAATATTGAAACACAATTCCAGGTTGGATCCAATGGTGTAATTCGTTTTGATGTCAATGCTGGTGATACAGGAAACGGTTGGGCATTTAGTGAAAACCTACCAAACAATACCAACGATACATTAGGAGAAGCCAATGTATTTACACCTTGTCATGATATTGACCCATCTGTAGGTACTACAGAAGAAATAGCTTGGGAGATCATTGGAACAGCACCAAATAGGGTGTTAGCAGTATCTTTCTTTAACGTACCATATTTCTCTTGTAATAATCTTGTGGCCACGCATATGGCTGTATTCTATGAGACAACTAACGTTATAGATATTTATATAAAAGATAAACCTACATGTAATACGTGGAATTCAGGAAATGCAGTAGTAGGAATTCAAAACGATGCTGGTACTACAGCTTTTGTGCCACCAGGGAGAAATACTTCAGATTCACCTTGGACAACTACAGATGAAGCTTGGCGTTTTACACCAGCTGGACCTAGTATAGTAGACTTTGCTTGGTTAGATGCAGCGGATAACGTGTTGAGTACAGATCCTAATTTCCAAGTTTGTCCAACAGATCCATCAACAACATATACAGCACGGGTAGTATATACAAACTGTAATGGAGATACAGTTGAAGTAACTGATGATGTTACAATCACTACTACCAGTGCATTCTCAGTAGATATTGGTCCAGATATGGATCTTTGTGAAGGAGATGCAGATATAGTCTTAGATGCGGATATTGGCTCAGCAACGGCAACATACCAATGGTACTTAGATGCAATACCATTAGGAGGGGAAACCAACCCAACACTCACAGTAAGTTCACCAAACTCAGGAACATATTTAGTAGAAGTTACTGATGTAGGCTGTTTGGAAACAGATGAAGCAGTTATTACATTCCACCCTAATCCTGTGGTTAATGTTGTAACGGATTACCAACTCTGTGATGATGCGGTTATTGATGGCTTTACAGAATTTGACTTGTCAACAAAAGATGCTGAAGCAATTGGTGTACAGACAGATGTAAATGTCACATATCATACCAGCCAAACGGATGCGGATGCAGGTGCGAACGCAGTTGGGCCATTGTTTACCAATACAGTTAATCCTCAAACAATTTATATTAGAATTGAGAACAGTAACAATACAAATTGTTATGTAACATCTACATTTGATTTAATCGTTGGTTCAGGAATTACACCAGTACAACCAGATGATATGGTTCAATGTGATGACCCAAGTGGAGATAACACAGAAACTTTCGATTTATCTACACAAACAGCAATAATTCTTGGAGGTTCTACAGGATTTACAGTTACTTATCATGAAACACAAACAGATGCAGATTCTGGGATTAACCCTTTGCCAACGCTTTATGATAATACATCAAACCCTCAAACAATTTATGTTAGGATTGAAAATGATATGAATGCAAATTGTTTTGAAACGATTAGTTTTCAATTAATTCTCAATCCAGCACCAGATGCAATTTTACCAACACCACTTGAAGAATGTGATGATACAACTGCTGATGGGTTTACAAGTTTTAATCTTTCTGAAAAAACCAATGAAATAATAAATGGGCAGGCCGATGTAGTTATAAGCTATCACGAAACAGCGCTAGATGCTCAAAATAATATAAATCCACTAGCAGATGGGTATATAAACATAGTGCCTTTTAATCAGGTGATTTTTGTTAGAATAGAAAATACAGTTACAGGATGTATCAATTTTACCATTCTAACCCTACAAGTAAATCCAAATCCAGTTGCTACCGTACCAACCCCATTAGAAGCGTGCGACGACGATTCAGATGGTTTTGTCGAGTTCGACCTGAGCCTTCGGGATCTGGAGGTGATTGGCGCCG